>NZ_JBIIHA010000022.1:0-87642 GCF_044236155.1 Prosthecobacter sp.
AATTCTATTTCCCCGCAGCCTGCCAAGCCTTCCAGCCGCCTTTGAGCACGAAGGCGTTCTCGATCGGCAGCAGTTGCTTGAGACGCTCCAGCACATGACGGCTGGCGTCACACTTCGCGGCGCTGCAATAGACGACAATCGGCTTGTTGTTTGTCTGGAGGGTGTCGAGATACCCGACGAGTTGCTCCTCAAACTTCTGCTCGTTTAAAAGCAGCGCGCCCGGCACATGGCCGGCGTCAAACTGCTCCTGCACACGGGCGTCGATCCAGAGCACATCCCCTTTCCAGCGTTCCTGAATGGTTTGCATCGAGACCTCGTCATCCCGCAGGGGTTCCTGCACCAAATACAAAGCCGGGGCACGAGGATGCCAGGCATGCGTGCCAAAGGCAGCAGCGACCGCGATAAAAAATAGAATCAACGCCTGACGCACGGATTTCATCAGCATGAGACAGCCTTGTTATGGTTTGCTGGCGGCAGCGGCGGGCTCGGGTTTGCGGCTGACGCTGAAAAAGACGAGCTGATTACGGTATTTGGCAATGCTGCTGCTCGTCTCGATCTTCAGAGCGCTCATCATGACCGCTTCTGTGGATCTCGGAGTCACGGTGACCAGGTATTCACGCCCCTCCTTCAACTCCTTCCACTCAAAGTCCACGCTGTTCTCGCGGTGAGGCGTGATTTTGATGATCTTCATCGGCTCGTCGCCTGTGAAGCGGATGAGGCTCGCTTTCGGGCCCGGCTTGTCGCCGACGAACCACTCCAGAGTCTTGGGCTGGATGTCCACGACGGCGGGCACGTCGAGGATGAAATTGATCTGCCACTCCGGCTGCTTCTTGTCATCGGTGCTGACCAGCACGGATTTCTCATGCCTGCCGCCGAAGGTGGAGACCTTGAAGGAAGCCTTGCCTGTGCCGATTTCGCCGGGCGCGTATTCCGCCTTGTCGAGCTCGGCGCTGAGGCAGGAGCAGGCGCTTTCGAGGCCGAGAATTTTCACCGTCTTGTCGCCCTTGTTGCGGAACTTGAAGGTGGTCTCCACCTCCTCGTCCTCCGGTTTGGGTTTCAATTCGACCACCGGCACGTCGAGCACGAGATCCGCATGCGCAAACACGGCGCACGCTGAAAAGAGGAGGACAAGACGGCTGGTAATCATGTGGAAACATACACGGACTGCCTGCGGGTATGCAAGCATGTTGACGGACCGGGGCATCCGCCCACTCTGCCCGCCTATGCGATTCGCAATCTGCAACGAGACCTACCAGAACTGGACCTTTGAAAAAATGTGCGAGGACGTGGCCGCCGCCGGCTATCAGGCCATCGAACTGGCACCCTTCACCCTGAAGGAGGATCCTCGCGAACTCACCATCGAGGAGGCGCTGACGCTGTGCGCGAAGGCGAAGTCGTTCGGACTCGAAATCCTCGGCCTGCACTGGCTTCTGACAAAGCCGACATGGTTTCACATCACAACGCCGGATGTTCTTCCGCGAAAGGAAACAGCGAAGTTCGGACGGCACCTGGCGCAGTTCTGCGGCGCCACGGGTGGCCGCATCATGGTCTGGGGCAGTCCGAAGGCGCGGAATTTGCTGCCGGAGTGGAATTACGAGGATGCCTTCAAGCGCGCCGCTGATTGCGTGCGCGAAGTAGCCGAGGAATGCGGCAAATACGGCGTGGTGATCGCCATGGAGCCGCTGGGGCGCAAGGAAACCAACTTCCTGAACACCGCCGAGGAAACGATCCGCTTCTGCAAACTCGTCGATCATCCGTCCTGCAAGCTGCACCTCGATGTGAAGGCGATGAGCGACGAATCGAAGCCGATCGCGGACATCATCCGCGACAGCAAGGAGTGGACCGTGCATTTCCACACCAACGATCCGAACCTTCGCGGCCCCGGCCAGGGCGAGGTGAAATACGAGCCGATCATCGCCGCGCTGCGTGAGACCAATTACCAAGGTTATCTCTCCACCGAGGTCTTCGACTACACCCCGGACGCGCCGACGATTGCGCGGCAGAGCATCGCCTATCTGAAGCAGGTGATGGGAGTTTAAAGCTCCCGGCCGCGTCTGTCCGGCACCTATCGAGCCTCTGGAGCCGGAACCGGATCAGGTTCAACGGATCCGTATGGATCACGACCGAGAACCAGAGGAGAGGCGGGAGGGATGGCTGGGACGCGGACTTCATCCTCCATGGGCAAAGCACGAAGCGGGACGGCAAGGAGCTGGGCGGAGCTCGCCCGGGCATCCCAGCCCTTGGCCTGACCGGCGGTGACCATTTCAAAAACAGCGGCCCAGAGAGGAAGCGCCGCGGTGGCAGCCGTGGCCTTCGGATCAATCGGAATATCCTTGTCGTGCCCGATCCACACCAGACAGGTCAGGATACGGTCAAAGCCGATGAACCACGCATCGGTTCGGTCATAGGTGATGCCTCCGTAGCCTGCGATGCTTTTTTGCGCGAGCTTGCGGGCGACGAGAGGCTTGCGGTATTCGGGACGCATCATGCCTGAGATCATGGTGTTGCGGACATGCGCGGCCGCGGCGGGAGCAAAGACCTCGTCACCGCGGGCCGAGGAGGATGCCAGCAGGACATGCGGCAGCGAGCACGGGCGCCCGTCGTTGGCGATGGCGGTGAAGGCACGGGCCAGTTCAATGAGCCGCGCATGGCTTTGCCCCAGAGTGAACGCGGCCTCGGCACGCAACGGCGTGGTGAACCCACAGCAAGCAAGAGCGGTCCGGAGCGGATCGAGGCCGACCTGATAACCCAGGCGGACAGTCGCGGCGGTGCGCCCCTCCAGCAGGGCCTGCATGGGCGTGATGGTGCCGCCGGTGTATGCGACCGGCTCGCCATCAGCCCCCCACTCGCCCAAGGTGCCCACGAGGCCGCCGATCATGGCCAGCTTGTTGTCGAGCGGTCCGTCGATCATGGGCGCGTCGGTGTTGTCCGGTTGTAAAGTGAGCGCGGAGGCATAAACGAGCGGCAGAAGAGCCGTGCCAGGCGGACGGACGCCTTCCAGGGCGCGATTGAAGGGACTGGTGGTGAAATCGCGCCCGCCTTGCATGGCCAGTATGGAGCCGGTCCGGTTGTCCAGCACGATCACAGCGCCTTGCAGCCCGCTTTTGTCCTTCGGCGCGAGCGTGTCCAGATGCTGGCGCATCATGTCGTCAAGGCGCTGCTGCCAGTCGAGGCGCAAGGTCATGGACATGCTTGGCGGCCTGCCCGGTTTGAGCCCCATGCGTTGAAATTCCGCTCGAGCGGCAGCGAGCATGTAGCCGGTGCGAACGCGGGTCTTGTCATACCTCACGACAACGGGCTGTTCGATAGCGGCAGCAGCCTCCGCCTCGGTGATCGCGCCGGTTTCCACCATTCGCCTCAACGTGAGATCACGCTTTTGACGGGCCAGTTTCGGCTGGGTGATGGGCGAAAAGGCCACGGGTGCCTTGATGATGCCGGCAATGGTCGCGGCCTCGGTGAGCGTGATGTCGCGCACATCCTTGCCAAAATAGCAACGCGCCGCGGCCCCCACGCCGCTGCAGCCGTGGCCGAGGTAGATGCGGTTCAGGTAGCCGGTGAGGATTTGGTCTTTCGTGCGCTCCCGTTCGATGCGCATGGCCAGAAAAATCTCCGTCAGCTTCCGCTCGTATGTGCGCCCCTGCAGACCGAAGGCATTGCGCGCGAGCTGCTGGGTGATGGTGCTGCCGCCCTGCCGGATACCGTGCGAGGTGAAGTTCGCCACGGCGGCACGGGCGAGCCCGATGATGTCGAAGCCTGGATGGGAGTAAAAACGGGCGTCTTCCGTGGCAAGGATGGCCTGAATGAGATGCGGCGGCACGTTCTGGAGCGTGACCGGCTCACGCTCGATGTCGCTGGCGCTTCCGATCAGCTCGCCTCTGACATCCACGATGAGAGTCTCATTTTGACCACGCGTCAGCGCCTCCATGTCATAAGCGGCGGCAATGCCGGCATAGTGGCGCCAGACGAAGCCAAGGGCGACCATGCCGATAAGAAACAACACAGCGCAAACCCCTCCCAGGCGGCGCAGCCAAGCCGGACACCTTCGCCAGCCGTCACGAAGCTTATGAAAAAACCGTTTCATGGCGAGTCAGCGAAAGAGGCGTGAGAAAAAGCCGCTGACCGGATTTTCAGGAGGCGGCGGTGGCGCGCCGAGCATGAATGCAGGCGTCAGCGGAACAGTGAGAGGATCTGACTCCTCCTGGACGACGATCTTCTCGTAATTCACACCATGGATGGCTGGCCGCTCCTGGATGTCTCGCAACACCTTCGCAACGACCGGTGCCGCCGTGCCGCCGCCCGAGAGACCGCCCTGACCGGCATTTCCCTCGATGGTCACGGTGAAGGCCAGAGGTGGAGTGGTGCCCACATAACCGGCGAACCAGACGACATTGGCCTTCTCACCACGCAGAACCCACTGGGCAGTGCCGGTTTTTCCATACACGGGCACGTATTTCAATCGCGCGGCCTTGCCGGTGCCGTTCGCATGGTTCACCACGCCGAACATCGCCCGTCGCACGGTCTCAAGGTCCGCGTCGCCCACGGGAATGAGGGCTTCGCGCGCCGGGCTCGTCACATCACCGACCTGGCCGCTCTGGGACTGCGTCTGCATCACGAGTCGCGGACGAGGACGGCAGGCTCCATTCGCAAGGGTGGCCATCATCATCGCCACTTGCAGCGGGGACGCCTCCGTGACGCCCTGGCCGATGGAGAGGTTTGCGAGATCGTGATTCGAGGGCGCGCGCCTTGGCAGCAGCCCTGCGGATGCCTTCAGCGGGAGCACAGGTGCCTGTCCGAGGCCGAACTCATGCGCCATGTAGAGAATCGGCATGTCACGCGTCACCATGGCGGACTGGTAGAAGTAAGTGTTGCATGAGCGGATGATGGCGGCGCGCGCATTGAACCATCCGCGATCATCCTTGGACCAGTTGTCGAACTCGCGTCCGTCAATCATCAGCGTGGGACCGCATTCAAACTCACGAAACGCGTCCACCGTGCCGGCACGCAATCCCGCCATCACGACGATGGGTTTGAAGACCGATCCGGGCGGATAGCTGCCCTGCACAGCGCGATCAAAGAGCGGACCGTCGATGTTCTGCGTGAGCGCGGCGAAATCGCCGCTGGAAATGCCGCGCGCGAATGCATTCGGATCAAAGCGTGGATTGCTCGCCATCGCCCGGATGTCACCGGTGAAGGCGTCCACGATGACCACGGCGCCTCTTTTGCCGGACTGATTCAGGGCGGCCTCCGCGGCACGTTGTGTTTCGAGATTGAGCGTCGTCACGACATCACGACCGCCCACCGGCGTGACGAAGACCTGCTCATACGCGACGGCACCCGCTTCAGACATCATGATGCACAGTGTGCCGTCGGTGCCTGTGAGTTGTTTGTTGAATGCCGCCTCCAGTCCAGCCGCCCCTCCCGTGCGCTGCCAGAGCGGCTCTCCGCGCAAAATGGGACCGGCAGGCGGAGCGCCATCCGCCGAGACGTAGCCGAGCAGATGCGCCGCCATGTCCCCTTCAGGGTAATGCCGTGCATACATCGTGCGCACGTTGGCATTCGGATGCTTCTTCGCATCAAGGGCCGTTTCAGGGGGGAGTGGGTCACTCACCGTCAGCGGCAGTTCACGACGGTCGGCAAAATGCCGTTTCAATTTCTCGGCGTCCGGCATGCGCACCGCGGGCACCTCCTTACTGATTTCTGCGAGGGCTTTTTCCAGCCACGCGGTGTATGTCTCAAGCGAACTCCGCTGCGCGGCGGGCACCGTGAGCTGCAAATAACGAACCGTGGTGTTTTGCGCCAGCGGACGGCCCTTGCGGTCCAGAATCTGCCCGCGGGGAGCCGGGATTGAAAAATAAAAAGGCTTCACATCCGTGCGCGAGCCAGTGCCAGGCACAAAACCCGCGGCAGGAGCCTGCTGCGCCTGCGAGAATGATGTCACCGCGATCATGCCACCAGCAGCCAGCGCAAACAGCGACAGACGGACCGAATACCTTGAGAGGTGGATCTCGTTTTGGAGCCTGAAATCAACGACGGCGACCATGCGCCATCCATAATCCTCTCCCGGCGCATCACAAGCCCCTCTGCCTGCAAACAAAAGCGGGACAACCTTTCGGTCATCCCGCTTCGTGCATGTTAGACAAGCCTCTGGTTAATCAGGCTCCGTCCTTGGGTTTGTCACCTTCAACTGGAGGGCGACGGAAGCCGCCTTCGCCACCGGGAGCTCCTCCTGGAGGTCCACCTTCAGGACGGCGGAAACCACCGCTTTGGCCGGGTTGTCCAGGCTGGCCCGGTTGCCCGCCACGGTTGCGCATCATCTCGCGCAATTTTTCGGTGGCCTTGATGTACTCTTCTTCGGAGACGCTGCCGTTGCCGTCGGCGTCCATGCGTTTGAAGGCTTCTTTGGGATCGCCAAACATGCCGCCACCACGGGGGGCTCCGTCACCACCGGGACGGAAACCGCCTTCGCCGCCGGGGCGCATGCCTTCGGGACGTGGGCCGCCTTCAGGCGCGCCTTCCGGACGAGGGCCACCCTCAGGGCGTGGGCCGCCTTCAGGACGACCACCTTCTCCTCCCGGGGGACGACGGAAGCCGCCTTCTCCTCCTGGAGAACCACCGGGAGGGCCGCCTTCAGGGCGACGCATCCCCTGGCCCTGGCCGCCGGCATTACGCATCATCTGAGCCATTTTGCCGACCTCCTCCTTATCAACGAAACCGTCGCTGTTCGCGTCCATGCGACCGAAGCGCTCCTCGCTCTCTTTTTTGCCCATGTTGGAGAACTCGTCCTTGCTGATCTTGCCGTCGCCGTCGCTGTCGGCGCGTTTGATGAACTCGGCGAGACGCGCCGCGGGATCACCACCGCCCGGAGGGCCGCCTTGAGGTCTGTCGCCAGGAGGACGGCCGCCTTCAGGCGGAGGGCCTTTGGGAGCGTCCTGAGCGCTGGCGAGGCAGGTCAGGCTCAGAATGCTGAAGCCGTGGATGAATGCTTTTTTGAGTTTCATGTCGTGAGTGTGCTGGTTGTTGGATGGCACGACGCCAAAAACCTCATCCACGAGCCTTGGTTGCGAACTTCATTAAAAAATCACGCCAGTTCGGCGAGCAGCGCCTGATTGAGCCGCACACCGGCCGCGAAATTCTCGATGGGAAAATTCTCGTTCGGCGCGTGCGCCTGGCAGTCCGGCAAGGCAAGGCCGAGCAGCAGCGTGTCCACGCCGAGCACGTCCTTGAACGCCTGCACGATCGGAATGCTCCCGCCTTCACGAATGAGCGCGATCTTGTCGCCAAAGACGCTCTTCAACGCACGCTGGGCCGCGGCACCGAGATTTGAATGCGGGTCCATCAGATACGGCATGCCGGTGTGGCCGGGTTTGATTTCAAGACGCACGCCTTTGGGCAAATGCGCCCGCAGGTGCGCCTCCGCGCGTTTTAAGATGACATCAGGGTCTTGATCAGGCACGAGGCGGAAGGAGAGCTTCACAAACGCCTCGCGGCCGATCACGGTCTTCGAGCCTTCCCCTTGATAACCGCCGCCGATGCCGTTCACCTCCGCCGTCGGACGCGCCCAGCGGCGCTCGCGTTCGGTGTAGCCGGGTTCGCCAAACAATGCGGGCGAACCGGTGAGTTCGAGCATCTCGGCATCACCATCGCCCAACTCGGCCCAAGCTTTGCGTTCCCAGTCCGCGATGGGGCGTACGCCATCGTAGAAACCTTCGATGGCCACTCGGCCCTCGGCATCATGCAGCGTTGCCGTGAGGCGTGCGACGGAGGTGACAGGATTCGCCACCGCTCCGCCAAAGATGCCGCTGTGCAGATCAATCGCCGGTCCATGCACCTTCGCCTCCAAGCAGGCGATGCCGCGCAGACCGTAGGTGAATGTGCCGACGCCAGGAGCGACCATTCCTGTGTCCGAAATGGCCACTACATCGCATTTCAGCTCGTCGCGGTGCTTTTGCAGAAACGGCTTCAAGTTCGGGCTGCCGATTTCCTCCTCGC
Organism: Prosthecobacter sp.; assembly: GCF_044236155.1. GTDB lineage: Bacteria > Verrucomicrobiota > Verrucomicrobiia > Verrucomicrobiales > Verrucomicrobiaceae > Prosthecobacter. The sequence goes on from NZ_JBIIHA010000022.1 coordinate 7,990, forward strand.
CCTCAAACAGCAGGATCAAATTCACCGGCACATCGGCCTGTTTAGCCAAAGTCTCCGCCAATCCCTGCATATGGGCCATGAGCTGGCCCTTGTTGTCCGTCGCACCGCGGCAGAAGATCCGTCCATCGCGGATCGTCGGCTCGAAGGCGGGAGATTTCCATTCGTTCAGCGGCTCGGCAGGCTGCACGTCGTAATGCGCATACAACAGCACGGTGCGACGACCGGCGATGTGTTTGTTCTTCGCCAGCAGCACCGGATGCCCCGGTGTTTCATGCAGTTCCCCGGTCAATCCCATTCCGCGCACCTTGCTCAAGAGCCACTCCGCGCACGCTCGGACATCAGGGCGACGTGTGGAGTCGGTGGAGACGGACGGAAAGCGGAGGCAGGTGAGGAGATCGTCGAGGCCGGGTGGGTTCATGGTGAAAGAATGCGGAACGAGGAATTAACGAATGATGAATGAATGTCGAAGCACAAATGACGGCTGCCGAGGCATCTGGAAGTTCGTCATCGCCATTGATTCGCTGCGCTCACCTTTCAGGCTCCCTTTGGTCGTCTGTATCGCCAGGCTCGGCTCAGGCTTCGTCATTTGATCACTTTCACCTCGATCTCGTCCACGCTGCCCTTGCCTCCGTAAAGATTCAGCAGGATTCCGGCCTTGGGGCCGTCTGTCAGCTCGGTTTTGTATTCCAGAACCTCACGGTCGTTGACCGAAATGGTGATCTTGTCGCCCTTCGACTCGAAGAGGACGCGCTGCCACTCCTCTGGCGCACTTTTGGTGTTCACCGCCTTCAGCGAGTCCTGGTTCTCCACATCACGCACGGACACCCCGCCGTTCTTGGTCACGGCGATGTTGAGCTTCCGCTCCGCCACCGCACGCTCGCCATTGCCGTAGAAGCCGAAGGCGATCCAGTTGCAAGCCCAGGGGCGCATGAGCAGTTGCATCGACGCATCCTGCACCGGCGCGTCGAACGCACGCCAGATCACCGCGGCCTTGGCGGAGTGCTGGTCCATTTCGAGAGCGCCGTCGATGATGGTAAACTTCGCCGCCTCAGCCCCCTTCGCGTGCTGCCATTTCTCGTCAATCTTGTCAGACTTGAACTCGTCGGTAAAAAGCACATCGCCCTTCGATCTCATGGCCTTGGGCTTTTTGTCCGCAGCGTTGAGCGTGGTGGCGAGGGCGAGGCAGAATATGATGGCGGCCTTCATGGCGGTCGGTAAGGAAGATCAATGCTTCACCTCGCCTTCCGGGCCGTGGGTCGGCGGGCGGAAGAACAGCGCCAGCAGCAAAATGCCGGCCAGAGCCATCCCAGTGGGCACCAGGAAGAGCTGCTTGTAGTCCACCACGCCGTTGGTCGTGTATTTCGCCAGCAGTTGCGGGAAAATCTTGCTCGCCACCACCATGCCCACACCGAGGATCAGCAGGTTGAACAATCCCTGCGCGCTGGAGCGGATGTCCTTCGGGAACACCGCGTCCACGAAGATGTAAACCGTCACAAAGAAGAACGCGTAGCAGATGCCATGCAGCACCTGGACGGCGATGATGAGCCACTGATTCTCCGGCGCGCCGAAGAACGCGAAGATGCCGAAGCGGGCCGCATGGCCGAGAATGCCGAGGATGAGCGTGATCTTCCAGCCGATCTTCTTCAAAACAGCGCCCAGAATCAGCATCGTCACGATTTCCGCCACCTGGCCGATGCTGCTGACCACCATGCTCATGTTCGCCGAGATGCCCACCTTTTGCAGGAAGCCGTCGATCACCACAAAGTAGCCGTTGTGGATGGTGGAGTCGATGAAGGTCACAATGAAGAGGATCAGCACGAAGGGGTTGGCCAGCAGCTTGAGCGCCTTGAGCCAGGCCACCTTGTCCATGCCCTCGACATCCTTGCGCGGCGGCGTGTGCGGCAGCGTGAGGCTGAACGCGGCCAGCACGAGGGAGATGATGCCCGCCACGATGAAGACCCACTTTGTCTCCGAAGCACCGGCTTTCTCACTGAGCAGGAAGATGAACGGCCAGCTCACGATGATCCAGCCAATGGTGCCGCCCATGCGCACAAAGCCGAAATCTTTCGCCGGATCCTTCAGGTTGGCAAAAGCCAGCGAGTTCGTCACCGAAATCGTCGGCACATACAGCAGGCAGTAGGTGATAAAACAGCCGAAGAACGGCCAGAAACTCGTTTGAAACGCAGTGGCGATCAGCGCGATGCCTCCAATCAAATGGCTGAAGGCCAGGAAACGTTCGGCGGAGAAGTTGCGGTCGGCGAACTGGTTGCTGAAAAAGATGCCGACGATGGACGCGATGCCAAAGGAACTGCCCACCAGCCACTGCTGGTCGGGATTGAAGCCTAACATGCCCATGTAGGAGAAGATTTTGATCTGCCACGCCCCCCAGATCGCGATCTCGAGGATCATCATGAGGAAGAGCTTGAACTTGATGGACGATTGGGCGGCGGAGTCGGTCATAAGTGGCCGCGAGGCTAGGGAGACGGCTTCATCTTGGCAAGGACAAAACCACTCCCGCGCTTGAGCACGGCGAAAGCCGGTGATAATGGCCCGCATGGTCCGCAAAATCGTCCGCTACCCCGAACCCGTGCTCCGCGCCAAGTGCCGTCCCGTGACGGAAATCACGCCAGAAATCCGCACCCTGGCCGCCGACATGCTGGAAACAATGCGAGAGGCAAATGGCGTCGGCCTGGCTGCTCCGCAGGTCGCGGTCGATTTGCAACTCGCGGTCATTGACGTCTCGCACAATCCTGACTGCATCACCTTCATGAAAAAGGATGGTGAAAAGGTGAACATGCCGAAGCACATGCCCATCGTGTTGATGAATCCCATCCTCGAACTCGGCAAGGACAAGGAGATCGGCGAGGAAGGATGTCTCAGCTTCCCGCGTCTGCGCGCCGACATCCGCCGCTCCGAGGCGATCAAAGTGAGCTACATGGATCTCGATGGCAAAATGGTGACCGTGGAGACCGACGGACTGCTCGCCCGTGCCTTCCAGCATGAGATCGATCATCTCAATGGCATCCTCTTCATCGACCGCATGAACGCCGTCGCCAAAGTCGGCATGAAGCGCAAGCTCGCCCGATTGATGGAAGAATGGGAAGAAGACGATTGATCACTTCTTCGCAGGTTGAGCCAGCATGGCATCAATCCAGCGCCGCAGCAGGTCCAGTTCTTCCGCAGTGACGAACGTGCGCTCTTTTTTCGGCGGCATCTCCTTGTGGTGGATCAATTCGATCAGGAGGCTCTTCTTGGAGTTGCCCGGCTTGATCGCAGGACCGGTGTCACCGCCGGTGAGCAACGAATCCATCGTTCGCATGTCGAGTTTGCCGCCACGGCGCTTCGCGCCGTGGCAGCGATTGCATTTCTCCTCGAAGATCGGCACCACATCCCGCTGGAAATCTGGCACCGGGGCCGGTTTGTCAGCCGCGCAGGCATGAGCAGCCAGCAGGACGCCAGGGATGACTTGAAGCCAGGGCCTCATCAGCTTCCGGGGGCCTAGGCCTGACCGACAACGTTCACAAAGCAGTGCACATGCGGCAGCACCCGGTAGTTCCAGACAAAGCCGGGGCCTTCGATGCGCCACGCATCCCAGCGGTCGTTGCCCTTCTCCGCGTTGTCCTTGTAAAAGGCCAGACGCAGTTTCTCGATGCCGCCATTGCCCTGGATGAGCTGCATCACCTCGTCTCCGTCCTCCTGGCGGAAAGGACTGAGCAGCTTGCGCATCACACCGGTCACCAGCTTGCGCTGCGACTCGTCCAGCTCGCCATAGCCGACACCGGTCGCCGGTTTGTCCACGAGTTTGGGCTTGAGAGCGCCCACACCGTCACCGGGAGAGCCGACGATGACCGCGTGCTTGCGCTGCTCCTCGTTGAGCATGTCAAACACCCCCATCACCTCCCGCGTCTGGTCGTTGTAAACGTTCACCTCGCTGTGGCCGTTGGCCGAGTGGCCGTAATACATCGGCCCGCCAAAGGCCGTGTTCGGCTGCGAGTTCCCGTCGCAGCGCAGCGTCAGATGATGCCCGGCGAACACCCAGGAGAAGGGATCTTTGCCTGACGGATCGCCGAAAATGGCGATGCCATTGCCCTCGAACGAGCCGGAGTTGTCCCATTTCCCCTGACGGCTGATGCGGTCATAAGCGTCGTCTCCAGAAAGGATCGCCTTGAAGGTCTGGCGGATGAGATCCTGCTGCGGTTTCGTGAATTGCTCGCCCAGCTTCTTGCCCAGCGGCGGTGCATTGTGCGTCTTGAGACGTGTCGGCACTCCGCTCTCCGCGCCATGCGCCCATGGCATCACAGTCGCGGTTTTCTGCTCCGCCGTCAGCGTGCTGAAAAGCTCCCGCACCAGTTCCTCCGCCGGTTTCGCCGTGCGCGGAGCCGCAGCACGGCTCGTGGCAGGAGACAGCACCGCAGCGCCGCCCATTAGGCCCGCCGCGCCACCGGTCATCACACGCATGAAATCACGTCGGCCGAAACCGGCCAGTGGTGTGACATGTTCGGAACATTCGGGGCAAAACGACGGCGTTGGGCGGGGATGTGAGTTCATGGCGGGTGTCAATACCGTCCTGAAGCCCGCATTCTTGCTTAGCCTCGTCCGACGAGAGAATAGGTGGGCAGGAATGCGCCGCTCACTTGGCGCCGACCTGACGGAGCCATTCCTCGAGGTTGTAATAGTTCGTGACGCGACTCACGAGCCCGCCTCGCAGTTCAAAAAATGCGCCGACACGCAGGCGGTAACGCTGGCCGGTTGCAGGCGGCAGGCCGTCGTCGGTGGAGAGGTACTCGCCCTCGATGAAAAACTCCGCCGCGCCACGGGAGCCGTCATCATTCGCGAGAACGACAAGCTCCCGCACCTGCTCGCGATAGCAGCGGTCCATGCGCTGGAGAAAGGCACGGAAGGCCGCTTTTCCATGCTCTGTGCCGCCCTGGTTGATGTCATGGGCGACGTCCTCCGCCAGCAGGCCGAGAAACGCGTCGCGGTCACCCGTGTTGAAGGTGTCGTAATAGGTTTGAATGGTGGCGAGGGCTTGCTGCCGGGACGTGGGCATGATGATCTAAGGATGAATCCAGCGCGGAAGCGCCGTCAACGGCGAAAAAGCACGCGGAAATCCACGGTTGCGGCGCCATGACACGCGGCTAATACATCGGCGCTTATGTTTTCCCCCAACGTGGCGCGGCAGTGTGTCCGCGCATTGCTTTTTGTCCTCTCCGCGACGTTTGTCATGCATGCCTGTCCTCTGCGGGCGCAGTCCTCCGTGCTGGTCGTGGATGCCTTCAACAAAAAAGTGCATGTGGCCGGCAATGCACAGTCCAAGCGCCCGGTGGGCGGCCTGGCGAAGATCGCCACCGCGATGGTGACGCTGGACTGGGCGGAGGCCTCGAAGGTCGGCGTCGGCGTGCTGGCCACGGTGCCCTCCTACGCCTTCCAAATCTCCGATTCCGGCACCATCGGCCTGCAACCCGGTGACCAGGCAACGTTGCGCGACCTGATCTACGCCACGATGATGAGCAGCGACAATATCGCCGCCATCACATTGGGAGATTTCATCGGGCGCGACCATCTGGCGCGGCTGGGGCGCGGCGGGCATCCGATGGAAGAGTTCGTCCGCCAGATGAACCAGCTCGCGAAGCGGGAGGGGGCTCGCGGCACGCGCTTCACCAACCCTCACGGCCTGGAGAACTCGCGCCCCCTGCCCTACTCGACCGCGGCGGACATCGCCCGCATTTCGATCTACGCCGTCTCGCGCCCCGCGATGCGTTTCTACACCAACCAGAGCAGCCGGAACATCACGATCTACCGAGGAGGACAGCAGATCAGCGTCCCGTTGAAAAACACGAACCAGCTTCTTGGTGTGGATCTCATTGACGGTGTGAAAACGGGCAACACGGAGCGCTCCGGCGGCTGCGTGGTCATCTCCGCGGAGAAACCCTCCAGCGTGGTCGTGCAGGCGGACAACAGCAGCGCCATCTACCGCCACCGCATGGTCGTCGTCGTGCTCGGTTCGGCCAATCCTTTCGGAGAAGCGCGCACCCTGCTGCACCAAGGCTGGGCGGCTTACGACCGCTGGCTCGCCGCCGGTCGTCCTATCACGGACAAGCGGCAGATGCTGGATCACTTCTGAAAACGCAGCGCCAGCCCCTCACGAAAACATCCTTCACCCCTTTCTCCCAACAACCAACATGCGAATCGGAATCTTGAACAGTGGCGGGGACTGCCCCGGACTCAATGCGGTCATTCATGGCGTCGTCGGCGCCGCACACACCCACGGCTGGGAGGTTGTCGGCTTCCGCGACGGCTTCGAAGGACTGCTTCCGCCGGGAGATTACATGATGCTCACTCCCGAAAGGACCGTCGGCATCATGAAGCTCGGCGGCACCATTCTCGGCACCACGAACAAAGGCCACTTCGTCGCCAAGGTGGGCGAGGGCAATGTCTCGCAGGTCCCGGTCGAGATCGTCGAGAAGGCCAAGAGCACGCTCCGTCATCTCGAAGTCGGCGCGCTCATCGTCGTGGGCGGTGACGGCAGCCTGACCACCGGCCTGCAGCTCTATCAGATGGGCGTTCCTGTCATCGGCGTGCCGAAGACCATCGACAACGACATCCAGGCCACCGCCACCTCCTTCGGCTTCGACTCCGCCGTGGCCGCTGTCGTTGACGCGCTCGACCGCCTGCACACCACCGCGGAAAGCCACAAGCGCGTCATCGTGCTTGAGGTCATGGGCCGCCACGCGGGCTGGATCGCCCTCTACGGCGGCATCGCCGGCGGTGCGGATGTCATCCTGCTGCCGGAGATTCCCTTTAACTTCGAAGATGTCGCCAAAGCCATCCGTAAGCGCGACGCCGCAGGCCATCACAGCACGCTGGTCGTCGTGGCTGAAGGCGCTCGCATCGAGTCCGGCGAGTTGCTCACCAAGGAGCGCGTCGGCGTGAAGGGCGAGGACCGCCTCGGCGGCATCGGCGACCACGTCGCCAAGCAGATCGAGAAGGCCACAGGCAAGGAGACGCGCGCCTGCACCCTCGGTCACCTCCAGCGCGGCGGAGCTCCCACCGCGCTCGATCGCATCCTCGGCGTTCGCTTTGGCGCGAAAGCCGTTGACCTCATCCAGCAGGGTAGCTTTGGCCGCATGGTCAGCTATCAGCAGTATCAAGTCGGCGACGTGCCGATCGAGGAAGCCGTGCACCAGCTCCGTCTCGTCTCCAAAGACAGCGAAATCGTCAATGCAGCACGCGCCATCGGCATCTCGTTCGGAGATCGTTGATGACCGAAGATTTGATCCCGTAGGGCGGTGATGATCCCATCACCGCCCTTCTCATTTTAGATCAAGCCAAGGCCGCGAGGCGCTTCGCCAGCGCGTCTTTCGACTGCACGCCGACGACGGTTTCCTTGGCCACGCCATCCTTGAAAAACACGAGCATGGGGATGGAGCGCACGCTGAACTTCGCGGCGAGATTCGGCGCATCGTCCACATTCACCTTGCCGATCTTGACCTTGCCGGCCTGTTCCTTCGCAAGATCGTCGAGGATCGGGCCCAGCATGCGGCAGGGGCCGCACCACTCAGCCCAGAAATCCACGATCACAGGCACGGTGGAAAGGGAGATTTCATCGTCGAAATTTGCTTCGGTGAGGGTAAGGACTGCGTCGCTGGCCATGATGTGGTTTGGGTGGGGTTTGAGGTGAGATTACGGCCACGCTGGCATTGGCGGCTGTCGAATCAACGAAAGTTTTCATCCTCTCCCGAGCTTTTCCGGCATCCAGAACGGCTTTTTTGCCTGCAGGCGGAATGTGACGGCAATCTCACTGGCTTCATTGATTCCAACGGCTCGGACAATTCACAGGCTCCTCACATTTTTCGGCATGTTTCGAGCACGAATGTGAAAAACTCTTTCTTGCCGCCCGCGTGGCCTCCGTGCTGAATGTGACAGCCATGAAACGCAGCCGCGACTTCACCAGCAGCCTCACCGGGCGGCATTTGAAGCGTTTGCTGCACCAGCTTTGCGAACGCGCGCAGGCTGACGTCTCCCGGCTCGCATCGTATGAGAAAATCGCCACGCATCAGTTGCGGGTGCGCATGAAAAAACTCCTCGCGCTGCTGAGGCTCGCCGCCGACGGCATCGAGGAGCAGACAATGCTGGCGATGCGCCTGCACATCCGCGCCGTCAAAAACGCGTGCGCCGGAAATCGTGACCGCGTGGTGCAGGGCAGGCTCATCGACAAGCTCGCGCGTCGCTTCCATCTCGCGCCCAGGCACCGCCCTCGGCTCGCCGGGGAACAGCCATCTCCCCCGCCCGCTTCGTTTTTGCGTCATCAATTGCACGCGCTGGGCCTGCTCATCGACAGCACCTGCATCGAGTCCTTGTCTGAGGAGCAGATTCTGGAACGTCACTTCCGTTGCTACCGCCGCGGCCGCCGCCTGATGAAACAGGCCTGCGAATCGAGCGACAGCGAAACACTCCACCGCTGGCGGCACCGGGTGAAGGATTTGTATTTCCAAACACTTGCCCTGCCCCGGCTGGCGGGAGCTGCCAGGCGCGTCAGGCGCGCGCAACGTCTCGGCCACCTTCTCGGGCGTGACCAGGACCTGGCCAATCTCGCGCTCGAACCCGCGTTTTCGATGCGCCGCAGCCCCTGGCACCAGGTGATCGGCGAGTATCGCGGCAAATTGCGCGAGCGGTATCTCGCGCTCGGCCACAAGCTCTACGCCCCGCACCACGCGCGCTTCAGCGAACGGTGCCACGCATGAGGCCTGTCGATGTGCGGGCGTTTTTTACAGGCCGGCCGCTTTCTGAGCATCCTGCACGAGGCGGATGAAACGGGCACGCTCACCGGCGGTGTCCGCGCCCTTCGCCTGTTTCGCCAGACTCAGCACGAGATCGTGGTTCAGCTCGCCCGTCTGTTCCGCGCCGCGCAGCAGCAGGCCGAAACCCACCACGGCGGACTCGAACACAAAATCCTCGCGGGCGTTTTGCAGCGAGTAGCCGCGGTCGATGACCTGCATCTTGCCGCCGCTGTCAAACGGCCCCACCAGCGGCGCTGTGAAGCGCGCGCCCGGGAGCGTCATGTTTGCGATCAGACGGTCACGCGCGGCATCCATGGCTCCGTTCGGCTGGAATTCATACCACAGCACCTGCGTGCCGGCGCTGTCCAGACCTGTGGCCGCGATGTGGCGCTCGCTGAGCTTGCGGAACTGCTTCACATTGGCCGTATCGAAGGTGATCTGAAGAGGAAAGGCCGTGTCAGCGGAGAAGACCGCCGGCTGGTTCGCAGGGAGCTGGACCACGACGCGCAGCAGGCGGTGCGCAGGATTCCAAGGGCAGGAGGCGACCTCCGCCTTCCATGAATGCAGGAACAACTCGGAGACACGAGCGGGCTTGGCTTCCGGTTTCGCGTTGGGTGCCTGGGGGGAGGCAAAGATCTCTCCCTTCGTCTTCTGCGGCGCGGGCTTGATCAAAGAGGGGCGCAGATTGAGCTGATCTGAAGGCTGCCTGGTCGTGCTGGCAAACGCGCCATGCCCCGCAGGCATCGTGAAGCCAAAACTCGGCGAGGGCGCCGGCACTGCGGCCGGGGCCGGCGTGCTCACCACCACGATCTCCTTCACCACCGGCGGCGCCTTGACCTCCACCTGCGGCTGCGGCTTCGCAGGTTCAGCGACCGCGAGTTTGGGCGTGCTGGCAGGTTCGGTTTTGATTTCTTTAACCGGCTCCGGTTTGGATGCGATCACCACCTTGGGCGTGTCCTGCGTCTTCGGCGGGGTCGCCGCGATCTTGGCCGCGTCCTGCACCACAGGGCTGAACGACCAGCCCGCGAGGAAAGCCGCTCCCGTCAGCGCGATCACCGCCGCCGCCTTGAGCACGTTCCCCATCACCGACCAAAAGGCAGGCTGCGGGCGCGGCGCGGCCTTGCGTGGCATCATGGGCTGGATGCGGCGCGGCAGGTTCGCCGGGTGCAGCACGGCATGGCGTTGGTCGTGCGAAAGTCGCGCCTGCGGAATCGGCGCGCCCTGCCGCAGCGCGTCGGTCACGGCCTCGATCTGCTCCAGTTCATGAGCCGCGGCGGGTGTGGCGGCCAGAATGGCGTGCAGTTCGCGGGCCTCCTCCGCGCTCAGTTCTCCGAGGGCGTAGGCGGTGAGGTTGGGATTGTCCTGCGGGTTCATGAATGGGTGTGGGAAGGTTCTTCAGTCATGTCGCGGCTGAGCAGCTCGCGCAGTTTCTTGATCGCGTGATGCATGATGAAGCCGACGTTGCCGATGCTGAGACCGGTGATGCCGGCGATCTCCTGGTAGGAGCAGTCGTGGAGAAATTTGAGCCGCACCACCTCGCGCTGGTTCGGCCGCAGCCGGTCCACGCAGCGCCAGATCTGCTCGTAGAGCTCCTGTTGTCCGGCGCTCTGCGCGGGGTCCAGCTCATGATCCGTGGCGGCCTCGATGACTTCGTCGTTGCCAAGGTCGAGCCGGTGATCCTTCCGCAGGATGTCGAAGGCGCGGTTGCGACAGACGGTGAAAAGCCACGACTTGAGGTTCTCTCGGACACGATCGGGTTCCGTGAGGTAGAGCCGCAGCAGAGCGTCCTGCACGACATCACGCGCCTTCTCGATGTCTCCACCGAGAATGCCGGCTGTGTAGGCGATGAGCGTGCTTTCATGCTGATCCAGCGCACGCCGCACCAGCACCGAGGCTTCATCCTGGACGTTGGGGGCGGGCATGCGTGTGTTCAGGGGTGGAACGGGCGGACACAGGGAGAAATTAGGCCGGACAGACTTAAATCTGACGCCAATTTCCGCCTTGGAAACCGCAATCTGCGCTCACCACCCGCCGCCGAGGGCTTTGATGAGCAGGACGGCGGACAGGAATCGCTCGCCTTGGATGCGCGTGGCCTCCTGCTCGGCGCGCAGGAGCGTGCGCTGGCTGTCCAGCACCTCAAAGTAGGCCACCAGGCCGGAGTCGTAGCGCTTTTGGGAAAGATCGAGCGCCTGGCGCGCCGATGCCACCGTGGCGGCCTGCGCCTCGGCCTGGCGTTTCAGGATGGAAAGTCCGCTCAGCGCGTCCTCCGCGTCCCGCATGGCGGCGAGCACGGTCTGCTTGTAGCTCGCGGCGGCCTGGTCGTAGCGCGCTTTCGCCGCGTCGATGTTCGCGCGCACGCCACCGCCGCGCAGCAGCGGCCATTCGACGCTGGCGGGGCCGAGACCCCACACACGGCTGGGCGCGTCGGCGATCTTCCAGAAGTAACTCGTCTGCGTGCCGCCGGTGAGGCCGATCCTCAAGCTCGGAAACAACGCGGCCTTCGCCACGCCGACCTCCGCGTTCAGCGCGGCCATCTGCCGCTCCGCGCCGGCGATGTCGGGCCGGCGTTCGAGCAGATCACTCGGCACGCTGGCCGGGACGGACGGCGGCGCGCCGCTGATCTCATGCGCGGACAGGCTGAGCCGGGAAGGTGTGACGCCGAGCAGCAAGGCGATGGCGTGCTCGAGTTCCGCCCGTCTTTTCTCCAGACCGATCGCCTCCGCCTCCGTCGCGGCGAGATCGGTCTCCGCCTGCGCCACGTCGATCTGCCCGATGTCGCCCTGGTTGAAGCGTTTGCGCGCCAGTTCGACCGTTTTCCGGCGCAGTTCGACCGTGCGCCGCAGCAGCGCGATCTGCGCGTCCTGCGTCCGCAGGGCGAAGTAGTTGAGCGCCAGCTCGCTTTGCAGTCCCAGCAACGCGTTCTGATAATCGGCCTGCTCCGCCTCGGCCCTCGCGGCGCCGGAGCGGCTTTGATTCCGCAGCCTGCCCCAGAAGTCGAGCTCGTAGTCAAAGTCGAGCGTCGCGCCCATCAGGCTGCGCGTGCGGCCGCCGGCGAACTGAAACTGCAGGTTGCCGGAGCCGCGGCCGCGGTTGGCGGAGCCGTTTAGCGTCACAAACGGAAACAAACCGGCGCGATCCGCCCGTGCGAGCGCCTGCGCCTCGGTGACGCGGTGCATGGCCAGTTCGAGCGTCGGGCTGCCCGCCCGCGCCTGCTTCATCAGCGCGTTGAGCTTCGCGTCGCCGAACGATCCCCACCAGTCGCCACGATTCGCCCCATCACGTGGTGTCGCCGTGCGCCATGGACCGGTGGTTTTGAATTCCGTCGGCAGGTTCGGCTTCGGCGCGAAGTATTTCGGCGCGAGATTGCATGAGGGCAGCAGCAGGAAGGCGAACAGCAGCACATGGATGAGCGCGGGATACTTTGTTCTCTCCTTCGGCTCCTCTCCCGTGAGCTCGGATTCGAGTTTGCGCGTCACATCCAGCGGCGAGCCGGTGCGCTGCGCGATCAAGGCGTAAACCATCGGCACGAGGAACAGCGTCACGAGGGTCGCCAGTGACACGCCGAACACCACCACGACGCCCACGACCATGCGCGTCTCATAACCCGCGCCTTGCCCGAGCATGAGCGGCAGCGCGCCCATCACGGTGGCGAGCGCCGTCATCACGATGGGCCGCAGGCGCTGCTCGCTGGCGCGCAGCACGGCCTCGCGGAACTCCACGCCCTCGTCACGGAGCTGGTTGATGAATTCGACGATCAGGATGCCGTTCTTCGCCGCGAGGCCGATGAGCATGATGAGGCCGATCTGGCTGTAGATGCTCTGGTTCATGCCCATGAACTGCAAACCGAGCAGCGCGCCGGCCACGGCGACAGGAACCGTGAGCATGATCGTCAGCGGATGCACGAAGCTCTCAAACTGCGCCGCCAGCACGAGGAAGGCGACGAGCATCGCCAGCGCGAAGATGAACGCGCTGCTGCCGCTGCTCTCCTTGAGCTTGAGCGCGTTGCCTTTGTAGCCCACCACGGCGCTGGAGGGCAGGTTTTCCTGGATCAGCTTCTCCATGTAGTCCACGGCCTCGCCGAGGCTGTAGCCGTTGGCCAGCTCGGAGTCGAAGGTGATGCTGCGCATGCGGTTGTAGCGGTTCAGCGTGCCGCTGTCGGCGAATTCCTCCATCGTGACCAGGTTCGCCAGCGGGATGAGTTCCTTGCTGCGCTCGCTGCGCACAAAGATGTTGTTCAGGTCGAGCGGGCTGCGTTTGTCCACGTAGCTGCCTTCGAGGATCACGTCGTATTCCTCGCCTTGATAAATGAACGTCGTGGCACGGCGGCCGCCGAGCAGCGTTTCGAGCGTGCGGCCGATGTTCGCGGAGGAGACGCCGAGATCGGCGGCGCGCGTTTGATTGATGCTGACGCGGAGCTGCGGCTTCGTGTCGCGGTAGTCGCAGTCAAAGCCGACGAGGCGCGGATTTTCCTTCGCCTTGGTCATGATGATGTCCCGCCACTCGGCCAGCTCCTCGAAGGTGGGGCCGCTGAGCACGATTTCGAGGGACTTGTTCAGGCCGCGCATCATGCCCTGGCGCATGACGACGGAAACCTTCGCGTCCGGCATGCCGGCGGTCTTCTGCCGCACCTCGTTCATGATGTCGAACCCGTTCCGCCGCGTGCCGAAGGGCGTGAGCGTGATCACGGCGATGGATTCGTTGAAATCCGCCGTGCTGCCGAAGTTGCGCGGCGCGCGCGCGTTCACCCGCGTCGCCTCCTTCGTGTCCTCGACGAGGTACATCACGCGCTCGTTGAGCACGTTCAATGTCTCCTGCGTGCTGGCAAAGGTGGTGCCCGGCGGGCTCGTGGCGGTGACGAAGAACGAGCCGCGGTCCTCGCGCGGTGTGAACTCGTCCGGCATCGTCTTCAGCAGCCACCAGCACATCAGCGTGATGCCAACGACGACCGGAAAGGCCGTGGCGGGGAAGTTCAGCGCGAATCCGAGCACCTTGCGGTAGGCGCCCTGGATCCACTCGAAGACCTTTTGCAGCAGCCGGGCCACCAGGCCGTCCCCTTCACGGCCGCGCAGGATTTTGGAGGCCAGCATCGGTGAGAGCGTCAGCGCCACAAAGCCGCTGAAGCCCACGGCGATCGCCAGCGTCACGCTGAACTCCGCGAACAAGCGCCCCGTGTCCCCAGGCATGAAGGTCACCGGCACAAACACGGACATGAGCACCAGCGTCGTCGCCACCACGGCGAATCCCACCTGCCGCGTGCCGAGATAGGCGGCCACCAGCGGCTTTTCGCCCTCCTCGATGCGGCGGTGGATGTTTTCGAGCACCACGATGGCGTCATCGACGACGAGGCCGATGGCGAGCACGAACGCGAGCAACGTGAGAGTGTTCATCGAGTAATCCAGCGCCATCAGCACGATGCAGGTGGCGAACATGCTCACCGGCACGGCCAGCATCGGCACCAGCACGGCGCGCATGCTGCCGAGGAAGAGATAAATGATCGCCACCACGAGCACGAGCGCGATGACCAGCGTGCGGTACACCTCGTGGATCGACTCCTCGATGAACTGGCTGATGTCGTAGCTGTTCTCCAGCCGCATGTCCTTCGGCAGCGTGGCGCGGATCTTCTCCGACTCGGCGCGCACGGCCTGCGCCACCTCCAGCGGGTTCGCGCGTGACTGGCGGATCATGCCGAGGGAAACCATGAGCACGCGGTTGCCTTTGAAGACAGTGCGCGCCTCGTCCGCGCCGAGCTCCACCCTCGCCACCTCGGCCAGGCGCACCTGGTAGCCGTTCTCCCCGCGGGCGATGACGAGTTTTTCAAAGTCCTCCGTGCTTTGATACTGGCGGTTCAGGCGCACGGTGAACTGGCGGTCGAGCGACTGCACCGTGCCGGCGGGCGGATCGACATTCTCACGCCGCAGCGCCTCCTCCACATCCAGCGCGGTGAGTCCGCGCGCGGCCAGGGCCTCGCGGTCCAGCCACACCCGCAGCGCGTAACGCGATCCGCCGTTGATGCGCACTCGCGCGATGCCCGGCAGCCGCGAGAAGCGGTCCACAAGGTAGCGCTCGGCATAATCATTCAGCTCCAGCGTGGTCCGCGAGTCGCTGGTGAGGTTCAGGTACATCAGCACCTCGGAGCTCAGTTCGGTCTTGCCGACGTTCGGCGGCTCCACCTCCTCCGGCATGGAGGCGAGGATGGGGCTGATCGCCTCGCGGATGTCATTCGCCGCCGCGTCGAGATCGCGGCCGAGGTTGAACTCGACGGTGATCTCCGATTTGCCGTCCGTGCTGATGGAGGAGATGTTCTTGATGGCCTCCACCTGCGAGATGCGGTCCTCCAGCCGCTGAGTGATGCGGCGCTCCACCACGCTCGCCGAGGCGCCGCGATAATAAGTCTCCACCGTCACGATCGGCGGTTCGATGTCCGGATACTCGCGCACCGGCAGCCGTGTGTAGGCCACGACGCCGAAGGCGATGAGGATCAGGTTCATCACCATCGCCAGCACCGGACGACGCACGGATGTGTCAGAGAGCCACATGACTTAAAAAATGAGCAATGACGGATGATGAAGGATGCATGACCCGGCCCGCCACGCGGCCGTGGCATTCGTCATTCCGCATTCCTCATTCATCATTCCCCGGCTCCTCATTGGGCTGTTTGTTCGGGATTGAACGGCTTCACAGGGCCGCCGTATTCGCCCGCCACCTTCACCGCCGCGCCGTCCTGCAGACCGACGAGGCCGTCGGCGATGATGACCTGCCCCTCCTTCAGACCTTGGGCGATTTCGACGTAACCCGGCCTGCGGCGGCCGGTCTTCACCTCGATGCGCCGGGCCTTGTCCGCCTCGATGGTGAAGACAAACGCCTTCGACCCGACCGGCACCAGGGAACGCTCCGGGATGGAGAGGGAGAGCTTCGGCTCGACCACGAGGCGCACCATGACGAGCATGCCCGGCTTCAGCGCCAGCTCCGGATTCGGCACCTCCGCGCGCACAGGGATGGAGCGCGTCACCGGATCAATGCGGGAGTCGAGATGCGACACCTTGCCCTCGTAACGGCGCTCGCGGTCCGTGTCCGTGCGCGCCGTGATCAGCGTGCCCTCCTTCACGCTGCCCAGGTAGGTCTCCGGCACCGCGAAGTCGATCTTCACCACGTCGATCTTGTCCAGCGAGGCGATCACCGTGCCGGGGGAGACGAGCGCGCCCACGCTGATGCGGCGCAGGCCGAGCCAGCCGTCAAACGGGGCCGTGATGCGGCGGTCCGCGAGCCTGGCCTCCGCCTCGCGGATCTTCTGCTTCGCGATGTCGGCGAGCGTTTTGCGCTCCTCCAGCCGCGCCTCCGGCGCCGCGCCGTCCTTGACGAGATTTTTGAGGCGCTCGATCTCCCGCTCCTCCTCCGCCAGCGAGGCCTTCGCCGACGCCAGCATCGCCTGCTCCTCCGCGTCGCTCAGCGCCGCCAGCAGCGTGCCCTTTTTGACAAAGTCGCCGTCGTTGAAGGAAATCTGCGTGACGGCCTCGGTCACGTTCGGGCTGATGTCGATGGATTCAAAGGCCCGCACCGTGCCGATGGCGTCGAGATCGAGCGCGTAGTTCTCCTTCGTCACCTTCGCGGTCAAAACCGGCGCGGCCCCCTTCGCGGCGGACGGTTTGGCGGCGGCGGACTGCCCCTGCTGCCGCAAAAACATCCAGCCCCCGGCCGCCACGGCGGCGCTGACGAGGAGGAAGGCAAAGAAACGGAAAGAGGCACTCGGCCGGGAGTCTGACATGAGGGGAGTGCAAACAAACGCAGCCAGGAGAAATCGCTAGCAGGAAAGAGTTCGAGGTTCGTGGTTATTCGTTATTGGTTCTTGGTTCTTGGTTATTGGTTATTCGTCATTGGTTCGTGGTTGAGAAGGGAGCGCGGGCACTCCTGCCCGCTTTGGAGTGGCGACGATTCATCCTTCGCAGTCTTGCTACGGAGAACGGAGGCTGCTGCGAAGGATGAAAGCATCTGCGAAGGATGAATCGTCGCCATCCATGCCAAGCAAAGCCGACGACTCGTCGGCTCTCCCCATCTCCTTGTCTGATGGTCTCCTTGTCTTGCCCCCTCACCTCCCGCCTCGCCGCGTCAACTTAACCCCCACCGGTTTTGCCGGAGGGAATGCTTGCCGCAGGATTCCAAAACGCCTATTTTCACCTCATGAGCACGCTTGCCGAAATTGAAATGGCCGTCCCGCATCTGGGTGCGGACAAGCTTTCCCACCTCGAGAGGTTGATTCATGCCTTGCGCATGAAAAAGTCCCCGGGACGACGCAGCGCCCTCGACCTGCCACCGCTGCGGCTGGGGCGGGTGTTGCAGCCCCTGAACGGCGAGGAGGATCTTTTGGAGGAGATGCTCGATGACGCACGTCTAAAACGGGGTCAGGCTACGCCCCTCTGACAAATCGTCACCTTAGCAGCGCAGCGCTCCTCAACTGCTTGGCCAGCGCCCGCTGACGCTCTCCCATGGCATCCCGTTTGCCGTGTTGACTCCAGCGCTCCCGGCGCTGTCGGGGCATTCAGCCCCAGCCATTTCGGCTGTCTAAAACGCCTCCGAGCCCCTCGGCGTTTTTCATCCGCAGCGGCATCAGCTCCAGATTGGCGATGACGTGGTCCCACTGCGGCGCGCGGTTTTACGCGAGCAGTTCGGAGACCGGACGCGGGGTGAGGTCATTCACGCCCTGCGGGAACATGCGGCCGCGGGCGGTGAGGATCTCAGGCTCGTCTTCGGTGATGAGGACGACGTGCTCAAAGTGCGCGGAGGGCTTCCGGTCCTGGGTGATGACGGTCCATTTGTCCTCAAGGATGCGGGTCTTGCCGGTGCCCATGTTGATCATGGGCTCGATGGCGAGGGTCATGCCGGCCTTCAGGCGCGGGCGCTCGCCTTTCTTCCCGTAGTTGGGCACCTGGGGCTCCTCGTGCAGCTTCCGGCCGACGCCGTGGCCGACGAACTCGCGGACGACGGTGTAGCCGTATTGCGTGACGTGGTTTTCGACGCTGTGGCAGAGGTCGCCGAGCATCCAGCCGTCGCGGGCGTATTTGACGGCGTTAAGGAGGGATTCCTCGGTGGCGGCGAGGAGGTGGAGGGTTTCCTTCGCGACATTCCCGACGGGGACGGTGAGGGCGTTGTCGCCGACCCAGCCGTCGTAGTGGACGCCGACGTCGATTTTGACGATGTCGCCGTCCTGGATGACGCGGGGGCCGCCGATGCCGTGGACGACCTCCTCATTGATGGAGATGCAGATGTGGCCGGGGAACTGGCGGTAGTTCAGGAAGGCGCTGGTGGCGCCGCGGGCCTTCATGTCGGCGGCGGCGAAGCGGTCGATCTCGGCGGTGGTGGCACCGACGCGGACCTGGGCGGCGGTGGCGAGGAGGACATCGCGCGCGACCTGGCAGGCGCGGCGGATGGACTGCTGCTGCGCGCCGTGGCGGATGGGGATGTTCCCCGATTTCATGAGGGCCATGACGCGATCAAGGAGGCTCACTTGAGGGTGAGTTTGTACACAACGCCGATCAGGACGATGATGGCGAGGCCGACCCACATCCAGACGACGGTGGTGGAGTCAACCGCACGGGCGCCCTGCTGGATGCGGTCCACACGGCCGCGGATGCGTCCTTTCTTGAGGAAGCCGTCGTAGTGGCTCTGCAGGAGGTGGGTTTCCACCTGGCGCATGACATCAAGCACGACGCCGACGAGAATCAGGAGGCTGGTGCCGCCGAAGAACTGGGCGGCGGAGCTGGAGATCTGCATGGAGCTGCTGACGAAGCCGGGCATGACGTAGAGGAACGTCAGGAAGATGGCGCCGGCGAAGGTGAGGCGGCTCATGGTGAAGTCGAGGAAGTCGGCGGTGGGCTTGCCGGGACGGATGCCGGGGACGTAGCCGCCGCTCTTCTTCAAGTCCTCGGAGATCTGGGTGGGCTGGAACATGGTGGCGACCCAGAAGTAGCTGAAGAAGAAGATGAGGAGGGAGGAGGCGACGTAGTAAACCCAGCCGCTGCTGATGAAGATGGCCATCTTCTGGATCCAGTTCACGTCCTTGAACAAGGAGGCGAGGATGGTGGAGGGGAAGAGCAGGATGGCCTGGGCGAAGATGATGGGCATGACGCCGGAGTAATTGATCTTCAGCGGGAGATACTGCGTCTGGCCGCCATAGACCTTCCGGCCGACGACGCGCTTCGCGTAGGTGATGGCGATGCGGCGGGTGGCTTGGGTGAGGGCGATGACCCCGGCGATGACGAGGATCATGAATCCCATGAGGAGGACCAGCGTGAAGGCGCTCTTCGGGTCGGCCTTGGCGCTGCTGACGTAGGTCTGCCAGACCTGGATGAGCGCGCCGGGAAGGTCGGAGACGATGTTCACGCAGATGAGGATGGAGACGCCGTTGCCGATGCCGCGGTCGGTGATCTGCTCGCCGAGCCACATCATGAGCATGGTGCCGGCGGTGATGGTGATGACGCTGGTGAAGAGGAAGCCGTAGCCGTAGTTCGGCACGAGGGGGCGTCCGCCGAGGCGGTCGATGGCGTCCTGCAGACCTGCCATGAGGTAGTTCTGCCCTGGATCGGCGAGGGACTGGGCGAGCAGGAAGGACTGGAAGAGGCAGAGGATGATCGTGGCGATGCGGGTGTACTGCGTGATCTTCTGACGGCCGCCTTCCTCACGGGCGAGCTTGGTGAGCGGGGGCCACACGGCGGTGAGGAGCTGCAGCATGATGCTGGCGCTGATGTAGGGCATGATGCCGAGGGCGAAGATGGCGCAGTTTTGCAGGCCGCCACCGGAGAAGATGTTCAGCAAGGCGGCGACCTGGGCGGCGCCGGAGGCGTTGTCGCCGGCCTTGTTGTTGATCCACTCCCCGAGCACGGCGGGGTCGATGCCCGGCAGCGTGATGGAGGTGCCGATGCGCACGATGACGATCATCGCGAGCGTGAAGAGGATGCGCGAACGGAGTTCCGGGACTTTGAAGCTGTTGGCGAAGGCGGAGATCATGAGAGAGAGGCTGGAAGCGACGATGGGCCTGAATCCTGGCGGCTATCACCGCGCGGAAACCGGCCCATCAAAGAGGTTGGGTCAGGAAAAATCAGGCGGCGATGGAACCGCCGGCTTTCTCGATCTTTTCACGGGCCGAAGCGCTGACTTTCGCGCCCTGGATGGTGAGCTTGCGGGAAAGATCGCCGGAGCCGAGGATCTTGATGACATCGCAGGTGCGGCTGACGAGACCGGCGTCACGAAGAGCGGCCTCATTGATGACAGCACCGTCCTGGAAGAGCTCGTTGAGGTCGCCGACATTGACGACTTCGATGGCGTCCTGGAAGAGGGCGTTGTTAAAGCCCTTCTTCGGCAGGCGGCGGTGCATCGGCATCTGACCACCTTCGAAACCAGGGCGGATGCCGCGGCCGGCGCGGGCCATCTGGCCCTTGTTGCCTTTGCAGGAGGTTTTGCCGTGGCCGGAGCTTTCACCGCAGCCGATGCGCTTGCGGCGCTTCTTGGCTCCGGGGCGGGGTTTGACGTCTTGAAGTTGCATGGAGGTTCTCTGTTCGCTTTTCTCAGTTCAAATCAGAGCGCCTTGCGCTCTTTGATTTCTTTGCCGCGGGAGCGGAGGATTTCGTCGGCGGGACGCAGGGCGCCGAGGGCGGCGAGCGTGGCCTTGACGACGTTGGCGTGATTGCTGGAGCCGAGGGACTTGCCGATGACGTCCTTCACACCGGCCGCCTCAAGCACGGCGCGGGCGCCGCCGCCGGCGATGATGCCGGTACCGGGAGTGGCGGGCTTCAGCATGATGAAACCACCGCCGTGGGCGCCGGTCACTTCATGCGGAATGGTGCTGTCCTTGAGATTGACGGAGAAGCGGTTCCTGCGGGAGGCCTCGGTGGCCTTCTTGATGGCGTCGGACACTTCGTTGGCCTTGCCAAATCCCCAGCCGACCTTGCCTGCGGCGTCGCCGGAGACGACGAGGGCGCTGAAGCTGAAGCGGCGGCCGCCTTTGACGACCTTGGCGCAACGGTTGATGTGGACAACCTTCTCGACGCCATCCACTTCACGGGGTCCACGGTCATCACGACCACGGAAGCCGCCATAAGAAGGAGCGGGAGCGGCTGGTGCCTCCACCGGGGCTTCTGTTTCGATAACTACTGTTTCTTCGGCCATAAAAATAGAGCGTTGCGGTGGATTAGAATTTCAGGCCCTTTTCGCGGGCGGCATCGGCGAGCGCCTTGACCTTGCCATGATAGATGAAGCCGGCGCGGTCGAAGACCACCTCGGAAACATTCTTGGCGAGGGCACGCTCGGCGAGAGTCGCGCCAACCTTGATGGCGTGCTCGATGTTGGCCTTGCCGGCGCCGTAGCCTTTTTCCTTGGTCGAGGCGGAGACGATGGTCTTGCCCGCCTCGTCGTCGATGACCTGGGCGTAAACGTTCGTGTTGGAGAAATAGACCGTGAGACGCGGACGGGCGGCGGTGCCGCTGAGCTTGCGACGAATGCGCTTGTGGATGCGAGCGCGAATGTCTTTGCGATTGGAGAGAGCCATGGTGAGCGGTGCGGAAAGGGGTTACTTGACGGACTTGCCGGCCTTGCGGCGGATGTGCTCGCCCACATAACGGACGCCCTTGGCCTTGTAAGGCTCCGGCGGATAGTAGGCGCGGATGTCGGCAGCGAGCTGGCCGACGACCTGCTTGTCGATGCCTTCGATGGCAATCTTGGTGTTCTCGGTGACGGTCACCTTCACACCCTTCGGAATCGGATGCAGACGGTCGTGGGACTGGCCGAGCTGGAGGTCGATGTTGGAACCCTTGACCGCGGCGCGGAAACCGACGCCGTGGATTTCGAGGTTCTTCGTGTAACCCTGGCTGACTCCAACGATCATGTTGGTGATCAGGCGCTGCGTGGTGCCGTGGAGGGCGCGGACGCGACGGTCTTCGGATTCGCGGGTGACGTTGACATGCTTGGCATCGGCGTCAACGACGACGCCCTGCGGGATGGTCCAGGCGAGCTCGCCCTTGGGTCCTTTGACCTGCACGGAGCGGTCTCCGCCGAGCTTGATGCTGACCTTGTCCGGGATGGTGATGGCTTGTTTGCCTACGCGTGACATGAGATTTGCGACGGGTTGAGGTTTACCAGACGGTGGCGAGGAGTTCGCCGCCAACCTTGGCCTTGCGGGCCTTGGCGCCGGTCATGACACCACGCGGGGTGGAGAGGATGGAGATGCCGAGACCGCCGAGCACGCGGGGAATCTCGTCGCTGCCGACGTATTGACGCAGGCCGGGCTTGCTGACGCGGGTGAGGTTGCGGATCACCGGACTCTTGTCCTTGGTGTCGTTGTATTTGAGCTTCAGCTTGAGGCGGGGATGCGTGGCGCTGGTGTCCACCTCGTAGCCCCAGATGTAGCCTTCTTCCTGAAGGATGCGGCTGAGCTCGGCCTTCATCTTGCTGAAGGGGATGAGCACCTGCTCCTGCTGGGCGGCGCAGGCGTTGCGGATGCGCGTGAGAAAGTCGGAAATCGGATCGTTCATGTCGCTGGGAGAGTCAGGTTCGTGTTACGCGGCGGCGGCTTCGCCCTCTTTTTTCGGCTGGGCGGTGCGGGTGCGGAAGGGCATGCCGAGCGCGCGGAGCATCTCACGGGCATGATCGTCGTTGTTCGTGCTGGTGACGAAGGTGATGTCAAAGCCGAGGGAGCGCTTGATCTTGTCGAGCTCGATTTCGGGGAAGATGGACTGGTCGGTCACACCCAGGGTGTAGTTGCCACGGCCGTCGAAGGAACGGGGGGCGACACCGCGGAAGTCACGGATGCGCGGGATGGCGGTGCGCACGAGACGCATCATGAAGTCATACATCTTGGGGCCACGCAGGGTGACCTTGACGCCGACATTCTCACCCTCGCGGAGCTTGAAGTTGGCGATGGCCTTCTTGCTCTTGGTGATGACGGGCTTCTGGCCGGTGATGAGGGTGACTTCATTCACGGCGTCTTCCACGGCCTGCTTGCGCTCGCCCTGGCTGCCGACGGAGCAGTTGACGACGATTTTCTCAAGCTTGGGGACTTCGTGGACGTTGGTGAGTCCGAGCTGGGTCTGCAGCTCGGCGCGCTTCTGTTTGTAGAGTGTCTGGAGGGTGTGTTCCATGGTTCAGTTTCGGGCTGTGCCGCCTTTCCTCCGATGAACAGTCCGTTTTCGGGCTGGAAACGAAGGGGGAGGCAAATGGGGGGCGGGCATTTAGGCTTTCGCCTTCTTCTTGGCAACTTTCTTTTTCGCAGTCTTCGCGGGAGCGTCCACTTTCTTCACGTTGGAGATGGCAATTGACGCCTCTTTCTCCTGGAAGCCGCCGTTCTGGTTCTGCTGGCTGGGCTTGATGGCCTTTTTGATCATGTTGACGCCTTCGACGATGACGCGGCCCTTGGCCGGCAGCACTTCGAGGACAGTTCCCTGGGAGCCTTTGCTCTCCCCGGTGGTGACGACGACGGTGTCGCCTTTTTTGACGTGGGTTTTGACGCGGCTCATGGTGTTACAGCACTTCGGGGGCAAGGGAGACGATCTTCATGAAGTTCTTGTCGCGCAGCTCGCGCGCCACGGGGCCGAAGATACGGGTGCCACGCGGGTTGTTGTCCTTGTCGATGATGACGATGGCGTTCTTGTCGAAGCGCAGGATGGAGCCGTCGGTGCGGCGGATCGGATGCGCGGTGCGCACGACGACGGCGCGCACGACCTCGCCCTTCTTCACGGCGGCGGTGGGCGTCGATTCACGGACGTGGGCGGTGATGATGTCACCGACGTAGGCGAAGCGGGTGTTTTTCTTGCCAAGCACGCCGATCATCTCGGCCATGCGGGCGCCGGTGTTGTCAGCCACCGGGATTGAGGATTCCATTTGCAACATAAGCGTGTGTCCTGTGAGGGGTTGGGATCGTCGTGAGGGATTAGTGCTTCTGCACCTCGACCAGCTCCCAGCGCTTCAGCTTGGAAAGCGGACGGGTTTCGGCGATGAGGACTTTGTCCCCTTCCTTGGCCTGCTCCTGCTCGTCGTGGGCGTAGAATTTGGAGGTCTTGCGCACGATTTTCTTGAACTGCGGGTGCGGAACGCGGCGCTCGACCTCGACGACGATGGTCTTCGTCATCTTGTCGGACACCACGACGCCGACTCGGGTCTTGCGCACGGCTTTTTTCTCGGGGGCTGCTGCGGTCTCGCTCATGTGGATAAAAGGTCTTTAAGTTTGCGGCGCGGATCAGGCGGCCTTCTTGGCGGCGGCGGCGCGGGCGCGCTCGGTGATGATGGTTTCGATGCGGGCGATCTCCTTGCGGATGTGCGTCAGACGCGCGGGATTTTCAAGCTGGCCGCCACCGGTGCTCTGCTGGATGCGCAGATTGAGCGCCTCCTGCTTCAGCTCGCGGCGACGGGCGGAAAGCTCTTCCACGGTGGATTCACGGAGTTCTTTGATCTTCATAAAACAGTTCTCGGTTCGCGGTTTATTTGTGCATGCTTTCGCGGCTGACGAAGCGGCAGCGGATGCCGAGCTTCGTGGCGGCGAGGCGGCACGCCTCGCGGGCGGTGGCCTCGTTCACGCCGGAGATTTCAAAGAGCATGTGGCCGGGAAGAACCACGGCGACCCAGAATTCCGGGGAGCCCTTGCCTTTACCCATTCGGACTTCCGGCGGGCGCTGCGTGACAGGCTTGTGCGGGAAGATGCGGCAAAAGACCTTGCCCTTGCGCTTCAGGAAGCGGGTGATGGCGACGCGGCAGGCCTCGATGTGGATGTTCTTTACCCAGCCGCGTTCAAGCGTCTGAAGTCCGAACTCACCGAAGTCGAGCTTGTTGCCACTGGTGGCGTTGCCGCCGCGGTTGCCGCGCTGCGCCTTACGATACTTTACTCTGCTGGGAAGGAGGGCCATGACGTGAGATGACGAAAGTTAAAATGAAGGATGTCGGAGTTTACTCGGCTGGAGCGGCTTCCGGTGCCGGAGCAGGGGCGGGAGCACCGCGACCACGATCGCCACCACGCGGACCCGGACCACCAGGACGGCGGTCGCCACGGTCGCCATCGCGGCGTTGACGGCGGTCACCACCAGGACGAGACACGCCGGTCTCTGGCGCATTGCCGCGGTTCAACCAGCATTTCACGCCGATGATGCCGTAAACGGTCTTGGCTTCAGCGAAGCCGTAATCAATGGGAATACGGAGGGTCTGAAGCGGCACCTTGCCCTGGCGGTACCATTCAGCGCGGGCGATGTCAGCACCACCGAGACGACCAGCGCAACGGAGACGGATGCCATCGGCACCCATGTCCATGGCGGTCTGCACGGAACGCTTCATGGCACGACGGAAGGAGATACGGCGCTCAAGCTGGACGGCGACGGCCTCGGCGACGAGCTGGGCGTCGAGTTCCGGCTGCTTGATCTCGAAGATGTCGATCTTGACCTGCTTGCCGCCGCACATCTCGGAGATCTTCTGGCTCATCACGTCGATTTCCTGCCCCTTGCGGCCGATGACGAGACCCGGGCGGGCGGTGTGCAATGTCACGCGGACCTGGTTCCAAGCGCGCTCGATGACGATCTTCGAGATCGCGGCCTGCATGAGCTTTTCCTTGAGGTAGGCGCGGATGGCGAGGTCGCTATGCAGCGAGTCGGCGTATTCCTTTTCAGGAGCATACCACTTGGAGCGCCAGTCTTTGGAAACTGCGAGGCGGAAGCCGATCGGATTTACTTTCTGTCCCATAAAGTGATGAGGTGCGGTTCGGTGGCGTTGCGATTATTCGGAAACTTTTTCTTTCTTGGCCTTGGGGGCTGCCTTTTTCTTGGCGGCCGGCTTTTTGGCAGTCTTGCCGGCTTTCGCGCCTTCTTCAGCGGCTGGAGTCTCGGCGGTCTTCGGCGCGCCGATGACGACGGTGATGTGCGTCATGCGCTTCTTGATCGGAGCTGCAGAACCACGGGCGCGAGGCATGATGCGCGCGAGGGCCGGGCCGGGAGTGGCGATGGCGGACTCGACGATGAACTCGGAGGCGTCCTGCTCATGGTTGTTCTCGGCGTTGGCGATGGCGGAACGAAGGGTTTTGCCCACGAGGAAGGCGGCCTTCTTCGGCGTGAAGTCGAGAACACTCAGAGCTTGGGAAACAGGCAGGCCGGTGATGGCACGAGTGACCTGGCGGGCTTTCTGCGAGGAGATCCTGGCGTATTTGAGGACGGAGCGGACGGACATAAAGCGGAGGGTTCTGGGCTTCTTCGTTTAGAGGGATTTGGAGAGATCGACGCGACCACGGTCGCCAACACGGACAGGGTCGGCAGCGCTGGCGAGTTCCTGGACCACGGCGCCACAGACGGAGTTGCGGACTTCAGTGACGAGGATTTTGGCAACAGGCTTGTCCTCGCGGTAAATTTCAAAAGGCATGCCGGGTTTCACACCATCCTTGGCACCGACAGAGAGGACGGCAATTCCAAGCTCCGCCTTCATGCTGACGACACGGGCGTTTTGCAAGTCGCCGGCCGGGGCGTTCGCGTCCTGCCCACCACCCGCTTTGACAAGCGCGGCATCCGACTTGGTGATGGCTTTGTTCACACGATCAGCAGCGGCAGGATCGGCGTTCGGAGCGGCCTTCATCAGCGTCATGCTGGACTCGGCCATTTCAATCAGGGCTTCAGCGAGAGAGTCGCGCTGATCCTTCATGATGCGCAGATCGCTGAGTGCCGCCAGAAGACGGTCCTGTGTTTGGTCCTTGGTGTTTTCGATGGCACCGATTCCCAAGCCTTCGAGCAGGCCGCGGAGCTTTTCGTAACGCTCCTTGAGTTCACTGCTCTCGGCATTGGCGGCAGCAGCACTCTGGGCAAGAGCATCAATCTTGTCCTTGGCAGAGATCGCGGCCGACTCAAGAGCCTGAACTTTCGCCGCGGCGACCTGGAGCGAGAGGAGCAATTCCTGATTTTCCAGCTTGTCATCCGCACGCACGCCAACGACGCCCGCTGCGAGAAGCAGCGAGAGAGCGGTTTTGGCGATGGAGGTGCGGGTGAACATGAAAAGCTAGCTGCGTAGGGATTACTTGGCGGCCTTGACGGTGACGGCACCGTGGGACTTGAAGATACGGGTCAGGGCGAACTCGCCGAGACGATGGCCGACCATGTTTTCGGTCACATAGACAGAGACAAAGTCCTTGCCGTTGTGAACGAGGAAGGTGTGGCCGACAAGGTCAGGAGTGACCATGGAGGAACGGGCCCAAGTCTTGATGGGGCGTTTCTGCTTGGCGTCGTTGAGCTTGTCCACCTTTTCGAGGAGGGCCTGCTGAACAAAGGGGCCTTTTTTGAGGGAACGTGGCATGGGAAAGCGTGAGTGAGATATGGATTACTTCTTCGCGTGACGGGACTGCACGATGAGCTTGCCCGAGGCCTTCTTCGGATGACGTGTCTTCTCACCCTTCGCGTGGCCCCAGGGGCTGAGAAGGTGCTGACGGCCACCACCGGACTTGGAACGACCTTCACCACCACCGTTCGGATGGTCGATCGGGTTCATGCACATACCGCGGACGGTCGGGCGGACGCCCTGCCAGCGCGTGCGGCCAGCCTTGGCGCTGACGACGTTCATGTGCTCCACGTTGCCGACCTGGCCTATCGTGGCGTAGCAGTCGGCGAGAATCTTGCGGATTTCACCGGAAGGCATGCGCACCAGGGCGAAGTCGCCTTCACGGTTGGAGAGGACGGCGGCCTGGCCGGCGGCGCGGGCGACGACGCCACCACGACCCGGAGTGAGTTCGATGTTATGAATGAACGTGCCGAGCGGGATCTTGCGCAGCGGGAGAGCATTGCCGACTTCAGGAGCCGCTTTTTCACCTGCCATGACAGAGGATCCGACGTTGAGCTGGTTCGGAGCCAAGATGTAAGCGCGCTGACCGTCCTTGTATTCGACGAGGGCGATGCGGGCAGAACGGTTCGGATCGTACTCGATGCCGACGACCTTGGCGGCTTCGTCACGACGCACACGCTTGAAGTCGATGAGGCGATAACGCTTGTCATGACCACCGCCGATGTGGCGGCAGGTGATGCGGCCGGTGTTGTTACGGCCACCGCTGCGGCGAAGGGCCACGGTGAGGCTCTTCTCCGGAGAATGCTTGGTGATCTCGTCGAACGAGTTCCACTCTTTGTAGCGGTTGGTGGGCGTGGTTGGCTTGAATGTTTTCAGCGCCATGACGGTGAGGTGAGTTAAGAGTTTCTGCCTTCGGGCGGACGGCCCTGATTATGCGAGATCGAGTTTTTCGCCCTCCTTGAGGCGGACGATAGCCTTCTTCCAGTGATTGGTGCGGCCGTAGTCGGCACGGCGCTCACGACGGGCCTTGCCGTCATAGTTCGCGGTGCGCACTCCGGTGACTTTCTTGCCGAGGAGTTTCTCGACGGCCTGCTTGATGTCGATCTTGGTGGCCTCGACATCGACGGCGAAAACGTACTCGTTGTTCTTCTCGCCGAGCAGCGTGGCTTTTTCGCTCAGGCGGATGGTTTTGATGACTTTGTGAAGGTCTTTCATGATCAGGCGGTCCTCTTGGCAAGGGTTTCAAGGGCGTCACCGGTGACAACAACGCTGCGATAGCGCAGGAGGTGCTCGGCGTTCACTTCGTCAGCAGAGATGAGCTGGACGTTCTGGACATTGCGGGCGGCGCGGAAGGTGAGCTCGTCAAAGCCTTTGCCGATGAGCAGCACATTCTTGGCGGTGGTGAGGCCGTTGACGGCGGCGATGAAGCTCTTCGTCTTGCCATCGGCGATGGAAAAGCTGTTCGTGGTGAGCACCTCGCCGTCGAGAATGCGGGCGGTCAAAGCGGCGCGCAGGGCGAGCTTCTTGGTGCCTTTGGTGAGGGTCTTCTTGTAATTGCGCGTGTTGCGCGGGCCGAAGACGACACCACCACCGCTCCAAATCGGAGAGCGTTTGGAGCCCATGCGGGCGTTGCCTGTGCCCTTCTGATTCCAGAGCTTCTTGCCGGAGCCGGAAACTTCGGAGCGGTTCTTGGAATGGGCGTTGCCTTGGCGGCGGTTGGAGCGGTAGGCGACAACGGCGTCATTCAACGCCTGGGAGCCTTTGTGGCCCTCGGTGAGTTGGATGTTCGCCTGCTTGGCGGCTTCAGCGGAAAGAATGGTCGCGGACATGGTTCAAATCCTCCTGGTTATTTCTTGGCGACGGCTTTTTTGCCGGGACGCACGACGACGATGCTTCCGGTGTTGCCGGGGACCGCGCCTTTGATGAGCAGCACGCCTTCTTCGGGGCGGCTCTGGACGACAACGAGATTCTGCGTGGTGCGGCGGGAAACGCCGTCATGACCTGGCATCTTCTGGTTCTTCCAAACAAGACCCGGAGTGAGACGGCAGCCGATGGAGCCGGAGCGGCGGTGCATCATGTGGCCGTGTGTGGCGGGCTGGCCGGAGAAATTGTGGCGCTTTACAACGCCCTGGAAGCCTTTGCCCTTGGTGGTGCCGATGACATCAACGATCTGGCCGGCGCTGAAGAGGCTGGCGTCAATCTTGGCGTCGGGGGCAGGAAGCTGGTCGTCACTGGCAAAACGGAACTCCTTCACGATGCGCTTCGGCTTTTCGACACCGTGCTTCTTGAAATGACCAAGCAGAGGCTTGGTGACGCGCTCAGGTTTGTTCTGGTCACCGTAGCCGACCTGAACCGCGCTGTACTTGTCCTTGCCGTCGCTGCGTTTCACTTGAACGAGGGTGTTTCCGCTGACATCGACGACGGTCACGGCGACAGCGTCGCCCTTGTCCGTGTAGACTTTCGTCATGCCGAGTTTTTTTCCGATCAATCCGAGACTCATGAGTGTGTCCTCCTGTGAAAAGTGTTTGGGGCCGCGTTAGATCTTGATGGTGATGTCCACACCGGAGGGGAGGTTGAGCTTTTTGAGCTCGTCCACGGTGCGGGCGGTGGGATCCACGATGTCAAGCAGGCGCTTGTGTGTGCGGATTTCGAACTGGTCCATCGACTTCTTATCGACGTGCGGGGAGCGGTTCACCGTGTACTTCTCGATGCGCGTGGGCAGCGGGATGGGTCCGGCGACGCGGGCGCCGGTGCGCTTCGCGGTTTCGACGATGTCCGCGGTGCTCTTGTCGAGCACGCGATAGTCATACGCGCGGAGGCGGATGCGGATGCGTTGATTAGTCATGACAGTGGTCCGTGGGTGAGTGATTCAGTGCGCGTGCGTTATGCTTTGGAGCCTCCGCGTTGCTCGACGATCTGGTCAACGATCTGCTGCGGCACCTGTTCAAAGTGCGAGGGCTGCATGGAGTAGCTGGCGCGACCGGAGGAAAGGGTGCGGATGGCGGTGGAATAACCGAACATTTCCGCCAGAGGCACTTCGGCACGCAGGATGGCAGTGGTGCCGCGGCTGTCCATGCCTTGAATTTTGCCACGACGACGGTTCAAGTCGCCCATGATGTCACCCTGGTAATCTTCAGGCGTGGAGCACTCGACGGCCATGATGGGCTCAAGGAGGATGCACTTGGCCTTCTTGAGCGCATCCTTGACAGCGAAGATGCCGGCCATTTTGAAGGCGTTTTCGTTGGAATCCACTTCGTGGCTGGAGCCATCAACAAGGTCGATGTGCATGTCGATCACCGGATAACCGGCAATGATGCCGTTGAGAGCAGCCTCAATGCAACCTGCCTTGGCAGGGTTGATGAACTCTTTCGGAATGGTTCCGCCGACAACTTTGTTCTCAACGACGATGCCGGAACCTTTCTCGCCAGGACGGACCTTGATCACGACGTGGCCATACTGACCGCGACCACCGGACTGCTTGACGAGTTTACCTTCGCCATCCGCTTCCTTGGTGAGAGTTTCGCGATAAGCAATCTGCGGCTTGCCGGTGTTGGTTTCAACTTTGTGCTCGCGCTTGAGGCGGTCGCAAAGAATTTCCAAGTGAAGTTCACCCATGCCAGCAATGATGGTCTGGCCGGTTTCTTCGTCAGTCTTGACAAAGAATGTCGGATCTTCTTCGGAGAGGCGCTGAAGGGCATTGCCCATCTTTTCCTGGTCGCCCTTGGTCTTCGGTTCCACAGCCATCGAGATCACGGGCTCTGGGAAGGTCGGCGGCTCAAGCTGCACTTCGAGGCTTTCGTCGCAGAAAGTATCACCCGTGCGGACATCCTTCACCCCAACGAGGGCGGCGATATCACCGGAATAACAAGTGTCGATGTCCTTATGAACAGCGGCTTGGATCTGGATCAGGCGACCGACACGCTCAGACTTGCGAGTGCGTGGATTGTAGATCGTGTCTCCCTTCGAGACCTTGCCGGAATACACACGGAAGAACACGAGGCGACCGAACTTGTCAGACCAGAGTTTGAAGCCGAGGGCGATGAACTTGCCATTATCGTCAGGCTTGGCCTCAATGATGTTTTCAGGCTCGTCAACGACGGTGCCCTTCTGCGGTTCGATGTCGAGCGGGCCGGGAAGATAGTCGATCACGGCGTCGATCAGATACTGCACGCCTTTGTTTTTGAAGGCGGAACCGCCGGCCATCGGGATGATCTTGTTGGCGATTACAGCACGGCGCAGGCCGGCCTTGAGTTCCACGGGTCCGATGGGCTTTTCTTCGAGGAACATCATGCCGAGTTCCTCGTCGGCACTGCAAACAGCGTCGAGCAACTCATCATAGGCAGCCTTGGCCTTTTCCACTTCAGCATCCTGAAGGTCGCGCACGGTGTACTTCGAGCCAAACTTTTCGTCGTCGGAGTAGATGATCGCCTTCTGGTTCACGACGTCGATCTGGCCGATGAGGTTGTCCTCGGCTCCAATCGGGATGAGAATCGGGAAAGCAGGAGCGCCGAGCTTTTTGCGGACGTCGTTGACCACGTTTTCGAAGTTGGCCCCGGTGCGGTCCATCTTGTTCACGAAGGCAATGCGTGGCACGCCATATTTCTCAGCCTGACGATAAACGGTCTCGGACTGGGGCTGCACACCGGCCACACCGCAAAGAACGAAGATCGCGCCATCGAGCACGCGCAGGGAACGCTCAACTTCAGCGGTGAAGTCCACGTGACCAGGGGTGTCGATGATGTTTACGCGGATGTCCTCCATCTCGCGGGACTTGTAGATGCCGGCTTCCTTGAGCTGCTTCCACTTCGCCGTCACAGCAGCAGAAGTGATGGTGATGCCGCGCTCTTTCTCCTGCTCCATCCAGTCCGTGGTCGCGGCACCGTCATGCACCTCACCGATCTTGTGGATCATGCCGGTGTAGAAGAGAATACGCTCCGTCAGGGTCGTCTTGCCCGCGTCAATGTGGGCGCAGATCCCGATGTTCCGGGTGCGCTCAAGAGGGAATTCGCGGCTGGGGGAGTTGGGGTTCGACATGGAACAGAAAATCGTGAAGTGGACGAGAAAACGTGATGGAAACGATTAGAAGCGGAAGTGCGCGAAAGCACGGTTGGCCTGGGCCTGCTTGTGAACGTCGTCGCGCTTGCGGACGGCGTTCCCCTGCCCCTGCGAGGCATCCTTGAGCTCGTTCGCGAGAGCGCGGTGCATCGGCTGGCCTTTGCGTCCGCGGGCGAAACCGACGATCCAGCGCATGGCGAGAGCCTCCTGACGACGAGGGGAGACTTCCAGCGGCACCTGATAGGTGGCGCCACCAACACGGCGGGCCTTCACCTCGACCTTTGGCTTCGAATTCTCGATGGCGCGGTTGAACAGCTCCAGCGGATCGACGCTGTCAGTCTTGTCGTTGAGCATTTCGATCGCGGTGTAAACGATACGCTCAGCGAGAGCCTTCTTGCCATCGAGCATGATGCTGCTGATAAGGCGGGCAACCAGTTCGCTGTCGTAGCGGCTGTCTTTTTGAGCCTCTTTGTTATAAACGCGTTTTCTGCGGGCCATGGCGTGATGAGAATGAGGATTGGAACAACAAAATTACTTCTTCTTCGCGGCGGCGGCGGCTGCACCAGCCTTAGGACGCTTCGCGCCATACTTCGAACGGCCGCGGCGGCGGGCCTCAACGCCAAGGCAGTCGAGCGTTCCGCGCACGATGTGATAACGCACACCCGGCAAGTCTTTCACACGACCACCGCGCACCAGGACAATGGAGTGCTCCTGGAGGTTATGCCCTTCGCCGCCGATGTAGGCGATGACTTCATACCCGTTCGTCAGACGAACCTTGGCAACCTTACGAAGAGCTGAGTTCGGCTTCTTCGGGGTGCGGGTCATCACCTGGAGGCAGACGCCACGACGCTGCGGGCACTTGGCGAGCGCGGGAGACTTCGACTTCACCGCCTTGTCTTTGCGGCCGTGTCTGACGAGTTGATTGATGGTGGGCATGGTGTGAAAGAACTGTGATCCGAGGCTATTATCGGGGCCGTTTCGGAAGGACAGCGAACCATGCTCTCAACGAGCAGGCTCAGACTTTTCCGGTTCTGGCTCCGATAAGTAAGGCCCGCCGTGGCGGGCCTAGTTAAACCCGGTCTCGTGGGGGAGGGCCGGGCGGCGGGAGCGCGGATATTGGCGAGTCCCCCCATGTCCGCAAGCAGTATTTCAGGCTTTTTGAAATAATTTCACCGCATTTGGCAGCAACACCCGCTTCTTCCTTCACGAATTGCTCAAACATGACTGCGTTTGCTTCGCGGCGCCTTCGAGGCACCATGGTCCTCATGCGCTCTCTTTTTTGTCTTCTGCTCCTTGCCACAGGCATCACTTATGCACAGCAAGCAGTGCAACCTGGCCACAAGCTCGAAACCCTGCTTCTCATGCCCGAGCCAAAAGCCATGCGGACTGCGTTTTCCATCACGCCGGCCAGGGCGAAGCAGACCGTGCTCACCCCTTACCGTGAGTCTGCCGAGTCGCCGGACGGGCTTGAGCCTTACCGGCAGGAATCTTTCTCCAAACTCGGCCTCAGCATCGAAACCTTCGTCCAGCGAGCCAAAACCGCCGCCGACAAGCGCCTGATCCAGCTCAAGCCCGAGTTGATCAAAGGCACCGACGGCAAAGTCGCCTACGCCGTTTATCGCGGCGAGTCCTCCCTCTTCGCCACCCTGCTTGTGGCCCCTTCCCTGCCGAAAATTTTCGAGGAGTTGTTCGGCAAGGAAATCTGGGCCGCCCTCCCCGACCGGCACGCGCTCTACCTCTTCCCCGCCGGCTCCCCCGCCCTGCAAGAATTCACCGCCGACCTCGCTGAACGATATGCCACAGATGCTTTCGCGGCCAGTTGCGAGATCTTTTCCATCAAGGCGGGCGAGGATCCCAAGGTGGTGGCGAGTT
This sequence comes from Prosthecobacter sp., assembly GCF_044236155.1. Classification (GTDB taxonomy): domain Bacteria; phylum Verrucomicrobiota; class Verrucomicrobiia; order Verrucomicrobiales; family Verrucomicrobiaceae; genus Prosthecobacter. Next base: position 41,973 of record NZ_JBIIHA010000022.1, read on the forward strand.
TTGCGGGACTGGAGTGAGACTTACGGCCCGTCAAAGACGAGCCCTCCGCCATCCGTCTCCTTGGTCGCGCCTTTTTTGTGCGCGATGCCTTCAGCCTTCCGGCGGCGGGCCTCGGCAAAGAATTCCTTGAGGACTTGGACGCATTCACCTTCGAGCACGCCGGAGGTGATTTCGCACCTGTGGTTGAGATTGGGTGCCTGAAGCAGGTTCCAGAAACCGCCGGCACCACCACCTTTCGGATCAGGACAGCCAAAAATGACGCGGCGCACCCGGCAGTGCATGATGGCCCCCGCGCACATCGGACATGGTTCCTTGGTCACGTAAAGATCGCAATCCGTGAGCCGCCAGTCGCCCAAGGCGCTCTCCGCCTGCGTCAGCGCGAGCATCTCAGCGTGCGCGGTGGCATCCTTCAGCGTTTCCACCTGGTTCCAGGCGCGGCCGATGATGCTGCCATGATGCACGATGACGGCGCCGATGGGCACTTCGTCGAGTTTCGCGGCCTTGCGGGCCTGGCGCAACGCCTCGCGCATGAAATGGGAATCGTCGATGATTGGAGTGTCTGGTTCCAGCTTCAAAGTTTCAAGTTGGGGCGGCGTGTTGTAACCGTGGAACTTGAAACTTGAAACTTGAAACTTGGAACCCCGGCTCTTTAGAAGACTCCATGGATCACACGACCAATCTCATCCTCCCTTCCCTGCTGGCCGCGGACTGGTCAAAGGTGGCCTCCGAGGTGAACCGCGCCTCCGACGCCGGTGCAAAGTGGCTGCACTTGGATGTGATGGACGGCAACTTTGTCGATAACATCTCCTTCGGCCCGCAGATGGTTCAGGTGGTGCGCCGGTGCACGGACATGTATCTCGACGTGCATCTGATGATTCATCGGCCGGATCATTACCTGGAGCGCTTCATCAAGGCGGGGGCCCAGAACATCACGATCCATGTCGAGGCGAACTATGACACCAGCGTGGCGGAGACTTTGAAGCGCATCCGCGCCGCCGGACTGCACTGCGGCATCGCGCTGCATCCCAGCACCCCCTTTGAGGCAGCGTTGCCCTTTGTGAACGAGATCGACCTGCTGCTGGTGATGACCGTGGTGCCCGGATTCGGTGGCCAGCCGTTCATGGAGAAGGAAACCATGCCCAAACTGGCCGCTGCGCGTGATTTTCGTGACAAGCATGGCCTGAAATTCCATCTGGAAGTCGATGGCGGCATCTACGCAAACACCGCGCCCATCGCGAAGAAGAACGGCGCGAACCTGTTTGTCTGCGGAACATCTTCCTTCGGCCCGCCGGACATGAGGCAGTCGATGCGCGAGCTGGCGGCCTCAGTGGCTTAAATGGCGTAAACTGACCAAGAAAAAGGGCAGGAGGTGAGTCCTGCCCTTCGTGAATTCAACTGGCCGCAGGCGGTGCAGGCGGCGGTGTTGCGTGATTCTCGTCATGATGATCGTCGTGATGATCCTCATCATGCCTGTCCTCGCGCGGGTCGTGGCCCTCCTGATGCTTGATGTCGTGATGCTCGGTGACGCCTTTGAGGTGCGTCTTGAACTTGCGATGGCGCTGCTGGCCGGGCAGCGGGCTAATCTGCATGTTGATATTGCGGCCCGCCATCTTCGGCTCCTGATCGACGTGACCCATGGTAAGAAGGTCCGCCTTGATCTTCTTCGCCAGTTCATGGCCCAGTTCCTGATGCGCCATCTGGCGGCCGCGGAACTGGAGCTGGATGCGCACCTTGTGCCCCTCAGCGAGGAAATCCTCCGCGTGCACGATCTTGATGTGGTAATCGTGCGGGTCGATGCCGATGCGGAACTTCAGCTCCTTCACCTTGCCGCCCTTTTGGTGCTTGTGTGCCTCCTTCTTGTGCTTTTCCTGGATGTATTTGTATTTGCCGTAATTGACGATCTTGCAGACGGGCGGATCGGCGTTCGGAGCGACCTCCACGAGGTCAAGACCACGCTCCTTGGCAATGCGGATGGCTTGATGCGTCGGCAGGATGCCGAGCTGGTGATGCCCGTCTTCCTCGACCACACGGACCTTCGGCGCGCGAATGCGCTCGTTGACCCGGGTCTGATCCACAAAACGCCCGTTGTTGGGACGGTTCCCGCCTGGACGGTTGAAGGGCGGTCCACTTCCGCCGGGCCGGCTCTGGCCGCCGCCTTGATAAGTGCCCGCCGGACGCGGAGGTCCCGAAGGTCTGGGCGCTGCGGCTCCGGGTGGTCCCGCCGGACGAGGGGGGAGGTTCTGCTGCCCTGCAGGACGCGGTGCTCCTGCGCCTTGGTTTTGCTGGGGACGCGGGGCGAAGCTGCCGCCGCTCAGTTGCTGGAATGGATTGCTTATGGGATACCTCCGGGTGTGTTCAAAACTCCTTGCGGCCGAAAGGCGGCCGCCAGGAAAATCATTCGGAAACGACGCGCTGCGAACTTCATCATATTCAGCACGGACTCGATTCCGACATGCACGCGCCATCTTTCTCCCGGACATGCGGGCTGAGAGGACGCGACAAAGAAAAAATCATGCGGGGAAAGTCAGATGGGGCGCTTGCGGAAAAAATCCGGCGAAGACTGCATTCAAACGCCGGTGATAGGTAACGACTTTCATGGCAATGAGCAAGATGATTTATTCCAATTACCCCATCAGTGATCTTTGCCGCATACCCGGCACATGAAACGATTACCGCGGTCAGGAATCTCATAGCTCCTCCCTCCGCAAAACGGACAGGCCACCGACACGCAGTTCCTCACGAACCAGCGCGTCGCCATCGCGAACAGCACTCCGCCCACCAGCATCGTCACCAACGGCTGGATGCTGTGCCCTTCCAGCCATTCCCAGATCAAGCCGACGAATCCGCAGAACAACGCGCCCGCGATGAGCGGAGCGAAGAAACCGAGGGCAAAATGCTGCGGTGACGTCATGCGAGTCTGGAATCTTCACATCTTCACCGCCTTGCGCAAGCCCTCCCTCATCACTTCCAACGGGGCGGGGCCGGGAAACCAGTGCTCGAACGAGATCGCGCCCTGATGCAGCAGCAGCGTGAGCCCGTCCACCACCTTCGCACCGGCCTTCTTTGCGTCGGCGAGCAGCGGCGTCTCGCCATCGGCACGGTAAACCATGTCGAAAACCAGATGGCGCGCCTCGATGGATTCCGCAGGCAGCAGCTTCGCGTCGCCGGGCTTCATGCCGAGCGAGGTGGCGTTCACGATGAGGTCCACATTGGCAGCAGCCTTCGCAATTTCGTCATCGGTCAGGCCAAGAACCGTCACATCCATGCAGCGCCCCACCGCGCGAATCTCACGAGCCACGACTTCTGCTTTTTCAATCGAACGATTCGCCAGAACGAGCTTCCCGCATCTCGCCAGAGCGCTCTGCACCGCCACCGCACGGCCAGCGCCGCCGCCAGCACCGAGGATGAGCACGCGCAAGTCCGCCAGTTCGACGCCAAATGCCTCGCGAACACTCCGCAAAAACCCAGGTCCGTCGCTGTTGCGCCCCAGCAGCCGTCCATCACGAATCACCAGTGTGTTCACCGCCCCGAGCGCCGCGGCCAGCTCATCCACCTCGTCCACTTCAGAAAGCGCCTCGAACTTGTGCGGGATCGTGATGTTCACCCCGAGAAAGCCATGTTTCGCAAACTGACGGAATGCCTGCCCCACACTCCCCACCGGCACCTGCACGCGAATGTATTGCGCTCCGATGCCGCGCGCCGCCAGCGCCGGATTGTGCATCTGCGGGCTGCGGGAATGCCCGATCGGGTCGCCGATCACCGCCAGGCGCGCAGGCGGCGTGAAACGACCCGCCACCGTGTCCCAGTTCATCAATTCATCAAAGGTCAGAAAATCGCCCACGCTGCAGACATCGCGAAAGAATCCTCGCTGTCAAAACACCGCTCGCAATTTTCGCCTCGACATCTCGTTTCATCCGCGCTGCAATCGCAGTCGTTCCCCGACCATGAAACTACTCCTCCCCCTGCTCACGCTCGGCCTCACCGCCGTGCTTTTCCTCGCCCAGGCCGCTGATTCCGCCGTCAAACCGCTCCGTGTCCTCATCGTCGCTGGCGGCTGCTGCCATGAATATGACAAGCAGACCGTTGTGCTCAAAGAAGGCATCGAGGCGCGCCTCAACGCCATTGTGGACATCGCCTACAACCCTGACAAGAGCACCAAGGCCACTTTTGAAATCTACAAGGCCAAGGACTGGTCGAAGGACTTCGACGTCATCGTCCACGACGAATGCAGCGCCGACGTCACCGATCCCGCCTATGTCGGCGCCATCCTCGACGCCCACAAGGCCGGCAAGCCCGCCGTCAATCTCCACTGCGCCATGCACAGCTACCGCTGGGGTAATTTTCGCGAAGCCGTGAAGCCAGGCGCCGACAACGCAGGCTGGTATGAAATGCTCGGCCTGCAATCCACCGGCCATGGCCCGCAGCAGCCCATCGCCATCACCTTCACCGACAAAACACATCCCATCACCCAAGGGCTCGAAAACTGGACCACCATCAACGAGGAACTCTACAACAACATCCAGGTTCTCACCGGCAAGGCCATCGCTTCCGGCGTTCAGATCGTCCCGCCCAAGGCCAAGAAGGGCGAAACCCTTCCTCCCGACGCCAAGCCCACCGAGGCCACCGCCGTCGTCGCCTGGACCAACGAATACGGCCCGAACAAGACCAAAATCTTCTCCACCACCCTCGGCCACAACACCGCCACCGTAGCCGACGCTCGTTACCTCGACCTCGTCACCCGCGGCATCCTGTGGGTCACCGGCCACATCAATGAGAACGGCAAGGCCGAGCAGGGTTACGGCAAATAATCAGCGTGCTTCACGCTTTGGCTTGTCCCTTGGAATGCCCGGCAACAACACTGCCGGGCATTTTGCATTTTCCCATCCACATTCTTCGTTTGATTCGCACTCCGCCCATCATGCGTCCCCTCCTTTCTCTCCTTCTCGTTACAACACTCGCAACACGCGTCCAGGCCGACCCCGGCCACTCAGCTCACGGCGAAGCCTTCAACGAAGGCCCGCGCCAGGCCGCCGTGCTCATTCCCGGCTGCGGTGACGCGGTGAAGTTTCCCATCAGCTCGAAAAATCCCGACGCGCAAAAATTCTTCACCCAGGGCGTCGGCCAGCTTCACGGTTTCTGGTATTACGAGGCCGAGCGCAGTTTCCGCCAGGTCGCCGCGCTCGATCCCGACTGCGCCATGGCCTACTGGGGCATGAGCATGGCGAACGTGAACAACGAGAAGCGCGCCGCGGCCTTCATCAAGAAAGCCACGCCACTCAAGTCCAAGGCAACGCCGCGCGAGCAGAAGTGGATCGCCGTGCTCGAAAACCTCTACCGCGACAACGACAAGCGCGACAAAAAACAAAAGAGCCTCGACTGCATCAAGGACTTCGAGGCGCTCGTCCAAGACGATACAAAAGACATCGAGGCCAAGGCCTTCCTCGTCTGGCGCATCTGGTTCTCGCGTGAAGAAGCACCCATTTCCAGCCTCCAGGCCGTCGATGCCCTCATCGATCAAATCTTCGACGCACTCCCCAATCATCCCGCGCATCACTACCGCATCCATCTCTGGGATCAGAGCAAACCCATCCTAGCCCTCAAGTCTGACGCGCAGTGCGGCCAGTCCGCGCCCGGCATCGCCCACATGTGGCACATGCCCGGCCACACCTTTTCCAAGCTCAAGCGCTTCGATGACGCCGCCTGGCAGCAGGAGGCCAGCACCCGGGTCGATCACGCCTACATGATCCGCACCTTCATCCTGCCCGACCTAATCCACAACTACGCCCACAACGAAGAATGGCTCGTGCGCACCTACAACGAGCTCGGCCGTGCCAAGGACGCCATCGCCCTCGCCAAAAGCCTCATCGCCAATCCGCGTCATCCTTCCAACAACATGCTCGATAAATCCGGCACCTCCGCCAGCTACGGACGCACGCGCTTGATCGACACCCTCGCCAAATGGGAGTTGTGGGATGAATTGAAAGCCTTCACAGCCACGTCCGCAGGCCACCTCGCCCACGACATCACCCGCCTCCGCGCCGCAGGTCTCGCCGGCTATCAGCTCAATGATTCTGCGACGCTCACAGCGGCGATCAAAGACCTCGAAGCTCTCAAAACAGAGCAAAAACTCGTCAACATCGACACCAGCAAGCTCAAAACCCAAAAGTCCGAGGCATCCGACAAATCCGACCCCAAAAAGAAGAACGACAAGCCTGTCGAAAAACCCGACACCAAGGCCAAAAACAAAGCTCTGGCCGAATTGAAGGCGCTGGCAGCCCTGCTCGACTCAAAAGCGGCCAAAACCGAACAAATCAAGCTCCTCGACGCGCTCAAAGATTCCGATATTCCCAAGGAACGCCTTGCCCGTTGCTGGCTCAAACTCGGCGACAAAACCAAGGCGCTCGATCTCACCAAAAACATCACCCAGGACCTTGGCGGTCTCGCCGCAAAAACCGAAATCCTCCTTGCTTGCGGCAAATCCGACGACGCCAGGAAAACCTTCGAAGAAGTCCGCAAGCAGGCCTACGCGATGGATCGCGATCTTCCCGTCGCCAAACGCCTCGACACGCTTGCAAAAACCTTCGGCATCACCACCGACTGGCCCGCCGCCGCTCCCAAACGCACCGACAGCGGCATCCGCCCTGAGATCACCACGCTCGGCCCTGTCCACTGGCATCCGCCCGTCGCTCCCGTCTTCGAGGCGCTCACACTCGACAACTCCATCGTCAAAAGCAGCGACTTCACCGCGAAAAGGCCCACGCTCTTCATGTTCTACCTCGGCCACGAATGCGGCCACTGCGTCGAACAAATCCAGGCCTTCTCCAAGGCCGTCACCGACTTCGACCAGGCGGGTATCCAGCTCGTTGCCGTCACCAGCGAACCCACGCAAGTCGCCAAAAACATCCGCGCCAAGCTCAACCTCGGCAAAGACCAGCCCCTCCCCTTCCCCATCCTGTGCGACAGCAGCCTCGCGGCCTTCAAAAAAGTCCGCGCCTACGACGACTTCGAAAAAGACACCCTCCACGCCACCATCCTCATCGACCAGACAGGGCATCAACGCTGGCAGGACATCAGCTACACCCCGTTCACCGACGCAAAGTTCATCCTTGCCGAATCCCAACGCCTGCTCGCCATTCCCATCGAATCGGGCACTCCTTGAAATAGCTGTTTAGTTCTTCGCTGACAGCGCGCGCGCCAAAATCGCCCACTCACCCGACGTTTTCTAGGTCTGCGTGTTCCCACTTTGCCTCCGCCTTGTCGGCAAAGGTTTCGACGCGCATCATAGCTTCTGAGAACCATCTTTGGGAGCAATCGGTCCTCTCTGGAGACCTCATGACGCCCTGTGAAGGCTTCTGCGTCCGTGGCTACGATAAACATAGCGTCCTCATCGGCACCGGCAAAGTCCCAATAGGCAAGGCGCGCGCTCCTACAGCGGCCGCGCCTCATTCCACATTATCTGAGACAAACCGTTGAATATGCCCACCAAAAAGCCGCACAGGAACCCCACGAAATGAGCGGAAATGACCGGAATAAAAGGCTCATTCCCAGGCGCCACAAAAACGGTGCCTCCTGTCGTCAGTTCATACATCGTCTTAGCCAGGAAGCTTCCGCCCCCGAGAACGGCAAGCACTTGTGAAACGCCCCATAAATGGCCTGCAGTCGGTTGCCGCCACAAGGCCGCGACCAGGAGCCCCATGAGTGCCGTGTCCAAGCCCGACAGGCCTCGATATGACACAATGTGCGGTTGGTGGATCTGCACCTCTAACGGTATGAAAACAGCGGCTACGAGCAGGCAGGCGGCATAACGAGAGGGCATCAATCGCAAACAAAGCAGCGACAGCAGCCCAAAAGCAAACAGGTCCCAAGCCAGGTGATTCCATGACCAATGACTCAGGTGGGAGGTCAACCAAGTCCATCGTCCCCCTCCACATCTCTGCCATTGCAACATCTCCGGGATTCCGTGGATGCACTGCACTCCCAATGTCACCAAGGCCACACTCATGGCCAGCAGGATGCCCGCCAGCGGCGGGCATCCCTCATGGTTCGCGTTTTGATGTGCCTGCGTTTGCATCAGGCCTTCCCTTTTTTGGAACGGCCCGTCACACCCAGAGCCAGCGCTGCAAACAGAGCCATCGCCACGGCCGATAAAGGTGACAGGGCACCTCCTCCACCGCCCAAGCTGAATCCACTGCCACCACTATGAGAAGGCGCAGGTGATGGAGTGAAGGGCTGCTGAGCGCTGTCCACACGATAGCTCACTGGCTGCGGAGCTGACACACGCACAGCCTGCGCGGAGCGTTCCGTCGCAACACGTTGCTGATTGCGCCGCTCAATTCCCTGCTTGGCAAAAGCCTCGTCTCCCAGCACCAGCATGGATGTCTGGTCAGTCACAAGCTGATACTTCACACCGAGATCGGCAATTGCAGAGTCGGATTCACTTGCTGGCAGCACCCCTGTATTGGCACGCAGTTCGAATTGCTCGATCTGATCCATCGCCCACAGGCGTTCCAGTTCGGGATTCGCTTCGTCCTTCTCTGGGAAACGGAACTTCGTGCGGTAAACCTTGTCCTCGCCCGTCATGCGTGCCTTGAGCACCAGTTCCGCTTCGCCCGAGCCTTCATACTGACCAAACATCACCAACTGCTGCCCACGATAGATCTTGCCAGGCAGCAATCCGGTCGTGTTGAGCGTCTTCACACCTGTGATGCTCAATTCCGCATCGTGCAGGCATTCATGCAGCACCTTGCTCTTCGCCTGCAGTATCTGGCCGAGGATGTCGTCCGCATTCGAAACGCCTGCGTAAAAGCCGCCACTTGCATCGCACACTGTGCGCATCAGCGGCCAGTTCGCGCTGTTGCCGAGCAGAAATCCGAAGATGCGGATGTCGTGGCTTTTGGTCAGCTTATGAAAGGCCACAGGGTCCACAACACCCGTGTTGGTCACACCGTCCGTTACAAGGATCACACTGGTCGCACGGTCCGCGTCCAGATCCTTCATTGCAAGAGTCAGACCATCATAGAGGTTCGTGCTGCCACCAGGCTGCAAAGCTCCGATCTGTTTCAAGGACTCTCGCACATTCGCCTCTTCGGCCACTTTCCAGCCTTGTGTGAGATCCGAAGCCTTGGTGGAGAAAGTCACGATGCGGTAACGATCCCGCGGCTGCATCTTGCCCAAAACACGGCTCACTCCATCAGTAAGCACGCGCAGCTTTGTTTGCATGCTGCCAGAGGTATCCAGGACGAACACATAATCCGCCCCTCCTGAGAGCGGCTTGAGATCCAGTCCCGGCGTCACCACCATCATGAAAGTACCCGGTCCAGATTCGCCTTTGCGGAAGGGGATCAGCTCCACGCGCCCAGGGAGGTCATCCGCCAGGCGATAGTAGAGAACCAGATCACCGGTGAGTGAATGATCCTTCTTTTCAACCCTCACCTTATAGTGACCGTCTGCCAGCTTGTCCGTCACCGTCTCCTTCTCAAAGCCCGGGACCCTAATATTGGCAACCGGCCAGGCTGACTTCAATTCGAACGCTGCTGAAAATGTACCCTCCACTTTCGAGTTCACCGGATTCCAGAAGCTAGAAGCCACCTCGTCAGTGCCACCCTCTTCCAGCGGATACACAAAGCGGCCAACACCGGTGTCCACTTCCAGCGGTTGGTAGTACACGATCCGCAACTGCGTCTCGCTCTTGGCTCGTACCGGATGCACTTGGAAGTCAAAGGACTGATAACCGTTCTTGGTCGCCAAACCCGCGTCTTTGCCCGCATACTTCTCGTTCTCGTAAATCGTCTTCGCCTTTTCCTTCTCCACGACCTCCCCGTGGATCTCGCGCTCGCCCAGCAACATCGTCACTTCCGAAAGACTGGCACTCTTCGGCAATGGGAAGCGATACACAGCCTCCAGGTCCTTGTCGTTTGGATTGAAAAACGTCTGTGTCACCTCTGAGCGGGCGAAGCCATTGTTCAGCGTCACCTCCAGATGGTGATCTCGTATCTGGATGGGTTGATCCGGCGCACCCTTGGGGCTGAGCGTTCCCGCGCCGTCAACTGAGGCCACTAGCCCTAGGGCAAGGCCAAGTGTGGTGAAAATGCGCTGCTTGGAGCGCGAGGAAGCGGCACCACGCGTGCGGTGAGCCGATGTTATCGATGTGTGTGTCTGTGCTTTCATAGCACGGCGACACTCCTTCCCCCGTCTTCTGGCGGGTAATTCATAAAACATTTTGTGCGATTGAGTCACTCAATAAGCACAAGCCGCCCACTATCGAACAAGCGATTGGCGAAAGTATGATGTTTGCTCAATCCATACCCAAGGACTTCACCAAGAACGCCCACTCGTCCGCAACCTTTTCGATCATCTTGTTCAGCGCCGTGCCGGCGCCATGTCCGGCGCTCGTTTCGATGCGGATCAAGGTCGGTGGGCCGTCCTTGGCCTGGCATTCCTGAAGCCGAGCGGCGAATTTGAAGCTGTGCGCAGGCACCACACGGTCGTCGTGGTCGCTGGTGGTCACGAGAGTGGCCGGGTAACGTGTTCCGGCCTTCAGATTGTGATAAGGCGAGTATTTCAGCAGCGCGTTAAACTCGGCTTTGTTCTCCACGCTGCCGTAGTCGCTCTTCCATCCCCAGCCGATGGTGAATTTCTCGAAGCGCAACATGTCCAGCACGCCCACGGCGGGCAAAGCGGCCGCGTATAGGTCCGGACGCTGCGTCGTGCATGCGCCGACGAGCAAACCGCCGTTGCTGCCGCCCTGGATGGCCAGTTTTTCGCGTGAGGTGTATTTGTTCGCGATCAGCCACTCTGCGGCGGCGATGAAGTCATCGAACACGTTCTGCTTGCCGAGCTTGATGCCTGCTTGGTGCCATTCGCGGCCGTATTCGCCACCACCGCGCAGGTTTGGCATCGCGAAGATGCCACCCATTTCCAGCCACACCGCTCGCGAGACCGAGAAGGCGGGCACCATGTTGATGTTGAAGCCGCCGTAGCCGTAAAGCAGCGTTGGCGTCGTGCCGTCGAGTTTGAGGCCTTTTTTGTGCACGATGAACATGGGCACCTTCGTGCCGTCCTTGCTCGGGTAGAAGATTTGCTTCGTCTCAAAGGCCGCACCGTCGAATTTCACCTCCGGTTTGCGCCACAGCGTGCTCTCCCCGCTTTTCAGATCCATGCGATAAATCGCGCCGGGCTCGGTGAAGCCGGTGAAGGTGTAAAACGTGCTCGTGTCGGTGCGGTGGCCGCCGAATCCGCCTGCGGAGCCGATGCCGGGCAGTTTCACGTCGCGCAGCAGCTTGCCGCTGAGGTCGAAACACTTCACCTCCGTCTTCGCATCGCGCAGATACTGGCAGCACATCTGCCCGCCGACCGTGCTGACCTCCTCCAGCAGCACTTTTGGCACTTCAGGCACGACGATTCGCCAGTTCTTGCGCTCCGGCTTCCGCGTGTCGATGGCGATGACCTGGAAACACGGCGCGTTCAAATCCGTGCGAAAGTAGAAAACGGGCCCGTCGTTGTCGATGAACTCATAGCGCGCGTCGTAGTCGTTGAGCAACTCGACCACCGGCGCATCTGCGGCCGCTTTTTTGTAAAACAGTCGATTCTTCGGCTCCGTGCCCAGCCAGACGGAGATGATGACGTACTCGCCATCTTCGGTCACATGGCCGCCAAAGCCCCATTTCGGCTCGTCCTTGCGCTCATAGACGATTTTGTCGTCACTTTGCGCCGTGCCGAGCTTGTGGAAGCACAGTTTGTGAAATTCGTTCTTCGCCGTCAACGCCGCGCCAGCCTTCGGTTCGTCATAGCGCGAGTAAAAGAAGCCGCTGCCGTCCTTCAGCCACGACACGCCGCTGAATTTCACCCAGCGCACAACGTCGTCCAAATCGCGGCCGCTGGCGATGTCGCGCACGCGGATCGTCGTCCAGTCGCTTCCAGCCTCCGACACGCCGTAGGCGAGCAGTTTGCCATCTTCACTCGGCTCGTAATCGCTCAGCGACGTCGTGCCATCCTTCGACATCGCATTCGGATCGAGCAAAACAGCCGCCTTGGCCTCCAGCGACTCGGCCGTCATCAGCACCGACTGGTTTTGCAGCCCGGAGTTGTAGGAATAGAACCACCGTCCGCCACGCTCGAAGGGCATGCCCACGCGTTCATAGTTCCACAACTCCTGCAGCCGCTTCTGGATCGCCTCGCGCCGCGGCAGCTTCTTCAAGTAACCAAACGTCACCTCGTTCTGCGCCTTCACCCACGCCTTCGTTTCCTCGAAGTTGTCATCTTCCAGCCAGCGATACGGATCAGCGATCTTCACGCCATGAAGCGTGTCCACGACGTTTTCCTTGCGGGTTTGCGGGTAGGTTACGGTTTCGGCGGAGAGAGAGGAGGCGGTCAGCATGAGCAAAAAGGCGGCGCGCATGTCTCATGCTGGCCGGTTCGCCACAGTTTGCACTTTCCATTTTTCGATTCCCCCTCTTCTATCGACCACAGGTTCTTTTCACACTCTATGATTTCCCCAGACCAATACGAAAAGCTCGGCAGCTTCTACCTCGGCCGCGAATACGATCTCGAAGCCAAGGCGATCAAAGACGACCTCGTGCTCTACGATTCGAAGGACCTCGTCACGCACGGCGTGGTGCTGGGCATGACCGGCAGCGGCAAGACGGGCCTTTGCCTCGGCTTGCTCGAAGAAGCGGCCATTGATGGCGTGCCCGTCATCGCCATCGATCCGAAGGGCGACATCGGCAATGCGCTGCTCACCTTCCCAAACCTCGATGCGAAGCAGTTTCGGCCTTGGATCAATGAGGATGAAGCACGGCGTAAAGGGCAGTCGCCGGATGAATATGCAGAGTCGCAGGCTGCGACCTGGCAAAAGGGTCTCGGTGACTGGGGACAGAGCGCAGATCGCATCAAAACGCTGCGCGAGATGGTCGATATGGCCATCTACACGCCCGGCAGCAATGCGGGGCTGCCTGTATCCATATTGAGCTCGCTCAATTGTCCGCCCGAGGAGGTCATGGATGATGCGGAGGCGCTCGCGGATCGCATCGAGAGCACCGTTTCATCCATGCTCGGCCTCATGGGGATCGAGGCGGACCCGGTGCAATCGCCGGAGCACATCCTGCTGAGCAACATCGTCGCGCATTGCTGGAAGAAGGGCCAAAACCTCACGCTTGAAAACCTCGTGCGGCACATCCAGCAGCCGCCGATCCGCAAAATCGGTGTCGTCGATCTCGAATCGTTCTTCCCGGAGGCGAAACGCACGCCGCTGGCGATGAAGCTGAACAACTTGCTGGCTTCGCCGGGCTTCAGCACGTGGCTGGAGGGCGAACCGCTCGGCATCCAGCGCATGTATTACACGAAGGAAGGGAAGCCTCGCGTCACCATTTTCTGCATCGCACATCTCAGCGACACGGAGCGCATGTTCTTCGTCTCGCTGCTCTTGAATCAACTCCTCGGCTGGATGCGCACGCAGCAGGGCACCACCTCGCTCCGCGCCATCTTCTACATGGACGAGATCTTCGGCTACCTGCCGCCCACGGCCATGCCGCCATCGAAAAAGCCGATGATGATCCTGCTCAAGCAGGCGCGTGCTTTCGGTCTCGGCATCCTTTTGGCCACGCAAAACCCCGCCGACCTCGATTACAAGGCGCTGGCGAACATCGGCACCTGGTGGCTCGGCCGTTTGCAGACGGAGCGCGACAAGATGCGCGTGCTCGATGGCCTCGAAGGCGCGGCGAACACCGCTGGTGGCAAATTTGACCGTCAACTCATGGAGCAGACGCTCGCGGGGCTCGGTGCTCGCGTTTTCCTCATGAACAACGTGCATGAAGATGCGCCCGTCGTTTTCCATGTGCGCTGGATTTTGAGTTACCTGAGCGGCCCGCTCGCTCGCAATCAGATCAAAGCTCTCATGGACCCCATCCGGCCCGCGAAGGAGGAAAAGGCCGCGGCGGAAGACGATGGTTTCGCACCTCCCGGCGCGGGCACTTCCTCCGCCGATCGCAACACCACGCGTCCGAAGCTCCCCGAGGACACCACCGAGCTATTCCAGCCCAGCGACGAAGATGGAGAGAGCATCACCTACACGCCCTGCATCGTGCGCAGCGCCGTGGTGGTCTTTGACGATGCGAAACGCAAGATCAGCGGCAAGAGCGTCATCACCAAGGTCAACGTGATCGACATCGAGAAGCAAAAAGTGCTCTGGGACAAGTTCGTGGACATCCCGGAGAACGACAACCTCTCCAAATATGACAGCGATCCCAAAGAAAACGCCGCGTATGCCGATCTGCCCGGCCCCGCGCTGAAATCGAGCACCTATACCAGCATCAAAAAAGACTTTGCCGACTGGGTTTACGCCAATCACAGCCTCGAAGTCTATTTCAGCCCGCTTTTGGAGGCCTACTCAAACCCCGGCGAGAAGCAGGACGAGTTCAAAGCCCGCGTCACCCAAACCGCTCGCGAACAGCGAGATGCCGCCATCGAAGAACTCCGCGCCAAGACCGCCAAGACGATGAAGTCCCTTCAAGACAAGGCTGAGAAGGCATCAGCCAAGATTGATGCCCAAAAAGCCCAGTCCACCAGCGCCAAGCTGAGCACCGCCGCGCAGATCGGCGGCAGCCTGCTCGGTATGTTGATGGGCCGCAAAACGAGCGTGGTGAAAGCCAGCACCATTAGCAGCGCCTCCCGCGTTTGGAAAGAAGGCCAGGACGTGAAAGCCGCGGAAGACGAGCTAGAGTCGATCAAAGCGGACATCACCGCGCTGGAGCAGCAAGTAGCCGACGAAACGCAGAAAATCCGCGATCAATACGATCCCGCCACGCTCACGCTGGAAACCTTCAAGCTCACCCCGATGAAGAAGAACATCCAGGTGACAGCAACTGGGATTTTGTGGCTGGCGAAATCGTGATCAATACACGTCGCGGCGATACCGCTTCGCATCCTTCATCGCTTGAGCGTAGGCGGCGGCTTCCTCTGGGGATTTGCCCCCTTCTTTCTCGATGATGGCGTGCAGCGCCTTGTCCACGTCGGTAGCCATGCGAGAGGCGTCGCCACAAACGTAGAAAATCGCGCCCTGTTCTAGCCATGCCCAGAACTCAGCGCTGTTTTCGAGCATCTTGTGCTGCACGTAGATCTTTTCAGCCTGATCACGACTCCAGGCGGTGCTGAGCTTGGTCAGCGTTCCATCCGCGAGATAGGCCTCGAACTCATCTTTGTAGAAGAAGCAGGATGTGGCGCTGACTTCACCGAAGAACAACCACGCCTTGCCTTTGGCGTTCGTGGCTTTGCGTTCTTCCAGGAAAGCACGGAAGGGCGCGATGCCGGTGCCGGGACCGCACATGATGATGGGAGTTTCCTCCTGCGGCTCGGGCAGGCGGAAACCTTTGCCGTGATTCACAAAGCACGGAATCAGCGTTTCGTTCGGCTTCACACGCTCGGCGAGGAATGTCGAGGCCACACCGCCACGCGAACGACCATGGCTGGTGTAGCGCACGGTGGCGACGGTGAGATGCACCTCATCCGGATGCGCCTTCTGGCTGCTGCTGATCGAGTAGAGGCGGATGTTGAGCTTCTTCTGCGTGGCGATAAACTCCTCCGGCGTGAACTTCGCCGCCGGGTTTTCAAGCAGCAGGTCGATGACAAAGCGGCCCCAGAGGTAATTCTTGAGCTCTTCCTTTTTCTCCGGCTGCGAAAGCTCGGCGAGGGGTGTATTGCCCCCGGTTTTTTCGACGATGGCCTTGATGAGCTTGTTGTCGATCTCGGTGATCAGCGCACCTTCGATCAACGCCTGGCGAATCGGCACTTCCGCCTGCGTCTTTGGATGTTTCACAATCTCATCACCGGAAAAACCGAGCGCTTTGACCGTGTCCTCGACCAGCACCGGATCGTTCGTGGGCTGCACCGCCAGCGAATCGCCCGGCGTGTATTCAAGGCCACTGCCCGCGAGGTCGATCTCGTAATGCGCGGTGTGTTTCGGAGCGCCCGGGCCGGAAAGGTCGAACATGCGCTTCACTTTCGCGATACAGGGGTTCTTGACGTTGTAAACGGGCTTTCCGGTGTCTGTGGTGCTCATGATGATTGGCGAAGTGAATACGCACGAGACTAGGGACAGCGGTTTGAAAAGTCAAACCGGCCCTCCATCATGCCGCGAGAATCAGCATCGCCCTGGCGCCGGGTCCGCTTTCAAGATTTGTGAGCTCCACGCTGCCGCCATGCAGTTCGGCGACTTCTTTGACAAAGCACAGTCCCAGTCCGGTGCTTTTCTTGCCGGTATCCGGACGCGGAAGCGAATAGAAACGCTCGAACACACGTTGACGCGCATAATCAGGAATCCCCGGCCCGCGATCTTCGACTTCGATGACGACTTTCAAATCAAAACGGTAACAGCGAACAGTGATGGCGCTCCCCTTCGGTGCGAAGTCGATGGCGTTTTGGATGAGATTGCCCACGGCCAGCTCGATGAGCCAGGAATCACCCTGGACGACCAGATCATCCGCGACCTCACGCTTCAAAGAGACCTCACGCGACGCGGCAACCAACGCGTGGTGATCCCAAGCGCGGTCGATGGCCGCAACCAGATCGACCGGCTCACGCTTTTCGAGTTTCTTCTGCTTTTCGAGCGCTGCGAGATGCAGGAGGCGCTCGAGCAGATCGCGGAGGCGGCCGGCTTCGGCGCGGATGTTTTGCAGGAAACGGGCTCGTTTTGGCTCCGGCACATCGCCCTGGAGGATTTCACTGGCACCCAGAATCGCGGCAACAGGGCTTTTCAGCTCATGCGTGAGGCTTTGGACGTAGTGCTCGACATATTCGCGGCCTTCGAGTGAGTCCCGCATCGATTCGAGGGCCGAAGCGAGCATTTTCATCTGATGGCCGGGCATGTGGGGCGCAGTAGAGCGTTCCCCGCGGCTCACGGCGAGCGCATGCTGCGCCAGCACATCGAGCGGACGCGTGGCCCACCGTGCGGCCAGGTAAATGCCGAGCAGCATGAGCACGACGGTTGTGATGATGGACAGCCGCAGCCAGCGCTCGGTCTCCCAGACAAAGGCAAGGACACCACGCTGCGGCTTGGCGACGCTGATCATGCCAATCGTCCGGCCATCCCGCCGGATCGGTGCACCGACATACATGACGACCGAGAGCGGATCGTATTCGCTCGTGCGTGAGGAGCGCGCGCCGTATTCACCCATGAGCGTGAGATGCACGTCGCGGTGATTGGAGATTGTGCCGGGCGTTTCGATGCCGGCGGAGTCGAACAGGACGCGTCCCTGGGCGTCGGTGACATAGACCTGCATGTCCACGCGGCTTTTGTTAAGGTTGTAAATGCGAGCGTTGAGCTGTCGCTGCTGGGCGGCTCGGATGGCCTTCTCCACCTTCTGCGGATCGAGGATGCCGTCTTTGGCGTCTGCGCCGATGACCTCGGCCAGAATATTCGCCACATCGACCATCGGCTCCTCGACGGCCTCGAAGTATTGCCGCTCCACGCGACGAACAAGCTGGGAAAACAAAACCGTGAGCCCAGCGCTGGCCACGAGCGCAAAGCCGAGAAGAAAGCGCGCGGTCAGGCTCATGCGGCGGGCCAGGTTTCGAGCAGAGAGTAGCCCATGCCTCGATGGGTGACGATAGGATCAATACCCTCCCGCACGCCGCGCATGCGAGCGCGCAGGGTTTTGATGTGTGTGTCCACAGTGCGCTCCATGGAGGCGTCCGGTTCCTCCGAGGCATGATCCATGAGTTGCTCGCGGCTGAAGACACGTCCCGGATGCGCAGCGAAGGCCTTCAGCATGCGAAACTCGTAGCGCGAAAGGTTAAGCGCCGTGCCAAAGTAAACCGCCTGGCAGCGCACATCGTCGATCAAGAGCGGAATGGAGGCGTCGTGGCCGTTCGGCGGCAGCGGGGTGGCGGAAACACGCCGCAGTATGGCGCGCACGCGAGCGACAAGCTCGCGGGGGCTGAAGGGCTTCACGACGTAGTCATCTCCGCCGATTTCCAGCCCCACCACACGATCCACCTCGCTGGAGCGTGCGGTGAGAAAGAGAATCGGCAGGGACTGTGTTTTGCGGATCGCTTTGCAGACCTCGAACCCTGTCATGTCAGGCAGTCCGACATCGAGGATGATGAGACCGAAGGTCTGCGACTTCATCTGCTCCATCGCTTCGTGACCGGTGGCGACGGTCACCACCGTGAATCCGTCGGCCTCGAGGGCATAGACCACGTTTTCACAGATGGAGGGTTCGTCTTCGACAACGAGAATTTTGGAAGCCATGTTTGGTCAGGCGAATTTTTGAACCGCTAGTATGACGCTGACAAGACGCTAATTCAGAATCTCATTTATTAGCGTCAAATCAGCGCCTCATCAGCGGTTAAAATATTGGATTCACGCCAGTCGGGGCGAAACCGCACCAAGCTTCTGGCTCCAGTCCACCTTGGCGGTCAGGGCCATCAGAACGCCGAGGGTAACGATGCCACCGATGGTGAGCGTGAGGCCAGTGAGGCCCTTGAAAAAGAAGCTGTAGCTGAAGAGCACCATGTAGGCGGTTTGAGCGACAACGGCGACGCGAAACAGGAACTCGCCTGCCGCAGAGCGCAGGTAGCCGCAAACGAGCAGCAGAGAAGCGAGCGCGGCGATGACGAAGCTCAGATGCACCGGGACGACATCGAGCATGTAGGAGAACAGCAGCGGGAAGGCGAAGAATCCGGCCGCGAGGAAGAAGTAGTTCACCGGATGAAGCGGAATGCCACGCGAGATGGCGGTGATTACGACCACCATGAAGAACAGCAGCAGCGAAAGCGGCGCATAAAACGAGATCTGCGATGCCACGGGGCCGGCATTCAGTTCACGCGGCATTTCCATGCCGATGCCGGGGGCGGAAATCGCGTCCTCGTATTTCCAGACGAGTTGCATCCCTTCCCCGGCCGGTTTGCGGTCGGTGGGAGAGCTGACGGTGAAGTTCACATCGCTGAAGTCGGTGTTCATGGTCAGCGTGAAGTCGCGGATGCGGCTGGCGTCGGCAAAGGCGTAACGCCACTGGTCCATGCCACGGCATTCGTAGCTCAGGATGACGGGAATGCTTTCGCCGGGAGCGAGTTGCACGCTATCGGTGATGACGCCCTGCTCAGGGGCGGCGACGGAACGGCGGGCTTTCTCGCCAGCGCCGAGGGTGAAGTTGATCTTGTCGAGCAGCGTGTTGCCGGAGGGCAGCTCGATGTCGATGTCCAGGGTCTGGGTGATGGCGGTCGTGTTGGTGAAGGTGTAGGAGCCTTCAAACTGCACGCCGTAAGTGCGGTGCCACAGCAGGCCCATTTTGACTGGCTGGTAGGCCAGCCTGACCTGAATGTCACTCTTCGCGGGCTGCAGCATCACTTTGGAGCCGCTGGACGACGTGTAGCGTGCGGAGGGATGCTTTTGCAACAGAGGCGGCCCCCAACGGCCGCTGACACTGTCACCGGTCTGATACGAGACATGATGGGTGCGGTGCATGATGACTCCGCCGAGAAACCACCAGCCGATGCTGGTGCAGACGAAGATGACGGCGATGGCGATGAGATGGGTGAGTTTCATAAAGTTCCAGGTTTCAAGTTTAAAGTTTTTGTCTTCATGGATTCTCCAGCGTGCTGAAATCGAGAGAGAGCACAACATACACAAGCCAGACCAGCCAGACGCCGCAGAAGATGCTGGCCACCGCCGCAAGCCCCCGGTGAAAATCAAAGCGCGTGCCGCGTGTGGCCCACAAAAAGAGACAGCCTCCCGGCAGGCACGTCAGAACGGCGATGAACTGCGAAAGGTGCAGGAATGTCTCGCGCCATCCAAGGGACTCAAATATGAAGATGGCAGGGATGCAGGCCAGCGCATAGAGCCCTGCCGCCACGAACATGCGCCTCGCCGCCCTGATCGTGATGGATTCCTGTTTTGAACGGTCAATAGATGGCGGGGGTGTCGATTGGGAGTGTTCCATGGTGTGTTATTGTTTATTCTTCGATCTCATCCGGGTCAGTTGGAAGCACGTTTTCGGTAGGTGATGCGTGCCTGCGGCTGCTGATCGCGGCAGAGGGCTTTGCGCAGGTGGAGGCCTGGGGTGGCGGTTTTGTCGGTGATGGGATCGACGTTGCCCGTGAAGGCCAGGTCGTAGGAGGCGGGCATCTGCACATTCCAGTCGATCTGCTTCGCAAAAAGCGGTGTCTTCGGCAAGGCGAGATCGAGTTCCCCTTCGGCAACCTGCAAGGGGGCGAGCGTTGCGGTGAAGGAGATCCTCACCTCGGACTCAGATCCGTCGGTCGTGGGGTCATCGAGCGGAATCTCAAGGCGGTTAGCCTCGCCGAGCGTTGGACGCACGGGATCGCCGTTGACATGGCATTGGAGCAGTTTTGCAGCTTCGGGGAACTGCAGCACGAGCCTCACCGGATGATCGTGGCGTATGATCATCGAGCCTTCGGTCAGCACCGAGCCGTCGCGCACGACCTGAGTCGTGTAAGAGGCGTTGGAAAGCACGGCGTCATCCGTGATGCCGCCTGCAGGCGGTTGAGCGGCCCTGCGGGCATCTTCGAGTGAAAGCGTGACCGCACCGCCCCCGGCAGGCAGCGGGATGGTTCCGGCATTTGCGATGAGTTGCGTCGCTGAACCGTGCTGGAGACGCAGAACAGTGCCATCCGGCAGTTCCATGACCTCCAACGACGCCACCGGTGACGGCGGAAGGCCCAGCGTCGTCGCCTGATCTTCACGGGCGAGAGGAAACGTGAGCTTCACACTCTGCGAACCGGCTTTGTCCGTGATGAGGCAGAGATGATTGTCGCTGGCAACGATTCGCGCGTCTTTCGGGTCGATGGCAACGGCACCCACTTCGGCACCGGCGATCGGGATGAGGTGCCAGCCGTTGTCGAAGCTCCCGACGTGGAGTTCGGCGATGATCGAGCGAGACCTGGCATTCAGGCGGTAGATGCTGGAAAGCAACGCGGCTTGAACCGGCGGCTTCGGTTTTGCCTCAGGTGAGGCTTCCTTCGGCAGTGTGGCGGCGACGAGGCGCTTGAGCTCGCCGTAAGTGATGCGCACCTCGCTTTCGTCGAGCGTGGTGGGCGTGACACGAGTTGCGTTCTGAGCCAGCAGCGAACCGGCTCCGAGCAGGAGGATGAGGAGTGGTTTCATCGACGCCCAAGCTCAAAAGGCGCATGAAACCTTGATGAACCGGGGATGAAATGATGGTGAAAAAAACGCTCCGATCACAAAGCGGCGTGACAGCAGCTTGGAATGGTTTCGCTGTCGAAGTCGAGGGTGCCGCGGAGGCGCCAGGCCATGATGAGGGCGGCGCTCAAAGCGAGGCCGCGCTGGATTTTGCGCATGGTTTGCGGCTGCACTTTGCCACTGATGAGGTGAAGCTGCGTTTGCGCAAGCCAGAGCAGCGGAAGCGTGCCGAGACCAAAGGCGAAGGCGAATTCAGCGCCTTTGATGGCGGAGCCATTTGCCATGGCGAGGGCGAACATGAGGTAAAGCGGCCCGCAGGGCAGCAGCGGCGTGGCGAAACCGAGCAAGCCGGCGCGCGCGGCGCTGTGCATGCGAAAAGCGGCTGTCTGGATGCGGCGCACTCCAGCGCGGAGGAACTGCGGCTTCGGCAGGAACGTTTCCAAGCCCATGCCGACGATGGCGAAGGCGATGACGAGCAACCAGGGCAAGACGATGCCAGCGCCGTGCTGGAAGAACTTCAGCGGCATGACGCCAATCATTCCGGCGATGGCGCCGACGAGGGCATACGAAACGAGGCGTCCGGCGTGATAAAGGCCGGTGTCGCGCATGAAGCTGGACGCGCCGGGTTTTGCGGAGACGGCCCATGAGCATGAGAGCGGCCCGCACATGCCCACGCAATGCACGCTGGTGACGAGACCGGCCAGAAAGGCCGCGGCGCTGGTATCAATGGCCTGCATGAGCGGGACGGGTGACGAGCGGAATTTCCGGCGGGGCGTTTTTAACGGCCAGCGAGATGAAATAGACCCACCAGGTGACAAAACCCACGAAGGCGACGGTGACAAAAAGCCACGGGCGGCTGGAGATGCATTTCGGGATCATAGTTGGGTGATGTTTTGAAGGTGAGGACAGGCTTGTCCGCGCTCCCCTCAGTTAATGGATGAAGTCTTTGGCGTTGAGCGTGGCGGCGGGCGCCGATTTGGGATCCGGGCCGAGGTATTCCATGACGCGGGTGTCCATGCTGTCGCCTCGCTCGGTGTCGGTGACTTTGACGCGGAATTTGAAATGCTGCTGGTAATCCGGCTGCGGCAGCGTCAGCACGAGAGTCTTCACATCCTCGCCCATCGGCGGAAGGGTGATGGTTTGATCGACCCCGGTGATTTTCAGGGACTGCGGCACATCGCCGACGAGTTCGATCCTGTAGGCGGATTCGGCGTTGCGCTTGTTGATGACGCGGAGCTGGAACTGGTTGCGGATGACGCCGTTGTCCACGTAGAACGAGGCACCGCCCATTCGAACGACACTGGCCCGCATGGGCGAGATGCGCGTGGTGGCGATCGTGAAGGCGACGGCTCCAACCAAGAGCATGCAGGTGTAGATGATGGTCCGCGGGCGGACGAGGCGCGTTTTGCCTCCCATCAGGCCAACGTAGGAGTCGTAGCGCACGAGTCCCTTCGAGCGCTTGAGCTTGGTCATAATGTCGTCGCAGGCATCCACGCACGCAGCGCAGCCGATGCACTCGAGTTGGAGGCCATTTCGGATGTCGATGCCGGTCGGACAGACCTGCACGCAGCGGCGGCAGTCCACACAGTCGCCCGCCGGTTGTTCGACGCTGCCCTTGCCACGAGGTTCGCCGCGTTTTTTGTCGTAACCGATGACGATGGAGTTGTCGTCTGTGAGCGCGGATTGAAGACGACCGTACGGGCAAAGGATGACGCAAAACTGCTCGCGGAACCAACTGAAGGAGCCGTAGAGCGCCGCGGTGAGAAACACAACCACGCCGAACGCCTTCGCATGATGATGCGGAGAATGATGCATCATCTCATACAGCGCCTTGATGGAGACGAAGTAACTGAGGAAGATGTGCGCGATGAAGGCGGAGATGAGGATGAAGATCGCGTGCTTGATGACGCGGCGGACGATTTTGGACAACGTCCACGGCGCGTCCTCAAGGCGGCGGCGTTCGGGGCCGTCGCCGTCGATCCACCGCTCCACGCGCCGGTAAAGCTGCTCCAGAAACACCGTGTAGGGGCAGGTCCAGCCGCACCAGACACGGCCGAAGAGCGAGGTGATGTAAAACAGTGAAAAAGCGAGCCCGGTGACAAGGAAGAAGCCGATCCAGAGATCCTGAGTGGCGAGCGTGAGGCCAAAGAAATGAAAACGCCGCTCCTGCACGTCAAGAAAGACGGCGGGGAACCCGTTCACCGGAATCCATGGCAGGGCGACGTAGATCACCAACAGAACCAGCGCCGCGACACGTCTCCAGAAGGTGAAGGGACCACGGACATCCGACGGATGGACAAATTTGCGCGAACCGTCGGCGTGGATGGTGGAGAGCGTGTCGAGAGTGGGGGTTGCTGGCTTCATTGACTTGCCTGGCGCGTCAGGCGGGTGTCGGAACGATGAGCTACTTTTTCAAAGGCGAATCAGCCGCGAGTGTGACGGGCTCGCCCTGCTTGTGCTTGCTTAGGACGAAGGCGACGACTTCGACCACACGATTGAGGCCGAGCTGCGGCTCCCACGGCGGCATGCCCTTGGTGACATCCGGCGCGCCTTTGCGGACGATGCTGAGAAGCTGCAGAGGACTGCCGCCATGTTTCCATTCAGTGTCGTTGAGCGGGAGGCCGGGAAGCTTGGCACCGTTGATCTTGGCGGAGAGATCGGGCGCATGACAAGCGACGCAGGTGGTTGCGAAGGTGGCAGCGCCTGCGGCGACAACTTTCTCGTCTTTGGACATCGCCCACAACTTGTCGTCGTTGAGCTTCTCGAGCTCCTTGAGCTGGATGGCCTTGATGCTGGCGAGCTGCTTGTCCACCTGCTCCTGGCCGGAGTCACCCAGATTCAACTGATAGTAGGCGACCCAGGCGATCACAAACCAGACGATGGTGATGTACCAAGTGAAGAGCCACCAGTTCGGCAGCTTCTGATCATACTCCTGGATGCCATCGTAAACATGGTCGCGGAGCACGGGGCCGTTGTCGGAAGGTTTTTGTGTCATGGCGAAAGGATGTGAGGTTTCGGAGTTCGTGCGGATCAGTCTTCCAGAGGAATGCGGGAAAGCTTGTCCGCGCTGTCTTTGCGCAGCCTGATGGCGCGCACGACGAAGATGAGGAAAACGGCAAAGGTCACGCCGAAGGCGAGATAAGGCACCCAGTCGAGCGCGGAGTCATAGATGATGCGTTTGTACATGGCTTGCGTCGGTTGTGATTACTTGGTGACGGAGGAGGTGCGATAGCCGTCGGGGATGCCGGGCTTGAGCGGGAACGGGATGCCTTCGGGCGTGCCTTTGAGTTTCCCCTCAAGATCAGGCACATCGAATTTGCCCAGCTTCTGCAGGTAGGCGATCAATGCCACGATCTGCGTGTCCGGCAGCGTGCCGGTGCGTCCTTGCGCTTCGAGTTCCTTGACGATCTGGATGCCCTGCTCGACCGCTTTGGTCTTGACCTCGGTCTCGGTCATCGCGGGATATGGCACGCCAAGCTTTGTCATGACGGCGATCTTCTTCCACAAGGTCTTCTGGTCGAACTTGTCGATGAAGAGGTGCGGGTAGGCGGGCATGTTCGAGCCGACGGAAATCGCACGCGGGTCCTTCATGTGGTCGTAATGCCAGCTATGCGGGTATTTGCCGCCTTCGCGGGCAAGATCGGGACCGGTGCGCTTCGATCCCCATTGGTAAGGATGATCGTAGATGCTCTCACCGAGGCGGCTGTAGTCGCCATAGCGCAGCACATCGGGCAGCATGGTGCGGATCATCTGCGAGTGGCAGTTGTAGCAGCCCTCGCTGACGTAAATGTCGCGTCCGGCCAGTTCGAGCGGCGTGTAGGGCTGCTGGATGCGGTCTTCGACGTTCTGCGCACGGTTCACCATCACGGTGGGGACGATCTGAACGAGGCCGCCCAGCGCAACGGCGACGAAAGTGAGCACGGTGAAAGGCAGCCAGTTGTGGAGCAGGCTGTCATACCACTGCGACCAACGGTGATGACCAGCCTGGAAGCGTTTCACCGCGAGAACTCCAAACACACCGGCGCAAACAAGCGCGGCGATATCCGCGCCCGGCGGCAGGAAGAGCCAGGCCAGCACGAGGATGAGTCCGCCAAACATGCAGGCAATGGGGTCGTTGAGGAAAGTCTCCTTCAAGCCCATCGTGTCGCGCTGCGTGCGCTCGATGACGGCCACTTCGCGGGTTTCATTCACCGGACTGCCCTTGCGGATCGTCAGCCAAATGTTCAGGGCCATGAGGATCATGCCCACGAGGTAGAGAGCTCCGCCGATGATGCGGAAGCCCATCATGGCGCGAATCGAGGTCAGCGTTTCGATGAAGTTCGGATACACCAGCGCGGTGCCGTCCGCCGTGGTGGCGTTCAGCATGAGTCCCTGCATGATGCCGGAAACCCACATCGCGCCCACATAGATCAGGATGCCAACGAGGCCGATCCAGAAGTGGTAATTCGCCCAGCTCTGCGAGTAGAGCTTCGTGCCATAGAGACGCGGCGTGAGCCAGTAGAAGAGACCGGCGGCCATGAAGCCGTTCCAGCCCATCGCGCCGGAATGCACGTGGCCGATGGTCCAGTCCGAGTAATGCGAAAGCGCGTTGACGGCGCGAATGGAAAGCAGCGGCCCCTCAAACGTGGCCATGCCATAGAAGGTCACAGCAGCGATGAAAAACTTCACCACCGGATCGGTGCGCAGCTTGTCCCAGGCACCGCGCAGCGTGAGCAGGCCGTTGAGCATGCCACCCCAGCTCGGAGCCCACAGCATCAAGGAGAAGAACATGCCGAGCATCTGCAGCCACTTTGGCAGCGCGGTGTTCAGCAGGTGATGCGGACCTGCCCAAATGTAGAGGAACACCAGAGACCAGAAATGGACGATGGAGAGACGATATGAATAGACCGGCCGCTCCACCGCCTTCGGCAGGAAGTAATACATGATGCCGAGGATCGGCGTCGTGAGGAAGAAGGCGACAGCGTTGTGGCCATACCACCACTGCACCAGACCATTCTGCACACCCGCAAAGATCGTGTAGCTGTGCGTCCAGCTCGTCGGGATCGACAGGTGGTTCACGATGTACAAAATGGCGATGGTGATGACCGTGGAGATGTAGAACCACAACGCGACGTAAAGCGACGGCTCGTTGCGCTTCGCGAGCGTCCAGAAGAAATTCACCGCAAACACGACCCAGATCAGCGCCACGGCAATATTGATCGGCCAGATCAGCTCCGCGTATTCCTGGCCGCGTGTGAGGCCCAGTGGCAGCGTGACCGCCGCGCTCACAATGATGAGCTGCCAGCCCCAGAAGTGGATGCTGGAGAGCAAGTCCGACGCCATTCGTGCCTTGCACAGACGCTGCGTGGAGTAATACACGCCTGCGAACATCATGTTCCCCACGAAGGCAAAGATCACCGCGTTGGTGTGCAGCGGGCGGAGGCGGCCGAAACTGAGCCAGGAGGTCAGGTTGAGCTGGTGGAAGTTCAACTGCGAGGCGATGAAGACTCCCGCCAGCATGCCGACGATGCCCCAGATGATGGAGGCCAGCATGAACTGACGGACGACCTTGTCGTTAAACTCGATCGTGGTTTTTGCGGTGGTGGTGGTCATGGCGTTGGGTAAGAAATGATCAAGAATGCGGAGGTGACGGGCGGGCGGGGGCCGGGGGAGCGTCATCCAGCGGCAGCAGGGAGTCCTGCTCCAGGCTGCGATGCTTCCGCTGCGCTCTCTCCCCGAGGAACAACACCGCAAACAACACGGCGAAGGCCAGACTCATGAAGATGGTGACAGCGAAGACTTCCATTGATGCGCGCAATAGAGCGCAGGGCTTTTTTCCATGCTCGGCATGCATTGCTTGATGCTGCCCGGATTTTGCGGGCCATTTTTTGCACACGGCGCAAAGGAAGATCAGCGCTCGAAGCGTTGGTTTTGCACTTCCCCACCGCCATGCGCCCGATCCTGCCCATTTTGCTCATCCTCAGCCTCTCCCTTCAGGCCATCGAGGTTCCGGAAAAGCTGCGAGGTCATCCATTGCCTGAAATGGCAGGCAAACCAGACAGCGGCGCGCGGTTTGTGGACCTGAACGGCGACGGTCACGAGGACATCGTCGTCTCCAATCCACGCGAATACGGCGTGTTTCTATTCGTGCCGAAAGAGCGAGCCAAAAAAAACCTGCAATGGGACGAGGGCTGGTCCCAGGTTTTGCGCGAGGGCAAGGCGGGCGACGCCAACAGCCTTCCGCTCATGGTGGACGCGAACGGACGCGACCAGGGCGTCATATTCAAAGACCACGCGATGTGGATCGAGGCGGCAAAGAAGAAAATTGCCTTCTCCGAGCTGCTCAAGGTGCCAGGACCCGCGCCGAAATCTCCGCAGGAATCGTTGAAAGCGCTCAAATTGAAGGCGGGTTACGAAGCGATGCTCGTGGCACATGAGCCACTCGTCCAAGATCCCGTTTTCATCGACTGGGATGCCAAAGGACGCATGTGGGTCGTCGAAATGGGCGACTATCCCTTTGCTCCCGGCGAAAAGACCAACGACGGCCGCGTGGGTCAGGACAAGGTTTCCGAGTTGCAGGCCGGCCGGGTCAAAATCCTTGAGGACACGAATGGCGACGGTGTTTACGACAAGTCATCGCTGTTTCTCGACGGCTTGAAGCATCCCACAGGACTCGCGCCGTGGAAGAACGGCGTCTTTGTCGCGAACATCCCGGACATCTTCTACGCCGAGGACACGGATGGTGACGGGAAATGCGACAAACGCGAGACGTGGTTCACGGGATTCACCGCCGGCAATCCGCAGCATCTCGTGAACGGCTTCTGCTGGGGACTCGACGGCTGGTTCTACGGTGCGAATGGCGACAGCGGCGGCAACATCACCTGCGTTAAGACGGGCAAAAAGATCGCTCTCGGCACGAATGACTTCCGCTTCGACCCGCGCACCGGCGAATTCGCACTAGAAGGCGGGCGCAGCCAGTATGGCAAGTGGCGCGATGATTTCGGCAACTGGTTCGGAAACAACAACAGCACCATCGGCTGGCATTACTGGCTGCCGTTTCGTTATTTGGAACGCCATCCCGAGGTCGTGGCGAAGTCTGTGCGTGGCAATCTGAACGATGAGAAACGCGTGTTCCCCGCCAGCCCGCCCGTGCGGCGTTTCAACTGGGCCAGCGCTGTCAACACCCTCACCTCCGGCTGCTCGCCCATGCCGTTCCGTGACACGAGCTTCGGGGCGGACGGCGAAAACGTGATGTTCATCTGCGAACCAGCGAACAACCTCGTGCATCGCGAGGTTTTGCACTACGAAGGGGCCTCCATCACCAGCGAGCGACATCCTGGCGATGCGGAGAGCGAATTCATCGCCAGCGAGGACAACTGGTTCCGTCCCAGCATGGCGCGCACCGGCCCGGATGGCGCTCTTTACGTCGTGGACATGTACCGCTTCGTGCTGGAGCACCCTGAATGGATTCCGGCGGATATCGCGAAGGGGCTCGATTTGCGCGGGGGTGAGGACAAAGGGCGCATTTATCGCATCGCGAAAGCCGGGCTGCCCAAAAGTGAGACGACCGTATCCAATCCAATCAAAGCCATGGCGTCGTCGAACGGCTGGAAGCGTGACACGGCGCAAAGGCTGCTGATTGAGCGCCATGACACGTCCGCGGTGCCCGAATTGAAAAAACTGCTTGGCGCATCGCCTGCGGTGCGGATTCAGGCGGCGTTCACGACCATGCAGCTCGGCGGCATGACGCCGGAGGAAGCCTTCACAACCATCAAGCAGATGGCTCCTCAGGTGCGTGCCGCGGCATTGACAGCCACAGGCGTTTTGACAGACGATGTGTTCATTGATTTGGAAAAGCCGCTGCTGAAGCAAACGCCACCCAAGGCTCTCCCGTCAGCAACCATGCCGGTGATCACGAACAACAATCCCAACCGGCAGAAAGTGGTCGCCCAATACGTCGCAGAATCAGGCAAACTCGACGGTGACGCCAAACGCGGCAGCGCAGTGTTTCAGAAGGTCTGCATGATCTGCCACAAGATGGGAGATCTCGGCGTCGAAGTCGGCCCGGATTTGAAGACCGTCGCCACCAAGCCGCGAGAACAGCTCATTGAGGCCATTTTTGACCCGAACCGCGCCGTGGAGCAGCGCAACGCGGCCACGCAGGTGACGAAGAAGGACAAGACGCTGGTCGTCGGCCAGCTCGCCGCCGAAACACCCGGCAATATCACCATCCGCATGCCTGGCGGCGCTGAGGTCGTCGTTCTGCGCACAGACATTCAGGAAATGAAAACGCTGACAACCTCGATCATGCCCGAGGGCCTCGAAAGCGTGCTGACCGCACAGGACGTGGCCGATGTGCTCGCCTTCGTCGGCGGCAAGTGATCTCACTTCACATCACGCCACAGCCAGCGGAGCGCGTCGGGCAGGTTCGGGGCCATGCCTTTGCTGCCGTGGAAGCACTGGGTCCAGTCGATGCGGAAGTCGTAGTTCATGTATTTGAGCGCGGCGGCCATCTGTTTGTTCGCGATGGGCCAGTTGCCAAATTTGTTATCGAGGTCGTTTTCGCCATCGAGCAGGTAGATGCGGATGGGCTTGCGCTCGGTGAGGCGGATGAGGGAGGGATAGACGTGGCCGCCTTTGAGATCGACGAAGGATCCGACCCAGGATAGGACTTTGCGGAACTTGTCAGGGCGTTCCCACGCGGCGGTGAAGGCGCAGATGCCGCCGGAGGAGCCGCCGGCGATTCCCCAAGCCTCGGGCTGCGGGCGAAACTTCGTTTGATAGCGCTTTTCGACCTCGGGCAAGATTTCTTCGAGAAGGAAGCGCACGTAAGCATTGCCGAGCGAGTCGTATTCGAAGCCGCGGTTCGCGGCCTTGTCGCCGGGCTTTTGGTGCAACTTGCGGCCGGGGTCGATGAAGACGCCGACGGTGCGCGGCATCTCCTTTTTGTGGATGAGATTGTCGAAGACAACGGATGCGCGCATCGAGCCGGCCGGATCGACATGACGCGAACCGTCCTGCCAGACCATGAGGCAGGTTTCCTCGCCGGGTTTGAAGCCAGTTGGCAGGTAAACAGTCACATCGCGCACGGTTTCGGGGAAGACCTTGCTGGTTCTCCATTCAAACTTCTCCAACCGTCCCTGCGGCACGTCTTTCCGAGGCATGCTATCCGTGGTGTAATCGTAGTGCTCCACATGCACGGTGCCTGCGAGGCGGGGCATGCCTTCGGATTCGATGCGGTAGCCGAATTCGGAAAAGTTTGGCATTTCAGCGGCAAGCACCTGCAGACCGTCCTCACCCAATGAAACCATCTCGCCGATGAACGAGCCATCCAACTGCACCACACGGGCGGGCTTGGGGTCGATGACGGCCCAGGCGACGGTGGTGGCCTCGATTTTCGCGCCGGCACGGCCTTGGGCGAGGTTGTTGAGGCCAAACCACTTCACGACTTTGTCATGCAGGGCTTTCTGCGCATCAGGCTGGAGCGCGGTTTTCAGCACCTCGGCGAGCTGTCTGGGGGTGATGGGCGGCTGCCACGCGGGTTTGTTCTGAGCCTGGACGAGGCTGGCGAAAAGCAGAAGTGACGAGACGATGACAGCGCGCATGTGGGTCTCACTAACGCCGCCGTGTGAGGAAGAATATCGTTGGATTTTGCGCGATCACGCTATCACAGCGCAGCCGTGAAGGGCATTTTTCCCTCCGGCAGACCGGCGGTGCGCAGACGAGCCTCAATGCCCTCCATCATGGCGCGGACGTGACGCCATTTCGTGCGGTCGCGCATGAGTTGCATGCTGCGTTCATAAGACCCCCATTTGATGACCTCGATGTCCACATGGCGGACGCCCCAAGCGTCCATCTGGGAACGGCTGGGCTTGTAGAGGTCGATGGTGACGGTGCCGACGAGGGCGCTACCGTAGTCGTCCACCTCGTAGATCACATCCGGCTGGCCGGCGATGCGGAACTTGGTTCCGACGGGAAAGCGTGACCAATCGGCGGCGGCACTGCGGACGTTGCCGAACTTCAAGTTGGTGCCGATGGCATTTTTCACGCCATAGACGATGTGGTCGCTCTCGCTGTGGGTGTAGGCCGTGGTGCGGACACGCATCTGCGAATTGCGATGCAGATTCGAGGCGGCGATGAGCGGCGGCTTCGGTTCGTTGAAGACGAAGGTGTAGCGCTTGATCTCAGCAGGACGGAAGGGCACGTTCGTCGCGAGCGCCTTGCGAACCTCGTAAGTCTTGCCGGTTTCGAGGGGAGAGGCTTTGTGCAGCCGCTTCTCTTTCAAATAAGTCAGTAGTGGCTGCTTGGGCAAAGCGCAGGAGGAAAGCGCCGCCGCGAGGGTTAGGCACAGGCCAGAGAGCATCAAACGTGAGTTGCACATGGCTGAGTAATTTTTGAATTAAAGACAGCTTACTGTAAATTTCATACATATTCAATATCTAAGTCATAATTTTTAGATTACTAAACCTTAATTACCGTAGCCAATCATCAGACCATACCCTCAAAGCCGTGCGAAACCGTGTCTATAGGCTGGAAAGCCTTATTTCCCCTGCTCTTCCCACTGCTTCCGCCAGTGGTCGAGACGTTCCTTGATCCGGGCTTCGAGGCCGTTTGATGTCGGCTCGTAATACTGCCGCCCGCCCTCCAGGCAGCGCTGTGGCACGAACCCGCCCTCAAAGTCATGCGGATAGAGATATCCTTCCCCGTGGCCGAACTGTTTCGCTCCCTTGTAGTGGGCGTCGCGCAGATGTTTCGGCACCGGAAGTGTGCGGCCTTCCTGAATGTCTTTCAGAGCCGCATCGACGGCAAGATAAGCGCGATTGCTTTTGGGAGCGGTGGCCAGGTAAACCACGGCGTGCGCCAGGATGATGCGCGCCTCGGGCATGCCGATGGTCTCCACCGCCTGCTGCGCGGCCACGGCGACGCGCAACGCATTGCTGTCGGCCATGCCCACGTCTTCGCTGGCGGCGATGACGATGCGCCGGGCGATGAAGCGGATGTCCTCGCCGGCATGGAGCATTTTCGCGAGCCAGTAAATCGCCGCGTCCGGATCGGAGGCGCGCATGCTTTTGATAAAAGCGCTCGCCGTATCGTAGTGCGCATCACCATCGCCGTCATAAACGACGGTTTTCTGCTGCACCGAATCCTCAGCGGCGGCCAGCGTGACAATGATCTCACCCGCATCGTTCTTCGGCGTCGTGAGGACGGCCAGTTCGAGCGCGTTCAGGCAACGCCGCGCATCGCCATCGGCGATGGTGGCCAGGTGACGACGTGCATCGGGCTCCAGGCGGGCGTTCATGGCACCGAGACCGCGTTCTGAGTCGCGCAAAGCACGATCCATGAGCGCCTCGAGGTCCTCAATGCCCAGCGGCTCCAGCGTGAAGACTTGTGAACGGCTCACCAGCGGGCTGTTCACATAGAAGAACGGATTGTGCGTCGTGGCGCCGATGAAACGCAGCGTGCCACGTTCCAGATGTGGCAGCAGCACGTCCTGCTGCGCCTTGTTGAAGCGATGAATCTCGTCCACGAAGAGAATCGTGGTCTTGTTGTAGAGCCGCAGATGCTGTCCGGCGTGCTCGGCCTCCTTGCGGATGTCTGCCACGCTGCTTTCCACACCGCTAAGCGTGACAAAGCGTGACTTCGTCTCCTGGGAAATGATATGGGCCAGAGTGGTTTTCCCCACGCCGGGAGGTCCGTAGAGAATGAGTGATGAGAAACGGTCCGCCTGCACCGCACGGCGCAGCAGCTTGCCCTCTGCCAGGATGTGCTGCTGGCCCGCATACTCGTCCAGCGTGCGCGGACGCATGCGCGAGGCGAGCGGCGCGCCCGCATGATGCACCGCCGCGGCCGCACGCGGCGGCTCGGGCGGTGTCGTGGCAAAAAAATCGTCGCTCATGCGGGTTCAGACGATGAATGACGCGGATTCGCCCCGGCGGCAAATCGCAGTTTGCACGAGCGCCAGGTTTGGTGTTCGGATAACACCGTTTCTCCGCATGAAGCTCTCTAAAAAAGCCGAATACGCCCTCCGCGCCCTCGTGGCGATGGGGCGTGAGCCAGAGGGCGCGAACTTCTCCATCCAAGACCTCTCCCGCAGCGAGCAAATCCCGCTGAAGTTCCTGGAGCAGATCCTTCTCACTCTGAAAAACGGCGGTCTGCTGCGCAGCAAGCGCGGAGTCGGCGGCGGCTACCAGCTCGTCACGCGCCCGCATCGCATCACGCTGGGCGAGGTCGTCGCGCTGTTCGACGGCTCTTTTGACCCGCTGCCCGGTGCCGACCATGCGGCGTTGAGCGAAGTCTTCGGGGAACTGCGCCAGCAAGTGAACCAATGGTTCGTCGATCACACCATCGCCAACATCATCGAGAAGGAGCGCTCGCGTGAATCGGTGTCGTTCGACATCTGATCACTTGCCGAAGAGCCACAGCGCCAGAACCAGCGTCCAGGCGATGTTAAACACCTGGCCGCCGAGAAAAGCGAGCGCGGGACGCCCCCCTCCGAGCGAGAACAGCTCCCCAAGCCGCGTCTCCAGCCCGATGCAGACGAACGCGGCGGCAAACCATGCCTCGCGCACAGCTTTCAATGGCTTGCTGGCCGCTGCGGCCACTTCCGCAGGCACCAGATAAGAAAAGATCACCGAGGCCAGAACGAAGCCTATGACGAATTTCGGGAAGCGCTCCCAGATGACCTTCACCGACACCTTGCCGCGCTCGCCATTCGCACCACCGCGCATGCTCCACCAAACGGAGAGCACAAAGGCAGCGACGCCAATCAGCACATTCTGGCTGAGTTTGACGATGACGCCGACCTTCGTCGCATCTTTGCCCACCTGCTCGGTGGCTGCGGCCACTGAACCGCTTGTGTCGAGCGTCCCACCGAGCCAGGCTCCGCCTACCGCCTCGCTGAGGCCCATTTGTTTGATGACGACGGGCATGAAGATCATCATCGGCACCGCGCATAGCAGCACGATGGAGGTCACGTAGCTGAGCTTTTTGCGGTCGCCTTGGATCGCACCGCATGCGGCGATGGCGGCCGACACGCCGCAGATCGACACAGCCGTGGAAAGCATGACGCCGAACTCTTCGTCCACCTTCAGCTTCTTCGCGATGAAGAAGCACGCATACCACACCACGGGAATGACCAACGCGGCCTGGATCAGGCCCGGCATGCCCGCCTTCAGCATCTCCGGCAGCAAAATCGTCGCGCCGAGCAGGACGATGCCCACTTTGATGAAAAACTCCGTGCGCACCGCCTCACGCAGCCACTCCGGGACGGGCAGCGTGTGACTCCAGATCAGCCCCAGACCAAGAGCGAAGATCACATATTCCAAGCCATAGGCCTTCACCGCCGGCTGCGCGGCGATCCACTGCGATGCCCAGCCGAGCGCATACACGATGACGGCGCCAAGGATGAAGGGAACCATCTTTTTTCCCAAGGAGGCAAGCAACGCCACGCCGGAGATCACGAGAAACCACACTGGCAGCATCGTTTCCGAAGGGAAGATGCCTTTGGACGCCGCGATCAGCACCGGCAGCGCCGCCAGCACCGCGAGCCAGTCCTCATTTTTCCACCACGGGGCGGCAGTTGGCACGGGTGATGGATAAGCGGAGTCTGCAGCGGCGGGATTGGGTGTGTCAGGCATGGTCGGGAGAAAAAGAAATCGCGGCGGGAAAACCGCCGCGATTCAAACGCCCTTCATGCGAGGCATTTTACTGCCAGTTGCCAAACGCGTAAGGATTGTAGTTCGAGGGCTGGCCGTAGCCGTAGTTTGGCTGCGCATAGCCCCCATTGTAAGGCTGGCCGTAGCCGCCGCCATACGGCTGGCTGTAACCGGAATTGCAATTCGGCTGACCGAATCCTCGCTGCTGACGGCTGTTTTGAAGCGCCCCGCCAGCCAGAGCACCGAGCAGACCGCCGATGGCAGCTCCTTCAAGACCCCGGCGGCTTTGATTGCCAATGATGCCGCCTGCCGCCGCGCCGAGCAAGGCACCGGTCACCGCCCCCTGAGCAGGCGGACGACCATAGCCACCTCCATAACCTCCGGGTCCATACCCGCCGCCGTAATACGGATCGACGCAGGAAGAAAGCGTCAGGGAAAGAAGCACGGAGCCGAGAGTGATGGAGCGCATGATTGAGTTCTTCATAACTGTGTTGAGGATGTTCTCTGCGCATCTGACGCGGCGCTTCGTGAGCTATTCGATCTTTTTTCAGTCCAAGTCTCACAGCCACTCCCATTGTTGCAAATGCCGGCCATCTGCGCTGGGATAGCCCCAACCATGAAGCTCGTCACCGCTCTCTTTTTCCACGTCTTAGCACTTCAAGCCTTTGCCGCGCCGGATGTCGTCATCTACGGCGGCACGTCCGGTGGTGTCGCGGCGGCGATTCAGACGGCTCGCATGGGAAAAACGGCCGTTTTGATCGAACCGACGAAATTCCTCGGCGGCCTGACCACGGGCGGACTCGGCGCGACGGATATCGGCAACAAAAAGGCCATCGGCGGCATCTCGCGGGAGTTTTACTCGAATGTCTTTACCTACTACGCCGATCCCACGAAGTGGAAGCAGCAGACACGCGAACAATACTTCGCCAAGCGTCCGCACGGCAACAGCAGCACCGAAACCACCATGTGGACCTTCGAACCGCACGCCGCGACGGAGATCTACGACGCGATGCTCGCTAAGGTGAGAGGCAAGGTCACCGTCGTGTTCGGTGAACGGCTCGATTTGAAGAAGGGCGTGGTCAAAAATGGCGCTCGCATCACCAAGATCATCATGGAGAGCGGCAAGGAGTTCGAAGGAGCCATGTTCATCGATGCCAGCTACGAAGGCGATCTCATGGCGAAGGCGGGTGTGAGCTACCACGTCGGTCGCGAGCCGAATTCACAGTATGGCGAGACCATCAACGGCCTCCAGATGGCCGGTGCGAAGCATCATCAGTTCGTCAAAAACGTCGATCCATATGTGAAGCCGGGCGATCCGAGCAGCGGACTCGTTTGGGGTGTCACGCCGATGCCACAGGGCAAGGACGGCGACGGCGACCACCGCATCCAGGCCTACAACTTCCGCATGTGCAACACGGACGACGATTCCAACCGCGTCCCCTTTGCGAAGCCCGAAGGCTACGACGAAAAGCAGTTCGAACTGCTTCTGCGCAACTGCGAGGCCGGCGATCCGCGTCATCCCTGGGCACCCACGCCGATGCCGAACCGCAAGACGGACACGAACAATAACTTCGCCTTCAGCACCGACATGATCGGCATGAACTACGACTACCCGAATGGCGACTACGCCACTCGTGCAAAGATTTGGAAAGCCCACGAAGACTATCAAAAAGGCCTCATGTGGACCCTCGCGAACCATCCCCGCGTGCCCGAGAAAATCCGCGCCTACTACTCGCAGTGGGGCTTGGCGAAGGATGAGTTCACCGACAACGGCAACTGGCCGCGCCAGATGTATGTGCGCGAGGCCCGTCGCATGATCGGCGGCTACGTCATGAGCGAGCAGAACTGCAAACGCCGCGTCATCGTCGAGGACAGCGTGGGCATGGGTGCCTACAACATGGACAGCCATCACACGCAGCGCTACGTCACGAAGGAAGGATTTGCCCGCAACGAGGGCGACATCCAGATCGGAGTGCGTCCGTATCCGATCAGCTACCGCAGCATCACGCCGAAGGCCGAGCAATGCACGAACCTGCTCGTGCCCGTCTGCCTCAGCGCCAGCCACATCTCGTATGGCAGCATCCGCATGGAGCCCGTCTTCATGGTCATGGGCCAAAGCGCCGCCACCGCCGCCGTGCTCGCCATCGAAAACGGCGTCGAACTGCAAAAGCTCGACTACGAGAAGCTCAAAGAGAAGCTCCTCGCCGATGGTCAGGTGCTCGACTTCGAGTCCCCGCCCATGCCCGAGCACATCGCCTTCACCAAGGAACAACTCGGCGGCATCGTCGTCGATGACAGCGAGGCCGATCTGACCGGCTTCAGCTCCGAAGGCCACACCACACCCGGTTTCGTCGGCCAGGGCTACCGCCACGATAGCGACAGCCTCAAAGGCGAGCAAAAGGCCCGATTCACCCCGAATCTCCCCGCCGCAGGCCAGTATCGCGTCGCCATCGCCTACACCGCGCTCGGAAATCGTGCCGAAAAAGTCCCCGTCATCATCCACCACGCCGACGGCGAGAAAACGGTGATCGTGAACCAGAAGGACAAGCCCACCGAGAAGCACAACCTGCTCCCGCTCGGCACCTTCCACTTCGAGTCCGGCAAAACCGGCTGGCTCGAAATCCGCAACGAAGGCACCGCCGGCCACGTCATCATCGACGCGGCGCAGTGGATACCGGCGAAGTGAATTCGACTCAGTTCCAACAGTGTTTTGATGGAGTTTCCCCTCCGAGCTTGACCGCTTGCGTGAACTCTCCTTCATGTAAGCCAGTTTCAAACCTTCAACCCAACCCCTATGCCTCTCTCCGTCGGTTCCCAAGCCCCTTCCTTCACCCTCAAGTCAAAGTCCGCCTCAGGCCTCTCTGATGTCACATTTCCAGTCGCTGGGAAAAACACCGTGCTGCTCTTTTTTCCGCTCGCATTTACTGGTGTCTGCACCCAGGAACTCTGCGACATTACCGCAGGACTCAGCGCTTACAGCGCCTTGAACGCAGATGTGATTGGCATCAGCGTGGATAGCCCCTTCGCTCAAGAAGCCTGGGCTCAGAAGGAAAAAATCGGCATCACACTCGTCAGCGATCTGAACAAAGAGGCAACCAAGGCTTATGATGTGCTCTTCCCTGGCCTCGCCGGTATTGGCGACACATCCGGCCGTGCAGCATTTGTTGTTGATAAAAATGGCATCGTTCAATACGCAGAGCAGACCGCGACGCCAAAAGACCTGCCAAACTTTGAAGCCGTGCAGGCGAAGCTTCAGACTTGCAATGCCCCCAAAACATGAGCCAACTGATATGAAATCTGAAGTGCCCGAAGCGCACCATCAGACAGCATGAAACGCAAAAGAGACCCCGCAGGGGAAATCATCAAGAAGCTGCGCGAAACCGCGGGCATCACCAGCAGAGGCCTTCATAACGGCAGGGCAAGGACTTGAGCGGAGCCCAGCCGTTCACGTCGATGATGATCTGATCGGCACGCACGCAGGCCCGGAAGACTTCCACGGGCACGCACTTCTGCGAGACGACAAGTACCTCCGCGGCCTCAATGACTTCTTTGGCATCCTGTTTGAGCAACTGTGCCAGGTGCGGCATGCGGGTCTGGATCTGCTGCTCGTTCGAGCCAATGAGACGGGAGAGATTGATCTGCGGGTCGTATATGCTGACGGTATGACCGCGGCCGATAAGCGTCTCCGCCGCGGCCACGAGCGGGCTGCCGCGGAGGTCATCCGTGTCCGCTTTGAAAGCGAGGCCGATGAAGCCGATGCGGCGCTTGCCGCTCTTTTCGATGAGCTGCACGAACTGCTGCTGGTGCGCGTCGTTCGTGGCCTGGGTGTTTTCGAGCAGCGGCAGGTTCACGCCCTGCTGGCGGGCAAAGGATCGCAGCGCGGAGACATCCTTTGGCAGGCAGGAGCCGCCAAACGGCGTGCCGGGGCGCATGTAGTAGCGGGAGATGTTCAGCCTTGTGTCCTGGCAGACGACATCCATCACGCGCAGTGCGTCCTCGTTGAGGTGTTTCGCAAGGCGGCCGATCTCGTTCGCAAAGCCGACCTTCAACGCGTGGAAGTAATTGCAGGAGTATTTGATCATCTCCGCGCCTTCCCAGCGCAGAACGGCAGGCGTGCCGCCGAAAAGACTCATGACCTCGTCACTGGCAGGCGCATTGCCATACTCCGTGCCGACGACGGCCAGCGAGGGCTCGCGGAAGTCCGCCACGGCTGTGCCTTCACGCAGGAACTCGGGGCAGTAGAACACTTGAAGGCTGCCGCTTTGCAGGAGATCGGCAAACTGCTCGCCCACCATCTTTCGCGTGCTGCCGGGCAGCATCGTGCTGCGGAAGATGACGATGTGCTTCTTCCCCTGCTGACGCAGCGCCGCGGCGATCTGCTGCGTGACGTGCGTGACGTAGCCGAGATCGAGGCTGCCGGAGGGCAGCGAAGGTGTGCCGACGCAGATGATGCTGATCGATGAGGCGGCGACGGCCTCCGCGGCATCGGTGGTGGCACGCAGGCGGCCCTCACGGCAGGCGCTTTGCAGCATGTCATCGAGCTCCGGCTCCACGATGGGGGAGCGGCCTTCGTTGAAAGCACGCACCTTGGGCTCATGCACATCGACGCCGATGATTTGATGCCCGATTTGAGAGAGGCAGCCGGAGGTGACGGCGCCCACATAGCCAAGTCCGAATACTGAGATGGTCACGAGAGAAAAAAGAGTGCGAAAACGGCGACCAGACTGGCACATTCCTCCGGCACGACCAACCAAAAACAGGCTATTTGTTGGTCAAAAGAAGCAAACAATCTCACCCAGCATCGAACGGGCCTCGGGTCCCGTAGGGCCCCAAAAAAGCACGAATTGCTTCATCGGCGAAAGACGTAGATTCTCCGGCCAGGGAACTCGAACGCGGTTTCAGCCTTGTTGAAGCCCCCAGCCTGGACACCATTGGGCAGGCCGGCACCGATGTCTAACCGGATGCCGAGTTCGAACGGGGAATTAGACTCGAGCCCGCCATGCTGTTCGAGGGCTTGGAGGGCATTCCAGTCCGGTTGCTGCACCGCGATGCGAATGCTGGTGCCGCGATGGGGGATGAAGCCTTCCTTCGTCCGCTACGCGCCCGGCTAGGACAACCATAGCAGGCTGGGGGCATGGTCGAGGAGAATGAGGAACTGCATCTCAGTCTCGTTTTGAGCCTGGTGGACCCGAGCCAACCACATGAGCGGTGGCGCAATGGTTACTAAAAACGGCGATCCATCGCTGTCTGTGGCCGCTCGTCTGCCAAAGCTTGGCAGCGGTGATAGCGAGCCCCCCCCAAGCGAGGTCGGCGAAGTTCGCCGAACAACCGATATGGCCGCGCGAGTTCCACAATCGAAGCGATTACATGACCTTCGGGCGGGTAGGATGACACCCAACAAGGCGAACAACGGCACAATCAGGCGGTTGAGCAA
Source organism: Prosthecobacter sp. (assembly GCF_044236155.1). Taxonomy (GTDB): domain Bacteria; phylum Verrucomicrobiota; class Verrucomicrobiia; order Verrucomicrobiales; family Verrucomicrobiaceae; genus Prosthecobacter. The sequence goes on from NZ_JBIIHA010000022.1 coordinate 82,192, forward strand.
CTCGCTATGCCCTCCCCCCCCCCACACACAGTGGTCAACGCGCACGGCAGCGGCACGAGCAGATCTGCAAGCAATAGTGTGAGGGCGGTCAGGTGACAGGGCATGCTTTAATACGGATGCCGAAATCATTTTATCCCTAATGCGTTATAAAGAGCACTTGCTTAAGGCAGCCAAAGAGTCAATCAAACATGTAGCTCTATGGAAGAACCTTCAGCATCAAACTACTCTTCACCTGTTATCGGTCCCGCGCTCGATTTGAGTTTTGTGTTTCCGTGCCTAAATGAGGAAAAAACTTTGGAGCTTTGCGTTCAGCAGGTAAAGAGCAGCCTCGCCGCCAAGGGCATCCGCCATGAGATTATTGTAGCGGACAACGGCAGCACGGACCGCTCCAGAGAGATTGCCGCTTCAATGGGTTGCCGGGTGGTCCCGGTCGCCCAGCGTGGATACGGAGCCGCGCTTCGCGCGGGAATCGAGGCCGGGCATGGATACTATGTGATGTTTGCTGACTCGGATGATACCTATTTGTATGAAGATGCCGCCCGTCTTTATGCAGCCGCCCACGAGCACAACGCGGACATGGCCATCGCCTCCCGGATGACGGGACAGATTGCGCCAGGGGCGATGCCGTTTTTGCATCGCTGGGCCGGGACGCCGGTGCTTACCTGGCTGATCAACCGCTTATTTAACGGTCGTCTATCGGACTGTAATTCGGGCTTCCGCTGCATCCGCAAAAGCTCCTATAAAAATTGGAAGATCAGATCCAACGGCATGGAGTTCGCCTCCGAACTACTAATTAAGGCGTTGAAATGTGGAGCTAAATCCGTGGAAATACGCTCAGGCCTGAGAAAAGGGCCGGAGGGGCGCGTAGCACATCTGCGCACCTGGCGGGACGGCATGAGGCACCTGCTGTTTATCTTCTCTGAAAAGCCGGGGCTGTTTGAGATGCTAGGGTTCACCACTCTGCTGCTCGCCACGATTCTGCAGATCACCGCCTTCATCACCGGGCCGATCAGCGTGGCAGGCATTTTTCATATCTTTGACATGCACAGTCAGGCGCTGCTGCTGCTTTCCGGCATATTCGGCGCGCAGTTTTATCTTTTTGGCTGCATGCTGTATCTCCAAAGCAACGACAAGCCGATGGGCCTAACCCGGAGACTGATTTATCTGGATGAAGGCGTGCTGTTTTTCACGCTATTGACAACTGTGACAGGATGCTTGGGACTGGTAAGTTATATCGGAACTCAGTGGTCGATATCAGGTTTCAGCAACTTGAATCTGGCCCACAACCTGCTATTCTGGTGTCATGTTTTGGCTCTGCTGGTTACATTTTGTGTTGGCCTCCTCGGTCTTCATGTCCTCAGAAAAGCGCAATCTTAAAAAAAACGCATTTTTTCAGAGCCTCAAATGGCTTGCAATGTTGCATCTAAAAAAGAAAACGCACAAGTATAAATTATTAACTTAAGATATTTAATTGAGTACTTTTGCCTCAACTTCGCAACAAAAAGCGATTTTAAACCTAAGATAGGTTAACCCTCTTCGGACACCGAATACCCTAGACGTTGTAAATTGTTTTCGCTAAAGACTTAGTCCCACGAATTTTTACTTTATACGAGTTTTATTTCAGATTCCGTATTTTTCAATTCTCCTAATCCTCTTCTGTGCAAAGCTCGATAACAGGCCCTTGGTTTAAGATGGTTGTCCGTGCTGGACGCGATGTGGTTATGTTTTTCGGAGCTTATCTTCTGGCCAACTACGCGCGTTTCTCCATCCTGTGGCGAATTGATGACTATGCGCCAGCTATCACAGCGGGAGCGGTGAGCTTGGTCTCAATCATTTACATTTTAGGCCTTTATTCGGTGGAGTCCCATCGACGGTCGTCCTTCTGGACTCACGCGATCCTGCTGGTCTTCGCATTCGCGCTGGCGCTGGTGGTGATCACCCTAGTGGGATACTTGCACTTTGACCTGCGCATCGGGCGCGGCTTCATGGCTATAGGCTGCCTGTTTTCGCTACCACTGCTTCTGGTGAACCACTGGCTGTTGTATCACAAGCACCGCATTGCTCCGGATCGCGTGGCTTTCGTGGCGGAGACGGAGGCGGAGATGCAGGAATACCTGCGCATGCGTCAGTTTTGCCCACCCGGCGTACATTTAGTGGGGCGGATTTGCATCGAACGCGATGACGATTCGGAAAACGAGTATCTCGGCAGACTGCGCAACACTCGTAAGCTCATCCGCCAGCACCGACTGGACCGCATCGTGTTTCTGGAGCAACGATTGAATGATGAGAAAGTACTCCATGAGCTCCGCATGCTGCGCTATCTCGGAATTCATTGCAGCAGCGTGATCTCCCTGTGTGAAAAACACCTGCATTATGTGCCGCTGCATCTGGTGACGATGCATTGGCTTGTAAATTCGGAGCTCTCCTCGCGTAATCTTTACTTCAGCAAGTTGAAGCGGTTATTCGATGTGATCACCTCGCTTTTGCTGCTGGTCGTGCTGACACCGTTCCTCCTGCTGGGGATGTGTATTGTGCGGCTTTTCTCACCTGAAGGGCCGGTGTTCTTCCGCCAGGAGCGTGTGGGCCGCTTTGGAAGGCGCTTTCAGATCTACAAGCTGCGGAGCATGCGCACGGACGCTGAAAAAGGCGGAGCAGTGTGGTCGTCCGTGTCGAAAGATCCGCGTGTCTTCCCCGGGGGAGCCTTCATGCGGAAATACCGCATTGACGAGATTCCACAGTTGCTGAATGTGCTGCGTGGAGAGATGTCATTCGTTGGACCACGACCAGAGCGGCCGGAGTTTGTCTCCAAGCTTGCTCGAATTCTACCCTACTACCAGGAGCGGCACATGATTCAGCCGGGACTCACTGGTTGGGCGCAGGTATGCTACCCTTATGGCTCATCCATTGAGGACGCCAAGTGCAAGCTTGAGTACGATCTGTACTACTTGAAGCATGCTGGTGTGTTGTTCGATATCCTTATCCTCTTGGACACGGTGCGAGTGGTGCTGGGAGGCGGGCTGAAGAACACCCGCAAATGCCGCTACACGGCCGCCGTGCCTGCGGAACTCGAGAGTGGCAACACACAGCGTCTGGTCGCGGCCGCTGAACCTAGGATGACACAAGCGGCATGATGAAGAGATGGTTCAACTGATTAGCCGGTTGCCAACCACACTGGGGATTGCCCCCTGTTCCACTCTCAACGCATCAGTGTCAGGTATGCTTGCGCACAGTTTTCCCAGGAATAATACAGCGCCTTTTGATGCAATTCCCGCTCATCCGGCGGGTCGTCCAAGGCTTCAGTGAGCACCATGGCGTATGCGGCGGGATCCCGTGAAGGCACAAGAAAACGGCGGGACATGAGTGGCTCAATGATCTCTGCGATGCCGCCGACAGCCGTGCTGACCATGGGACGCCCGCAGGAAACGGCTTCCAGCACCACGTTTGGCACGCCCTCGTTGTGACTGCTGAGGCACACCACATTGGCCGCCTGCATCCATCGCGCAACTGCTTGCGGTGGCTGGCGACCAACAAATAGCAGACGGTCTGCGACACCAAGTTCTGCGGCACGTTGCTTCAACGACTGCTCCAAAGGACCGCTGCCGATCAAGGCCAGCGTGAGATCAGCCCTGCGTTGATGCACGAGAGCGAAAGCCTCCAGCAGCAGATCAATGCCTTTAACGGGCAAAAAATTGCCCACAAAGAGCACGAGGCGACCATGGACGGGAATTGGCAACTGAAGCCGCTCCCGCGCCGTCTGACGTGGAGCGGGGTGAAAGATGTCGGGATGCACACCATTGTAGATGGTATGCACCTTGTCGGCATCTGCGCCTGCGGCGGTGAGACGGTTCTGTAAATCCTGGCTGCGGGTGACAATGCCCCTGGCCCGGCCGCACAGCTCTAAGATGGCGCGCCGACGCATGGGCAGGCTTAAATATTGATGAACATCCGACCCCTGCGCCACGGCCACCAGCGGCACCTGAGGAAAGCACGCTGCCGCCGCACAGGCGTCCGGGAATAGCCAAGGGGCCAGAATCACTTCTGGCTGAAAACCGCCCAAGGCTGCTTTTTTCGCCTTTGCCAGGCAAAAAGCAAACAAGCGGTGATTCCAACCTCCGAACTTCGGCAGATACGCGGCCTTGTGATAGCTCGGAGACAAGACCTCATCTCCAGGCCGCGGGCGAAGGAGCGGTGCCGGGCCTGGCAAGCCAAGCGCAGGACGGAAGGCTAGCGCGCGAATGTCCAGCCCCGGCTCTTGCTGCCGCAACGCATGCAGTAACGTCACATTGTCCAGCCCGCGCCAAGGTTCGCGCTGGTCCGGAAAGAGGTTTGAAACAAAGAGCAGCTTCATGCACAAGAGGAACCGTTGATTCAACACTGCAACACGGGCGGCGGCTGGTAAACATAGTCACGCCAGTCACCCGCATCACCAACGTGGCCATCTTCGGCAGCGTGCAAGATATTTACCATCTCCCGTGCGCTGACGTAGTGCAGACGCATCCCCTGGTTCAGTGCGAACTCCTGGATCTGAGCATGAAAACGCGCACGCGCCGGACCGAGGTTTGAAGGATGCCCATGCTCCGGCGCTCCATGGGTATGAAGTTTCACAAAGCACCATTCTTCCGCACCCTGAACGGAGATCCTACAGTTAATCCACTGCCTCATGCGGTGCAGCGTGGGCGGGTTCTGTGGACCGAGGTCGGCATTTTCCACACGCGGCATGATGCCCCATTTGCGGCGCTGAAAATCTAACTTCAGCGGCCCCTGCACCAGCAGCAGGTGCGAAGGGTCATCACGCAGGGCGCGTGTGCCATCCGCGCCTGCGGTGACTCTCATCCCACGATGATGCGAACAGCCTTCGGGCGTGGATTTAGCATAATAAAGTTGATTCACTACAGGAGTCTGAGTGCGATGCGGCGCTGAAGGCATGGTGAGGTCAGCATAGCAACCAGCCTGTTTCAGCAGTCGTAGTTCATCACGCACGCCGCAGCCCCGACCTGCGGGATCGGAGTCGTCAAGCGCCCAGTTGCCATGGATGAACCCAAAAACCGGTTTCTTTGCCCCTCCAAGCAGGCCATGCGAGCGCAGTTCAGAAACGCCCTGCGCAAGCGAGCGCACGAGATTCTCCGGTGTGTCATTGTGGTGATGTAGATGCACCTCAACCTCATTGCGCGTGCGACGGCATAAATCCGCCAGCGAGGCGATCACGTCTGGATCATATTGCTCGATGGGATAAAAAAACGTGTGTCTGGCGCTTTGGCCGTCATGATCACAGGTGGACTGAATGAGTTCAGGCAGCCGAGCGTGCCACTCAGACATACGACGCATAGCGCCAGCCTTGTCCGTGTGGTGAAAGGGTTCAAAGTGATCGCATACAGCCACCATCACGTCTGTGATGGGCACCCTGCGGCGCCGGAGGGAATCCTTCAGCCAGGGCAGCAGCCAGCGGTCCAT
>NZ_JBIIHA010000055.1:0-2582 GCF_044236155.1 Prosthecobacter sp.
TGTCGGCGAGGTAAAGCGCACCTTCGGGGCCGACGCGGGCGTTCACGGGGCGGAAGCGTTCGTCGGTGCTGGCGATGAGTTCCTGTTCGGGCGGGAAGAAGCGCGTGGCGTGCGGATGCACATCGCCGCTGAGCTTCAAGGTGCCGACGAGATGGCCGGCGGAGTCAGGCAAGAAGACATTGCCGTGCATCTCAGGCGGGAATTGATCGCCATCGTAATAGCAGGTGCCGGAGACGATGGTGTAGGTGCGCAGGCGGCCGTCATCGCGGAGTTCGAGGGCACCGAGCGTGACGGCGGGCGTCACGCGGATGGGAAAGCACTCCGCGGCATCTTTGGCGACGTTCACATTCACGCCGAAACTTCCGCGACCGCCACGCTGAGCGAGTTTGGCGAGGTTGGGATGCCTCATCAATGCCTCGGCGGGGAGGAGGTCCATGTGCATGGCACTGTTTTCGTAGCAGGAAATGAAGCGGCCGGTTTCATCGAAGCTCACGCCGAACTGGCCGCGATGCAGCGTGGGCTCGTCGATGAGCTTGCCATCCTTCCATTGATAGCGATGCGGCCAGTCGGCGCAGTGCAGCCAGTTGTCGATGCCTCGGCGCAGACCGTTCGCCGTGTGCTGCGGATTGCCACCGACACCCATCGTGCCGACTTCGGTGCGCTCGTCGCAGCGCAGATCGCCGTCTTTATCGGCGCAGAACCACAGCTTCGGCGGTTCCTGGAGCAAGATGCCGCCTTTCACGAAGGCGAAGCTTCGCGGCATGACCAGTTTGTCGAGGAAGACGGTGCTCTTGTCGGCCTTGCCGTCGCCGTTTTCATCCGTGAGCACGACGACGCGGCAGATGGGATCGCCCTCGCCGCTGCCCTGCACATCGCGCATGTAGCCTTGATACTCGACGACCCAGATGCGCCCCTCGGGATCGAACTCAAAGAAGATCGGGCACTGCACCATCGGCTCGCAGGCGACGAGCTCCGCGCGATAGCCCGGCGCGAGCTTGAAGGTCTTGGCTTCATCCTCCGCCGAGAGCACCGGCGCGGGCGGGACCTTGATCCGCTTCAGCAATTCCTCACCTTTTTCCCAATCAGCCCAGCCGGTGAGCGCCGATGCAGGCCGCGCACGCGGGCGATCGGCGGGAATGGTGCCGGTTTGGGCGAACGCGGAGGAGACGAGGACGAGAAAGAGGAGAAATTTCATGGCTGGGGCACGGGAAGACCGCTCGGTACGCTTTGAGGCGCGGACTTGTCGTAATCGTCGCTGTTCAGTGCTTCGAGAAAGGTGAGAATGGGAGCCGTGTCCTCGGGCAGCAGGTTCATCTGACGGAGCAGGGGATCGAGCGGTGGCAGGGTGGCGATGTCGCCGCCTTCGAGAGTCTCGGCGGCCTGGTCCATGAGTCGGTCGTAGAAGAAAAGCACGTCTTCGAGCGTGACATTGCCGCCGTGGTGCATGTAGGGTGCGGTGTGTTTGAGATTGCGCAGCGTGGGCGTGCGAAATTCGGTGCGGTTCGTGGTGGCGTCGCTGAGGCCGATGGCGTGCAGTTTGAAGTCGGAAAGCATGGGGCCGTTGTGGCAGAGGGCGCAGCCGGCTTTCTGAAACACCTGCATGCCGTGTTGCTGCGCGGGTGACATCGCGGTTTTGTCACCACGCATGAAGCGGTCGAAGGGCGAGTCGGGAGTGATGAGCGTGCGCTCATACGCGGCGATGGCTTCGGTGACTTTGCCGGCGGTGATCTCGCCATCGAAGCGCCTGATGTAATCTGGAATGGCCTTCAGGCGTTCGATCATCGCAGGGACGGCTTCAGCTTCGGTGCAAACATCGCCGCGCATTTCCTCGCGCTGGCGGATCGGTGCCAAGGCCTGCGATTCGAGGCTCTGCACGCGATTGTCCCAGAACATGGGCGACTTGGCCGGATCGAAGGGCTTGCCGGATTCGATGCCGTTGAAGGCGGCGTTGAGGATCGTGGGCGTGTTGCGACGCAATGGCATGAACTCGGCGTTTTGGACGAGTTTCCTTTCTGGTCCGATGCCTTTGGCGTGAACGCCGAGCGGCGTGGGGCGTGCATCGGCCCATCCGTATTGCGGATGATGGCAGGTGGCGCAGGCGACATCGCGCGTGGCGGAGAGGATCGGATCAAAGAACAGCAGGCGGCCGAGCTCAACTTTGGCGGACGTGTCGGTGGGAAGCGCCGCGGAGCGGGGAAGGGCTTCGATCTTTGTGTTCGGCAACGGCTCCGCCGCCGAAGCCGCCAGGATCACGACAAGGGTGGTGAACATGCGTTTTCAACGAACGTTGGCGGCGGGATCATCCAAGCGGCGGTCGGAGTGCCGCAAAAATTCCTGCAAATCGCGTTCGGCCTGCTGGGTGCGCGGATGCGAGGCTGCTCGGTAGGTTTTGAGACGGAACTCCAGGAACTCACGTTGCCATGGCGGATTGGGTTCAAACAGGGCCAGCACTTCGAGTTGATGCGCGGGCGAGAGCAGCGGGATGATCTCGACCAGCGTGTTCATGCGGGTTGGATCGGCGAGCCCACCGGGAAAGGGCTGGCGCAGGAGTTCCATGAAGGGTGGGGCGAGGTCACGATTGG
>NZ_JBIIHA010000005.1:0-240031 GCF_044236155.1 Prosthecobacter sp.
CTTGAGGCCCCAGTCATACTGGTGGCTGCCTTTGAGGAAGAAGCCGGGGGCGGCCTGCGGGATGTCGGTGAAGTATTCCTTTTCCTTCTTGTCTGCTGCGCTGGTGGTGATGTCGGCCATGGTCGTGCGGGGTGGGGATGAATGAAGGCCGAACGCATACCCACAAGCGCCTTGGCTTCCATGCCTGCTTCGGCGGGAGTTGTGTCGGATTCCGCAACCATAAATCCACATCCCATTCTCTTCACAAGGCGTAGTGCCGTGCGTGTTTGATGCTTTTACCCTCCACTTCATGATCACCTGTGCCCTCGCCGGTCTGGTGTGGACGGTGCAGGTGGCGGTGTATCCACTGTTTGACCGGGTGGGCGTGGATGCCTTCAAGGCATGGCATGCGGCTTACACGACGTGCATCGGATGGGTCGTGGGGCCAATGATGCTGGCGGAGTTGGGCAGTGGTGCCTGGCTGTTGTGGACGGGAAGGCGTGACACGAGCTTTTTGATCAGTCTCGCGCTTTTGGCCGTCGTGTGGCTCTCGACGGCGCTGGTCCAGGTGCCGCTGCATCAGCGGCTTTCGAATGGTTTCGATGCCTCGACACACCAACATCTGGTGCGCTCCAACTGGCTCCGCACCGCCGCCTGGACGCTGCGCGGAATCTGTCTGCTTTTCTGTCTATGAACGATCTCTCTGGAAAACGCATCGCCATCATCGGCGCCGGGCTCGCGGGCATCGCGGCAGCGCGAGGACTTTCGCGACGTGGCGCGGCGGTGACGTTGCTGGAGAAGTCGCGGGGCTTTGGCGGGCGTTGTGCGTCGAAGCGCTGGGAAGGGCATGTCATCGATCAAGGGGCGCAGTATTTCACGATGCGCGATGACCGCTTTCGCGAAGCGGCCGTCGCGGCTTGTGGCGAGGCTTTGTGGAGACTGGAAATGCCAGTGCGGGATGAAAACGGCCGCGAGTTGCCAGATTCAGGCCGGTGGATTCATCGCGAAGGCAACAGTCGCCTCGCCCGCGAGTTGGCGAAGGGGTTGGAGATCCGCACCGAGTGCCAGATCGAGGATGCGCGGAGCCTGCTGGCTGATTTAGATCAGGTGGTGAGCACCGCGCCGTGGCCACAGACGGCGCGGCTTTTCGGTGTGGAGCAGAGTTTCGATTACATCCCATGTCTCGCGGTGGTGCTGGCCTATCATGGCGAGTGGATCGGCCGCACGCGTGAAACCTATGCCTTCAGCGCACCCGGCACCGCGCTGGCTTGGACGGCGTGCGAGAATCACAAGCCGGGACGCATCGCTCCGGGCTTCACGGTGCTGGTGGCGCATCTCGGTGAGGCCTTCAGCCGCGAGCATCTCGAAAAACCGCCTGCGGAGTATCCTGCGCTGGTTCGCTCGATGGTCGAAGAGCGCTGGGAGATCCCGGCAGATGCCTTTGCGGGTGCTTTCGGGCATCGATGGCGGCTCGCTCGTGTCGATGCGCCGATCACGGTGCCTGCTTTGCCCCCACGTCTGCACTTTGTGGGCGATGCGCTACGTCGTTCACGCGTGGAGGATGCGTGGCTCGCAGGACATGAGTTTGCCGAAACTACCTCATTTGAATCATGAACAACGTTCTCGAAGATCGCTGCGCCGGGATGGTCACCGGTGCCTACATTGGCGATGCGCTGGCGATGCCGGCGCATTGGTATTACGACCGCGCCGCGCTGCGTCGCGACTACGGCGTGATCCGCAGCTACCTGGCGCCGAAGCATCCGCACCCCGATAGCATCCTGTGGCGATCCAGCTACACGCCGCTCAACGAACGCGGCGACATCCTGCGAGAGCAGGCGCAATACTGGGGCCAGCCGGGCATGCACTATCATCCGTTTCTACGGCCGGGTGAGAACACGCTTAACCTCCAACTCGTGCGTGTGCTCGATGAATCGCTGACTGCCAAGGGTGGCTACGATCTCGATGACTACTTGCAGCGCTACATCGACTTCATGCTCACGCCGGGGCGGCATCGCGACACCTACGCGGAGGAGTATCATCGGCATTTCTTCACCCATCTGGCGCGTGGCTGGAAGCCGCAGCGCTGCGGCGGCGCGGATGTGCACATCGGCGGTCTCGCGGGCGTGGGACTGCTGTGTGCTCGTCTGGGGAAGGAAGCACCGGAGGCTGTGCTGGAGCATGTCGGCTTTTCCCATGGCGATGCCGACATGCTCGACGCGGCGAAAACCCTCACGCGCATGCTGCTGGCTCTGTTGCTCGGCGAGCCGCTGCGCGAAACGATTCTGCATCATGGCGGCCGCTGGTTCTCGGAGCGAAAAGCGGCGCTTTGGTCCAAAGAGCCCGATTTGGTGGTCATCGGCCGCCATGTGAGCCCCGCGTGTTACATCCGCGAATCGTTTCCCGCCGCGCTTTACCTCGCATGGAAGTATGCCGACGAGTTCGAGGCCGCCGTGGTGGCCAACACCATGGTCGGCGGTGACAACTGCCATCGCGGTGCGGTCATCGGAGCACTCGTGGGAACCGCGTGCGGCTTTGAACGGCTGCCACAGGCACTGCGAGAAGGTTTGCGCGTCAATGAGCGCAGCGCGGTGGAATCTCCGCCAAAGATCGCTTGATGCTCCAAGGCATCCCGGACAGGCTTGTATCCGATTCCGCAAAACCGCATGCCAGACAAGCCTTCCATCCTCAGTGTCGTGCCCGCTGGGTCGGCACATCGCGTGCAGGGTCACCGCAGCGTGGCGCTGCCGGGTGTGACGGTGGACATCCTCACCACGCGCAAAATCGAGCTGGAGCACTGGGAGCTGCGTCGGCTGAACGATCCCTACTGGCGGCTCTACTGGCCGATGCAGGAGGGCGGCGTGGTGGAGATCGACGGGGGCTCGACTGTGCTGAAACCGGGCACGGTGTATCTGATTCCGCCACGCACCACCTTCAGCACGACGACGCGGCGGCCCTTCAGCAAATGGTACTGCCATTTCAATCTCGGTCCCGCAGCGGATCGTGCCGCGCCGGGCATCTATGCCTTTCCCGCGACTTCGGCGCACAAGTCGATGCTCAACGAGCTCATCAAACTCGGTGCGAAACCGCAGAGCGTGCGCTTTCCATGGGTGAGCATCCAGCTCGTGAGCGAGTTCGTGAAGAAACTGCCCGCCAGCGTGTGGGAGCAGCAGCGACTCGATGCGCGAGTGCTGCGTGCGATGGAGTTCATGAACCAGCATCTCGGCCTGAAGCTCACCGCCGATCAAATCGCCCGTCACGCCGGCCTCAGCGTGCGCAATTTGAACCATCTCTTCAAAGAGGAGGTGAATCAGCCGCCCATGCGCATTCTGCTCGACTACCGCCTCGACGAAGCTTGCCGCCTCCTCCGCCACACCGACGACAGCATCGAAGCCATCGCCGAGACCTGCGGGCTGGTGAACCGCCACTACTTCAGCCGCATGATGCGCCAGTATCGGAATACTTCTCCTGCCGCCTATCGGCAGGAGAGTTGGGGATGAAGGTGGCGCATGCTCACTTCATCGGATGCGCCTTGAGGATCTCATCCGTCGTGAAGAGCATCATGCGGCCTTTGTTGGCGTCGCGGATGGCTTTGACTTCGGCGGGGGTGACGGGGTCGGCTTTGTTGCCGAAGTTGTTGCGGACGAAGGTGAGGACGTTGGCGATTTCCTCATCCTTGAGCATGCCGGCGAACGGGGTCATGGCGACCTGGCCGTTGTATTCTTTGCCGCCGACTTTGATGGGGCCCATGAGACCATACATGACGATCTTGATGAGGCGCTCCTTGTCGTCGGTGACCCAGGGGCTCTTCACGATGCTGGGGAAGGCGGGATCGAGTCCGGCCCCGTTGGGCTGATGGCAGGTGACGCAGTGGCCTTCGCGAAAATAGACCTCCTGTCCGGCGGTGAACTGGCCTTTGGCGACCGCGCTCAGATGCGCAGGCGGCGGGACGACCTTGTACTCGGGCTTGGCGACCTCGACGATGCCAGCGAGGCGGTCGGCGGCGGTTTTGGCGGCGTTTTGGGTCCATTCATCGAGCGGGAGCTTCGCGGCCAAAGCGACGATGTTCTTCGCGGCGGGGATGTTGGGCAGCCAGGAGGCGGCGATGATGGCTTCGAGGCGCACGCGGCCGTTTTCGTCCTGCGCGGCCTTTTCGAGCAAGGCGACGTGATCGGCGATGCGGTGCGTGTTGTAACGCAGCACGCGGACGGCGGCGGCGCGGGCGTGGAAGTCCTTCGCGGCAAGCATTTCACGCAGCAGGCCTTCATCGGCGGCATTGAGGCCCCAGGTGGTCCAGAGGGCTTCGAGCTTCGCATGCGTGTCGGTCTGCTTGGCAGCCCAGGCTTTGACGGCGGGCAGCACTTTCTCCGCACCGAGGCCACGCAGTTCACGACGTGTGCGGTAGCGCTGGCGGAGTTCGGGAGCCTTCAAATTCTCCAAAAGAGCCTCCACCGGTGCTCCGGCGACGGGCGCGGCCTTAACGAGCGGGCGGCTCGGATAGGTGATGCGATAGATGCGGCCGTGGACGTGGTCGCGGAGGGGATCGCGGGCGTTGTGCTGCATGTGGCCGATGAGCACGTTGTGCCAGTCGATGACGTAGAGACTGCCATCGGGTGCGAATTCGAGATCGACGGGGCGGAAGTTGCCATCGCTGCTCTGGAGGAGGTCGGGCTGGTGCGTGGTTTTCCAACCGGTGCCAGCTTCGTTGTCCTCGATTTTCACCTGCTTGATGCCGAGGAAGCCGATGGCGTTGCAGTAGATGAGGTCGCCCTGCACGTTGTCAGGGAAATGGCGGCTGCTGACGATTTCGAGGCCGCTGGTAGGACGCACGTTGTGGCCTTTCGGGACAAGGTCGGGCGTGGAGGGCGTCTTGCTGCCAAAGGCGGGCTTCACCTGCACGGGCAGCGCGTAGTTCATCGTGGTGCCGGAGGTGTGGAGGAGGAAATCCTGGCCCCATTGGTCAAAGACATAGCCCCAGGGATTCGGAATGCCCATCTGGATGGTGCGCTCGAGCTGGCCGCGCTGCGGGCTGTAGCGGAAGAAGCCGCCATCGACGCAGCGCACGGGGCCGTAGGGAGTTTCGACATTCGAGTGAAGGAACACGCCTTCGCAAAGCATGAACGCGCCACTGGGATCAGCCGTGAAGGCGCTGATGGCGTGGTGTGTGTCGTGCGTGTCAAAGCCACCGAGCACGATCTCCATGCTGTCGGCCTTGTCGTCGCCGTTCGTGTCGCGGATGAGCACGAGATTCGGCTCCTGCGTCACATACACGCCCTCGGGTGCGAACTCGAAGCCGATGGGCAGGTGCAGCTTGTCGGCGAAGACGGTTTCCTTGTCTGCTTTGCCGTCGCCATTGGTGTCTTCATAGATGAGCAGTTTGTCATCCGGCAGCGCATCACCGGGGCGATAGTGCGGATAAGTCGGCATCGTGGCGACCCACAGGCGGCCTTTGTTGTCAAAGCTGAGCTGCATGGGGTTCGCGAGATTCGGGAACTCCTTTTCGCTGGCGAACATCTCCACTTTGTAACCTTCCGGCACGGTGAGGCTCTTCACGGCTTCCTCGCCATACAGATACTTCGTGCTGCCGTTCTTCACGCTCGGCTGGTAGTTCGTGGGCACCTCGGGCAGCTTGTGCGTCTTGCTGTCATCGACCTTCAAATCGGTCGTCTTGCCGGCGGCGACATTGCGGATGAGGTCATCACGCAGCGCGGCCATCTCGCGGGTCTTTTTCACTTCATCGGGGTAATTCTGCGGGCCGTAGGGGTTGTAGCGCTGGCCGTGCGTGTGCACGCCGTTGAGGATGTTGTAGTCGTTGTTCCAGAACCAGTCCTTCTGCATCACCGCCTCGTGCACGAGCTTCGGATCGGCCTTCGATTCGCGGCTGGCGTGGCCGTAGAGGCCGGTGGCGAGCCATTCGGCCATCTTCTCATAACCCTTGTCCGTCGGCACAAAACCACCCGTGGTGAAGGCTTCGCCGCCTTCGGCATAAACCGCCTTCGAAGGCGAAAACACGTCGATGTAGGTGAGTGAGTGCTTCTTCGCCACTTTCTCGATGGCGGCGGCATAGAGCAGCAGGTTCGCGTTTTCAGTATCACCCTTCGGCAGATCGCGTTTTGCGCTCTGGTCTTCATACGCGATGGGGCTGACGAGCACCACACGCGGCGCTTCCTTGCCGTTGTAGGCCTTGCTCAGCGTGTGAACGACCCACGCATCGAGTTCCGCCTCGAAGTTGCCCACCTTGTTCGGGCCGTCGAAGCTCTCATTGTAGCCGAAGAAGGCCACGATGGTGTCCGCCTTCAGATGCGTGAGCCACTGGTCGGGCGTCGGGTAGAAGCCCTTGCCATTGTGCACGGTCTTGTCGGGATGAAACTTCTCCGCGCCGGGGAAGGCCCACTGCGAGACGCGTGCGGGATGCGGACGAAAGCCCGGCGTGTCACCCACATGGCCCATGTTGCGGAAGAAGAGCTCGCGGCCCGGATAACGAAGCTGCAGCTCCGTCTCGATGCGGCTGTACCACGTGTCACGCTCGGCGAGTCCATTGCCGATGAGCACGATGCGCTCGCCTTTGCTCGGTGGAGCGACGTTTTGCGCACGCGCCTTCGTGGCGGCAGGCGGCTCGGCATTCGGCGCATGCGGCGGATGATCGGCGGCTGCGGCATCAGGCTTTTTGTCACCGGGAAGGCCCATCGAGGGGCTCTTGCCCGTGGCGAAGTCACCGGGCTTCAAATTGCGCTGCTTGAAGTAGCCCGCGTCTTTGATGAAGCCATACATCGTCGGGTTGAACGGATCGACAAAGGCCACATCGGCCTTCGCAGGCACTTCGATGCCGGTGAGGTGATACGCGGCATTCACGATGAGGCGGCGCAGGTCCTCGTCGATGAAATCGACCGCCGCACCCATCGTGGTGCAGAAGGACTTGCCCTGCGTCTTGCCATCCGGCGCGGTGTAATTGAAAAGCCATGCGAGCGCCTGCATCGGGTTGTTCTTCGGGCCGTCGATGGGCAGCGAGCGATCATGCAGGCTGGAAGTCACCGCGCCGCGCAGGAGGATGGTGGCCTTGCTCAAATCGAGATTCTTCACGCCATAGACATCCGAGGTGCCAAAGATCTCCTCCACGCCGCGAAGGACGGGGTTTTTGAGGTTCGCGGTCTCAAACTGACTGCGTGTGCCTTCCTTCTTGTGCGCCCCATGATGCGACACCCACTGCTCACCGAGGATTTTGAGGCCGAACTGGCTCCATTTGAAGTCGCCGGTCGTCGCACTGCCGGTGAAGGCATGCGTGGCCGTGCGAAAACCGATCACCGGCTTGCCCGCATTCAGGAACTTCGCGAAATGCGCCAAATGCTCGTCCGGGAGCTGACGGAAGCGCGTGCCGATGATGAGCAGGTCGGCGTCGTTCAGCGTCTCGGTGCCGCGGATGTTCTTCTGGTTGTTCGGGTCGATGTAGCCCGCTTTTTCATCCGTGGAGAAAAGCACGATGCAGTTGAAGCCATGCTTCTTCGCCAAAATCTTCGCCAGCATCGGCATCGACTCCTCCGTGCGGTATTCTTCATCCCCTGCGACGAGCACGACTTTCTTCCCACCACCCGGCAAACCGGGATTCGCGGCGATTTCGAGGTATTCCTGCGCGGACGCGACCGAGGCAAGCAGGGCGAGAGAGAGGGCGATGAACTTCATGGGTTGGGGAAAAACAGCGGGGAGCGGATATACCGCATTAAAAGCCAAAACCGGACAAAAAAAGTGGGCGACCCTTCATTTTGCGGGCCGCCCACGATGGTTTGTAGAACTCAAACAGTTGTCACTTCGCGTGCAGTACGCCGCGCATGATGATGCCGTGGCCGGGGAAGCTGCAAACAAATGGGTAGTCGCCTGGAGCGGGCAAAGTGAACTCCAACGTCTCTTCTTTGCTCATGTCGAGGAGCTTGGTGTGGTGCAGCACGTCGTCGCTGGCGGGGATGAAGCCTTTTTCGAAGCCAGCGGCTCCCATGACGATGGCGGCGTTCATGACGGCGTCGGCTTTGCCGGGCTTGGTCACGAGGAGGTTGTGGGGCATGACGTCGGTATTGGCGAAGGTGAGCTTGATCTTCTTGCCGGCCTTCACGTTGAGCTCTTTGACGTCATACATGAGGCGCTCGCGGATGGTGGCGATGCGGATGGTGGTCAATTCAAGCGTGTCGCTGAGGATGCCGGATTTTTGGGCCTTCTCCTCGGCTTCTCCGGCGATGACGCCGCCTTTGGTGCTGGCTTCGACGTTGAACCAAAGTTGCTGCACGACGTTGGCGGCGTTGCGGGCGTGGAGTTCGGGGCTGGTTTGCAGTTTGGCGAGCAGGGCGGTGTCGCGGACGTTGTGCTGCTGGTGGAGCCAGAGGGCTTCGAGAAGGTGATGGGCGTCTTCTTTCTTCGTGGCGTCGAATTGCTTCATCCATTCCTTCGTGGCGGCGATGACTTCGGCGGTGGGGCGCTCGCTGAGTTCGACGCGGGTGCGATGGCGCACGCTGTCGGTGGGGTGCTTGAGGTTTTCGAGCAAGGCGGGGATGGGCTGGCCGTCGATGGCGACGGGCTTCTGCAACTCGCGGCCTTTGGCGGTCATGCGGTAGATGCGGCCGTGTTTGTGGTCGCGGTTCGGATCGCGGACGTTGTGCTGCATGTGGCCGATGATGACGTTGTGCCAGTCGGCGATGTAAAGGGAGCCGTCTTCGCCGAAGACGGCATCGCTGGGGCGGAAGTTTTTGTCGCCGCTCATGAGCAGGCCGCGGGATTTGTCCTCGGTGACGCTGCCGTCGGCCTGCGTGACTTTGACGGTGAGTTCGGCACCGGCAGGCTCGCCCCAAACGCTGGCTTTGTCGCCATCGCGAGCAAGGTCGTAGTGCTTGATGCCGAGGAAGCCGATGACGTTGCAGATGAGGAAGTCGCCTTGCATGTCTTCGGGGAAGTGGGTGCTGCTGACGACTTCACTCGCGGTGACAGGGCGCACTTCCTTCTTGAGCAGCTCATACATTTTGAAGCCGTTGCCTTCGGGGCGCACTTGATACGCGCGACCGCCGGTGCCGTCGGTGGCGTAATGATAGCCCCAGGTGTCGAAGGCGATGCCGTGCGGGTTCGGCGAGTTGTCGGCGTGTTTCGCGATAGTGAAGCGGCGCGGATCGAAGCGATACATGGCGCTGGTGCCGGTCTGCAGCGAGGGGCCCCACGGATGCTCGTGATTGTGCACCATGAAGACACCGCTCTGCCAGTAGATGCCGCCATCGGGGCCCATGATGAGGTTGTTCGCGCCGTGATGCGTGTCGGCGAAATCGACGCCTTGCAGCATGATGGTGCGCACGTCGGCCACGTCGTCGCCATCGGTGTCTTTGAGGAAGATGATGTCCGGGGCGCAGGTGACGATGACGCCGCCATTCCAGAACTCAAAGCCGAGCGGGTTCTGCACTCGGGCGAACTCGGTGAGGCGATCCGCTTTGCCGTCCTTGTTGTCGTCGTGGCAGATGACGAGGGCGTCCTTCATCTCTTTGAGCGGCTCCCACATCGGGTAGGTGTGCCACACGGCGGCCCAGAGGCGGCCTTTGGTATCCACCTGCATCTGCACGGGATTCACGAGCTGCGGGAACTGCGCTTCATCGGCAAACAGGCTCACTTCAAAGCGCGGATCAAAGGCCATGTGCTTGATGGCTTCCTGGCCGCTGATGTATTCCGTGCGGCCTTCCTTCATGGCGCTGGAGGACTTTGATTTGCCACCGACATTGGAAATTACCGGCACAGGCGGCGGCACGTTGCTGTCATCGACTTTGAGATCGCCGCCTTTGGATCGCGCCCACACTTTGGCATCGCGATTGCCGGTCATGACATCGAGCATCGTCAGCTCGTGCTGGAGCACCACGGCGTTGGTTTGGCCATCGGTGAAGGAGAGCGTCGAGCGGCCACCCCACACGTCATTGCCATCACGGGCACGGTAGCGGGCGTTCCAATGCACGTCCTTCTCCATCACGGCCTCACGCAGTTCTTCGAGCGAGGCGGAGGCGGTGACTTCCTTGCCGAGCAAGGCCTTCGCGATGACTTCCGCGAGCTGGCGATTGCCTTCAGCGCTGAGATGCACGCCGTTGATCGTGAGCGGCTCCTTCGCGGCTTTGAAAAGATCGAGCGAGGGATGGAAGAGATCGACAAAGCCCACGCCCGCTTCCTTCGCGGCGGCTTCAGTGGCCTTCGTGTAGGCTTCGAGTTGCGGATTGTGCTCCGCGCCGTTCGGCACGTTCGGGTTTTTCGTGTCCTCATGCGCGATGGGGCTGAAGAGCACGATGCGCGGGAAAGTTTTGCCATTGGGCTTCGTGCCGCGCACATACTTCACGAAATCGACGAGCTGCTTTTTGAAGTCGTCCGGCTTGTTCTCGAAGGACTCGTTGTAGCCGAAGAAGGCGAACACGACATCCGGCTTCACATGGCGCAGGTAATCCGTCATGTGCATGTGCCCGCCGCTGCGCGGAAAGGAGTTCGGGCGGTCACCGCTGGCGCTCATGTTGCGGAAGCGCACGTTCTGCTCTGGCAGGGCGCTTTGCAGCACAGTCTCCATCCAACCATCGTGCTGCATGCGGTCAGGCAGGCCGTTGCCGAGGATCGCCACGGTGTCGCCCTTGCTGAAAGCGAAGGGCAGCGTGTCTTTGTAGTCCGCAGGCACGTCAACGAGCGCAGGTTCTTTTGAGGCCGCTGGTGCAGAACGGCCGCCACCACTGCCTTTGACCGCGGGTTTCCCCGGTTTCCCATCAAACGTGAGGTAAGCGAGCTTGCCGCCGCCTTTCACATCAATCGTCATCGCTTCCATGCCCGCGACGTTTTTGACCTCAAACACCGGTTTGCGTGCCTCATCGAGCAAACTCAGCGTGAAGCCACCCAAACGCTCCGGGAAGCCCTGACGCGCCCACAGGCCGATCGAATCCACTTGCTGCGCCGAGCCCAGATCCAGCTCCCACCAAGGATTCGGCTTGTTCTCAATCGTGTGCGTCATGCCCTTGCCGTAGTTCGGGCTCTTGTCGCCATCCATCGCCCGACTCGCATCACCACCGTGCCCCGTCGTCGATTGCGTGGCCTTCCCACCCTTCGCGATGTTCTTGCCACCGCTCAGGATTTCGATCTCGGCGATCTGAATGCACTGACGCTCGCCAGGAATCTCGATGCGGACAAAACGGGCCGGTTTGCCCGTGGCGACGCTCGGTTTGGCATCGACGGTCGCGGCCGCAGGAGCCGCAGCGGTTTGCTTCGCTTCTTTTTTGGCCTCTTTCTTCTTCTCAGGCTTCTTGACGTTGTCGTTCGCGGGGATCGGGCTTTCAAAGCCGGCATACATCTCCGGTTTGATGCCGCGGGCGTAGGCGCCACCGCCGAAGGTATTCGGCTTGAAGGGGCCGACGAAGGCGATGTTGAGGTCGGCTTTGATCTGCTCTTCGAGACCGAGGGCCCAGAAGATGCCGTTCACGAGCAGGCGGCGGTAGCCGTCGTTCGTGATGTCTTCGGAGGTGCCGTAAAGAGAGGTGAAAACGCGGCCTTCTTTGCCAGCAGCGGATTTGTAGCTGCGGGTCCACTCGCTCGGCATCGGTGGCTTGGTGGTGTCGGCGGGGGAATCGGGCGTCATGCCGTTCAGCGGCTGCGCCATGGTCAGAATCTCGCCGGAGGTCGGTTTGCCGACGTAGCCGCCTGCCTGCACCCAAACGTCCTTCACACCGCGCAAGATGGGATGCGAGGCCTTGTCCGGCACGAGAGCGATGTGCGTGCTCTGCTTGTGATTCGTGCCGTAGTGGCCCACCCACGTCTGCCCGAGCACCTGATGGCCGAAGCCGAGTTCGTAGTCGCTGCCTTTGTAGTCGAAGGAATACTTCGCGTAGGGTGCGTCCTTCGGAATCTTGAAGCCGTGCGTGGCTGTGCGCAGGCCGACGACGGGGCCGCCGCGCTTCAGATACTCATCGAAGTGCTTCATCTGCTCAGCGGGGAAGTTTTGGAAGCGCAGGAACACCACCGCGAGATCCGCGGTGTCCAGCGCCTCGATGCCTGGCATGTTCGACGCATCACCCGCGACGATCTCACCCGATGCCGGATCAATGCCAAACAGCACGGTGCATTTGAAGCCCTGATGTTTTGCCAAAAGCCGCGCCAGCCCCGGAAGCGACTCCTCCGAGCGATACTCATGGTCATCCGCCATGAAGACGATGTGCTTGCCTTTGCCAGGCCCTTCGGTGCCTTCATAGACCAGGGGCGCAGCCGTCGCGAAGGTGGCGAGCGAGAGCAGAGTGAGGAGAGTGTGTTTCATGCGGTTGAGAGGACTTCTAAGTCGCCAGTTTGCCGCCAGATTTTACGACAAAAAGAGAAGATTTAGAGTCTTCATCTCGCACGAACCGCTGAAAGCGGACACAAAAATGTCCAAAGACCAACTTTTTCGTCACGCCACGATCTCCTTCAGCACGCCGGAGCTATCGCCGTGCCGCTCGGCATTCACGCCGATGCCATGGAGCAAGGTGAGCCAGGTATTGCACAGCGGTGTGTCCTTCGGCGCGACAATGTTGTGGCCGAGCTTGATACCCGCGCCGCCGCCGGCGAGGAGCGTGGGGCAGTTGTCGAGGTTGTGCTCGGTGCGGATGTTGCTGCCGTAGGCGAGAGCGACGTGATCAAAGAGGCTGCTCCCATCGGCTTCCTTGGTGGCTTTGAGTTTGTCGAGGAGTCCGGCGAGCAGCTCGCTCTGCACGAGATCGCGCTGCTGTGAGGCGGCGAGCTTTTCGCCCATGGTCGAGTGGTAGTGACTCATGTCATGCGGGGCCACTTTGATGCCGATGCTCGTCAGCAGCGTGCTCACCGGCTGGCGGTAGGTCAGCACGCGCGTGCTGTCCGTCTGCATCGCGGCGACGATGATGTCATACATGATCGTGATCTCTTCTTTGCCAGCGAGGCCTTCCTGCGGCTGCGGAATCGCCGCCTTCGGCTGCGGCACGCCGATCCATTGCTCGTCCTTCGCGAGGCGCGTCTCGATGTCGCGGATGCCCTGGAAGTATTCGTCTAGCTTCGCCCGGTCATTCTTGCCAAGCCCACGCTGCATCGCCTTCGCGTTCTCCATCACCGTGTCGAGCACGCTGCGCTTCTGCGCCAGCATCGCTTTCTGCTGCTCGATGGGCGTCGTGTCTTTGGAAAACAGACGATGAAACGCCTCCACCGGGCCTTTGTGACCACCGATGGGCTTGCCGCTGACATCCCAAGCCATCGAAAGCCCCGGCCCATGTCCCGAGGCCTCCGCGTTCTCGCTGCCATTGAGCTGGAGCGAGGCAAACCGCGTCTCCATGCCGAGCTTCGCCGCCGCCACCTGATCCGCCGAGATGCTGTTGTGAAACGTCTGCCCCGGCTCCGCGAAACGGTTCGCACCCGTGAGCCACATCGTGCTGCCCCAGTGACCTTCGTTCGAGTATTTGTTCCAAAGCCCCTGCACCACCGTGAAGTCCGCCTTGTGCCTCGCCAGCGGCTTCAAGCCCTCCGGCAGCGTGTAATCCTTCCCCGTCTGCTTGATGTCCGGAAACCAAGTCTCCGTCGTGATGCCCCAGCCGAAGCCCAAGAACACGAGACGCTTCGGCGGTGCAGACGGTGTCGCCGCCGAAGCAAAGCGACGAAAGCCCAACGACTCAAGCGCAGGGAGAGCGATCAGCGAGGTGCTGGACTGGAGGAAGTGACGGCGGGTTTTCATGGAGATTACTTGGTGTGAAATTCTTTGCTGCTGACCAGCGCCTGAATGAACTCGCGCATTGCGAGGTTCTTCTTTCCGGCCTGCGAGATCATCTCATCGACCAGCGGCTCATCGCGGAAGCCAAGCGGCCTTCCCAGGGCGAACTCGATCAAGGCTTCGCTGAAGCTACGGGCGAAGGCGTCGGACTTGCTTGCGATGATGTTGCGCAGCTCGAAATAGTCTTTGAAGGCGGGGCCTTTGTGGAAGGCGGCGGCGGAGTCGATGGTCCAGGTCTTCTTGCTTTTGGGGTCGGGTTTACCGTTGGCGTCGAGGGCGGTGTAGCTGTCTTCGGTGCGCCATTGGCCGGCGGCGTCGAAGTTTTCCAACCCGAAGCCGATGGGATCGATTTTGCGATGGCAACTGGCGCACTGCGGGTCCTCCTGATGCGCGAGGAGTCGCTCGTGCGTGGTGAGAACCTTGCCCGCGAGTCGCGTGATGGCGGGTACATTCGCGGGAGCTGGCGGCGGGGGATCGTGCAGCAGCTTGCGCAGCACCCAGGCTCCGCGTTCGACGGGGCTGGTGCGCTCGCCATTGCCACCCATGAAATGAATGGCTGCCATGCCGAGCAAGCCGCCGCGAGGCGAGTTCTTTGGCAGCGACACTTTTTCGTAGCCTTCACCCTTCACACCGGGGAGGCCGTAGTAGTGGGCGAGCACGCGATTGATGACGACGTAGTCGCTTTTCAAAAGATCACGCAGGCTGGCGTTGTGCTTCAAAATGTGCGCGATGGTCTCGTGGATCTCGCCTTTGGCCGCGACCTTGGTTCCCGAGTCAAAACGCGGATACAGCGCACGATTCACCTCAAAGAAGTCGATGCGGTCCAAACCGAGCCACTGATGCACAAATGCGGTCAAAAAGCCCTCCGAGCGCGGATCATCGAGCAGGCGGTTGGTTTGAGCGGCGAGCACTTCGGGCTTCGACAGATCGCTTTTTCGCAACTCGGCATCCGGCGGCGCGCTCCAGAGGAAGTAGGAGAGTCGTGTGGCGAGTTCGGCGTTGGACAATGAGACAGGGAGATGGGGAGACAATGAGACATCCGATTCGCGGATCCTCTGTGTCTCCCTGTCTGATTGTCCCCTTGTCTGATTGTCTTCAGCGTCTTCACCCAGCTCCGCGAGGTAAAGAAACATCGGCGAGGTCAGCACGACGGACAACGTCTCCTTCAGCGCGGCCACGGGCTTGTCACCAGCTTTGCGGCGCAAGTCGTAAAGGCTCATCAAGCGATCCACATAGTCCGCAGGCGGAGTGGTGCCGCGAAAGGCCTCCGTGGCGAAGCGCTCGAAGGCGGAACGCAGCTCGGCAGCAGCAGGTGCGGGCGATTTGTCATCGAGCGGCAGCTTCAGCGCGGCAAAACCGGGCGGCACGGGCTTGGCTGCATTCGGCACGCGTTCGACCTCGATCCAGTCCACCCACAGCGCCAGCTCGGGGCCGATGCCGTTGCGCTTCACGGCCTCGGCACGCTTGCGATTGCCTTCTTCGTTGGTGTCCCAACTGCCTTTCTCGCGGAAGAACAGCGAGCGATTGTCGCGGCTGAGATTCGCTCGCGTGAGGGTGAGCGGAATCTCGATGGTCTGTGGGTTTTCCATCGTGCCGGTGATCTCGTAAGTGTTCAGCACCTTGCCCGTGCGGGCATGAATGCCGAAATCGAGGAAGCGACGCTCTGCAGGCGCATCCTTCACCGCTGCTGCTCGCACACGGACGATGTAATCGCCCACCGGCCAGTCAAAAGGCACGAGCAGCTCGATGTAGTTCACGTTCAGCTCGGCTGGATGTCGCGTCTGCGTGCCGAGATACGCGCCCTGATCCACCGCAGGCATCTGCGTGTAATACTCGTGATACTTCAGCCAACCCGCGCCGAGCGAATCATTCGCCAGATCGGCATCGTTCTCGCCTTTCTTATCAAAGCCAAACGTGCGCGGATTCGGCGCCCCGGGGATGCGGGCCCACTCGCGGCGGAGGCGCGATTCGTTGTTCTTCACCTCCTCACGGATCTTCGCGACGATCTCCTTGTTCTCCGGCTTCGCCATGGCGGCCTCGACGGCCTTCACCCACTTCTGCGCACGCTCGCGGGCATCGATTTGATACTTCACAAAGTCCTTCACCCTCGGAGTGGTCGTCTCGCCCTCGTAATGGAGCTTCTTCGTCACGCTCGCCGCTGTTTGCCACGCAAAAGCCTCCTCCAGCGCCTCGCGACCGAGCGCCTGATACTGCTCGATCTGGTTCGCCGACATGAAGAGGTTCGAGCCCACGGTATCAAAGGCCCCTGAGCCCCCATCCGGCGGCAGCTCCGCCACATTGATTTCCACGCCGAGCAACTCTCGCAGCGTGTTTTTGTATTCCCGACGATTCAGTCGCCGCATCGTGATCACGCCCTTTTGATCGCCAAGGCTCCGCCGCGCCGCCACCATGACATTTGCGAGGTCATCGAGGAAATCGGCCTTCGCAGCACTCGCCGGCTGTTTTTCGTCCTCCGGCGGCATGTCGCCCGAGTTCATCGCATTTAGCACTTTCTGCCACTTCTCCGCGATCTCGACATTCGTGATCGCCAGCGGCAGATCATCCACGCGGAACTTTCCTTTCTGCTTTTCTGGCCCGTGGCAGCTCACGCAGTGCTCTTTGAAAAGCGCACGATGCTTCTCCGGCATCGCCGGATCAGCGGCGAGGAGGACGGAAGGGACTAAAAGGATAGAAACGATAGGTAGTCGCATGACAAGGGGGCGTGGGCTCACAGGCTCTTCAAATACGCGACGACGTCGGCGATGCTTTGCTCGGTGAGGCCGAGCATGGAGGGCTCGAACATGAGGCTGCGGCCTTTGAGCTTTTTGAGGCTCTGAATGCGCTTCTTCGGCACGGTCTGCACGCCGCCGCCCATGCATTTGATGAGCACGGGGTCGCCGCTGGTCAAAACGATGCCGGTGATGCTCAATCCATCCGTGGTGGTGATTTCGCTGCCTTCAAAACCGTGCGAGATGCCCTTGCTCGGCTCGGCGATGGACTGGATGAGCACGTCGGCGGTCTGTTGTTTCGCGAAGGTGGTGAGGTCGGGGCCGAAGTCGATGCCGTTGCTGCCAAAGCGATGGCAGGTGTAGCAGGTGGCGATGGCCGTGGCACCGCGTTTGGCATCGCCTTGGAGCTTGGCGATGGCTTTGAGGTCGAGCGGCTTCGCGTTCGTGGGAAGCGGCGGCAGCGGGCTGGCGGTGAGCTGTACCTTGTCGGGATCGTAGATGCCGAGCGCCTTCAGGCTCTGCTCGATGCCGTAGGCCTTCCAATCGTTGTTTTTGCGGTTCATGAGCCACCACTTCGCGAGGTCTTGCAGCGGAAAATCCTTCTTCTGGGCGAGTTCGATCATCGCACCGGCTGCTTCGGCGCTTTTGGTGAAGGCGAGCGCGGTGAGCATGAGCTGGCGCTGGTCTTTGCTGAGCTTGTCATTGAGGGCACGGGCTTTGAATGCCTCCACAGCTTCCGGCGGATGCAGACGCCATGCGATCCACGCGAAGGCATCACTCCAGGCAGCGCTATCTTTGCCCGCGAGCGTTTCAAAGGTCTTCCAGCCTTCCGCATGGCCTGTGGTCAGGACTTTGAAGAGTTCGCTCTCCTTACCTTCGCTGCCGAGGCCGAGGGCTTCGAGATAGGCGCGATCCTTGCCGTCAAACAAATGAGCGAGTTGCACAAGAGCGGGCGCGCACTGACTTGCGGGCATGTCGCGCAGCGTCAGGGCCACTTCGCGACGCACGGCGGCATCGCTGTCGCCAGCCATTTTTATCGCCATCATCAGCACATCGTGATTCGCACGACGCAGCGCCCGATAGGCGACGAGGCGCTGCGTAGCATCCTTCGACTGCAACCACGGCTTCACCTTCGTGATGCCTTCTTCTCCCATCTGCGCGAGCAGCCACGCGGCACGCGCGGCGATGAATGAATCGCCATCTTCGAGCAAAGCAGCCACCGCAGGAACGGTTTTGGATCCAGCGGCTTTCAGACGGTTGAAGCCGCTCACGCGCACATTCACGGCGGGGCTCTTCAAGGCGGCGATCTGGCCTTCGACGGTGTTCAGATCGAGTTTGGGCACCACGCTCTTGAATCCCTTTGGCGCGATGCGGTAGATGGCTCCGGTGAAGCCATCGTCACGTGTGCCGTGACCACCGACGCGGGCATCAAACCAGTCGGCGACATACAAAGCGCCATCGGGGCCGACGCAGACATCGCTGGGGCGGAATTTCGTCTTCAACTCGTTGGTTTCCTTGCCGCCGAGGAAGTCGCTGCCGGCCCATTGCTTCTCCTTGTTCGAGGTCATGAAGTCCATGCGCTCGAGTTTGAAGCCTGCGCCGTCGGGTTGCGGCTGGTAGCCGAAGATCACATTTTTGCCTGCCTCGCACGCGAGCAGCAGGCCGCGCCATTTTTCACCGAGCGCTCCATTTTCATAAAAGGCCACGCCGGTGGGCGATCCGCCGCCATAGACATCGCCCGCGGGCATCGTGCCGGGGTCTTCCTGACGCCATTCGGCGGTCGGCGTGTCCTGACCGGGCCGTTTGTCCGCGCCCCAGGCACGCTGGCCGTCGGCGCTGGCGAATCCGGCATTGCCGCCTTCGAGCACATGCGTCACGCGGCAGGCGGGCGGGTCATCATTGTCGCTTTGAAACAGATCGCCGTAGCTGGTAAGCGCCTGCTCGTAGCTGTTGCGGTAGTTGTGCCCGATGATGTTCACGTTCGTGCCATCGGGATTCATGCGCACGCTGAAGCCGCCGATCCACACGTGGCCGTCATCGCTCTTCATGCCCGCGATGTTTTGCAGCTGATACGGGCTGCCCATGCGGAAGGTCTTGCCGCTGCGGTCGGTGAACTCGGCGCCGGTGTTGCCTTGATTGAAATACCACTGGCCGTCCGGTCCAGCGGTGACGCTGTGGAGGCTGTGATCGTGCTGGCGGCCTGCGAAGCCGGTGAGCAGCACCTCGCGCTTCTCCGGCTTCAAATCGCCATCGGCATCCGAATACACGAGCAGGTCCGGCGGTTGCGACACGACCACCTTGCCATCGATCACCGCGACACCGAGCGGCGACGCGAGCGCAGGCTCCTGCACGAAAACGCTGCTCTTGTCGGCCTTGCCATCGTGATCGGTGTCTTCGAGCACGACAATGCGGTCGCCCTCTTTGCGGCGACCACCTTTGCCGCGATAATTCACGCCTTCCGCGACATACAAGCGGCCCTGCGCATCGAAGTCGATGTTCGTCGGATTGAAAAGCATCGGCGAAGTGGCCCACAGTGTCACTTCGAGGCCCTCCGGCACGGTGAAAAGCTCCACCGGCACCTGCGGCGGGCCTTCGTTGAAGTTCGGCGGATTCGCCGCGGCCTTCGCCTCCGGCGTGGCAGGCAGCGCGGTGTAGATTTGGAATTTCACCTTCGCATCGCTCGCCTTGCCGCCGCGCATCATGCCGCCGTCGTCGATGGCCACCTTCGCGGTGAAGCGTGCCACGCCTGCCGGCAGATCATACGCGATGGCCGAGGGCGCATGCGTGCCGATGCCGTTCGTGTAGGTCTGCTTGTCCACGAGCATGGGCTTGCCGGTGTGATTCGTGCCGATGCGTGTGCGGCCAAAGCCCGCGTCGTCGCCTTTCCACTTCAGCGTGGTGAGTTCCTTCACCGATCCATCGGCCATGATGAGCCGCGGCTCGATCCAGTTCGACCAATCGCAGCTCTTCGAACCTTCGTCGGAAACGACGAGATACAGCTCCTTCGCGTCCTTCAGCGGCACATCGATGGAGACGAGCCGCGGCGTGCTCGTGGAGGTCAATGCAGGCGTTTCGAAGATTGGTTTCGCCGTGCCGGAGGGCTTCGCCACCTTCGGGCCGTGCGCCTCGGCCATCATCGCGTCGAGTTCGGCCTGCGTCGGTGTTTTGGACGCGATCCCGCCCGCTGGAATCTCCAAACCGCTCACCCAGGCCACGCCATTCAGCATCGTCGTGCGGAAGCTGTCGTTCGTCATGTTCGCGAAGAAATGAAACCCCGTGAAGCCAAAGCCGCGACCGCCTTTCGGCCGGTCAAACGCCCACGCGAGATGCTGCGGCTTGCCCGCCTTCACATCCGCGAATGCGTCCGGGTTTCCACCATGCGCACTCGGCTTGTCGCCCTCTTTGAACTTCACCGTGTTCAGCGGCGCGATGGCGCTGAGCACCGGCGTCACGCCCTTCATCTCCGGCACGAAGCGCATGTGGTAATACCATTCATCCTTCGCGGAGAAGGCCTTCACGCCATTCGCCACCGGATGCTTGCCCGGCTGCACGCTCGCGTCCCAGGTCGGGTTCACCGAGTAGAACGTCTCGAAGAAGCCGCCCATCCAGTCGAGGAAGTTTTTCCCCTGCGAGCCGATCCTGGCCTCCACGCCATAATGAATCGCCGCGAAGCCCGCGCCGCGATCACAGGCCGCCTTGATGTTCGCATCATCCGCCGCCTTGCCGCCGTGATTCAGCAGCACGATGATCGCATCCGCCTTCGTGAGGTCCTTCGGCCAATTGTTCTCCGGATACACCACCGCAAAAGCCTGCGGATAGGTCTCATTGATGCGCCGCGCCAGATAGGAAGCCCCAGCGAAGAACTCATGCTGCCCGCCACCGCCATGCGTGCCTTTTGCTGCGATGAAAACTAGGCGCTTCGTGCCTGCCGGTGCGTTGTTTTGGCCGGTGTAGTCGAAAATGTCACGCGGCTGGGCGAACGCGGCCGTGGTGAGAAAGGCGAGGGCGAGGAGGGATTTCATGCGGTCTGCGAGAGTCTTTGAGAGTGATGATAAGGTTACTTTTTGCGCTTCTTCTCGCCTTTGGTCTTCGCGGGCGGGGTCCAATCGGCAGGAGATGGAGTGGCGACTTTCAGGGCGGCGGTGTCGCCGCTTTGCTGCATTTCTTTTTCTAGGGCGGTGCTGAGTTCGGCGACTTTGGCGACGTGCTCGGGCTTGTCGGCGAGGTTGGTGACTTCAAAGGGGTCGGCTTGCAAATCGAAGAGCTGGGTGCGGTCCACCTGTGGATAGCGGATGAGCTTCCAGCGGCTGTCGGTGAAGGCGCGTTGCACGTTCCGGTAGGCGAACATCAACTGGCTGCGGGCGGGC
The DNA here is from genome assembly GCF_044236155.1 of Prosthecobacter sp. GTDB lineage: Bacteria > Verrucomicrobiota > Verrucomicrobiia > Verrucomicrobiales > Verrucomicrobiaceae > Prosthecobacter. Next base: position 20,811 of record NZ_JBIIHA010000005.1, read on the forward strand.
TTGGATGCATCGCTGAGCGTGGCGCTGAAATCGATGCCTTCGCTGGTCTTGGGCCCGGTGACGCTGCAGAGCTTGCCGAGGGTGGGCAGCAGGTCGAAAAGGTAGCACATCGCCTCGCTGCGCTGGTTTTGCGCGATGCCGGGGCCTGCGATGATGAGAGGCACGCGCATGGAGTGCTCATAGACGTTTTGTTTGCCGATCAGGCCATGGCTGCCGCGGGCGACGCCGCTGTCAGCGGAGAAAACGATGATGGTGTTCTTCGCATGTGGCGAGGCCTCCAGCGCGGCGAGAACGCGGCCGATCTGGGCATCGAGAAAGGAGATGTAGCGGTAGTATTCGGCGAGAAAGGCACGCACGCCGTCTTCCGAACGCGGCCAAGGTAGGAGCTGCTCGTCGCGGATGGCCATCTCACCATTGTTGAAGGGATGCCGGGGCAGAAAGTTCGGCGGCAGCGGGATTTGATCAGCGGTGTAGCGAATGGGAAAGTCGTCTGGAACGATGTGCGGATCATGCGGGCCATCAAAAGGCACATAGGCAAAGAAGGGGCCGCCAGACTGCTCCTGGATGAAGCGGATCGCTTCATCGGCGAAGACTTCGCAGGCGTGCTTCGTGCTCGGCTTTGCCGGGCCGACTTTGCCGTCCACCAGGTCACGCAACTTGGCATCCATCGGATTCGTCATGCCGCCGGTGAACATGGAACGCGCGATCTGAAAGCTCCTTGCCAGGGAGGCATCGCCATTGTGCCACTTGCCACTGGCGAAGGTGCTGTAGCCTGCTTTGCCAAAGGCCTCCGGCCACGTTTCGCTGCGCATGAGCTTCTCGTCGATGTGAAACAGGTTCTGACCCGAGAGCAGCATTGCGCGTGAGGGCACGCAAGTAGCGCCGTTCATGCCGCCCTGCATGTAAGCCCTGCTGAATGACACGCCGCGTTGCACCAACCGGTCGAGATTTGGCGTCTGGATCACCGGATTTCCCAGGGCCGCGATGGTGTCCGCGCGCTGGTCATCGGCAAAAAAGAAAAGGACGTTCGGCTTGGAGCTGCCCGCAGCGTTTGAGAGGGATGCGACACAGACAAAAGTCAGGAGGAGATGCTTCATGCGTTGAAGGCATCTAAGTCGTCGATCGAAACCGGGTTGTTGCAGCCTCACCGGCTCATGGCGGCGATTTCCGATTCGCCGAGCACGCGGTCCCAGAGCGCGAACTCGTCCATCGTGCCGCTGAGGTGGCGGATGGCGACGCCGTTGCCGATGGAACGCCGGTCATTCCAGTTGCCGAGCTCGGCGATGCCGGGTTTGAGCGGGGCGTTGTCCTTGAGCGCGATTTTGGCGAGGAGCATGCCGTTGGCGTAGTGGCGGACTTCTTTGGCCTGCTGGTCGAAAACGACAGCGAGATGGGTCCAGCGGCCAAAGCGCTCCGGCGTGAAGAAAACCTCGGTGTCGCAGTCCTGGTGGTGCTTGCCGGGAACTCCAGCGATACCGAGGCGGATCTTGCCCTCGTGGGTGATCTGCCAGTGGATTTTGCGGTCGCCCCAGCCCTCGGACATGAAGAGCGAGTTGAAGGCGCGGTCGAGGCCGTTGATGCGCACCCACATGGCCATGGTGAGCGCTTTTACCTCGGTCGGAGCGCTGAGGCGCACGCGGTCGCTCACGTTGCGGAACTCCAAAGCACCTTTGCCAGGCCAGCGGCCGGTGGTCCAGGAAGCGCCGACGATGCTACCCTCTTCACCGTGCGGCGTATGATTGCGCAAGCTGCGCGTGGAATCGTCGTCTTGAAAATCGAAATGCAGCTTCAGGGCAGGATCGGCGTTCAGTTTTCCGCTCGCGGTGCGCCAGCGCTCGAATTGTGTGCGGTCGGAGAGCGCGGTACGTGTGTCGAGATCGTTGAGCGAGGCAAAGCTGGATGAATTTGCGGCGAGAAGCTGCGTTTGCGCCGCGAAGGCCATGGCCTGGCCTTCTTTGAGTGATTTCATTGATTCTGAGGCCGGATGCAGCTCGACCTCGCCTTTGAAGACATGGACCTCGGAACTCGCCTCGCTGACATCAAGGCCGAACTCGGTGCCGAGATCGACGATGGTGCCTTTCGGCGTGTTGATGCGGAAACCTTTGGCCTGCGGAGGCACGTTGGCGCTGAGCTTGCCACGCGTGCAGGTGGCCTCGCCGCTGGAGATGAGTTGCAGCTCGGCGGGGCCTTCGATCAAGACGCGGGCACCTTGATAAAACTCGATCTGCGCAATGCCGGACTTCAATTTGAGCAGTCCGGGTGAAAGCGGTGTGCCGGGGGCGATGGTGGCGGATTCCCATTCGAGATTCACACCACGTGTGAGCACGGCGACGGAGGCGGTGGTGTCCTCGGTGGCCGGTTTCGGCAGTGAAAGCACCACCCAGGTGCTGGCGAGAGCGAGGCAGGCCGCCATCGCCGCCACCGTGGTGACGGTGGCGAAGGTGAAACGGCGCTTCGGCATCAAAGCGGGCTGGATGACCTTTCCAGGCACGGCGAGCGGCTTCGTGGCGCGGAGCATCGCGTCCATCTCGAAGTGCTGGAGGAGTTTTTCGCCGAGTTGCGGCTCGTTTTGCAGCCGCGTGTGCAGTTCCTCCGCCTCGGCATCGGTGAGCGTGCCTTCGAGGTAGTGCTGGATGAGCGTGTCGGCTTCAAGCATGAGCGTGACCTCCCTGGTTCATGGATTGCTGGATGCACTCGCGCAGCTTTTCCCGCACGCGAGAAAGGGCGCGGCAGACGGTGTCGGCCTTCATCTGAATCTGCTCGGCGATCTGCGGCGTGCCGACCTCGTCATAATAATAGAGCTCCACGAGTTCGCGGCTCTTTTGCGGCAGCTTTTGCAGGCAGGTGCGCAGCACGCGGACCTCGTCCTCATAGCGCGGTGGCGACTCACGCTCCTCGGCGAGGAGGCGGATGTGATCCGCGAGCTTTTGCACCACATCCGGCTGCTGCCGCGTGCGCTCCCGCCACAGCCGCATGGCGATGTGACGCGTCATCGTGGCCAGAAGCGGCCGCGCATCGCTGCTGAGGTCCCATTTCGACTCCTTCGCCATGAATTCGAGGAAGACCTGCTGCGTGATGTCCTCCATCAACCCCGGCCAGGGGGCATATTTGAGCGCCACGCCCTTCACAAAGTCGTGATGGGCGAGGAAAACCTGCGCGGCGTGGGTTTCGGCGATGTTCATGCAGCAGATACTATCTCACGCCTGAGATTAAAACCGGACACAAAATCTTCGCGATCTTCAGGAGAACGATTTGCGCAGATGACTGGGCAGGATGTTAAGCGCCTCGCGATACTTCGCGACCGTGCGACGGGCAACCTTGATGCCCTGCTTGTCGAGCAGCTTGGCGAGCTTGTCGTCGCTGAGCGGCTTGTGCTTCGGCTCGGTCTTGATGAGGTCGGCGATGGCGTTTTTGACGCTGGTGTTGCTCAGATCGTCGCCGGAATCGGTCTTCACGCCGTGCGAGAAGAAGAACTTCATGTCAAACACGCCGTGCGGTGTGGCAATGTACTTGCCGGCGATGGCTCGGCTGACGGTGGTTTCGTGCACGCCGACCTCGTCGGCCACGGTGGCCATGTTCAGCGGGCGCAGGAAGCTTGTGCCCTTTTCGAGGAACTCACGCTGGTATTTCAGGATCTGCGTGGCGATGCGGTGGATGGTGTGCTGGCGCTGATGGATCGAGCGGATGAGGAACTTGCCGCTGCGGATCTTGTCGCGGACGTAATTGCGCACCTCGCCGTTGTTGCCGGGCTGGGCGAGGAGGTCCTTGTAGGTGTTGCTGATGCGCAGGTGGGGAAGGTCGTCGTTGGTCATCACGGCGATCCATTCGCCGCCTTGCCGTTCGACGACAACGTCAGGCGTGACGTAGTTGTTGTTGGAGACGGCGAAACGCTGTGCGGGGCGGGGGTCGAGCGTGCTGATGAAGTCGGCGGCACGTGAGATCTGCTCCAAAGGCACGCCGAGTTTGCGTGCGAGGATGGGGTAACGCTTGTTGGCGAGGTCGTCGATGTATTGATCGACGAGACGCCAGGCGAGGCTCTGTTTTTTGCCGAGGCGCTCGAGTTGCACGAGCAGGCATTCGCGCAAGTCCTCGGAACCAACGCCCACGGGGTCGAAGCTTTGGAGGAGCCTTTTGGCTTTTTGCAGGTCCTCGATGGGAATCGCGTGCTGTAGGCTGAGGTCGTCGATCCTGGTGTTGAGAAAGCCGCGGTCGTCGAGGTTGCCGATGAGAAACTCGACCTGAGTGGCGATCTTCGGCTTCACCTCGGCGGTATGGAGCTGGGAGAGCAGATGCTCCTGCAGCGTGGTGGGGGCCACGATGGAGTCCATGATGAACTGCCAGCGCTCCTGGTCGTCGCTGCGGCGGGCGGCGGTCTGCTGGCGGCTCTGCTGCCAGTATTCGCGCCATTCCTCGTCCATCTGGGTGAGCGCGTCGATGTCACCGTCATCCACGCTGCGATCATCGGGATCGTCGGGAATGGCATCATCGATCGAGGTTTCCGGAGCGTCGAGCTCCAGGACAGGGTTCACCTCGATCTCCTGCTGGATGATCTGCCGCAACTCCAGGGTGGGCGCCTGCAGAATCTGCAAGCTCTGCTGCATCTGCGGCCCGATGGCGAGCTTCTGAGTCTGTGTCTGCTGGAGTCCGTATTCGGCCATGAATGGGTTGGAAGGCAGCGAAGCGCTGTCTTGGCATCACTTCAAGCAAACTTCAGGCCAGAGGCTTGTTTATTTTAAAAAACCCAAATTGAGACGGCTCTGGCACAAAAATCGAAGCCCCGGCCGTGCCGGGGCCTCTGGTCAGGCGAAGATGAGAAAATCAAAGGCTGTCAGGGCACCTCGAAGACTTTCTGCGTCGTCGGGTCGAGGGCGAGCGAGCCGCTTTCGAGCCCGGTGACGTCGAGTTCCTTGTATGGCGGATAGGGGCTGATGACACGGCCCGCCTTGGCGGTTTTTCTGCCTTTGAGGAATGATCCGGAGCCGCTGGAGGCAGTCGTGGACGGCTGCTCACGCGGCGGCGCGGACTCGGAGCGCCGTGCGGTGGTCGTGGGCGGCGGCGTTTCCTTCACCGGCTCCTTGGGGGCAGCGTTCGTTGAAGGCTTGGCCTGTGTTTTTGAGGAAGAACCACCCGCTTTGGGAGGTGTGTAAGTGCGCGTGCTGGATTTTGCCTGCGATGACGAGGCTGGCGACGAGGCCCCTTTTTGGGGCACGTTCTGCTGCGCGGGAGGAGCCTGGTTTGAGGACTGCGGCGGATAATTGTAGCGCGGCTGCGCCTGTCCCTGCTGCGGTTGGTAGTAACCGGACGGCGGCTGCTGCGGATAGCCCGGAGCTGCCTGCTGGCGGGGCGGGGCATCGAGATTGTAACCGCCGTTCGCGCCATAGCCCGGAGGCGGATTGTCCCAGCCTGTGGGATCCTGCCCGTAGAAGATGCGCCGGACGACCTCGCTCATGCGTTTGCCGAACTTCGGGAGGAATTCGATGGGATTCTCATACTGCTTCTGCGGCTGCTGCGGGTAACCGTAAGATGGAGCGCCGTAGCCGGGCGGGGGTTGCTGGTAATTCGGCGCAGGCTGGGTGTATTGCGGCTGCTGGGGGTAGTAGCGCTGGTTTTGCGCGGAGGCGTCCGCCGTGGCGAGCAGTGCGAGGGACAAACTCAACCAAGGGGCGATGCGTGACCCCGTGGGAGTGGTTCGAGTGTTCATGGTTGTTAATAGTTCTTAACTTTCTCTGTAGTTCAAGGCGCAATTTGCGGAGGCAGGCGACCGAAGGGAGAGGAGGCACGCAGATAGACGAAGGCGGCTGAAGTTTGTTCAGCCGCCTTCGAGTTGATGGAAGATGGAAACGCCGAATGCCGGCGCCCTACTGGGCCAGCCGTGCGTCGATGTCCTTTTCCAGCCAGGCCCACATGCCGACGAGCGACTCGGTGACCTTGACCTTGGCGGTGTTGAGCTCTTCCGTGCTGAGTTTTTGGCCCTCGGCGGGCATGCGGCGGCCGAACATGTAGTATTTGATCTTCGGCTCGGTGCCGGAGGGGCGCACGGCGAAGCTGCGACCGTCGGCGAGATCGACGAAGAGCATTTTCTCCTTTGCCACGATCTCGCCTTCCTCGTCCTTGATCTCATCCTTGCGGAAGTCGCGCACCTTGACCACGGCGGAGCCGTCCACTTCCTTCGGCGGGTTGCTGCCGTAGCTGTCGGCCAGCTTCGCGATTTGTGCGGCACCGGTCGCGCCTTCAAAGACCTTGCTCTGGTTCACCTCAAGGAAGTAGCCGATCTCGCAGGACACCTCGTCGAGCAGTCCGGCCACGGTGAGACCACGGCTGGCGGCGTAGGCGGCGAGTTCGGCAAACATCACGACCGCGCCGTTGCCGTCCTTGTCGCGGCTGAAGTCGTCGCCCATGTAGCCGTAGCTCTCCTCACCGCCGAAGACGAGGAACTTGCTGTGCTTGAGACGCGCGGCGCGGCTGTCGGCGGCGTTGAGGTCGCGGTAACGGTTCAAAATGTCCGAAGGCAGAGCTGCCTCATACTTGGCGAGCTTCGAGCTGATCCACTTGAAGCCGGTGAGCGTGTTCACGCAGTTGATGCCGAATTTGGCCGCGATTGCGTCCTGCATCGGGCTGGTGACGAAGGTCTTGAGGAAGACCGCGTTTTTCTTGTTCGCGTCGTTGAGGATGCCGAGGTCAAACATCGTCTTGATGCGATACCAGCCCATGAGCGAGCCGGTTTGGTTGCCGGTGAGCAGCACCATGTCGCCCTTCGCGTCACGCACGCCCACGCCCATGCGGTCGCAGTCAGGATCGGTGCCGATGACGATGTCCGCGCCTTCCTTGTTTGCGAGATCGACCGCCATCTTCAGGGCGGGCGCGTTTTCCGGATTCGGCGACTTCACGGTGGGGAAGCGGCCGTCGCGCACGTCCTGCTCCGGCACGGTGAGGAAGTTGAAGCCGAGTTTTTTCAGCAACACGGGCACCAGCACCCCGCCGGTGCCGTGGAGGGCGGTGAAGACGATCTTGAGCTTCTTCGCCTCCTCCTTTTGCAACAGCTCAGGCTGCAGCATCATCGTCTCGACGCGGGAGAGGTATTTCTGGTCCATTTCGTTGCCGAGCGTGGTCAGCTTGCCGCGCTGGGCGTCCGGCAGCGGGGTGTATTCCTCGCCCTTGATCGCGTTCACCTCCTTGATGATGCCGCTGGCGTGCGGCTCCACGATGCCGGCGCCATCGTTGAAGTTCACCTTGTAGCCGTTGTCATGCGGGGGGTTGTGCGAGGCGGTGAGCATCACACCCGCGTCGGCGCGGAGCTGACGCACGGCGAAGGACATCTCCGGCGTGGCGCGGCAGCCGTCGAAGAGATAAACGTTCGCGCCATGGTCCATCGCGATCTTCGCGCAGAACTTCGCGAATTCCGGCGAGAAGTGCCGTGTGTCATGGGCGAAGACGATGCTCGGCTTGCCGGTGAGCTTGGCGTTGGCGCGCCAGTTCTTGATGTAGGTCACGAGTCCGCGCGTGGCGCGGCTCACGTTGTAAAAGTTCATCGCATTCGTGCCCACGCACGGATTTTCGGGTCGCTGATCCTCCGGCGCGCCGCCGCGCTCGGCCTTCGTCACCACTTTGCCGATTGTGCGGCCGCGCAGGCCGCCGGTGCCGAATTTCAGCGCCTGGAAGAAGCGGTCGTTCAGCTCCGCCCACTGGCCTGCGGCGGCGAGTTCCTCGATGCTGGCGCGGTAGAGCGGATTGTCGCTCGCTGCGAGCAGGGCGCGGATGTTGTCGTGGCTGGCGGCGAGGAGATCGCCGGAATTGGCGGCGGCTTGGAGTTGATCGGCAAGGGACATACTGGGAGGGCGGATGTTAGCCAGCAAAGGGCGGAAGCAACCGCCAAAGCACTCCCGCAGGGCAGGGGGCGGAGTTATAAATGCGTGCCGAGAATTGGACTCGCCAAATAACGCCGGCGTCCCTAAAGTCGGCGCGCTTCAGAAAACACAAACCACTCACCGCACACGACTATGGGCCTCATGGATTACCTCAAAGGACAGTTCCTGGAAATCATCCAGTGGACGGACGACTCGCGCGACACGCTCTCCTGGCGCTTTCCGGACGAGGACAAGGAAATCAAGCGCGGCGCGCAGCTCATTGTGCGCGAGTCACAGATCGCCCAGTTCGTTTATCTCGGCCAGTTCGGCGACACCTTCGGGCCCGGCAAGCACACGCTGAGCACGGACAACATCCCGGTCCTCTCCACGCTGAAGGGTTGGAAATACGGCTTTGAGTCCCCCTTCAAGGCGGACGTGTATTACGTCACCACGCGCCTCTTCACCGGCAACAAGTGGGGCACCAGCAACCCCATCATGATGCGCGACCAGGACTTCGGCATCGTGCGCGTGCGCGCCTTCGGCACCTTCGACTTCAAGATCGTCGAGCCGAAGCTCTTCTTGAAGGAAGTCGCCGGGTCGGATCATCATTTCCGTCTCGATGAGTTTGCCGACACGATGCGCAGCCGCATCGTCAGCGTCTTCACCGACGCGCTCGCCACGGCGAAGGTGCCCGTGCTCGATCTTGCCACGCGTTACTCCGAGCTGGGCGAGGCGCTGCTGCCGATCATCAATCCCATCACCACCGGCAAGTACGGCATCGAGATCGCCAGCTTCATCCTCGAAAACGCCAGCGTGCCGCCGGAGGTCGAGCAGGCCATCGACAAGCGCAGCAGCATGAGCGCCATCGGCAATCTGAACGACTATGTGAAGTTCCAGATGGCCGAAGGCATGGCCAAAGGCGGCGGCGGACCCGCCGGATCAGCCGCGGAGATCGCGATGGGCTTTGGCATGGCGCAGCAGATGATGGCGCAGGGTGCCTTCAACATGAGCCCTGCTGCTGGCGCGGCCACTCCGCCTCCGCTGCCAGGGGCTGCGGCTCCCGCCGCCGACATTCTGACTCCCGCGCAGGTCGCGCAGACCTTGGGCGTCACCGAGGCGGATGTCATCGCCACCATCGAAGCCGGAGACATCAAGGCCAAGAAGATCGGCACTCAATACCGCATCACCAAGGCCGCCTTGGACGAGTTTTTGGCGAAGTAATCGCCGGCATGATTAAACTGAGATGGCGGGAGGTTATTCCTTCCGCCATTTTTTTCTGTCTCAGTTACCAAGGTGCCTGCTGATTGAGAAGCAGCGGCGTTTCGCGGATGAGGAAGAGGCCGTGGAAGGGAAGGAATGACGAATGAGGAATGGCGAATGACGAATTCGCAGTCTCCTGAAGCTGCCAGAGCGGTGTTCCGGTGCTATTGTCGAGGTAGTAGCTGGTGTAGTCGCTGGCGCCGGTGGTGGTGTCGCCATTCCAGAGGCGGAGGCGGTCGGCGGTGTCGGGCGCGGGGCCGGAGCGCAGGCCGGTGACGGGGGCGGGGATGGATGCGGGCCAGCCGGAGGCGATGAGTTGCGTGCCGGGGACGAGCGGTGCGGTGAAGCCGTGCGCGCGAACCTCGCCGGTGAAGAGGAGGGACGCACCAGGGCCGCGAACCTGGACGAGCGCGGCCTCGTGCGCGGCGAAGGGACGCGCGTTCATGCTTAGCACGTCGTGCAGCCAGGCGTCGCCGCCGTGGACGAGGGTGGTGAAGTTGTTCGCGGCGGTGTCGAAGAAGAGGACGCGGTCTTCGGCGCTGAAGACGTTCGGTGGCAGAAGATCGGCGAGCGTGTGATGCGGACGGATGACGACACGGGCATCGGCAAGGGCTGAGGGAGCGGTGTCTTGCAGGGCGACGGTGTTTCCGGAGCTGGCGGCGGCGTCGATCTCGAAGCGCTGGCCGGCGAGCGGGCCGCTGACGGCCTCCAGGTAGTGCGAGCCGGCCGGCAGCGTGATCATGTAAGGCAGCACGACCTCACGGCCGCTGACGGTGTTGACGCGACCGGTGAAGACTGAGGGGCGCAGCAGCGGCATGCTGAAGGTGCGCGCGCCGGTGGCGAAGGCCTGGCGGCTCCAGGCGTGGATGGAGGAGGTGACGGCGGCCTCGGGAACACCGTCGCGATTGGCATCGAGCTCGACTTTGACGCGGAGGAAGCCGGTGTTGAGACCTTTGAAGACGAGCAGTTTCTCCAAGTTCGCATACTGGCGGGTGAGCGTGCCGTCGCCGTTGAATCGGGTGGTGTGGGCCATGGAGAGCGGCTTCCATGCGGCGGCATCGGCGGCGCGGGTGAGGTCGGTGAGGGTTTCGAGCCTGAGGAGGATGTCGTCGTGCGTGGTAACTGGCAGGGTGAGCAGGGCGATGAGGCCGCCGGCGGTGTCCTGGCCGAGGGTGAAGCGCGCGGATTCGAGCGGACTGACGGGGTTGGTGCCGAGGGCGTATTCGAGCAGGTTCGGGAGGCCGTCCTCATCAGGATCGTCGGCGGGGCCGCCGATGGAGCTGTCCGGACTCCAGGTGGCGAAGGTCGTGGCACCGGGAAGGACGGTAGCGGTGAAGCCGCCGGTGATGATGTGACGGCGTATGCGCTCGGAGGCGGCGAAGCCGGTGCCCGCGGGCGCGACGACGCCGAGGTCGCGGGTAAGATCGACGCGGGCGTCGATGGCGTCGTCGATGGTGCCTTCGCCGCCGGATTCAGCCGCGCCGGCGGGGCATTGACCCGGACGCAGGGTGAAGACAGCAGTGCTGGCGCCGTTGGTGGCAGGGTCGTTGTTGTAGATGAGGTCCTGACCGGCATCATCGTCGCCCGCGACGACGGCGGACATGGGCTGCAATCCTTCCAGCGGCATGCCGGTGGCGAATTGCGAGGCGGGGATATGGAGGAAGTAATTTCCGGGATTCAGGCCCTCGATGTAGTAGCGGCCTTTGCAACTGCAGCCGGAGGAACCGACGCTGACGGGCGCGTCCACGCCGGGTGTGGCACCCTGGGCATAAAGTTCGACGAAGATGTTGCCGAGGCTCTCGCCTTCGTTGCGGACGCCGTCGCCGTTGATGTCGAGGAAGATGAAGTTGCCGACGGCGACGCTGGACCAGAGGCCGAAGTCGAGGGTGAGGTTCGTGTCGGCGTCGGTGTCGCCATCGGTGATGGATTCGGCGGCACCTGCGAGCATGATCACGGGGCTGAAGAGCGGCGTGCCCTCGCCACCGGGCTGCGAGCCGTCGTTGTTGTTGTCGATGTCGTTGTCCGTGGTCGCCGGCGTGCCTCCGGTGCCGGTGTAGTCGGCGGGCGGGGTGACTTTGACATAGTACCTGCCGGGCGGGACCTTGGTGAAGAGATAGGCGCCGGTGCTGGTCGTCACGATGTCAGAACCCGTCTGGGTGTCGGCCGCCGAGCCGGTGCCGCCGATGGCGTTGTCATCGCCGGTGGCAAAGAGCTGGACGAGAGCACCGCCGACGCCGGGCTCCGCAGCATCCTTCGAGCCGTTGCTGTTGGAATCCTCGAAGACGAGGTTGCCGAGGGAGAGCGAGCGGACATTGAGCGTGTAGTCGAAGGAGGTGGAGCAGCCGTAGGTGTCGGCGACACGAACCGTGAAGGTGAAGAGGCCGGTGACGGAGGGCACGCCGGAGATGACGCCGTTGGTGGCGAGGAAGAGGCCGGTGGGCAGCGCGCCGGTTTGGATGACATAGGTGTAGGGTGCGGTGCCGTTCGAGGCGGTGAGCGCCTGCGTGTAGGAGCCGCCAAAGTAGGCGGCGGGCAGCGAAAGAGGGCTGATGCCGAGCACAGGGCAGCCGGAGACGATGGTGTAGGCGCGAGTGCCCGAGCAGCCGTTCGCGTCTGTGGCGCGGATGGTGAAATTGGAGGTGGCGGCGGCGGTCGGAGTGCCGCTGATGACGCCGGTGCCCGGGTTGAGTGTGAGACCTGACGGGAGACTGCCGCTACTGACCGCATAAGCGTAAGGGGTGGCTCCTCCCGAGGCGCTCACGGTTTGAGTGTAGGCCGTGCCCACCGTGGTGTTTGGCAGGCTGGCAGGAGTGAGGGTGACCACCGGGCAGATTCGGACAGTGTAGGCGCGTGTGCCCGTGCAGCCTTGTGATGAAGGCATCACCAATGAGGCTCCGTTCAGCGTATCTAGTTCATACACATTGCCGAGGCCCGAGGTGCCGAATTCAGACAAACCGCCCGAGCCGCCATTCGGGGAACCTGCCTGCGATCCGGTGTATTCTTTGTTCCAAAGGTAGTTGCCGGGATCCTTGGTGCCTTTGTTGGCCTCAAAGACGACGCGACCAAGCGCCTCCATCTGAGCCCGGGTGAAGCCGAGCGCGGCGTAGTCGATGGCGATTTCCACCATCTTGTTGTTGGAGGGGCTGACGCGGCTGAAGGCGATGACTGCTCCAGCTCCACCGATCTTGCCATCAGAGGCGATGACGCTCTCGTAACCGTTGCCGTTGATGTTGAGGTCGTTGTTGGTGTCACGGTAAACAAACAAGCTGTTGCCACCCCAGTTGGTGCCATTTTTTGCCTCCGGCTGGTCAGTGATGACCAGCAGGCCACCACGGCTATCTGCCGCCGTGGCGAGACGGACGCCATACTGGTAGTTCAGACCCTCGGCGGTCTGGGTGCCGTCGGCGGTCACTTTGTTGCGGGAATAAAGACGGATGCCGAAGTAGGCGTATTTGCCGTCCATGGCGCTCAGACCTTCGGTGATATCGAGATTGCCGTAGTACTCGACATCCTTCGTGGCATAACCTTCGGGATACTGCTCATAGGACTGCGCGGTGGGGCGCTCGTAAACGTCGTTGGCATGCACATCCGCACCCGGCGTGACGCGCCAGCGCCACAAACCGCCGCTCTGGAAGGAGTTGGTTCCGGTGACGGCGTCAGCGTATGACTGATTGTAAACGGGCGCGACCACCGGACTTGATGGTGTTGTCACGGAGGTCACCACACTGGCGTCGTTCACACGAATGGTAAACGAGGCGAGGCCTGCGCCGCTGGGGGTTCCAGACAACACACCGGTCGCTGGATTCAGATTCAAACCGGCCGGGAGCGAGCCGCTGGCGACCGCCCATGATCCATGAGGAGTGAGTCCGCCCGCGGCGGTGAATGTCTGGGAATAGAACGAGCCGACGGCACCCTGATTCAACGAAGCCGGAGTGATGCTGATGGCGGCGCAAACGGGGGTCATGGTGTATTCCCGCGAGCTGGTGCACCCGTTCGCATCCGTGGCGGTGATGGTGAAGTTGGCGGGGGAAGGGCTCGAGGGGGTGCCGCTGATGATCGCAGTGGCGCTGTCGAAGGACAGGCCTGCAGGAAGGGAGCCGCCGCTCAACTGGTAAACCACCGGGGCATGAATTGCGGTGTTGGTGAGTGTCTGCGAGTAAGCCGTGCCGACAGTGGCGGCGGGAAGCGTCGCGGGATTGACGCTGAACGGCAGGCAACTGACGAGCGCCATGTGGTCTTCGACCTCGCCCATGCCGCCGGAGCCGGTGGGGGTCGGATTTTGCGCGCTGGTGAGACGGAAACGCGCGCCGCGGGTGCCAGGAACGGAGTTCACCGGCACGCTGAAGGAGAGATTCTGGTTCACGCCGTTGCTGCCGGTCGCGACGGTGATGTTGGTGGCGATTTGCTCGCCGGCATCGGCGAAAGTGCCGTTGTTGTTGAAGTCGATCCACGCGTTGAGATAAGCGGGGGAGCCGGTGTTGTTGGTCACGACCACGGTGGCGCTGCCGGTGGCGCCGCCGGTGGTGCCCGGTGTCAGCGTGGGCAGGGTGACGCCGTCCTCGTCGTCGCTGCCGGTGATGTCATCTGCTGTGGCGGCGGAATTGAGGGTGGAGACGAACTCGGTGTCCGCCAGCGCGCCCATGCGAAGGTCGGAGCTGGCGATGTTCGAAGCATTCGCCGCGCCGCTCCAGTCGCCGAAATCGGTGACAGGCACGGCGACGTTTGCGGTGTAGTCCTCCACCTCGCCGTTGCCGGAGTTTCCAGTCACGCCGGGAGAGATCACGCTGGTGAGGCGGAAGCGCAGGCCGAGGCTCGCACCGGTGACCGTGCTGGCGGGGATGGTGAGGTTGAGATTGACCGTGGCATTGGTCGTGCCGTTGGCGACGAGCGTGTTGGTGGCGATCTGCTCGCCCGCGTCGGCGACGGAGCCGTTGTTATTGAAATCGAACCACGCGTTGAGGTAGGCGGGGGCGCCGGTGGTGTTGGTGACGACGACGGGAATGGTGGCGGGCGCGCCCGCGATCATCGAGGGCAGGGTGACGCCGTCCTCGTCGTCCAGCTCCGTGTTGTCATCACCGGAAGCGGCGGTGTTCCGCGTGGACGCAAATTCCGTGTCCGTGAGCGCGCCGAGGCTCAGGCCGCTGACGACCGTGGACGATGCGTCCGCGAGTCCGCTCCAGTCGCCGTAATCCAACGGCGGCGCTGAGATGGTGACGACGTAGTCCTCCACTTCTCCCGTTCCAGCGGCGCCGGTGGCCGCAGGCGAGGAAACCGAGGTCAGACGGACGCGCATGCCGAGAGAGGTGACGGTCAGCGCCGTCGGCGGTACGGTGAAGCTGAGATTGCGCACGCCGTTCGCCGTTCCGGTGGCGATGACCACATTGGAGGCAACCTGCTCGCCCGCGTCGGTGAGCACGCCGTTGTTGTTGAAGTCGATCCACACGTTGAGGAAGCCGCTGGCTCCCGTGCTGTTGGTGACGGTGACGGGCAGCGTGGCAGGAGCGCCTGCCATCATCGAGGGAACGGTGACTCCGTCCTCGTCATCGCTGCCGTTGGTGTCGTCGGCCGTGGCCGTGAGATTGTTGCTGAGGACGTATTCGGCGTCCACCAATGTGCCGATGCGCAGGGAGTTGCTCGCGGTGCTGCTGGCGGTCGCGAATCTGGAGAAGTCACCGAGATCCGTGGTCGGCGCCGCGATGGTGACGACATAATCCTCCACCTCGCCGATGCCGCCCCCGGTGCCGGTGGCTCCCGGAGAAGCGGAGGAGGTCAGACGGAAGCGGACACCCACGCTCGTGCCGGTGACGGCGCTGGCCGGCACGGCGACAGGAGGCGAGATCGAGAGGCTGCTGCTGCCATTGACCACCGTGAGATTCGTGACGACCTGCTCGCCCGCGTCGGTGAAGAAGCCGTTGTTGTTGAAGTCGATCCACGCGTTGAGGTAGGCCGGTGATCCCGTGAGATTGGTCACCGTGACCGGTGTGTTGAACGTGCCGCCCGCGATGAGCGAAGGAAGCGTCACGCCGTCCTCGTCATCGGTGCCGTTGAGGTCGTCGCCGGTGGCGGAGGTGTTGGCAGTGACGACATATTCGGCGTCCACCGAAGCCCCCATGAAGAGATTGTTGTCCAAGCCGTTGGACGCGGTTACGGCCCGGCTCCAGTCGCTGAAGTCATTGCTCGGCGAGTTGATCAGAACAGCGTAGTCCTCGACTTCGCCGGTGCCGGAGGCACCCGTGGGGCCGGAGGTCGATGAATTGGTCAGTCGGAAACGCACGGCGCGATTCGGGCCGGCGCTCACGTTCAGCGGCACTGTGAGATTGATCTGGTGGGAGGGCTTGAAGACCTGGCCGCCGCTGACCCACGGCGCGAGATACTGTCCCGCGATGACCACCGGGCCGGTGCTGGTGCCGGGAAGCTCCCACGCCGCCGCGAGATTGTCTCCACCGGCGCCTTCCTTCATCAAAGCCTCGATGTAGTAAGGCTTTCCGGCCTCCAGCGTGATCTTGACGGACTTCTGGCTCGTGAACGTGTTCCATTGAAGTGATCCCGTCCAAGTCGGCACGTTGGCGATCATCGTGGCGTTGGCGGGCGTTTCATCCGTGCTGAGGAAGAGCTGCGTTTCATCATCGCCCGAGATCCAGAAGGTGTACTGGCCGCTCACAGGTGGATAAACCCAGCCGCGCATGCGCTGGCCCATGTTGTCCGCCCAATCGACCGGCGCGGTGAAGTTGGCGCGGTAGTCGAAGCTGGTGGGGCTGTTGGGATAGGCGGCACTGCTGGTGAGATTGGAGACGCTGGCGCCGGCGATGCCCGTCCAGTATTCGCGGAGGATGGTGCCGGTGTTCAGGCCGGGGATGAGGCGCGCCGCCTCAAGACGTTCGCCGCCGCTGCTCACGAGCGTGTCGTTGAGCACGCCGTCGTTGTTGAAATCAATCCACGCATGCATCCAGGCATTGGCCCCGGTCCTGTTCTGCACGGTCACAGGCAGGGAGATGGTGGTGCTGGGGTCAAGCGAGGCTGGCATGGTGACGCCGTCCTCGTCATCGCCGCCGGTGATGTCATCACCCGTGGCCGCGGCGTTGGTGGTGGCGGCGAACTCGGCGTCCACAGCGGTTCCGAGCAGCAGGTTCGCGCTCATCGTGCTGCTGGCGGCGGAGAGTAGCGCATGGTCGCCGAAATCCGTCGTCGGCGCGGCGATGTTGACCACATAATCCTCAATCTCACCGGCGAGCGAGTTCGTGCCGGTGGCACCGAGGCCGCTGGGCGCGGAAAGGCGGAAACGCAGGCCGACATTGG
This sequence comes from Prosthecobacter sp., assembly GCF_044236155.1. Lineage (GTDB taxonomy): Bacteria > Verrucomicrobiota > Verrucomicrobiia > Verrucomicrobiales > Verrucomicrobiaceae > Prosthecobacter. Next base: position 37,211 of record NZ_JBIIHA010000005.1, read on the forward strand.
TGCCGGTGACGGCGTTCGCAGGCACGGTGACGGTCAGGTTCGTGACGCCGTCGGTTGTGCTGCTGGGGATGATGATGTTCGTGGCTATCTGCTCGCCGGAATCAGTGAGCACGTTGTTGTTGTTGAAGTCGAACCAGGCGTTCAGGAAGCCATTAGCGCCGGTGTTGTTAGTGATCGTGACGGGGATGTTCACGGTCTGGCCAGCGATCATGGATGGCAGCGTGACGCCGTCCTCGTCATCGCTGCCCGTGGTGTCGTCACCGGTGGCGGTGGCGTTGCGGGTGGAGACAAACTCGGTATCAAGCAGTGCTCCCATGCGTAGGGCGGGGTTCGCACCCTGAGAGGCGTCGGCGAAGCCGCTGAAGTCGCCGAAATCCGTCGTCGGAGCGAGGATTATGACAACATAGTCCTCCACCTCACCGTTGCCGCTTGCGCCGGTGGATGTGGCGCTTATCGCGCTCGTGAGGCGGAAGCGCACGCCAACGTTCACGCCCGTCAGAGCAGTGGCGGGAACGGTGATGGCAAGATTTTGCGTGGCGTTGCTGGTGCCGGTGGCGATGGGGACATCGACAGCGACCTGCTCGCCGACATCGGTGAGCACGCCATTGTTATTGAAGTCGATCCAGGCATCGAGGTAGGCAACCGCACCGCTCGTATTCGTGACCAGGACGGGGATCGTGGCCGGTCCGCCCGCGGTGAGGCTCGGCAGGGTTACCGCATCCTCGTCATCACTCGCGGTGATGTCGTCACCTGTCGCCGTGGCATTGGCGGTCTGCGCAAATTCAGTGTCAGTCAGCGCGCCTAGCTTGATCCTGCTGTCAACAATGCTGCTGGCGCTGCCGAAGCCGTTGAAGTCGCCGAAGTCGGTCGTCGGCGGCGCGATGGTGACGACATAATCTTCCACCTCGCCAACACCGCCCGCGCCCGACGAGCCTGGTGAGAGGTCGCTGGAGAGGCGGACGCGCAAGCCCAGGTTCGTTCCGGTCACAGCGGTGGCGGGAACGGTCAGGCCGATGTTGCGCGCGACATTGTTGGTGGCCGTGGCCACCAGCACGTTGGAGGAAACTTGCTCGCCCAGATCGGTGAAGACACCGTTGTTGTTGAAGTCGATCCACACGTTCAGGTAAGCGCTTGCGCCGGTGTTGTTGGTTACCACGGCAGTAATGGTGGCCGGTGCGCCCGCCGTCATGGCTGGCAGGGTGACGCCGTCCTCATCGTCCACACCGCTGGTGTCGTCACCAGTGGCGGAGGTGTTGCGGGTGGACGCGTATTCGGTGTCCACCAGGGAACCGAGGCGCAAGTTGGTGCTGGCGGTGTTGGAAACCTCAGGCGCGCCGCTGAAGTCGCCGAAGTCGGTCAGCGGCGCGAGGATGATGACGGGATGGTCCTCCACCTCGCCGATGCCGATGAATCCGACGGGGCCGGGATCCTGTACGTCGGTGAGGCGGAAACGCGTGCCCAGGCTCGTGGAGGCGGTCACCGCGTTGCTGGGCACGTTGAAGTTGAGCGTCTGCGTGCCGGCGATGGTGCCCGCGGGGACGAGGATGTTCGTGACGATCTGTTCGCCCGCGTCTGTAAGGACGCCATTGTTGTTGAAATCGATCCACGCGTTCAAATAACCGGGAGAGGCCGTGGTGTTGGTCACATTCACGGGCAGCGTCACCGGCTGGCCGGCGGTGAGCGACGGGAAGGCCACGGCGTCCTCGTCATCGCTGGTGGTGACGTCGTCACCGTCGGCGTTGGCCGTCTTGGTGGGCGAGCCTTCGGTGTCCACCGAGGAACCGAGGCGCAGACTGGTGCTGGCGGTGCTGCTGGCGTTCGCAAAGTCGAGCTCGTCGCCGAAATCGGTCGTGGGCGGGCCGATGGTGACGAGGTAATCTTCGACCTCACCGTTGCCGTCGAGTCCATCAGTTCCGGGAGCGGCGACACTGGTCAGACGCACGCGCACGCCGGCCGCGCCGAGGCTGGCGGCCGCCGGAGAGGTGAAATTGATCACGCGGCTGACGTTCGTGGTGCCGGTGGGGAGGTTGATGTCGGCGGCGATCTGCTCGCCCGCGTCGGTGAGAACGCCGTTGCGGTTGAAGTCGATCCACGCGTTCAGGTAGGCGAGACTGCCGCTGTTGTTGTTAACGATCGCGGTGATGCTGCCGGGAGCGCCCTGCTCGATGCCTGCTGGAACGGAGACACCCTCCTCGTCGTCCGTTCCATCGAGGTCATCTCCGGTGGCGGCAGCGTTTGTTGCGGGACCACCTTCGGCATCACTGAGAGTGCCGATCCTCAGGGAGCTGAGCACCGTGCTGCTGGCGCTGCCAAAGGCGGAATAGTCGCCAAAATCCGTCGTGGGAAGCACCAAAACACCCGCGTCGATGTAGCTGATGGAATCACACGGCAGCATGGTGAAAATATCCGACCGGCCCGTGCTGGTGTCAGCGTCACTATCGAGGCGATCATCTCCCCCTAGATCCTTGCTGGTAAACGCGTGGTTGAACGGGGCGACGAACTCGACCCGGTAGTCCCCAGGGGCCACGGCCGTGAAGTTGTAAATGCCGGAGCCGTCCGTCGTGGTCGTGGCGACCGTGTCCGAAGTCGCGGCGTTGAGCAGCCGCACGGTCACGCCGTTGACGCCGCTTTCACCACTGTCCTGGATGCCGTTTTTGTTCACGTCATTCCAGACTTTGTCTCCGACGACCCCTGCGTTGGTGGGATTGTCCGTGAAGGGATTGTCACTCATGCCGAAGAATTTACAGTCAGCGCCCGCTACGCTGAGGCGGAAGCCAAAGATCGGTGATGGAGTGCCAAAGATGCCATGACGGATGACCGTGAGGAAGTAGGGCTGGTCACTGATGTAGGAAGCGGAAGCGTAGCCCGTGTTCCAGTCATGCGTGCCGCGCACCTGCACCGTTCGGGAGCCGGGGATGATGTTCCCCGTGGCATCCAGCGCCTGGAGCTGGATGTGGGAGTTCCCAAAACGCTCCTGGCAGACGACATAGTCCTCCGCGGTAAAGGCGTAGTTGAAGCGGATGTCATATTCACCCGTACCGTCCGGCTCGCCCTCGCCACGATCATCAAAGATGTAGTGATTCAGATTGTTGTTCGTGGAAATCTGTGCGGCAGAGTTCTGGAAGGCCGTCAGTCCACTGCTGGCGATGCTGGTGGCCGTACCATTAAGCAGAACCCCAAAAGAGCCATTGGAGGCAGAAACCGTCACGTTGCTCACCGATCCCCCATTGAGATTGACCACGTTCAGCGTCTTGCTCTCTCCGTTGTCATTCAATGTGAGGGTGGAAAGGTTGATGGCCGAGTTTGTGTTCACGGCAACGCTACTGCCGGACTGATCGCTGGACTGTATCCTAGTGGCACCATTCACCACATAGGAGGCAGCGGTGATGGGTACATTGTTTGTGCCAGCCTCACCGTAAACCTGGACGGTGCTTCCCGCGCCCACAATGGACATCGTGTAGTTACGACTGATCGTGCAGCCGGAGGAATCAGTGGCCGTGACGGCAAAAGTTCTGGTCTGAACGGTGGTCGGCGTGCCACTGAGCAGGCCGGTGCTGGCATTCAGGGTGAGGCCAGCGGGAGCGCTGCCTGAGCTGACGGCAAACACAAATCCGCCTGAACCACCCAGGGCCGAAATCGGCAGGCTGTAGGCGGAGCCGACCGTGCCGACGGGAAGGATGCTGACCGCCGGGCAGACCACCATGAGAGGGCAGGTGCGCACCAGGTGATCTTCCACTTCCCCATTGCCGGACGCGCCCGTGGCACCAGGGCTGCTCGTGCTCGTCAGGCGCACTCGCGCGGCGGTGTTGCCCTGGAAAGCGCCAGCAGGCACGGTGAAGTTGATGGTCCGGTTCGAGTTCGACGTGCCGTTTGAGATGGTCGTATTCACTGCCACCTGCTCGCCAGCGTCCGTGAGCACGCCATTCCGGTTAAAGTCGATCCAGACATTCAGAAAAGCCGTGGAGCCGCTGGTGTTGGTCACGTTGACCGTCATCGAACTGGCCGTTCCTTGGTGCAGTGACGGTGGCAGGGTGACGCCATCTTCATCATCACTGCCGCTGGTGTCGTCGCCGGTGGCGAAGGGATTGGTTGCGGCGGTCGTTTCGTCATCGGTGGTGGCACCGATTTTTAACGTCGAGACCACGATGCTGCTGGCATCGGTAAAGCCAGAGTAATCCCCGAAGTCAGTGGGGGGATTGCTGACGACCACCGTGTAGGCTTGTGAAGCGGAGCAACCATTGGCCCCCGTGGCCGCAATGGTGAAATTGAAGCTGCCCGCGCTGGTAGGCGTACCGCTGAGCACGCCGGTGCTGCTGTTGAGCGTGAGACCGCCTGGCAGCGTGCCGCTGCTTCTGCTGTAGGTCCAGGTAGTGGCCACACCGCTGGCGGTCACCGTCTGGCTGTAGGCCGTGCCCACGGTGCCATTGGCCAAGCTCGTTGGACTCAGGGTGATCGTCGGGCAGGCGATGGTCACCCGGTAATCCTCGACCTCCCCGTTGCTGTTTTCGGTCCCGGTCGGCCCTAGGCCGCTGGTGCGCGCCAGCCGCAGACGCAAACCCGCCAGCCCCAGGCCGGCATCAGCAGGCACTGTGAAGGTGTAATTGACGGCTGAATTGCTCGTGCCATTGGCCACGCTGACGTTGTTGATGACTTTTTCGTTCGCTTCGGTCAGCCCGCCGTTGCGGTTGAAATCCAGCCAGCCGTTGAGGTAGCCGGTCACCCCGATGGTGTTGGTGCGTGTGACGCTGATGGTGGCGCTCTGCCCAAGAAACACCGTGGCAGGGACCACCGCGCCGTCTTCGTCATCGCTGCCGTTGGTGTCGTCCCCGGTGGCAGTGTCGTTCGTTACTGCCGCGCTCTCCACGTCCACCAGCGCACCGAGGCGCAGGCGGCTATTCGCCACATTCGAGACACTGCCGAAGCTGCTGTAGTCCCCGAAGTCGCTGACGGTTTGGACCGTGATCGCATAATCCTCCACCTCGCCCTCCAACGCGGCAGTGCCGCTGAAAGCAGGTGCAGTGCTGCCCTCGGTGAGCCGGAGGCGCAGATACTTCGTGCCTGCGGTCGTATTGACAGGCGGTGTGAGAGAAAAGGTGACATTGCTCGTGCCTGCGGCCGCCACCGTCTGCGCGGTGAGCGTTTCATTCGTGTCGGCCACGTCACCATCGCCATTCCAGTCCACGAACACATTGAGGCGCGAGGTGCTGCCGGAAAGATTGGCCAGGACCGGGATGGTCACAGGAATGACGAGGTTGTTCGCCATGCCGACGGTGAAAGTCGGCATGACCAGATCTTCGTCGTCGGTGCCGGTGGTGTCGTCCGCCGTTGCGCTGCCGGTGGTCGGGTTGATGTCTTCCACATCCGTGGCGTTGGTGCCGATCTTGAGGTCCACGCCGGCAATCTGCGAGGCGGAGGCAAAGCTGGGATAGTCCCCAAAATCCGTGATCGCATTCACGGTGACCGCGTAGTCCTCCACCTCGCCCTTGAGCGCGGCAGTGCCGCTGAAAGTCGGCGCCGTGGCGCCTTCCGTGATACGGATGCGCAGATATTTCGTGCCGGACACGGTGCCGGCGGGCGGGGTGAGAGAAAAGGTCACGTTGCTCGTGCCTGCGGTCGCCACTGTTTGTGCTGTCAGCGTTTCATTCGTGTCGGCCACATCGCCATCGCCATTCCAGTCCGCGAACACATTGATGCGCGAGGTGCTGCCGGATATATTTGCCAGCACAGGAATGGTCACCGGAATGACCAGATTGGTTGCTCTGCCAATCGCAAAAGTCGGCATCGTCAGGTCTTCATCATCGGTGCCGGAGGTGTCGTCCGCCGTCGCCAAGCCGGTCGTCGGATTGGTCGCCTCGCTGTCGGTGGCGTTGGTGCCAACCCTGATGTCCGAGCTGAAGATCTGCGAGGCGGAGGCAAAGGAAGGGTAATCGCCAAAATCGGTGTTCGGTATGATCGTGACGACCGTGTCCTCCACCTCGCCATTGCCGCTGACCGTGGTGGCCCCCGGGGTGCTCGTGGAGGTCAGACGCACGCGCACGCCCGCCGTCCCCAAGCTGGCCGTGGCAGGTACGGTGAAATTGACCGTTCGATTCGAGTTGGAAGTGCCGGTTGCGATGGTGGTGTTTACCGCCACCTGCTCGCCAGCATCCGTGAGCACACCGTTGCGGTTGAAGTCGATCCAGACATTCAGATAAGCCGTGGATCCCGTGGTGTTCGTCACATTCACTGTCATTGAGGAGGCGGTGCCCTGCGCCACGGATGTCGCAATGGTCACACCATCCTCGTCGTCCGTGCCGGTCGTGTCATCACCGGTTGCTGTCGCGTTCGTCGTCGCCGTGGACTCTTTGTCCGTAGTCGCGCCGATTTTCAGTGTGGTCACCACCGTGCTGCTGGCCGAGCCAAAAGCATTGTAGTCCCCAAAGTCCGCGGTTTGCGCCTGCGATTTTCCCGTCATCAGCAGGACAACCAGAGCGCCGCACATCGAAACGACGAAGCGTGCCGCTGGCAGGCGGCACGCTATTTTGTCAGTTCGTGATGGGCGTTCCCTCATGGGGTGCTTTCAAGGCATGCTTGTGCGGCTCAGATGACGGGCGCGGCGGATCACATGCGCGGCGGCGGCCGCGAGAAGGAGAAAGACGGAGCCGGGTTCCGGCACCACGGCCGTCTGAAGGCTGAACGAAGGCGGGATCACACCGAAGCCGCCGTCACTCTGAATCCCGTTCACGCCGCCGATGATCGCCGCGTCCGCATCCGCGAGCTGCCAGTCATACGAGCCAAGCGTGTCGCTCGGGTCCGGGATCAGCCATGGGCTGCTGGAGTTGCTGAGGAAGTCAGAGTCCGACACCAGCGCCCACTCGCTGGTCGGCACGATGACCTTGGAGTTGTAGGCCCACAGATAAACTTTTTCATCCAGCGCGAACACGTCCGCAGGATTTGCATCCAGGGAGTCGGAGTGGCCCAGCGTGTCATGCACCACCGTGGCGGTGAAAAATTGGTCCAGCACGTTCCAGCCCTCCGGGTCGCCGTCATTGGGATCCAGCGGGGTGGGGTCAAACGTGCGGTCAAAGACCTTCCAATTAGCCTCCCAGAGATCGACATTCTGATATGTCGGGAGAAAACTGCCGAAGGTGCCGATCTCGAAGGAATAGGTACCGTCCAGAGGCTGGCCGTTGCTGTCATAGAGCAGGTCATTGAACGCGCTGTACCAGAAGACGGTGCTGGCGCTGGCGGAGCCGCACATCCAGACCAGCGCCAGAAATCCGGCGCGGAATGCAGTGAAAATGGAGAGCGATTTCATGGGGAGCGTGTTTGGGGGTCTCAGTCAGGCGCGAACTCGCAAGCTGAGCGCGTGAGTAGCTCTCACGTCTCATAAATCATGCTTATTATAATTATAATAACAAACAAGCGCAGAAACAAGCCGCTTTTGAGAAATAGTATTCATCTCCAAAATATCGGCTACCCCGAGTTTTCCACCCTTCTCGGCTCACTTTCGGTCTTCCCAGCCCAGCATCGCCCGTTTTCGTTCCCAGCCCCAGCGATACTGCCCCATCACGCCCGTTTCCCGGATCACCCGATGGCACGGGATTAAAAAAGCCAGCGGATTGCTCCCCACGGCGGTTCCCACCGCCCGCGCTGCTCCCGGACGGCCAATCGCCGCCGCGAGATGGCCGTAACTCACCACTGCACCCTGCGGCACCTTCATCAGAGCACGCCAGACCCGCAGTTGGAACGGCGTCCCCCGAACCAGCGCCTTCAAATTCACGTTTGCGCCGTTTTGAAACATCTGGGCGGTGATTGCCCGCGCCATGCCGTCATTTCGTTTCAGCTTCGCAAACGGCCAGGCGCGCTGAAGTTCACTGAGCCCCTCGTTTTCGACAAACGCCAGATGGCAGACGCCGCGTGGCCCGTTCCCGACACAGCACCGTCCGAACGGCGTCTCCGAAATGCCCGCGTCAATCGTCCAGCCCGCACCACCCGCTTTGATCTCCCCCGGAGTCGCGGCCTCCAGCGTCACGCACAGGTCATGCAAACGCCCAGGCGACGACAAACCCGTGTTCAATGCCGCGTCCAGCACGCTCTCACCTCTTCGCAGTCGTTCCCGCGCATGCTCCGCCGTCAGGCATTGCAGAAAGTCCTTCGGCGTCACTCCCGCCCATCGAGAAAACAAGCGATGAAAATGAGCCGCGCTCAAACCCGCCACCGCCGCCAGTTCATCCAGGCCCGGCTGCTCCAGTTGATGCGCGTCCAGATAGCGGATCACCTCCGCCACACGTTCATAATCATTCATGTGCTGAATGTGTCGTGCGGAAGCCTTGCATCCACCCGGTTCTTGCGGTGATCACACCGCCTCGAAAAACAGCGTAAACTCATGCCGGTTGTAGGTCAGGTGCGTTTGCGCAAACAGGCGCAGACCTGCGGCCGCGGCGATGCCAACGATGAAACGGAACAGCGAGCACGGCTCCTCCACGTTTTCGATCCGCGGCACTTTGAGCGTGAAGACGATGAGGCCGCCCTTCTTCGAAAAGCGCGAGAGGCGGGTCACTTGCTCGATGGATTCCTCTGGCGGGCCGTTCATGTCGCAAAGCAGCGCGTCGTAGGTTGTTCCGGCCTTGGGTTGAAAAACAGCCACATCAGCGAGCACAAATTTCAATCCGGGACGGCCATCGAGGCGTTTGTCGAGCGGCGCACGATCAATCGCCGTCACACGCTGCTTGCGTGCGAGCAGTTCGGAGGTCATGCCACCGGGACACGCGCCGAGTTCGAGCCAATGAGCGCCCTCGGGCATCGGCGAGCGGTGCAGCAGCAGGTAATGCAGCGCCTCCGCGATCTTCGCGCCCGCACGGCTGATCGTGTCCGGCGAGTCCTGGTCAATAAACTTGCTGCCACCGGGATACAATCCGTTGCTCGCACGCGGACTCTGCATGCCGCAGAACAATCCCTCCTTGCCCACGAGGCAGAATAACGTCTCCGCCGTCGCGTCCTGTTCTTCCACCGTGTTCGCAGGCAGCTTCGGGAACAATTGCAGCACACGTCCGCGCAGGTTCGAGGCGAGACCCTTGTAATACTTGTCGGGCGATGCCGGGTTTAGCGTTCCGATGAAAATCCCCTGCGGTTTTCGCTCGCCAAACTTTTTCAGCAGCGTCTGCGCCGCCTTTTCGATGAAACCGTCCATCTTTTGCGGATTGCACGGCCAGGTGTGGTCCATCGGGAGGTTCCACCGCGCGAACTTCGCCGCGTCAGAGTGCTGGATGAGCTGCGGCGTCGTGGTCTTGATCAAATAAAAGTCCATTCCCAGTCGCGTGCCCGTCTCCGCGCCAAAACGCCGCAGAATTTCCGGCGCGATCCCGGCAAAAATCTCCGGGATGCGCACCACCCAGGGCTGGGGTGTCGGTTGGGCGTTGTCACTCATGTGCTCACGCACTCGTCTGGTCCCGGCCTGTGCGCAAGCAGGTGTGAAATGCGCTTGCGACTTCGCGTGGCTCGTTACCCTCCGCGCCCCGCATGTCCGTCAAGCTCCGCCTCAACACCGCCACCGTCACCAACGTCGTCCTCGCCAAGGTCGGCAATCCTCAGCGCGAAGAGCCGCTGCAAACCTCCCGCGAAGTCTTCAAAGTCGCCGAGGAGGACCAGGAAAACCTCACAGCGCTCTTCATTAAGCCCTTCAAAGCCTGCATCGCCCACCGTTTCACGCACCACACCTCGCTGAAGCAGCATGAGGTGAACAACTGCGCCAAGGCCATTTTTGCCGATGAAGACAATCTGCTCGCCAAGGGCGTCGAAATCGCCCAGCGGCTCTATGCCAAGTCGAATCACCCGAATATCAAAGCTGGCGACCTTTGCATCGCCATGCTCAGGGAAGTCCACATTGAGGGCGAACTCGTGAACGGCCTCTGCATCCTGAAAAGCGACAGCGTGGTGCCCTTCCTCACCATCACCCCACGCAACGGCGATCTCCAGCTCAGCACCGAGCACGGCATCAATCCCGACAAGATCGACAAAGGCTGCCTCATCCTCGATCACTGGGCTGAAAAAGGCTACTACGTCCTCACCTTCGACCGCAGCGGCAGTGACTCCCGCTTCTGGGTGCGCGAATTCCTCGGCGTCGAGGCCGTGCCCGACGCCGCCTTCCTCACCAACGCCTACGCGAAGATGGCCGTCTCCTTCTTGGAGGAACAAAAGGCCGCCGATGACGACACACCGCCCTGGGAGACCGCCAACGCCGCCAAAGACGCGCTCGATTACTTCGAGGAGCGCGAAAAGTTCGAACTCCAGGAATTCGAGCAGGAAGTGCTCAAATCGCCCGAAACCATCGCGCAGTTCAACGAACACCGTGCCCGCATCGAGGAGGAGCAGGGGCAGCCGCTGGAAACCTCATTCGAAATCTCCAAGAAAGACCTCACCAAGGCCAAAAAACGCATCGCCGCCGTCCTCAAACTCGACACGGGGGTCGAAATCCACATCAAGCCCGGCGTTTCCGATGCTGATCCACAACTCGAGCGCGGCTACGACGACAAGAAGGGCATGAAATTTGTGAAGGTGTATTACAACAAGGACATCAACGCGAGCTGAGCCGCCATCACGGTGGAGATGCGGCCCGGGGAAAACCAGTTGCCAGCACTCCCCCGGCTGCTAACGCTGAAAACTCCAACTATGATCGTCGCCCCCAAAATCCGTGGATTCATCTGCACCACCGCGCATCCCGTCGGCTGTGCGAAGCATGTCGCTGACCAGATCGCCGTCGTGAAAAGCCGCGGTCCCATCGCCAACGGGCCGAAGAAGGTGCTCGTTGTCGGCTCCTCCACCGGTTACGGCCTCTCCTCCCGCATCGCGGCGGCGTTTGGCTGCGGTGCCGCGACCATCGGGGTGTTCTTTGAGAAGCCCGGCGAGGCCGATCGCTGCGGCACCGCCGGCTGGTACAATTCTGCCGCGTTTGAAAAGGAGGCCAAGGCCGCCGGCTTGTATGCGCGTTCGTTCAACGGTGACGCATTCTCCGACGCAATGAAGGCGGAGATCATCGAGGCGATCAAAAAAGATCTGGGGCAGGTCGATTGCGTCATTTACAGCCTCGCTTCACCCCGCCGCACGCATCCGAAGACGGGCGAGGTGTTCAAATCCGTTCTCAAGCCGACCGGCGGCGCGTCCTACACGAACAAGAACCTCAACACCGGCACCGGCGTGGTCAATGAAGTGACCATCGAGCCTGCGAATGACGACGAGATCGCGCAGACAGTCGCCGTGATGGGCGGCGAGGACTGGGAGATGTGGATCGACGCGCTGCAAGGCGCAGGAGTGCTGGCGAACGGTGTGCAAACCGTCGCTTACAGCTACATCGGGCCTGAAGTGACCTGGCCGATCTACAAGAACGGCACCATTGGCCGTGCCAAGGAAGACCTCGAACGTGTGCAGCGTGTGCTAGATGGCAAACTCGCTGCGATCGGTGGCAAAGCCTGGGTCTCGGTAAACAAGGCCCTTGTCACGCAGGCCAGCTCGGCGATTCCTGTGGTGCCGCTTTACATTTCGCTGCTCTACAAGGTGATGAAGGCGGAAGGGACGCACGAAGACTGCATCGAACAGATGGACCGTTTGTTCCGTGAGCGCCTCTACAACGGCAATCCGCAGCCGGATGAGGCTGGACGCATCCGCGTCGATGACTGGGAGATGGCGCCCAAGGTGCAGCAGCTCGTCGATGCGCGCTGGAAGGAAGTGAACACGGAAAATTTCCCGCAGCTTGGCGATTTCGAAGGCTATCAGACCAGTTTCCTGCGCCTGTTCGGCTTCGGTCTCGCCGGAGTCGATTACAACGCGGATGTCGATGTCAGCATCGGCGTGCCGTCGTTGGCGTGATCAATGCGCGCGTTTGCGCGTGAGCATGATTTCGTTGCCCTCGGTGTCCACGCACATCGCAAGATGCGGCGGCTCGCCGTTTTCGGGCTGCGGTTCACGCGTGAGCTGACCGCCAGCTGCTACGATTTCGCGCGCGCCTTCGATCACATCGGGCACCTGGAAGCTCAGGCCGGTCCAGGTGCGATTGCCTTCGCCGCCGCCGTGGATGCCGATGATGCCGTCGCAGATGGATACCTCGCTGATGATGTCGTTCTGCTTGAGAATCGTGCCGCCAAAGACCTGCGCGTAGAAATTCACGGCGCGGTTCATGTCCGCGGCCCAGATGACGTATTTGAGTCGTTCTACTTTCATGTGCCTCGTCTGTGCCACAGTTCAGACGAGGACGACAGCGAATCCTCGGTTCAACTTGCCCCGCTGCCGCGAAGGACAGCGGGCAGGGTCTGAACGAGGATTTTCAAATCGAGGAGCAGCGACCAGTTGTCGATGTATTTGAGGTCGAGCGCGACCCATTCCTCGAAGTTCTTGATGCCGTTGCGACCGGTGACCTGCCACAGGCAGGTGAGGCCGGGCTTCACGCTCAATCGGCGGCGCTGCGCATGCTTTTCGATGCGCTGGATTTCATAAACGGGCAGGGGACGCGGGCCGACGAGGCTCATCTCGCCGCGCAGCACGTTGATGAGCTGCGGCAGCTCGTCGATGCTGGTGCGGCGCAGCCAGCGGCCGAAGGCGAAGATGCGCGGATCGTTGGTGATTTTGAAAACGGGGCCGTTCATCTCGTTGTGAGCCTCCAGCTCGGCTCGTCTGGCCTCCGCATCGGTGTGCATGGTGCGGAACTTCCACATCACAAACGGACGTCCGTAATGCCCGGCGCGCTCCTGCTTGAAGAAAATCGGTCCGCGTGAGCCGAGGCGGATGCCGATGATGGCCACCAGCCAGAGCGGCAGCGAGAGCAGCAGCAGGATGAGCGCTCCAACGCGATCGACAATGCCTTTGAACAGCAATTCCCACGAAGCCTGCGGCGTGGAGTGAAACACGAGCATCAGCCGGCCGCCCAGCACGTCGAAGGTGGGACGCGCGATCGCGGTCTGGAAGAAATCCGCGGCGATCCAGGCCTCGACGCCTTCGGTCTCGCAGGCCTGCACGGCTTCCTCGATCTTGCTGAAATGCACATGCTGCGCGGCAAAGAGCACACGGCTGATGGAGTGCTCATGCAACGCCGCCACTAGGTCGGACACAGGCCGCTGCATGATGTCGATACGGTCTACCACTTCGACTTCGGCGCGCTGCTCCACGGTCATGTTGGCTAGAAAGGTTTCGATGTCCTCCTGGCCGCCGGCGATGATCACGCGTTCGCGTCCTTTGCCTGAGACCATCTGCTTGCGCAGCATTTCACGCTGCCAGGCCTCCCGCAGCAGGAGCGAGAGCGCGCCCAGCGCCACAGAGAAAATGACCACCGCGCGGCTCTCCACCGACCATTTGAAGAAAACCATGCAGAAGGCCACGAACATGCCAATGATGACCAGCGCCTCCAAAAGCTGGCGGATGGAGCGTCCCGGTGTCTTGTTGACGAGGTTCGAGTAAAAGCCCCGCGCCTCCAGAACGATCGGCGTGAAAGGCGCGACGACGGCGATCACCCAGTAAAATTTTTCCAGCGGCGGAATCTCGGCCACGTCCGGGACGAACACCGGCACCAGGCGTGAACGCAGAAAATGCCCAAACCACAGGCAGAACGCCAAAAGCGCGCTGTCGAGCAGTTCGGTGAGCTGCAAATTGATTTCTTGCTTCCGGCCCAGCATAATGGCGAGGAAATAACTAAAATTTATTCAGAATTGTTAAAATTATAGTCCACCTAGCCAATGGCTCAACTCGTTTCCTCGAAAAATTTGCTCATGTCCTCCCGCCCGCTGGCGGTGGGGGTCATTTCCGATGTGGCAGCCTTGGATCACTTTTGCGCCCTCGATGCCCCGGCAAGGGCCGCACTTTGTGACGTGGCGGAAATCCGGCTCGATTTGTTGAAGCTCCCGGCGGCTGATTTGCGCTCGAAACTGGCCGGAAACACGCTGCCGCTGCTCCTGACCGCCCGCCATCCGGCGGAGGGCGGGCAGGCCCCCGAGGATCCTGCGGCCAGGGGGGCGATGATCGAGCCGCTGCTTGATCTCGCGGCCCTCATCGACCTTGAATTGCGCAGCGCCATGCCGATGCAGGGCACGATCCAAAAGGCGCGTGCCGCCGGGGTGCCGGTGATCGGCTCGTTTCATGATTTCCAGGCCACACCGGCTGACGATGTGCTGCTGGGCGCGGTGAATTTCGGCCAGCAGGCCGGCCTCGACGCGGTGAAGATCGCCACCTACCTCAACAGCCAGGAGGATCTCATCCGGCTGATGAAACTGGCCGGTGGCACTCATCGTCTGCGGCTGTCCGTGATGGGCATGGGGCCGTGGGGGCGTGTTTCGCGTCTCGTGCTGGCAAAAAGTGGCAGTTTGTTGAATTACGGCTTCATTGGCAGCTCGAATGCTCCCGGCCAGTGGCCTGCGGCCCGTTTGAAAGAACTGCTTTCCGAACTTTGAGATGATCACGCGCCTCTTTTCAAAACTTTGTTTCCCATTTCTGCTTTCGGTGGTTTGCGCCGCGACCCTGACCGGATGCATCGACGAAAAACGGGAGAAGGAGCTGCAATGGCGCGAGGAGGAGGCCGAGGCCAAAATGGCCGCCGCCTCAAAAATTCAGCGGGAAGTCGTCGCCGAACGCCAGCGCATCGAGCAGGACAAGGCCCAGCTCGTCGCGCGTGAGAGCGCCGTGCAGGAACTGAAAAAGCGGCTCGAAACCGAACTGGCGGAAGAGGCCGAGAAACTCAGGAAAGTCCGCCGCGAGATCGAGATCAAAAACCTCCGCGGCGCGATCCCGCAGATCAGCGCCGGTCGCTGCATCATCATCGACCCGGAGACGGATGACGTCTTGTTTGAAAAGAACCCTGACGTCAAAGGCGCCATCGCCAGCACCACGAAGATCATGACCGCCCTGCTTGTCGTCGAGAACGGAGATCTGGACAAGATTGTCACCGTGGAGTTGAGCGACACGCAGTGCGCGCCCGTGCGCATCGGTTTGAAGGTGGGGGAAACCTACACTCGCCGCCAGCTTCTCACCGCGATGATGGTGAAAAGCTCGAACGACATCGCGCAGGCGCTCGCACGGGACAATGCCGGCAGCGTGGCCGCCTTCGCCGCGAAGATGAACGAGCGCGCGAAAGCGCTTGGCCTGCAAAACACCTTCTTTGTCAATCCGCATGGCCTGCCCTCGACTACCGATGAGGATCCTTTTAGCACCGCCCGCGATCTCGCCTTCATCGCGAAGGCCGCGGACAAGCAGCCGGAGCTCCGCAAGATCGTGAAGCTGCAAAGCTACAAGTTCACAAGGCCGGACGGCAAGTCCATCGACCTCTCCAACACCAACCGCGTGCTGCGCACGGCCAGCTACTGCGACGGCATGAAAACCGGCTTCACCGAGGCCGCTGGCTATTGCCTCGTCGCCACCGGCGAGCGTAACGGCCGCCGCCGCATCGTCGTCGTGCTGAATGACACCAGCGAAGGCGTCTGGCGTGACGCTCAGGCGCTGCTCGACTGGGCCCTGAAGGCCTGAGGCAACATCACGCTTGCCAGTTTCATGGCTCCCCGGCATCATCGCCGTCCCCGACCATGAAATCATTCGCACTCACCCTTGCCACGCTGTGCCTCGCCGCGGCCAGCCTTGCTGAAACCGCCAAAAATCTCGCCATCAGCCCGCAGCCGCGTGAGGGCGGCTGGGTGAAGCGTCACGAGTCCTTCAACGAAACTTCCAAGAAGGG
Source organism: Prosthecobacter sp. (assembly GCF_044236155.1). Taxonomy (GTDB): domain Bacteria; phylum Verrucomicrobiota; class Verrucomicrobiia; order Verrucomicrobiales; family Verrucomicrobiaceae; genus Prosthecobacter. Next base: position 52,896 of record NZ_JBIIHA010000005.1, read on the forward strand.
CGAGGCGCAGTTGGTTTTCCTCGGCGACTCGATCACCCAAGGGTGGGAAGGCAATGGCAAGGATGTGTGGGCCAAAACTTGGGCGCCGCTCAAGGCCGCGAACTTCGGCATTGGCGGCGATCGCACCGAGCACGTGATCTGGCGCCTGCAAAACGGCAACTTTGACGGCCTCAAGCCGAAGCTGGTCGTCCTCATGATCGGCACGAACAACACCGGCCACCAGAACCGGCCCGCCAAGGAGCACGGTGGAGCGATTTACATCAGCACGGCGGAACAAACCGCCGAAGGCGTGAAGATGATCCTCGACATCCTCGGCAAAAAGCTGCCGGAGACCAAGGTGCTGCTGCTCGGCATCTTCCCGCGTGGCGCCACGAAGGATGACAAGATGCGCCAGCAGAACGTCGCCACGAACAACCTCATCTCCGGCTTCGCCGACGGCAAACGCGTCCACTACATGGACATCGGCAACACCTTCCTCCAGCCCGACGGCACGCTGCCAAAGGAAATCATGCCCGACCTGCTTCACCTCAACGCCAAAGGCTACGAGATGTGGGCCAACGCCATCGAAGGCAAGGTCAAGGAACTCATGAAGTAACCAAGGAGTGGGGACACCCTGTCCCCACACTTCAATTCAGCATCATCCCGGCCATGAAATTCATCCTCATCCCGCTTCTCTTCGCTGCCACGGCTAGTTTCGCCCAACTCGCAACGCAGGCCACGCCTGTGGACAAGATCAAGGTCGCCAAAGGCTTCAAAGTCGAGCTGCTCTACTCCGTGCCGAAGGAAACCGAAGGCTCGTGGGTGGCGATGACGCAGGATGACAAGGGCCGCATGATCTGCAGCGACCAATACGGCGCGCTCTACCGCATCACGCCGCCCGCCATCGGCGGAAGCCCCGGCGAGACGAAGATCGAGAAGCTGAGCATCGACTTTGGCCACTGCCAGGGCTTGCTTTATCATGCCGGGGCGCTCTACGGCGTGGTGAATAATGACGCGTATCAGGGCAGGGGACTTTACCGCTGCAAAGACACGAACGGCGATGATCAATTCGACTCCGTGGAGCTGCTGCGTGCCTTTCCTGGCAAGGCGGGCGAGCATGGGCCGCACGGCGTCATTGCCGCGCCGGATGGCAAGAGCCTCTACGTGATGTGCGGCAATCAAACGCCCGAACCGAGCTGCGAAACCAGCCGCGTGCCGCGCCACTGGGCCGAGGATCAATTGTTCCCGATGCTGCTCGGTCGCGGTTTCATGCGTGATGTGCTCGCACCTGGCGGCTGGCTGGCGAAGACCGATCTCGACGGCAAAAAGTGGGAGCTGATCAACACCGGCACGCGCAACACCTATGACATCGCCCTCAACCGCCACGGCGACATCTTCGGCTTCGACGCCGACATGGAATGGGACACCGGCATGCCGTGGTATCGCCCCACACGCGTCTGCTTCATGCAAAGCGGCGGCGAGTTCGGCTGGCGTACGTGTAGCAAGAAATGGCCCGTGCGCTGGGAGGACAGCCTGCCGCCCGTCGTGGACATCGGCCCCGGCTCACCCACCGGCGTCGCCTTCGGTTACGGAGCCAAATTCCCCGCGAAATACCAGGACGCGCTCTACATCTGCGACTGGAGCTACGGCAAGATGTATGCCGTGCACCTCAGCGCGAACGGCGCTGGCTACACCGGCACTGCGGAAGAGTTCATGAGCGCCTCCCCGCTGCCTCTGACGGACATCGAGATCTCGAAGAAGGATGGAGCCATGTATGTGAGCGTGGGTGGTCGCAAGGTGCAGTCAGGTTTGTATCGGGTGACTTACACGGGCGCGGAGAAGTCTGAAGCGTCAGACAAATCTGCCTCGTCCGACCTCGCGAAGACGCGTGAAGCCCTCGAAAAGCCCGGAGCCAGCGTCGAAGCCGCGTGGCCGCATCTGTCTTCTCCGGACCGAAACCTCCGTTTCGCCGCACGCATTGCCATCGAGCATCAGCCGGTGGCTTCGTGGAAGGATAAAGCCCTCAACGAAACCAATCCGCGTGCCGCTTTGACCGCGCTCATGGCGCTGGCACGCAGCAGTGCAGGCGACAAATCGCTGCAGAAGCCGATTCTCGACGCGCTGGGCAAGATCGACTTCAAATCGCTCAAGGGCCTCGATCGCAACACGCTGATTCGCGATCACATGCTCGTCTTCACGCGTCTGGGTGAGCCGGATGCGGCGACGAAGGCCAAACTGATCGAGAAGCTCAATCCTCTCTTCCCGACAAACGACACGGGCCTGAATCGCGACCTCGCGGAGGTGCTCGTCTATCTCGGCGACTCCGGCATTGTCGCGAAAGCGGCGCCGCTGGTGAACGAGTCACCCACACAGGAGGAACAGATCGACTACGCCCGCATCGTGCGCTTTGCGAAGACCGGCTGGACGAAGGAACTGCGCGCCGATTACTTCCGCTGGTTCCTGCGCGCCGCAAACTACAAGGGCGGTGCCTCGTTTGACCTCTTCATCGGCGAGATCAAAACCAACGCGCTCTCCACCATGAAGGAGGAGGAGAAGCTGGCCATCAAGGACGTGCTCGATGCCAAGCCGGAGGCCAAGGCCCCGAGTTTCACGGTGAAGCCGATGACGTTCGTCAAAGCGTGGACGCTGCCGGAGCTCGAAAAATCCCTCGGCGTCGGTCTGGAGGGCAATCGCAACTTCCAGAACGGCCGCAACATGTTCGGCGCGGCCACCTGCTTCGCCTGTCATCGTTTCAACAACGAAGGAGGAGCTGTCGGTCCTGATCTGACCTCCGTGGCGGGCAAATACAGTCCGCGCGACCTGCTGGAGCACATTCTCGAACCGAGCAAGGAGATCAGCGACCAGTACGGCAGCACCGTTTTCACCAAGAAGGACGGCACCCAGGTCATCGGACGCATCGCCAACATGAAGGAGAACATCATGATGGTCTGCACGAACATGATGGACCCGAACAACTTCACCAATGTCGATGCGCGTGATGTGGTGAAGACCGAGGAGAGCAAGATCAGCATGATGCCGCCCGGCCTGCTCTTCATGCTCAAGGAGGACGACATCCTCGACCTCATGGCCTACCTGCTCAGCAAAGGGAATCCGGACGACCCGATGTTTGTGAAGTAAACCACCCGTCAACAAAAAGCCCCGGTTGGTTGACAACCGGGGCTTTTCGAGAGTGGTTTTTCGAACTGGATGCGTCCGTTACTTGCCTTTCTTGGCAGTCTCGGCCTTTCGCGCGGCCCAGCGTGCCTTTTGAGCCGCGGCGATCTTCTTGCGGGCGGCGGCGGACATGGTGCGCTTCTTTTTCGCAGGCTTTCCAACGGCTGCGGGCGCGCTGCTGCCAAGAAGGGAGGCAAGCTCGGCTTGGATGGCTTCGATCTTTTCCTGGAGCGCTGCTGCGCGGCGGAGTTGGGAGGCGGATAGGTTCATGATAGTTGCAGTCGGGTGACTGTTTGTCCTGTGTATGAGTTAGCAGAGGGTGTCAATTGTCATTTACTCCCCGGAAGCATCCCATGGATACCTCAGACGGGTCTCTGGTAGATCGAATGGAACACCTGCGGTGAGTTCGGATCGATGATGGTGATGCCATCCTTGCCGAAGCGGGCGGTCACGGTCGCGCCCTTGCCTTCCTGCATGTATTTCCAGTTCAGATCCCGCACTCGGGCCGCGGCATCGACGATCGCGCAGGTGATGCGCGCCTCCTCGGCGGTCGGATAGAGTTCGGCGACGGCATCGCGGCTCTCTTTGGCAAACTTCACGCGGCAGATGGCGACGAGGCCGACGGTGAGACTATCGACGCCGTAGCCGATGTAGCCCTTGCTGCCGTCAGGGCGTGCGACTTCGCGCGTGAAGTGGTTGTTGCTCGTGCGGGAGCCGCCCCCCGCGTTCCACCAGCGGAAGCCGCGATACTGCTGGTCGCTTTCGACCTTGCCGTCCGCGCCGACGATTTCGTGGCCTTGGTTCACCGGACCTTCAAAGTCCGCAGGTGTGATCCAGTTGTTGTGGAAGTTGATCGACATGCCGTTGTCGAAGTCCACGCGCACCTGCACGGCGTCGAAGGCGTTGATGCCGTCGCGCACCAGCCGCTTCTTCTGCCCCACGGCAGTCAGGCTGACGGGCTTCGACTTGTAGTAGCTCCAGATCAGATCCGTCCAATGCGGGCCGACGTAGCTGAAGGGATCGCTGTCCTCCACCCACTTGAAGGTGCTGGTGCTGACTTCGAGCGGTTCTTCGAGATAAGCCGTGCCATAGAGCGGCGCGCCGATGCGGTTTTGGATGTCATCGCGAATGCGCAGGTGATCGGGGTCGTAGCGCTTGTGCATGTCCACGGCGACGATGAGGTTCTTTGCTTTCGCGGCGTCGATGATCTCGTCGGCCTCCTGGATCGAGAGGCACATCGGCTTCTCTGTCAAAACGTGAACGCCTTTCGACAGCGCCGCGAGGATCGGCTGTGTGTGCAGATGATCCGGGGTGGCGACGGCCATCACATCGAGATCGGGAAATGCGGTGAGGATGTCATTCCACGGCTCATCGCCGAAAAACGCCCGCGGCTCATGTCCGGTCATCTCCTTGAACGCCGCGGCGGCCTTCCTCGCTGATTTCTCGCTGCGGGTCGCCACGGCGACGAGATCAAACCTCACCGGTGCGAGTTCACGCGAGTATTTGTCCAGTCCGACGCGGGCGAGCTGGCCGGCGATGCCGAAACGCTGCAGGTCCGCGTAGGCGCGTGCATGCACATCTCCGCCGAACATGCCGGCACCGACGAGGGCGATCTTGAGGGTGGGTTCCATGGTGCGGGCATGGAACGCGGACGCCCGGTCTGCGCAAGCCGCCATGTTGATACCCGAATGTCGGATTCGCATGTTTTGGTGAGGGCGGCTGTGTTCCGCTTGCCGGGTTCGTGCTCGAAATGGCCTATGAGATATCTCCAGCTTACAGCAGGCCTTCTTGCGCTCGCTGTGTCAGCGTCAGGGGGGACGACGTTGCCAGCGAGCTTGAGCCTCATTTTAGTATATGGATGTGGACCACGACGCTTTGTTGTTGGTGCTGGAAATTGAGCGCGGTGCGGCTTCCCCCGAGTTCAAGGGCTCGGCGGCCGTGTGATCGCGAGCCTGCGGCGCGCATTGAGGACGAGTGAATGCAAGCTGCCTTAGCTCACGTGGAAGTGGAGCCATCAAGTCGTGCCGAAGCCATAGAACCGCGAGGATTTGCCGGATCTGGAGGGGATGTTTCCAGCCGTACTCGAATAAGTGATGAAGATTGGTCGCGAAAGAACGCAAAGATCACCAAAACCTGGGTTCTTTTTCGCTTTGCGATCTGTGCGTTCCCCCTCGGCTAAAATCAGATCGAGACTTAATCTTCGACAAATATGTGTGACAGCTATTTTCTCTTCCTCAAATGCTCCATCAGCGCTTTCACAGCCTTGCTCTGGAAGCGCTGGGCGTTCCACATCATCGCGACGGTGCGGCGGGGCTTTTCGCCGGTGAAGGAGCGATAGACGCGCTGTTCGCTGGTGTCGATTTTCCGCGCCATGTCCGGCACGATCGACACGCCGTGGTTGAGCGAGACGAGCTCCTGCACCGTGGCGAGCTGGCTGGTGCGCTCGACGGTGACGGGCTGCACGGCCTTGCGACGGCAAAAGGTGGCGATGTTGTCGGTGAGGCAGTGGGCTTCGTTGAGCATCACAAAGGGAAATGCCTCCACGGCGTCGATGGGCAGTGTTTTGGAGGTCGCCAAAGGATGGCCGACGGGCACGACGAGGAGCAGTTCTTCGTCAAAGAGTGCCTCGATCTCGAGATTCTTCGCCAGGAGCGGCAGCGCGAGGATGGCGAGGTCGATCTCGCCATGATGGCAGCGTTTGATGAGATTCTCCGTCGTGTCCTCCTGCACGATGACGGCGATGTCGGGATACTTTTTCGCGAAGCTGCTCAGCAAGCTCGGCAGAAAGTAAGGCGCGATGGTGGGGATCGCACCGAGGCGGATGCGTCCGCGGCGTCCGGCCTCGGAAAGCTCGGAAAAGGTGTCCTCCATGAGCTGCAGGATGTGTTTCGCCCGCTGGAGCAGCAGTTCGCCGAGCTCGGTGAGCACCACTTCGCGTGGTTTGCGCTCAAACAGCGGCTGGCCGAGTTGGTCCTCGAGTTTTTGGATCGCTCGACTCAGCGCGGATTGCGAGAGATGCAATTCTTCGGCGGCGCGGGTGAAGTTCTTTGTGCGGGCGAGCACCACGAACTGGTCGAGGAGTTGGAGGCTGAGGTCGTTGCGCATGGCGCAGACTAGCGATGCGCGGCGTGCATCGCAAGCATTCAGACAATGCATTGGATGCATCGCAGGATTTCCGGCAAGACATTGCCCATGCGGCCATCACCCAATCCCGCTGATCGAAACCACCAACCCCAACCTGACATCATGAAACACTCCAAAACCAAGGCCTTGCTTGCCGCACTGATGCTGACGCCGGTGGTGTCCGCCTCCGCGCAAGACAAGCAAGCCGCCAACGCCGACAAAGCCATGCAAGACCTCAGCAAATGCCCGGTCATGGGCGCTCCCGCCTCAGCCAGCCGTCACACCGCCGCCAGCGCCATGTCGAATCGCGACTGGTGGCCGAACCAGCTCAACCTCAGCATCCTTCATCAAAACTCGCCGAAGGGAAATCCGATGGGCGAAGCCTTCGACTACGTCGAGGAGTTCAAGAAGCTCGACTACGCCGCGCTGAAGAAGGATCTGGAGCAGCTCATGACCACCTCGCAGGACTGGTGGCCCGCCGATTACGGCAACTACGGCCCGTTCATGATTCGCATGGCCTGGCACAGCGCCGGAACGTATCGCGTGACCGATGGACGCGGCGGCGCGGGCTATGGCACGCAGCGTTTTGCCCCGCTGAATAGCTGGCCGGACAATGCGAACCTCGACAAGGCCCGCCGCCTGCTTTGGCCCATCAAGCAGAAGTATGGCAACAAGATCTCGTGGGCCGATCTCATGATACTCGCTGGCAATGTCGCGCTGGAGTCGATGGGCTTTCAGACACTCGGATTCGCCGGTGGGCGCGCCGATGTGTGGGAGCCGCAGGAGGACATCTACTGGGGACCGGAGAGCACCTGGCTCGGTGACAAGCGCTACAAGGACGAGCGTGCATTGGATAAACCGCTCGCCGCGGTGCAGATGGGCCTCATCTACGTGAATCCCGAAGGCCCGAATGGCAATCCTGACCCGCTCGCCGCCGCGAAGGACATTCGTGAAACCTTTGCCCGCATGGCGATGAATGACAAGGAAACCGTCGCGCTCATCGCCGGTGGTCACACCTTTGGCAAAGCGCACGGCGCAGGCGATGCGAAGAACGTCGGCCCCGAGCCCGAAGCCGCGCCGCTGGAGGAGCAGGGCCTCGGATGGAAGAACAAATGCGGCAAAGGCAATGGCGCTGACACCATCACCAGCGGCCTCGAAGGCGCGTGGACCAGCGCACCCGCCCGCTGGTCGCACATGTATCTCTCGAATCTCTACGCTTACGATTGGGAGCTGACCACCAGCCCCGCCGGAGCGAAGCAGTGGCGTCCAAAAAACGGCGCAGGCAAAGGCACCGTGCCTGATGCGCACGACAAGTCGAAGAGCCACGCGCCGATGATGTTCACCACCGACATCGCGCTGAAAACGGACCCCGCGTATGCCAAGATCACCAAACGCTTCCTGGAGAATCCGAAGGAGTTCGAGGACGCCTTTGCCAAAGCCTGGTTCAAGCTCACGCATCGCGACATGGGACCACTCGCCCGCTACCACGGCCCCGAAGTGCCCAAGCAGACCTTCGTCTGGCAGGACCCCGTGCCCGCTGTCGATCACGAACTCATCAACGAGCAGGACATCGCGAAGCTGAAGGCACAGATCCTCGATTCCGGCCTCAGCACCTCCGAACTCGTCGCCACCGCCTGGGCCTCCGCAGCCACCTTCCGCGGCAGCGACAAGCGCGGCGGAGCCAACGGTGCTCGCATCCGCCTCGCACCGATGAAGGACTGGGAGGTCAACAACCCCGCGCAACTCGCCAAAGTGCTCGCCGCTTTGGAAAAAGTGCAGAGCGACTTCAACAAGGGCGGCAAAAAGGTCTCGCTCGCCGATTTGATCGTGCTCGCTGGCAATGCCGCCATCGAAGCCGCCGCGAAGAAAGCCGGTCATGACGTGAAAGTGCCCTTCACCCCCGGCCGCACCGATGCCACGCAGGAGATGACCGATGTCGAATCCGTCGCCTTCCTCGAACCGAAGCAAGACGGCTTCCGCAACTACCTCGGCCACGAACTGGATCGCCCCGCGCCGGAGAATCTCGTCGATCGTGCTCAACTCCTCACGCTCACCGCGCCGGAGATGACCGTGCTCGTCGGCGGCCTGCGCGTGCTCGGCACGAACACCGGCCATCCCGACCTCGGCGTGCTCACGAAGAATCGAGGCGCATTGACGAACGACTTCTTCGTCCACCTGCTCGACATGGACACCGAGTGGAAGGTCTCGCCCCGCTGCGAGCACTTCTACGAAGGAACTGATCGCAAGAGCGGCCAGATGAAATGGATGGCCACCTCCGTCGATCTCGTCTTCGGCTCGAACTCCCAGCTCCGCGCCATCGCCGAGGTCTATGCCAGCGCCGACAACCAGACGAAGTGCGTCACCGACTTCGTTGCCGCCTGGACCAAGGTCATGCATTTGGACCGCTTCGATTTGAAGAAGTGATCCGAAACCCACCCCCCCAAGCCCCGCTCCGGCATCCGCTGGAGCGGGGTTTTTGGCAATGTGGTGCAGCACCCTGCACTGCTTCGTTCGCTCCTGCAGACTCCACCTCGCTCACCCGCCAAAAACCATTTGCCTCGCCACACTGTATGCGTATAAACTCATATAGTTGAATAAAACACCGCCATGACTCCGAACCGACTCTTCATCCTCATCGCCGCGCTGGCAGCGATGCTGGCAGGTTTGCAGATGAGCCGGCAAGGCTGTCCGGCCTGCGTGCTGCTGCCGAAGAGCCCGGAGGAGGTTCGGGCCGCTCAAACAAATTCCACCACCCCAAAACCATGAAACTCGAAAACGCCATCCGCGCCCTCGCGGGCACCATGATCCTTACCAGCCTCACGCTGGCACACTACGTGAGTCCGAACTGGCTGTGGCTCACCGCCTTTGTCGGCGCAAACTTGCTGCAATCCGCCTTCACTGGCTTTTGTCCGGCGGAGACGGTGCTCAAAAAGCTCGGCGTCGGTTGTGATGCGGGCACTCCTGCCTGCAAAGCGTAACCTGCGGGCAGGAGTGCCCGCATCACTTTCTCCAGAACATGAAACTCTTCTCACGACTCCTCCCCGTCCTCGTGCTGGCCGCTTGTGGTCGGCATGAGCCCCCCCCCGCTCCAGTTCCTGCCTTGCCCAACGTGACCGTGAAGGCCGAGGCGGCGAAATGGAGCCCCCACACGGCAGTGGAGGAGGTCGTGGGCACGGTGCGCTCGAAAAAACGCGCCATGGTCGAGGCGAAGGTCAGCGGTCGCGTGCTCGACTACATCGCCACGCCGGGTGCGATGGTGAAAGCGGGCGATTTGCTGGCGCGGCTCGATGTGCAGGAGATCCAGGCGAAGGTCGATCAGGCCCGTGCGATGCTCGATCAGGCGAAACGCGACTTTGATCGTCAAAAGCAGCTCATCGCAAGCAATGCGACCACGCGGCAGGAATTCGATGCGGCGGATGCTCGCGTGAAAATAGGCACCGGAGCGGTCAGCGAGGCCGAAACGATACTCAGCTACGCCAAAGTCACCGCGCCCTTCGATGGCGTGGTCACGCGCAAGCTGGCGGATGTGGGCGATCTCGCCATGCCGGGCAAGCCGTTGCTCGAAATCGAGGCACCGACCTCGCTGCGCTTTGAGGCCGATCTGCCGGAGGCGATTTTGGATCGCGTGAAGCTCGGTGAAAAGATGCCGGTGCGTCTTGCGAAGGTCATCGAGGGCACGGTGACCGAAATCTCGCCGGTGGCTGATCCGGTGAGCCGCACGTTTTTGGTGAAGCTCGATCTTCCGGCGACGGAGGGCCTGCGCACGGGGCAGTTTGGCCGCGTGTCCGTGCCGGTGGCGGAGACGAAGCTGCTGCTGGTGACGCAAAGCGCCGTTTTGAAGCGTGGGCAGATGGAGATCGTGTTTGTGGCGAAGGATGGAAAAGCCGCGCTGCGGCTCGTGAAGACTGGCAAGGTGCTCGACGGCCGTGTCGAGGTGCTGTCCGGCATCGAGGAAGGTGAACAGGTCATCGTGAGCGACATCGCGCGTCTCGCCGATGGCCAACCCGTGACCGTGCAGCCATGAGCGAGTCCAAAAGTACAGTAGCCATCTCGCTCCCGCGAGATGAGCACAGCGTTTCCGCCAACAGTAGCGGTTCTCAAACTTCGCCTGCGGCAGGTGCTGGCGAGAGCCCTCAGCTCATCTCGACGGAGCGAGATGGCCACTTTGCTTCGCATCTAGGAATCGCTGGGAGAATTGCCGCTGCTTTCATCGATTCAAAGCTGACGCCGCTGGTCGTCATCGCGTCCGTTTTGCTCGGCGCGGCGGCGATTGTGCTGCTGCCGCGCGAGGAGGAGCCGCAGATCAAGGTGCCGATGATCGATGTGATGGTCGCCATGCCAGGATCGACCGCGAAGGAGATCGAGGAGCGTGCCACGCGGCCGATGGAGAAGCTTTTATGGGAGGTGCCCGGCGTGGAGTACCTCTACAGCACCTCACGCCACAGCGAGAGCCTCGTCATCGTGCGTTTCAAAGTGGGCGAAGATCCCGAGCGCAGCCTGGTGAAGATCACCGAGAAGCTGCGCTCGAACTTTGACCGCATGCCGATGGGCGTCTCGATGCCGATCATCAAGCCGAAGAGCATCGACGACGTGCCCATCCTCGCGCTCACCTTTCACAGCGCCCGCTATGATCATCTCACGCTGCGCCGATTGGCCGCGCAGGTGGATGAATCGATCAAACAGGTGCCGCTGGTGGCGGAGACGACCTTGCTCGGCGGATCGCGTCGCGCGGTGCGTGTGATGCTCGATCCTGTGAAGCTCGCCAGCCGCAATCTGAGTCCCGCGGGCCTCGTGCCGATGCTGCAGCAGTCGAATCGCCAATTTCGCGCCGGTGGCCTCACCACGGGCAATGACGAGGTGCTCGTCGAAACCGGCGCTTTCCTCAAAACGGCCGAAGAAGTCGGCAATGTGGTCATCGGTGTCTTCAGTGGTCGTCCGGTGTATCTGCGCGAGGTCGCCGACATCGTCGATGGAGGCGAAGAGCCGACGCAGTATGTGTTTCATGGTCATGGTGTAGGCGCAAACGCCAGTTTGCGGGAGGCCGAATCCCGCGTTCTGGCGAACGCGCCTACGGGAGACGAGCCTGCGGTGACACTCAGCATCGCCAAACGTCCCGGCGCGAACGCGATCAGCGTGGCGGATGAAGTGCTGCACAAGGTCGAGCTGCTCAAGGGCAGCGTCATTCCAGCGGATGTAGCCGTGAGCATCACGCGCAACTATGGCGAGACCGCGGCGGAGAAGTCGAACGAGTTGCTGCTGCACATGGGCATTGCAGTGTTCAGCGTGGCGATCCTCATCTGGTTCACGCTCGGTTGGCGGGAGAGTGGCATCGTCGCCGTGGCGATACCGGCCACGCTGGCGCTCACGTTGCTCATTTTCTACCTCTATGGCTTCACGCTGAACCGCATCACGCTCTTCGCGCTGATCTTCAGCATCGGCATCCTCGTCGATGATGCCATCGTGGTGGTGGAGAACATCGTGCGGCACTTTCATCTGCCGCAAAACAAAGGACGTAGTTGGAGCACCATCGCCGTCGAGGCCGTGGGTGAGGTGGGGAATCCCACCATCCTCGCCACCTTCGCCGTGATCGCCGCCGTGCTGCCGATGGCCTTCGTCGGCGGCCTCATGGGCCCCTACATGCGCCCGATCCCGATCGGTGCCAGCGCGGCGATGTTTTGGTCGTTGTTGATCGCGTTCATTGTGACGCCGTGGGCATCGATTCGGATTTTGGGCTGGTTTCGTCGGACGGGGCAGACGAGTCCGACTGGTCCGACGGATGCGCATGGCAACACGGATGACTTCTTCACGCGCCTCTACCGCCGCATCATGGGGCCGCTCATTCATCACACAGGCTGGCGCTGGGTCTTCCTGATCGGCATCACGGTGCTGCTGCTCGGCAGCATGGGCACCGTCGGCATCGGCTGGGTGAAGGTGAAGATGCTGCCCTTCGACAACAAGAGCGAGTTCCAGGTGATCCTGAACATGCCGGAAGGCTCTTCTTTGGAAAAAACAGCCGCGGTGGCCCGCGAGATGGCCGCGGCGATCCGCACCGAGCCGGAGGTCACGGATTATCAGGTGTATGCCGGCGTCGCCTCGCCCTACAACTTCAACGGGCTCGTGCGGCACTACTTCATGCGCCGCGGCGCCAACGTGGCGGACATCCAGGTCAATCTCGTGAACAAGCATGAGCGCAAGGCGCAGAGCCACGACATCGCCAAACGCGTGCGTCCTGCCGTGGCGGCCATCGCGGAGCGTTACGGTGCCCGCGTGGCCATCGCCGAGGTGCCGCCAGGGCCGCCGGTGCTGCAAACGCTCGTCGCGGAGATTTACGGACCCGATGACGAGTCGCGGTTGAAGCTCGCCGAGAAGGTCAAAACGATCTTCAAGGCCACTCCGGGCGTCGTCGATGTCGATTGGTACATCGAGGCCGATCAGAAGAAGGCCCGCTTCATCATCGACAAGGAAAAAGCCGCGCTGCACGGCATCAGCGCCGCCACCATCTCGCAGACGCTCAAGATCGCTGTGGATGGTGAAAGCGTCGATTTGCTGCATCAGCCTGCCGAGAAGGAAGACGTGAACATCCGCCTCGAACTGCCACGCAGTGCCAAAACCACGCCCGAGGAGCTTTTGGCCCTCCGCGTGCGTTCCGGCGATGCCAATGCACTGCCCGAACCCGGTTCCAGCGGCTCGCCACTCGTGCCGCTGCGTGAGCTGGTGAAGGTCGAGCACGTCACCGTCGAAAAAAGCCGCTATCACAAGAACCTCATGCCCGTGACCTACGTCATCGGCGATGTCGCCGGCGTGGTCGAAAGCCCTGTGTATGCCATCTTCCAGATGAATGAGGCGCTCAAGAAGCTCGACACGCGCGAGTTCGGAGGCAGCGGCGCGGCATTGAAGATCCTCAACGCCTCGATGCCCTTCAGCGACGAAGAGCCGTCGATGAAGTGGGACGGCGAGTGGCACATCACCATCGAGGTCTTTCGTGATCTCGGCGCAGCCTTCGGCGCGTGTTTGATCCTCATCTACGTGCTCATGGTCGGCTGGTTCCGCAGCTTCATCACGCCAGCGATTGTGATGATAGCCATCCCGTTCTCGCTGGTGGGCATTTTGCCCGCGCACGGGCTGCTCGATGCCTTCTTCACCGCCACGAGCATGATCGGCTTCATGGCCGGCGGCGGCATCGTGGTGCGCAACTCGATCATCCTCGTCGATTTCATCGAACTGCGCATCCGCGAGGGCATGCCGCTGAGCGAGGCCGTGATCGACGCCGGCGCCGTTCGCTTCCGCCCGATGCTGCTCACCGCGATGGCCGTCGTCGTCGGAGCCGCCGTCATCCTCGCCGATCCCATCTTCCAAGGTCTCGCTATCGCATTAATGGCAGGTGAAATCGCAAGCCTGTTCATCAGCCGCATGGCCGTGCCGGTGTTGTATTTCATGGCGAACAAGCATTCACATCCATGATCCGCTACCTGCTTCCCATCGCCATCGGAGCCGCGCTGGGCTCTGTCATGGGCTACTTCGGCCAGTGCAGCACGGGCACCTGCCCGCTCACCTCGACGTGGTGGCGAGGAGCCTTGTATGGCGCGTTTCTCGGGCTGCTGTTTGCCTCGAGTTCGCGTGGGTGAAGACTCAGTTCTGCCGCATCCATGCGAGCAATCGCGCGGCGGGCTGGAAGCCGCTGGTCTGGGCGGTGAGTTTGCCATCACGGATCAGTGCGAAGGCGGGAATGCCCTGGATGCGGAATTGTCCGGCGATCTGTGGTTGCTCGTCGGTATTCACTTTGACGAAAAGAGCCTCGCCAGCGGCTTGAGCGGCCGCTTTGGCGAACTCCGGGGCCATCATCTTGCAGGGGCCACACCACGGTGCCCAGAAGTCGATCACGACAGGCAACGGGCTCTGGCTCACCAGCGCGGCGAAGGCCTCGATGTCGCTGATTTCCGCGGGCGCGGCCACGAGGGGCAGATCGGCCTTGCAGGTGCCGCAGCGGCCTTGGGTGGCTACTTTGGCGTAGGCGATGCGGTTGGCGGTGCCGCAGGCGGGACAGGGTTGGATGATGCCGCGGGCATCGGTGGCAAGGGAAGCGCTCATGAGGGGCAAAATCGGGTTGGAGTTAAATATTGCATATACGCATACGCTCATATAGTCGTCTTGCAAGACAACCTTTCACCCAACCATGAGCAAGCATCTCCTCATCCTCGGCGGCGGCACCGCCGGCACCATGATGGCCAACCATCTGCGCCGCCGCCTGCCTGCCTCCGAATGGCGGATGACGGTCGTGGACCGCTCGGAGAGGCATCTTTACCAGCCGGGCTTTCTCTTCCTGCCTTTCGGGATTTATGACGAGAGCCAGATCGTGCGGAACACGCGGGACTTCATGCCGCGCGGGGTCGAGTTTGTGCAGGCGGAGGTGGATCAAATCACGCCGCAGGACCATGCGGTGACGCTGAAGGACGGTCGCGAGCTGAAGTATGATGTTTTGATCGTCGCCACGGGATGTCGCACGGCTCCGGAGGAGACGGAGGGCATGCTGGGGCCGAAGTGGCGTGTGAACGTGCACGACTTCTACACGCTCGATGGCGCGAAGGCGCTGCGGGACAAGCTGGCGGCTTTTCAAGGCGGTCGAGTAGTGGTGCACATCAACGAGATGCCGATCAAGTGCCCGGTGGCCCCGCTGGAGTTCACCTTCCTCGCCGACACGTTTTTCCGCGAGCGTGGTCTGCGCGACAAGGTCACGCTCACCTACGTCACGCCGTTGTCCGGGGCCTTCACGAAGCCGAAAGCATCCAAGAAGCTCGGCCATCTGCTCACGGACAAGGGCATCGAGCTCGTCACCGACTTCGTGGCGGAACGAGTGGACCAGGAAAACGACAAACTGGTGTGCTTTGATGGTCGCGAGGTGCCCTACGACCTGCTCGTGACGACACCGACGAACATGGGCGACGAGGCCGTGCGCCGCAGCTCGCTTGGCGACGACCTCGACTTCATCCCGACGCACAAGCACACGCTGCAATCGCTCCAGCATCCGGATGTCTTCGTCATCGGCGACGCGACGAACGTCCCCGCGTCCAAAGCGGGCTCGGTCGCACACTTTGAGAGCGAAACGCTCGCCGATAATGTGATGCGCCACATTCGCGGCGAGCCATTGAAGGAGGAATTCGACGGCCACTCGAACTGCTTCATCGAGTCCGGCAACGGCAAGGCGCTGCTCATTGACTTCAATTACGAGTATGAGCCGCACGAAGGGAATTTCCCGTTCGCTTTTGGACCGATGAAGCTGCTGGAAGAGTCTCGACTGAATCATCTCGGCAAACTGGCCTTCCGGCATGTGTATTGGAATGTGCTTCTCAAAGCCTGGCCGCTGCCTGGCATCAGCCGACAGAAAAAGAAACCGCTCACCGCATAACCCACCATGAAAAAGAACATCGCAGGAACAGACATCGACGTGAATGAAGAAGGCTATCTGACGGACATGTCGCAATGGAACGAGCAAATCGCTTCGGCGATCGCGGCCGAAGAGGGCATCGGGGCGCTGACGGACGGCCACATGAGAGTCGTGCGCTATTTGCGTGAGCAGCAGGCCAAGGGCGCGGCGCTGACCATCCGCAGCATGGGCAAGAGCGGCGTCGTGACGACGAAGGAGCTCTACGATCTCTTCCCCGGCGGCCCGCTGAAGAAGTCTTCCAAAATCGCCGGCATTCCGAAGCCCGTCGGCTGCATTTGATGAACGTGAAACCTGAAACTTGAAACTCTTATGACCGACGACAAACAACCTGTGAAAAAGATGTCCATCATCGTGAGCCGCGGCTCGCTGGATGGGATTTACCCGGCGCTGATCATGGCTAATGGCGCACGCATGGAGGGCATCGAGGCCTCGCTGTTCTTCACCTTTTTTGGCCTGAACGCGCTGGCAAACAAGACACTCGACAGCCTCAAGGTGGCCACGGTCGGCAATTCCGCGCTGAACATGGCGATGCCGATGCTTGGCCTGCCGATGACGATGCCGTTTCCCACCTGGATGGGTGCCCTGCCCGGTGTGTCCGCCTTTGCGACGCATCTCATGAACAAGGAGATGGAGAAGCTCGACATCCCGCCCGTGCGCGAGTTCCTGGAGCTCATCTCCGACTCCGGCGGCAAGATCTACGCCTGCAAGCTGGCGATGGACATGTTCAAGCTGAAGAAGGAGGACCTCATGGACCGCGTCGATGGCGTGCTCACCGTCGGTGATTTCTACAACGAGTCCGCCGGAGCCGGCACGCACATCCTTTTCACCTGAGCCATGCCCGCGCTCTCCAATGACGCCGCCCGCTGCGAGGTGATGAACCTCGCGTGGGCCCCCGGCGGCCACGGCCCGTATCTCGTGCGGCAGGAGGGCTATCTGCCTGACAGCACCGACTTTCGTCCGCAGCGCTTTTTGCTGCAAAAAGACGGCCGCTGGCTGCTGAACCTCGCCTTTGTCATGCTGCCGGAGGCCGAGCAGGAGGCGCAGTTGTTCCATTCGCTCACAGACGTGCTCGTGCTGCTCGATCAGATCGCCGGACAACCCGCACGGGTCGATGCCACGTTGCCACCCGAAACAAACGCCGATGAAGTCATGGCCCACTTCGAGCAATGCACCCGCCGCATCCTCCGCGGCATGCGCACTTGCGAGGCGATACCTCTCGAAACCTGATTTTGCCCCAGTCGAAACTGCGGCGGCTTTGATCAATCAAGAAGGGCAGCGGCATGGGACGGCTTAGGCGGGGAACTCACCTCTCGATCAAAGCGCCGAGGAAATGCCCCAAAACATCACCGCCGACATCCCAAGACCCAGAGCGGATGGCACAAAAAAGCGGCGCTCTTTTCAGAGCGCCGCCGTGTATTTGAATGGGATCAGGTCAATTAATAGCGATCGCGACCGCCGCCGCCGCCATAACCGCCACGGCCGCCGCTCTTACCAGCGTAGCCGCCGGAAGGACGCTCTTCCTTCGGACGAGCCTCATTGACGCTCAAGTTCCGGCCACCATACTCCTTGCTGTTCAAGCCGCGGATGGCCGCGTCCATGGCGTTGCTGGAATCCATGGTCACAAAAGCAAAGCCGCGAGGACGTCCGGAATCGCGGTCAATGGGAAGGAAGACATCGGTCACGCCGCCATATTCAGAGAACAGGCTGTTGATGTCGTCGGAGGTGGCGCTGAAGGGCAGGTTGCCCACATACATTTTGGTATTCATATCGTTTTCTAGGTTCGGTCAGCCTGCGAAAAGACTCCAGCAAGCTCCGTGATCGGATTTCAGAACACCAAAGAATCAACCTGATGAGCAACTTTACTTAGCCTTTGTCAGGTTAACGTGCGCCTGTATGTCGCCTGCTTTGACCGAATAGCAAATGATAGTTTGGCACGCGGACCTTTCACTGACGTGATTCCGTTCCGTCGATGATGAGGCCGGCTGGCGGGATCGGTCCTGCGGCCATGCCCGCTTCTCCTTGCGGCACATTCTGACTCGAATCCGGCTTCGCCCCGGTGCCACGCATGTTGATGATCTTTTTCATCAGGTCGAACCAGAACTGAGCGCCGAGCGCCGCCGCGGCTCCGGCCATCAGCCAGCCAAGCAGGCTCTCGAAAAAGGTGCTAAAGGGATGCGTGGCCCAGGCTTTCGCCGTTGTTTTGTTCCAGCCCACCGGGAAACCGGCGTCGGACAACTCGGTCACGGCTTCGTCGAAAACTGCTCGCGCCCCCTTCGATTGCTCAAAGCCCATTTTGGCCGCGAGTTCGGACTGCGCCTTCACGGAGGCTTCCGCCTTCTGCACGAAAGCCGCTCGCAGCTCGTCATTCGTGGAAAGAGCACGCGTGATGGCGATGACGTTCAGATTGCAGGCGATGGCGAGTCCGATGCCAAGGCAGAAGTTCCATGCCTGCGTGAGCCGCTTGTACCAGCCCGTGCTGCGGTTCATCATCTCGTCAAACCACTGTCCGGCGAGGAACTGGAACACGCTGATCGGATCCTGACCGGGCAGCAGATTGCGCTCCGCGTCACGACTCAGGGCCAGCAGCGAGCCGCGAGTCTCCGCCGGCAGTTGTGCGATGCCCGAACGCACCTGCTCCCAACGCGTCTCCGCCATGGCCTCGGTTCCTTTTGTCTCGATCACATCCATCAGCACCTGGCTGAACTGCGAACTCGAAAGATAGGACGGGAAATGCTTCGCCACTCCGTCATCAGCCGTGGTGTGCCGGTGCATGCTCAACATCAAGGGATGCTGCACGAAATCCTTCAGCGGCTCCGCTGCCTTTCCGTGCCCAGCATTCGGCATGAGGTGGGCCAATGCTTTCCACAGCATTTTTCCGCGAGCATTTGTCCAGGACAGGATCATCTCGCTCGTTGTCGAGACGAGCACGCTGAAGAGGAAAAAGATGAACGAGAGGCCGAGGGCGACATCGAGAGTCTGGAGCATGGCGCGGTGGGAAGTCTTGGGTGATTAGATTGCTCAGAGCCGCGAATGACGAAACCAGAATGATGAATGGGTCGCTTCTTGCGGCATTTCATTCGTCATTCTGAATTCATCATTACCGCCTCCGGCGGTCAGTGCATCTCCACCTCGCAGTGGCCGAGACCGCCGCGATAATAGTTGAACTGCACGTTCGGATGGTCGGCGAGCAGGGACATCGGCACGGCGCTGTCCGCCAAGCGTTTGGAGATCATCAGTGCAGTGAGGCGCTGTCCGAGCGGGTTGTCGTGCATGCCGGCGTGCCAGATGCTCACTTTCTCCGCCATCCACGTTTCCTTGGGGCCGACTGTGATCGCCATTTTCGGCACCATCGTGATGTTTCCGCCACCGGAGGTGCGGGCGTTTTGTGCCAGGGTCACGGGATGCAGTTCGACGACGCGAGTGCCAAGTTTGCGATACTCCGCAGGTGGCGGCGGTTCGTTCTTCCATTTGCCGGTCCTTTTCAGCGGATCGTTGAAGGCCCAGTGCTTAATGTCACCCTGGCCGCCCTGCATCACCACGCAGCGCACGCCGCTCTGCCAGCTCTTCACATATTCCGTCACATCCGCCTTCGGGAAATGCAGGTGCGAATCCGGCATGCACAGTTTTTTCTGCATGCGGTCGAAGCAAAGCTGCCTGTCCGCCCGCTCGAACGACAACGGATGCTCCATGGTCACCTCCTTCTTTGTGTGTTCGTCGTACCACTCGTCCATGCCCCAGAAATGGCCGTCCTTGATGGAGATGCCGAGGTCATTGATCAGCCGCGCCACCAGCGGAAGCTGCTCCGTGGGGCCGATGGGGCCGCAAATGCCGGTCGGATTGTCCGGGGTGGCCTGCCGCCAGGCGTGGATGTATTCCAGCGCCTCGGCGAGGTAGAAATCCTCCAGCGTGTCATACATCACGACTTTGAATCCTGGACGAGAGAGCTGGCGCAGGTCACGTTCCGTGAGCCTCGCGGCATCGTTGATGAGGTCAAAGTCGAGGGTGGTGTAATCCCACCAGTCCGGTGCGATGTGGCTGAGTTTGCGCGGCATGGCTCGAATGAGGTTGTTGTTTGATACTCACGGAAAACGTCCGGTTTGCCAAGCCCTCATCATCTAAGGCTAAAAATTTCTTCGCACCCGCCTCCGCACGCGCTACCTCCGCCGATGCACGATGACGCCACGATGCTCCACCACCCCGATGCCCTCACCCGCCTGCGCTATGTGGTGCATCGACTGCGTGCGCCGGGCGGTTGCCCGTGGGACATGGAGCAGACGCATGAGTCGCTGATCCCGCATGTCATTGAGGAAGCCTACGAGGTGGCCGAGGCCATCCGCGGCGGTGATCCGGCGCAGATTTGTGACGAACTCGGCGACATCCTGCTGCAACCCGTGCTGCATGCCGAGATCGCGAGTGAAAGCGGTGCCTTCGATCTCGATCAAATGGCCCACGGCCTATGCGACAAGCTCATCCGTCGCCACCCGCACGTCTTTGGCGATACCACCGCCGTGACAAGCGACGCCGTGCTCACGCAATGGGATGCCATCAAGCGTCAGGAAAAGGGCACGCAGCATGAAGGCATGCTCCATGGAGTGGGCGGCGGCCTGCCAGCCCTCATGCGCGGCCAAAAGCTGCAAAAGAAGGCCGCGCGTGTCGGCTTCGACTGGCCGGATGCCGCGCCGGTCTTTGACAAAATCCGCGAGGAGACCGCCGAACTCGAAGAAGCCGTGCAAAGCGGCGACAAAAAGCACATCGAGGAGGAGATCGGCGATCTCTTCTTCAGCGTCGTCAATCTCGCCCGCAAGCTCGGCATCGAATCCGAGTCTGCGCTCGCCGCCGCGAACGACAAGTTCGTGCGCCGCTTCCACGCGATGGAGACCCACCTCCGCGAACACGGCAAGGAACTCGGCAAGCTCAGCCTCGCGGAGATGGACGAGGCGTGGGACGCGGTGAAGCGCAATGTTTGACAAGCTGGAGCCCGAAAGCCAATTTCACCCATGCACACCATTGAAATCGACGACGAAACCTACGCCAGCCTGGAGGCCCTGGCGAAGAGGGAGCATGCCAGCGTCGGCAGTGTGGTCAGGCGTGCGTTGAGCCGTCTGCCGGGTTTGCGCAAGCCTGCGCCTCAGCCAATGGAAATCACGCATGGATACAAAATTCCTGTGTCACCCAGCGAACCGTTCACCATGGAGGATGTGCATCGCATTGAAGATGACAACGACCTGCGTGGACTGGCATGACCTGGCTCGTCGATGGCAGTGTTCTGTCCGCGCATGTGCTCTCAGGACATCCGGCGCATTCACAAGCGGAAGCGTGGTTTAATCGACTTCAAGAGCCCTTTGCCACCTGTTCAGTGACTCAGGGAACGCTGCTGCGTTTGCACATGCACCTTGCCATCGACACGAGCGCCGCAGCGGCTTGGAAGGCGCTTGCCGGAGTCGAGGCACACCCGCTGCATGAGTATTGGGGAGACGACCTGCCTTATCGTGAGGTGCCAAACCGTCAGATCCAAGGTCATCGACAAGTCACCGATGCCTGGCTGGTCGAGCTGGCACGTCGAAACGGAGGCAAGGTCGCCACGCTCGACACGGGCATGGTCGCAACCTACCCCAACGACGCCGTTCTGATTTAATGAATCTCGGCGGCTTTCCTTTTCTCAAGCTCTGGGCGCAGGTGCGCTCGAAGTCGTGGCTGTGGCTGTTCCGGCGCCAACAGATCGATGAGGGCGGGCGCTTGTTGAAGCATGGCGATATCGGTCTGGCAGGCGTGCATGTGTGCTCGGATTGCGAGGTGGAGATCATCGCGGGCGTGGGCACCGGTTTGTTCAACACGGCCTCCGTCACGGTGCACCTGCGGCTGCGTGAGGATGGCTCGCTGGCGATGACCTCGCACTGCACCTGCGTGCAAGGTTCACTCTGCTCGCACGCGGCGGCGGTCATGCTGATGCTCGACATCGAAGAAGGCCGTCAGCGCATCGAGAAGATGGCCCGTGTGCAGGACAAGGCCTCGCCTTCACCGCAGAGCGAGAGCGTGGAGCTCGAAATCAAAGAAGAGCTTCCGCCATCGGAGCCAAAACCAGTACTCGTGGTGCGTCGCATCGCCGTGCAGGTGCCGCAGATCACCGCGAAACGCGGCATCGGTGGCTGGACACCGCGCAGCATCGCCATCGCGCAGCCCTTTGCGGAGTATGAAGGCTGCCCGCGACGCTTTGAGATGCTCGTGCGCAGCCCCGCGCATCAGTGGACGGATGACAGCGGCACAAAGCACACCGTCGTGCGCAATCTGCGCTCCGAAAGGCTCCTGCTGACCGATTTGTCGTCGCTCGGCCTGAAACCCTTCGCCGAGGCGATTCCCGGCGCGAAGGCTGAAGAGTCCACGCTGGGTTACATGGCCATCGCGGGCGATCAGGCGCTGTTTTGGGCGCAGTTTCTTCAAGAGCAGACCAAGAAGCTTGGCGAGTCCGGCTGGCGTGTCGAAGTGGCGGAAGACATCGGCTTTCAAATTCATGAGGCCGGCGAGGACGAGTGGTTCAGTGACTTGCAGAACGACAAAGGCGGCCGGGATTGGTTTTCGCTCGATCTTGGCGTCGAGATCGAAGGGCGACGCATCTCGCTGGTGCCGTTGCTGGTCGATTGCATCGATCAAGGGCTCACCGCGGCTGTTTTGGAAAAAAATCTCGACCAGCGCTTCCTGCTCTCCCTCGGCGGCGATCGCGATGACGTGCTCTCGGTGCCCGCTGAGCGTTTGCTAGTGCTGCTGCGTTTCTTTGATGAACTGCTCGCCACGCGTCCGGTGCGCAAAGACGGCAAACTGCAGCTCGACAAGCTCCGAGCGGCCCAGCTCGCCACGCTTGATGGATTGCCGATTCGTGCTCCAGCGGAGCTTTCAGCGCTCTCGCAGCAGTTGGAGAACTTCCAGCGCATTACTTTGATCGAACCGCCTCCTTCGCTGAAGGCCAGTTTGCGCGATTATCAGCGCGAAGGAGCCTCGTGGATGCAATTCCTGCGCGAGTTTGGCCTGCACGGCATTTTGGCTGACGACATGGGCCTGGGCAAAACGCTGCAAACGCTCACACACATCCTCATCGAGAAGGAAAGCGGCCGCATGGAGCATCCCTGCCTCATCGTGGCCCCGACGAGCGTTTTGCGGAACTGGATCAACGAGTCGATCAAATTCACGCCGACACTGAGCCTGCTGCTGATGCACGGGCAGAGCCGGAAGAGCGACTTCAAATTCCTGAAGCAGTATGACCTCGTCGTGACGAGCTATCCGCTGCTCGTGCGCGATGCCGAGGTGATGCGCGAGCAGGAGTGGCACATCGTGGCGCTCGATGAGGCGCAGAACATCAAGAACCCCAAAAGCCTCGCCGCGCAGGTCTGCGGCAGTTTGAAGGCCAGACACCGCCTCTGTCTCACCGGCACGCCGATGGAAAACCATCTCGGCGAGCTGTGGAGCCTGTTCCACTTCCTCATGCCCGGTTTGTTGAGCGATGCGGACACGTTTCGTCAGCACTACCGCAATCCGATTGAGCGCGATGCCGATGCGGACCGCCAAAAGCAGCTCAGCACCCGAATCCAGCCCCTCATGCTGCGCCGCACGAAGGACGCCGTGGCCAAGGAACTGCCGCCGAAGACGGAAATTCTGCACAACATCACGCTCGGCAAAGAACAGACCGATTTGTATGAGACGATACGCGCCGCGATGGACAAACGCGTGCGCGAAGCCATCGCCGTGAACGGTTTGGACCGCTCGCAGATCGTCGTGCTCGATGCGCTGCTAAAACTGCGGCAGGTCTGCTGCCATCCGAAGCTGCTCAAGCAGGAAACCGCGCAAAACGTCGAGGAATCGGCCAAGACGGCCTATCTGATGGACGAAATGCTGCCCGAGTTGATTGAGGAAGGCCGCCGCATTTTGATCTTCTCGCAGTTCACCGAGATGCTCGCGCTCATCGAGGCTCGTTTGAAGAAGGACGGCACGCACTTTGTGAAACTCACCGGCAGCACGAAGGACCGCGAGACACCGATCCGCGAGTTCCAGACCGGAAACGTCCCCGTTTTCCTCATCAGCCTCAAAGCGGGCGGCGCGGGCCTCAATCTCACCGCAGCGGACACCGTGATCCATTACGACCCGTGGTGGAATCCCGCCGCCGAGGCCCAGGCGAGCGACCGTGCGCACCGCATCGGCCAGACGAAGCCCGTTTTCGTCCACAAGCTCATCTGCGAAGGCACCATCGAGGAGCGTGTGGTGGCCATGCAGCAGAAAAAGGCCGCGCTCGTCGAGGGATTACTCACCGGCCGCACCGACAAGCTTCAGCTCACGCAAGCAGACATCCAGGCGCTTTTTGCGGTGGAGTGAGGTGACTGCCGTTACGAAGCGGAGATGAAGCCGTGTTCGTCGAGATGAAACGCCTTCAACAGCACTTGGCGGTCGTTTTTCGGAAGTAAGCCGCTGATTTGAAGCCCGTCTGGCAGATGGTCGATGGTGAAGCCAGGGAGAAGGCGTCCGAGTGAGCCGGGTTTGCGGCCATGCTGGGGTTCTTCGTCGCCTTTGGCTGGAACGGGATCAGGCACTTCAACAGCGACAAGAACTTCCGTGGCTGAATCGATGTAACCACGCAGTCCTTTCGATTCGGAGGGCAGAGGAGCGATATCGCTGTCGAGGCAGAAGACGAGACGTTCCTGTCCGGAGAGTTGGGGGAGTTTGTTTCGTGTTCCGAATGCGACGATATGGGAGGCGTGGGCTTGGTCTGCACGAGTGACGAATTTGCTACCAGGAATCATCTGTGTAAGTGCCTTCACGGTGCGGGTGACGATGCTGTCCTCCGGCTCCAGGCTGAGGAAAACATCACCTGGACGATGCCACTCGACCTCGCTGAGGCGAAAGGCATTCGCGAAAGCCGGAAGATCGTCGTGAGCGTCTTCCCAGGTTTTGCGCGAGAGCAAAGCTTGATTGCCGAGCTTCAGCATTTCATGACGCACGGCCTCTGCCGACGCTTCGCGGGCTCCAAGAGGTGCTCCGAACCGAACGCTGACCGGGTAGCGCAGGTGGTGCGGCATCTTGGTGAAGAAGCGTCCGCCTTGGAACGAGAAGATGCTGCCGTAGAGGCCGTCGAGATAAACGGGGACGACCCGGGCATCTCCCTGACGTGCCATGAGCTCGAAGCCTTTGCGCAACTCATTGATCATGCCGTGGCGTGTGATCTGGCCTTCGGGGAAGAGACAGACGACCTCGCCTTCCTTCAGCGCTGTGGCAACTGAGCGGATCGCGTCCTTGGCACGGGTAGGGGAGATGGGGACGGTGCCGACGAGACGCAGAAAGCCGTTCATCCACCACACTCGGTAAAGCACATCCCAGATGACGAAACGCACCGGCCTGCGGCAGGCTGCGGCGATGACCAGCGCGTCCACATAGCTGACGTGATTGGCGAGCAGGAGGACGCCTCCTGTTTTTGGCAGATGTTCCTCGTGAAAAGGGCGCACCTTGTAAATCACACGAACGGCGGCGAGCATGACGAAGCGCACGAGATCCTGCGGGAGCAAACGCATGGTGTAAACGGCCGCGCCCAGGGTGGGAATGGAGAGAAGGAGGAATTGCGTGGAGGCGCTGAGCTCCAGATCCTTCATCACGGCCACAATGGCCACGGCGACGAGCGTGCCGAGGCAGTCCATCAAATTCATCCCGGCGTGGATTCGCGCCTTCTCCTGCTTCTCCGCCTTGTCCTGCGCGAAGGCATAAAGCGGCACCATGAAGCAACCGCCTGCCGCACCCGTGAAGATGATGCCCGCATACATCCAGGCGCTGCCGAGCGAGGCGAGGCCGGACCAAAGCAGCCCGACAACGAGTCCGAAGCCTCCGAGCGGGATGAGGCCAAGCTCGATCCGGTTTTTGCTGACGTGCGAGGCGAAGAAACTGCCGCTGATGACGCCAATGCCTAGAATGCCGGCGACTTTGGCGAGCTCCATCGGTCCATCGCCTCCGCCGGTGTCG
This sequence comes from Prosthecobacter sp., assembly GCF_044236155.1. GTDB lineage: Bacteria > Verrucomicrobiota > Verrucomicrobiia > Verrucomicrobiales > Verrucomicrobiaceae > Prosthecobacter. The sequence continues at coordinate 78,604 of NZ_JBIIHA010000005.1, forward strand.
GGATGTAGTTCCTTGGTGAGCGTGACGAGGATGAAACTGAGCGCGTTCGAGATGAACCAGAAGTAGGTCACGCCAAGCGCCGCAAGACGGATGGAACGGCGGCGGAAGACGATCTTGAGGCTCTCAAAATGCTCCAGCGCCATGCCTTTGCGCCAGTGAACCTCGTGATGCGCTGGCGTCTTCTGAATGCAGAGGGCCGCGATGAGTTCGCCGATGCCCAGGATGCTGATGATGATGAGCGGCCACAGCGCGGACATCCACGCGTCTCCGTTTTTTTCATACTCCGCGCCATACCACATGCCGCCGGCCCACATGCCGCCGAGAATGCCCGCTAGCATGGTGACCTGCAGCCAGCCGGACACGCGGCCGAGGCGGCGCGAGCCGGAGAGCTCCTTCATCACGCCCATCTTCGCCGGACTGAGCACCGCGGCCTGCACGGCGAGGAAGAAGAAACCGACGAGGCAGAGTTCGAGCGATCCGGGCACGCGCTTCATCCACAGCGCAAGAGCGAGCCACACAAAGCAGATGATCTGCATCACCTGCATCCAGATGATGACATTGCGCTTCGAGAAACGATCCGACCAGTAGCCCGCCAGCGGGGCGAAGAGCATGTAGGGGAGCGAAAAGATCGCGCCGAGCCAAAGCTCCATGTGGCGGCCGACCCATGAGTCCTTCGCGATGATGATCGACAGCGCGATCAGCAGCATCTTGACAAAATTGTCGCTGAAGGAATTGAGGGCCTGCACCACGAGCACGAGCACGATGGAAACCCAGTTCCGGCGCGGCAGGTGCGGTGAATGGTCGAGGTCGATGGAGTCAGGCATGCGGCGGTTCAGTCCACAAAACGTTGCGCCAGCACGATGTCTGCCGGGAAGGTGATCTTGGGGTTGGGCTCGGCGTTTTCGATCACAAACACAGGCTCGCCGAGATGCTGCACGGCGGAGACTTCGTCGGTGACCATGAGGCGGTCCCGGATCACGGCTTCATAGGCACGCACGAGCAGGTCGCGTTTGAAAACCTGCGGCGTCTCCATGATCCAGGCGTTCGCCCGGTCGATGGATTCGGTGATGCGACCGTCCGAGTCGCAGCGTTTGAGCGTTTCCGTCATGGGACGCGCGCAGGCGACGGCGGACTGCGTTTTCGCGGCCTCGACGCAGCGGGTGATCTGATTCACGGAGATCAAGGGCCGTGCGCCATCATGCACGGCAACAATGTCGCAAGCCGGATTCAAGGCCAGCAGCCCCGCATGCACGGAGAGATGACGTTCCGCGCCGCCGGGGATGACCTTGACGATCTTGCCGAGGCCTCCCGCCCTCCATACACCGATCTCCATGCGCAGTGCCTCGCCGGCCACGACGATGATTTCATCGATGGCGGCGCAACTTTGAAACGCACCGAGCGTGCGGCGAAGCACGGGCTCTCCCGCGAGCGGGGCGAGGAGCTTGTTGAAGCCCATGCGCTTGCTGCTGCCTGCGGCGACGATGATCGCTGATGTCATGTGGTTCTCAGTTCTTGGTTCGCAGTTGTCCGGAGTTCAACGGCGAACCGAGAGCCGGGAACTGAGAACTGGCGGTTAGGCGAGCCGTTTCGCGACTTCGGTGGAGATCGACTTGCTGTCAGCGCGTCCGGCGACGCGCTCCTGGAGCACTTTCATCACGCTGCCCATCTCTTTTTTCGAGGTGGCGCCGAGTTCGGCGATGACGGCTTCAACGAGCTTCGCCAAATCTTCGGCGCTCATCGCGGCGGGGAGGTATTTTTCCAAGACAGCGATCTCTGCCCTGGCATCAGCGGCGGCGTCGGGACGCCCGGCTTTTTCCGCGCCTTCCACCGAATCTTGCAACTTCTTGATCTCCTTGCGCACGACGGCCAGGGCGTCTGTGTCACCCAACTCTCCCTCGGCACCGAGTTTTTCGATGGCGGCGTATTTGAGGGCTGACTTGAGGTTGCGGATGACGTTGAGGGCCACGGTATCCTTGGCCCGCATGGCATTTTTGAGGTCTTCGGAAATTTGGCTGACAAAGCTCATGGGGAGGGCGTCTGGTTTGGTTGAACTGGGCCGCGATCATGGCGTGGCGCATGGCTTTGTCCAGATGTTAGGAGCGGGGCAAATGGATTGCCCTTTGCGTGGCATCCGCGCCCGTGCATGATCGGCCTGCCGTGCAATTCCGACATCCCAAACACGATCTTTACATTCCTGACGAAACCGAGCCATGGACCGCGCTGCGCCGGGTGACGCATCTGGGCATTGTCTCGCATCAGGACGACCTCGAAATAGCCGCGTATCACGGCATCACCGAATGCTTTCATGACGTGGACCAATGGTTCGGCGGCGTGGTGGTCACCGACGGGGCCGGCAGTCCGCGCAAAGGGCCGTATGAAAGCTACACGGACGAGGAGATGCAGAAAGTGCGCCTCGTGGAGCAGCGCAAGGCGGCCTACGTCGGCGAATACAGCATCATGGTGCAGCTCGGTTATCCCAGTGATGACATCAAGAAGCCGAAGCACGCGCCTGCGGTGGCGGATTTGAAGTTCATCCTGGAGCACTCGCAACCGAAGATCCTGTATCTTCACAATCCGTGCGACCGCCATGACACGCATGTGGCCACCTTCCTGCGCTGTCTGGAGGCCATCCGTGAACTGCCGCCGGAAATGCGTCCGCAGACGGTTTATGGCTGCGAGGTTTGGCGCAAGCTCGACTGGCTGCTAAGTGAAGACAAAGTGATGCTGTGGGTGGACAAGCACCCGCACATGCTGCGTCCGTTGCTGGGAGTGTTCGATTCACAAATCAGCGGCGGGAAGCGCTATGACCTGGCCGAGGAAGGATTGCGCCATGCGAACGCGACCTATTTCGACTCCCACACGACGGACAAGACCAGCCTGCTGACTTTTGCGATGGACCTGACGCCGCTGACGAAGGACGACAGCCTCTGCCCGGTCGAATACGCGGTGAACTATGTGAAGCGCCTCCAGGACGATGTCCGGGACCGCGTGAAGAAGTTCATGTGAAGAAAAAATGCCAGCCGGAGCGACCGGCTGGCATCTGGAGCTTTGAATCGAAGCGCGTGCGGAAATTATTCCGACACCTTGGCGCTCTTGATGGTGACCGGCTCGAGCGGAACGTCACCGTGCGGGCCTTTGCGTCCGGTGGGCACCGCAGCGATCGCGTCCACGACTTCCATGCCTTTTGTCACCTTGCCGAACACGCAGTAGCCCCAGCCGTCCTGGCCGGGATAGTCGAGGAAGCTGTTGTCCTTGAGGTTGATGAAGAACTGCGAGCTGGCGCTGTGCGGGACCGAGGTGCGGGCCATGGCGAGGGTGCCGCGGACGTTCTTGAGGCCGTTCTTGGCCTCGTTCTCGATGTTGCCGTCGGTTTCTTTCTGCTGCATGTCGGGAGTGAAGCCGCCGCCCTGGATCATGAAGTCAGGGATCACGCGGTGGAAGATCACGCCGTCGTAGAAGCCTTTTTTCACATACTTCACGAAGTTGGCGGCGGAGATCGGGGCCTTGGCGGCGTCGAGTTCGATTTCGATGGTGCCTTTGGAGGTTTCCATCACGATTTTCACAGGTTTGGCGTCACTCACGGTTTGGGCGGGGGATGTTCCGGTCAGAGCAGCGAACGTGAGAACGAATGCGGCCAGAGTCGGTGCGATTGATTTCATAGTGGTTGGGTTGAGGGCGCCGAATGAGCCACGAAGCCCTTGATTTGCAATGATCAATATGCGCACGAGCCGCCCGGTTTGCAGCGCTTCCGGTGCGAGAGGCCTGAAAACCACTCGGCCCGGAGGAACCCAACCAAAATTCCTCCGGGCCTTTAGGTGACCAGAGAGTCCCAACCATGAAGCGACTCTCCAGCTCGTTGTGTGTTTCCCCGAGCGGACCCGGGAAATATGTCAGTGGTGCTCGCGCCCCAACCGAGTTCTTGATTGAGCAGCAGCCGGGCCAAGTTTGGTGACGAATTTCAATTTTTTTGCGCTCAGGGCGATCCTGTTTCGCCGGAGAGGTTTTGGATCACCGTCACCAGCGGCTGGAACAGGACCGTGGCGACCAGATGGCCCGAGGCGATGAAGACAAACGCTGACACGGCGGCGGTGACCCACACATGACGGGCGCGTTTGAGCGTGAAGATCAGAAACACCGCCAGCGCGGCCAGCAGCCAGACCAGGCCCAGCAGCGGCAGGGCCCATTCGAGCACGAAGTTCGTCAGGACGGGCAGCTTTTGTCTCGAACCGAGCATGTCCTCAAAGATGCGCCCGAATTTCGGCGCGGAGAGCAAGACACGGGTGCAGTAGTAAAGCGGCAGGATGTTGATAACGACGAAGACGCAGCGAATGCCCAGAGTCCATTCCTTGATCTCGGCCTCGATTGCCGGGGTGCTTTGCTCGTTTTGGTTGTACATCCGGCGAGCCTGTCAGATCACAGGCCGGCTTGTCACGCCAAAATCATCACTTCGGCATCACGCGCACGATGAAGGCTTTTTTCTCGCCGAAATACTTGGCGGCGACGCGCTGGATTTCCTTCGAGCTGATGTCGGCCATGATGCCGGGCAGCTTCTGGAAATGGTCCCAGCCGAGGCCGTTGAGCTCGTTCCAGGCGATGGTGTCGGCCATGCCGGGATTTCCCTGCTGGGAACGCAGCCAGTAGCTGCGCCAGGTGACGCGGGCACGGTCGATTTCGTCGGCATGGAGGCCGTTGGCGGCGAGATCATTGATCTGAGCCATGAGTTCATTCTCTGCGAGCTTCGCCTTCTTCGGATCGGTGCCGACGTAGAAGTAGAACGCGCCCGCGCCCATCGCGGCGAAGTTTTGCGCGCCGACGTAGTAGGCGAGGCCGAGTTCCTCGCGGATGCGGTTGAACAAACGGCTGCCCATGTCGCTGCACGCCTCGTCAATGAGATTGAGCGCGTGAACTTCGGGATCTTCGAGCCCGACGGTGCGGAAGCCGATGACGATGACGGCCTGCTCCTTGTCGAGATGCTCGGTCCAGGCGTTCGGTTTCGCGCTGGCGTGGCAGGTGCGGCTGTGGGTGGAGTGGCGCGGGCCTTTGGGCAGTTTCGCGAAGGCTTTTTCGACCTGTTTCTTGATCTCGGCGGCCTTCACATCTCCGAAGATGGAGATGACGCCGTTGTGCGTGGTGAGGCTGGCGCGGATCATGTCGCGGCAGTCACCGAGCTTCAGGCTTGCGACTGTTTCCTCGTTTCCGAGCGCGGTGCGGTGGAAGGGCTGTCCGGCGAAGATTTCGCGGCGGGCTTTGCGCATGGCGACGGTGAGCGGGTCTTCCTTTTCCTCCACGATGCTCGCGATCTGGCGCTTTTTCACGTCCGGCAGGCTGGCCTGCGGCAGGGCGGGATTGAGGATGAGATCGGCCAGGAGGTCGAGCGCGCCGGTTTCATCACCGCGCATGACATCCGCGCCCAAAACGAAGCGATGAGCGTCCGCGGTGCAGGAGAGCTGTCCGCCGCGGTTTTCGAGTTCGGAGGCGATTTCGGCGGCGGCGCGCTTCTTCGTGCCTTTGAGCATCATCTGCGCGGAAATTTGCGTGACACCGGCGGTGAGGTCGGTTTCCGCAGGCACGCCGGCGAGGAAGTTTGCGCGCATGCTGACGAGCGGAAGGCGCGGGTTTTCGCCCACGAGCAGCGTGAGGCCGTTGGTGAGCTTGAAGGACTGGATTTTCGCGTGGGTACCATCGCCCCCGCCGGAGGTGACTTTTGTGCTTTCGACGTCCGGGCCGACGAGGACGGTGCTGACGCAGTCCGGCACGAGATAACGACGCGCGACATCACGGATGGTATCCGGCGTCAGTGCGCTGACGGCGGCGAGGAACTGGCCGGGGTAATCCAGCGAGCCGGCGAGCAGCCAGCCGTTGCCAATCGAGCTGGCCTGACCTTTCACGGTGCTGAGCGTGCGAATTTGCGAGCTTAGCGTGGCGCGCACGGCTTTCTCCAGCTCGGCCCGGCCCGGGCCGCTTGCGCGCATCTTCTCGATGACCTCGTTCATGCCGGCACGCAGTTTCGCGGTGTCGGCGGGATTGCATTCCGCCTCGATGGTGAACAATCCGCACTCAGCCGCGCACCACGCGCCAGCCCAGACCCAGTGGGCGAGGGCTTTTTTCTCACGCAGTTCCTGATAAAGCCGCGAACTGCGGCCGGAGCCGAGCAGGAAGCCGAGAACGTCGAGCGCTGGCTTGTCAGGATGGCTTTCCCCCGGGATCTGCCAGCCGAGGGCAACGCGGGTGAGATCGGTGGTGAAGTTTTTCGCGGCGTTGCGCGTGCCTTGCTGACGCGGCTCGTCCGGTAGCAACGCAGGATCGAAGGCGCGGCGCTTCCAGTCGCCAAAGAGCTTGTTGACGGAATCCAGCACGGCCTTGGTGTCCACATCACCGGCAATGACGATGAAGGCGTTGTTTGGAACGTAATGACGCTGCACGAAGCCATGCACGTCCGCGCGGGTGATCTGGTCGAAGACCTCGCGGTGGCCGATGATGGGATGACGCAGCGGATGCTGGCGGAAGGCGGTGGCCTGCAGCAGGTGCTGGATGACATCACCGGGATCGTCATGCCCCATGGCCATCTCGCGCCGGATGACGTCCATCTCACGAGCGAGCTCGTCGGCGTCGAGCTTTGAGTGGCGGATCATGTCGGCGAGGATGTCGAGGTAGCCCTCGGTGTGCTCGGCAAGGCCGTCGATCCAGTAAACCGTGCGGTTGAAGGAGGTGTAGGCGTTCACATAGCCGCCGAGCGCCTGGATGCCCTGCGAAATTTGCGCGGCATCGCGTTTCACCGTGCCTTTGAAGAGCATGTGCTCGACACAGTGGGCGATGCCCGCGCCGGCGTGCTGCTCCTCCTGCAGGCTGCCTGCCTTGATCCACACCTGCACGCTGACGAGCGGATGCGCGTGATCCTCGCGGATGATGACTTCGAGTCCATTCGGAAGCGTGGTGACGCTGGCCTCGGGTGGCGGGACAGAGATGGCGTTTTTCGAGGAGGGAAGGGGCTTTTTCATGAGGAGTGCGCCTCCTTGCCGCTGCGGGCGGAGGAAGGCAGGAACGGGTCGGTGAAGGCGGATTGAAAATCGTAGCCGCCGGCAAAGTCCTCGATGCTGTCGCCGTCGTTCTTGCCGAAGTAGCCGACGTTAATGAGGTTATAAACGATGCTGCCCACGTCCTCGCCACGATGGACTCCCCACAGGTCGAGGATCATGAGGGAAAGCGGGCCGTATTCGCAAAGAATGTGGTCGCGGAATCCAGCGAGCAGTTCCTGGCCTGTGACATGCTGGTCATCGTCTTTCTCATCGCGAAACTTTTTCGAGGCGATGTGCAGCGCGTCTCGCACCAGCTCATAGGCGGCGGGATGGAAGCGTGGATCGTTTTGAACTGAGCGCCTGACGGCATCATCGAAGCTGATGGAGGTCATGGGCGGACTGGGGGCTGCATGATCCGGGATTTACGCGGCGGATGCCGTGGCTTCAAGCAGGAGGGTCTCGAATCGCTCGGCCATGCGGGTGGCGGTGAACTCCTGGCGCACCTTCGCCATCGCGACCCGGGACATTTTTTCTCGCAGCACGTCGTCCTTGAGCAGATTTTCGAGTGCGTCGGCGAGCGCCTTGGGATCATCCGGCTTGCACAGCACACCGCCCTCCGTGGCGGCGAGGAGTTCCGGAAAGGCACCGTGATCCGGCTGCACGAAGGGCACGCCGCTGGCGGCAGCCTCGATGACATAGAGCCCGAACGCCTCGCCGTAGGTCGCGGGGACGCTGAAAACGGTGAGGTCGTGGAAGAAGTGGACCTTGTCTTTGAAATCGAGGTTCGGATGCCATTCGACCCTGCTGGTGAGACCCGCCTCGGCGATCTTCTTCTGCAGCCCGTCCACATATTTCTCATCAAGCGGCGTTTTAGCGCCGCCGACGCGCAATTTGAGCCGGGGAATGCTTCCACGATTCGCGAGTTCGATGAAGGCATCGACGAGCGTGGTGAGGCCCTTGCCGTGGATCATGCGGGCAAAGTAGCCGATGACGGGCCAGTTCGGGTCGGGCGACGAAGTGGTGAAGGCGGTGGCGTCGATGCCGTTTGGCAGCACCTTGATCTGCCCCTCGGCGGCGTCGAGACGCTGGCGCATGTGGTCCGCGTAAAACTGGCTGGGCACGATGAAGCGGCGGACGCTGCGCGCGTTGCGCTGCATGGCGGCCCAGCATTGCGTGCGGTAGGGTTCGGGCAGAGTGTCGAGGAAGCTGTCCTCGCCTTGCAGGGAGCACACGATGGGGATGCCGAGTTCTTTTTCGATGGTGGGTGCCAAGCCGGTGAGCAGGCTGTTGGAGAGCGAGACGACATCGAACTTCTTTTCGCCGCGAATCCATTCGATGAGTTTTTTCCACTCGGCCCACTGGCGGCCCTCGCTGCCCAAAAGGCTGCCGAGAGTCATCTCACCGAGTGATTTGGCGCTGGTCATGCCCATGCCCTTGGCGGCGAGTCGCAGCTTTTCCGGCGAGTTGAGCCAGCGATGGATGAAACGCGGCAGCTTGTGGAACCACGTGAACTTCTGCTGCAAAAAAAGCGAGATGCCGCCGATCTGGACGGGCAGCTCCTGCGCGCCGAACTCACGATCGGTCACCAGCGGCAGGTACAACGGTGCCATGAGCGCATCATGCCCGCGCACGCGGAGGGCCTTGATCAGCGCATGGTCGCGCAGGCAGCTTCCGCAGTGGAAATTACCGGTGCCGGGGGTGAGGTGGAGAATGCGCATCGAGAATGACGAAATCAGAGCCGAGCGAAGCGAGACAGACGAGTGAAACGAGCCCGGAGGGAAACGAAGTGAATCAATGAGTAATGACGAAGAACGGATGCCGAAAGCAAAATAACGAACTCCGATACGCTTCAAAGAGCATTCGGAATTCGCCATTCTGGTTTCGTCATTCCCGCGCAGCGGGTCACGTCTCCGTGAGGCCGCGTGCCATCACCACCTTGCCGGTGCGGACGGTTTCCGCGATGTCGAACTTGCTCAGCAGGCGGACGGCGGCGTCGAGCTTGTCGGTGTTGCCGGTGATCATGGCGATGAGGCTGTCCTCCTGGAGGTCCACGGTCTTGCCGCCGTAATGCTCGATGATCTGAAGGATCTCGGTGCGCTGATCGGGGCCGGCGGCGATCTTGATAAGCACCATTTCCTTCGCAACGGCGTCGCGGTCGGTGTGCTCGGTGCAATGGATGACGTCGATGAGCTTGTTCACCTGCAGGATGATCTGGCCCAGACCTTCCGGGTGACCGCTGATGCCGATGGTCATGCGGCTGAAGCGCGGATCGCGCGTCTGGGAGACGACGAGGGACTCGATGTTGAATCCGCGACGGCTGAAGACGGCGCAGATGCGGCCGAGGACTCCGGGCTGGTTGTTCACGTAAACGCTGAGCGTGTGAATGTTGATGATGTCAGCCTGCGGAGACGGCTTTTTGTCGGTGGTGGCGGGGATGCGGTCACTCATGGGTTTGCGATTGGTGATTTATGATTTGGAAAAGAGGTCTGAATCGGCGGCGAGACGTTTTTGCGCGATCTGGATGTAGCCTGCGTCTTTTTCGATGCCGAGCCATTGGCGCTGGAGGCGCTGGGCGGCGGCGGCGGTGGTGCCGGAGCCGAGAAACGGATCGAGGACGAGATCACCCTCGTCGGTGGCACAGGCGATCAGCCGTTCGATGAGAACAATGGGCTTTTGCGAGGGATGGCCACACTTTTCCTTCGAATTTCCCTTCAAACTGGGCACGCGTAGGATGTTGGTGGCATATTTGCCCTTTTCGAGATGGGCGCGGCGGGCGTCCATGTCTTTGTAGCGTTTGTCTTTGAGGTAAGTCTCGATGGTTTTGGCGTCGTAGGGGACGCGCACGGCATCCTTGTTGAACTTCACCTTGTCGCCTTTGCGAAGCACGAGGACCATCTCGTACTGCGGGGTGAAACTGTCACGGCGCTCGTCATAGCCCACCGCTCGATCCCAGATGATGAGGTCGTGAAACTGGTGCTGCTGGCTGAGCCGTGACATGAGATGCAGAAAGGTGTGCTCGCGTTTGCCTAGCTGGCCGAAGATGAAAGCGAGGCCGTCCTCGCGGAGGACGCGCATGGACTCAGCGACCCACGCGTCGCACCAGGCGAGGTAGTCGGCCGAAGTTTTCCATTGGGTGTCCCAGGCTTCATTTTCGAGAACATTAAAATAGGGCGGATCGGCGATGATGGATTGGGCGACGCTGTCAGGGAGTTTTAGGAGTTCCTTGAGAGCATCGCCATGGATGATGCGGTTGGTTTTCATCGTTCCATCACCGCACCCGGGCGAGTGCGCCTGCGGGTTAGGTCGAACCGGTGGGTTTTTCCATCTTCTGCTTCGGCGTTTCGAGGATCATGTCCTCCAGCGCGGCGCCGGCGGGGATCATCGGGAAGACGTTTTCCGCCTTGATGCACTCGGCTTCGATGATGCAGGGGCCGTCGTTGTAATCGAGGGCCTGCTGCAGGATGCGCTCGACGTCAGCGGGGCGGCGGATGTGCCAGCCTTTGATGCCGTAGGCTTCGCCGAGCTTCACAAAGTCCGGGTTGCCGATGAGATCGACGCCGCTTTCGCGGTTCTCGAAGAACAACTCCTGCCACTGACGAACCATGCCGAGGTAGCTGTTGTTCAGGATGAGGATCTTGATGGGCAGCTTGTGAATGGCGGCCGTGGCGAGCTCAAACAAAGTCATCTGGAAGCCGCCGTCGCCGACGATGCACGCGACGAGCTTGTCCGGGCAGGCGAGCTGGGCGCCGATGGCCGCGGGGAATCCGAAGCCCATCGTGCCGGCGCCGCCGGAACTGAGCCAGTGGTAGCTCTCGTCGTTCTTGTAGAACTGCGCGGCCCACATCTGGTGCTGGCCGACATCCGTGGTGACGATGGCCTTGCCCTTCGTGAGGGTGTAGAACTCATCAATGACCTGCTGCATGCGCAGACCGCCCTGCTTCTTATAAGAGAGCGGGTATTTCTTCTTGTAGCCGTCGAGATGGGCAAGCCAGTCTTCGGTGGGCAGTTTTTCGACGTGCGGCAGCAAATCGCTGAGCGCGGCCTTGGCGTCGCCTTTGATCGCCACGTCCACCTTGATCATCTTGTTGAACTCTGCGGCGTCGATGTCGATGTGGATGAGCTTGGCGTTGCGGCCGAACATGTGCGGCTTGCCGATGATGCGGTCGTCGAAGCGGGAGCCGACATTGAAGATGAGGTCGGCTTCGCAGATGGCCTTGTTCGCATACGCGGTGCCGTGCATGCCGAGCATGCCGAGGGAGAGCGGGTGCGTTTCCGGGAAAACGCCCTTGCCGAGCAGCGTCGTGGTGACCGGGCAGCCGAGCGTTTCGGCCAGCGTGAGGAGTTCATTGTCCGCACGGGCGATCATCGCTCCCTGACCGGCGAGGATGACCGGACGCTTTGCGGCGGCGAGCAGGCGGGCAGCCTCCTTGATGCGTGACTGGTCGATTTTGAAGTTGTCCTCCGGATGGTAGCCGGGCAGGTCCATCGGCTCGTCAAAAGTGCCGGTGAAGGCCCCTTGGCTGATGTCTTTCGGGATGTCGATAAGCACCGGACCCGGACGGCCGGTGGTGGCGATATGGTAGGCTTCCTTGGCGATGCGGGGCAGCGCGTTCGTCTGTTTGACGAGGAAATTATGCTTCACGACCGGGGCCGTGATGTTGAAAATGTCCGCCTCCTGGAAGGCGTCTTTGCCAAGCATCCAGGTGACCTGCTGGCCGCACAGGATGATCATCGGAACGCTGTCCATCTGGGCGGTCATGATACCGGTGACGGTGTTGCCAGCGCCGGGGCCGGAGGTGACGAGGACGACGGCCGGCTTGCCTGTGGCACGGGCGTAGCCGTCGGCCATGTGGACCGCCCCCTGCTCGTGGCGGACTAGGACGAACTTCATGTCCGTCTTCACGGTCTGGAGGGCGTCAAAGATCGGGATGGCCGCGCCACCGGAGTAGCCGAAAACGTACTCGATGCCGAGATCGGCGAGGGTTTTGATGAGGGCTTGAGCGCCGTCCATTTTTTGCTGGCTCATGGTATTCTGGGTGAAAATTGCGATTTGGGAGGTCAAAGTGGGTTTAAACCGATAATTCACAAATGAAAATTTAGATTTTTGAGGCAAAACGGGGTTAAAAGCCGAATCGGGATGTTAAAAATTAGCCATTTTTGCCTTAATTTCACTCTTGACAGTCCCAACCCAATTCAAAACCAGCCCAATAAAGCCACTCAGGTCATTTCTCCTTCCGAATCCTTGAAACCGACTTCGAAACCTTTCCCCAGCCATCCACGACACGCGGAAGTTTTCCGAACCGGTCTCCCGTTCGTTCTAATTTCCAGAGGTGCCGCCGAAAGGTCTACCGGGCTATTCCAGCCACGAGAATGAGCTCCTAAACGGTTTCCCGGTCGTTCGGATTTTCAGAAGCACCGCCGAAACGTTTCCTCGGGCATTCCAGCCTCGAGAAAGACCTCCCAAACGTTTTTTCGATCGCTCGGATTTTCAGAGGTGGTTCCGAAGCGTTTCCCCGGCGCGTCCACAACGGCGGCGATGACATCCGCCACGGCTCGGAACCGTTACTTCTTGATCCGGTAGAGGTTACCCTCCGTCCGGATCAGCAAATCGGAGCCGACCACGGCATACGAGGCGAGGGAGCGCTCGCCGAGGTCGTTCTGGGCCAGGATTTCGAAGGTTTTGCCGGGTTTCACGACGACTCCGAGGCCTTTTTCGTCCTGAAGGTAAAGTTTGCCATCGGCAACGAGCAGGGAGGCGGAGATGGGGCCGGTGCAGCGCTCGGAGTAGTGGATCTGGCCGGTTTTGGCATCGGCGCAGGTCAGGATGCCGTTGTCGGCCACGAAGTAGAGCTCGTCGCCAATGACCGCCATGCTGGGATTGTGCGGGACGGCCTTGTCGATCGTCCATGCGACGTGGGTGCCGGTGACGTCGCCCTTGCCGTCCACCTTGATGGCCAGGAGGACCGGCTTGTCGTAGCTGCTGGAGACAAAGACCATGCCGTGCGCATAGACCGGGCGCGGAACGACGGAGTAGCCTTCGCCATAATAGCAGCGCCAGATTTCCTCGCCGGTCTTCGGATTGAGCGCGTTTACCACGCCGCTGCCAGGGCTGATGAGCTGCTTCTGGCCGTTGATGTCGATGATCAGAGGCGTGCAGAAGGAGAACTTCTTTTTCGCGTCTGACTGACGTGCGAAGGCCCAGCGCTGTTTGCCGGTTGTTTTGTCGATCGCGATGACCTTCGGGTCCTTTTCCGCGTCAGCGGAGAAAATGAGCATGTCCTCAAAGAGCACCGGGCTGCTGCCGTTTCCATGCACGGGTGAATACGCGTACTCCTGCGTGGCCCAGAGAGTCTTGCCTGTGGCCGCGTCGAGGCAGGCGGTGCCGAGGTGGCCGAAGTGAACGTAAAGTTTGCCGTCCTCGAAGACCGGCGTCGGGCTGGCATGGCTGTTTTTGCGATGCGCCCGAGGCGATTTGGCCTGAAAAAGCTCCACATCCCAGACGGATTTGCCATTCGTCGCGTCGAGCGAGATCACGCGCAGCGAGCGGTCCGCCGTGGCCTCCTCCTTGCCGCTCATCGACACTGCCGTGGTCAGGAAGATTCGATTACCGACCACGACCGGCGAAGACCAACCAATCCCGGCCACCGGAACCTTCCACTCGATGTGGGAGGTGGGACTCCAGGCCAGCGGCAGATTTTTGGCCTCCGAGTGCCCTTGGGCATTGGAGCCGCGAAATTCCGGCCAGTCAGTGGCGGAAGCGGTGAATGTGACAAAGGAAAGCGCGGCTAGAAGTCGTGAGGTCATGGCGGCGGTGCATACGGAGCACAAGCCCTCCGACCTTCACTCAAATTCACGCGTCTTCATGCAAGACGACATGCAGCCTGGCCAAGAATGGCTTCTTCGAGCTTAGCGAAACACAATCTGCGATGGATTCCCCACCGGCGTGTAATGGCCGGTGAAGGCCAGCCTGCCGGTGCTTTTGTCCACACGAAAGACGGCGACGTGATCGGCGCGCTGGTTGCAGCAGTAGAGGAAGCTGTTCGTAGGATCGAAGGTGAAGCTGCGCGGGTAGTCGCCACGCGTCCATTCCTCGGTAATGAAGGACAGCGTGCCATCCGCGCCGATGGCGAAGATGGCGATGCTGTCATGCAGGCGGTTGCCGGCATAGACGAACTTTCCATCCGCGGAGACGAGGATCTCGGAGCAGAAATTGCTGCCCGCATAACCCGGTGGCAGGCTGGAAATCGTCTGCCGTTCGGCGAGGCGGCCGGTCTGCGCGTCGAAATCAAACAGCGCGACGGTAGAGCCCTCCTCCTGGATCGAGTAGAACCAGCGACCGTTCGGATGAAACGCGAAGTGACGCGGGCCGTCGCCGGGCGGCAGCGAGACAAACGGCGTTTCGGCGGGAGTCAGCGTGCCTTTGTCCGCGTCAAACTTCCACACGAGGATCTGATCGAGGCCGAGATCGACATGAATGACGAATCTGCCGGAAGGATCCGCCTCGATCATGTGCGCGTGCGTTTGATCGTGCCCGCTGAAGGCAAAGCTGCCCGGCGCGGCGTTCGTGGCCTTCGTGGGACCGATTTTTCCCGCGTCCTTCTTCACATCCGTCGCCTCACCGAGGCTGCCGTCTGGTTTGACCGGCAGCACGGCCACCGAACCGCCGAAGTAGTTCGCCACGAGCACGAATTTGCCGCCAGGATGCACACTGAGATGCGCGGGGCCTTTTCCACCGGAAGGGACGCTGTTCAGCAGCTTCAGCGTGCCGTCTTTCTCGACCGCGAAAGCGCTGACTGTGCCGGATTCATTCTCACCGACACGCTCGGTCTCGTTGCCGGAGTAAAGACGCGTCTTGTCCGCGTTGAAGGCGAGACAACTCGGACTCGTGCCCATTTCATAGACTCCAGCGGGCGTCATGGCACCGGTGGCGCGATCCACCTCAAACAGATGGATGCCGCGCCCGTTCCCCGGCGGCAGATCGACCTGAGTGGGCCGCATGTTTTTCAACGGGGAGGTGTAGGTGCCGACATAGGCCATGAGCCTGCCGCCTTCATCCGCGGCCCGGGTTCCCGCCAAGGATGCCAGCAGCACGGCGGAGACTGATTTCAGAATGGAACGGCGGCAGGCGGGGAATGAAGTCGTGGTCACGCAAAGCCTACGGCTCCCGGCCTGCCGCTTTTACATGCGCCGCAGGCATGTCCTTGATCATTTTTTCTTCCCGAGCCATTCCACGCTGAGAATCTGCTCGATCTCCATCTTGCCGCCGGCCTCGGGGAGGTTCTCCACCGACTTCTTCCAGGTCACGCGGCACTTTTTGCCGACATGGCCTTCCGGGTTTTCGATCACCTTGTCCACGGAGGCGTCGGGCTTCAGGATGAAGTAGGAAACCTCTTCGCCGTCCACCGTGCGCATCTTCCAGTGGAAGTAATCGCCCTCATCAATGCCGAGGAAGGTGCCGTCGGTGAGTTTGGCCGCCGCCTTGGGCTTGTCCGCCGGCCTGCCCTTCTTCAAGGCGGCCACGAAGGCCTCGCAGTTCGTCGTGTATAGCTCTGTAGTGGCCTGGTAGTCCTCGCCGTGGAAAACCGGTGCGGGTTTCTCGGTCGTGAGCCACTTGAAGATGTTGCCGTCTTTGAAGTAGAGCCGCTCCTCGACCTTTGCTCTGTTCTTGCTGCCTTCGGCGCCCTTGCGGTAAGTGTTGAAGACGAAGAGCGGCTTTTCACCCTCCAAGTAATACTCCGTGACGCCATCGCCATCATCGCCGCAGACCGCGACGATCTTTTTCACCTCGCCGCCATCCAGGAAGCCGGTCAGCGCGAAGGCCGTCTCGTCCTCCTTGTGCGTGGCAGTGACTTTCTTGAGTGCGGCCTCGTTGGCGTTGATCTCGTTGTAAACTGCCCGGTGGTGCGCGGTGTCGCTCTGCGCATTGGCAGAAATGGCAAACGCGGTAAGCAGGGCCGCGACAGGAAGGAAAGGGCTGGATTTCATCGTCATGACGAGTCGACAATAATTATCCCGGGGCAAGAGTTTTAATGGCGTTGTTTTGAAACGACCGCTGGCGCGAAAGGGCTTCCGCATGCCTGATCCGACACGCATGTCCTTCCTCGAACGACTTTTCTCCATCCCGCCGGTCCGCAAGACGATCTGGCGGCTGTGGTATCCCTTTCTTACACGCCGTCTGCGGGGCGAGGAGGTGTTGTTTCTCAACTACGCCTTTGAAACCGATCCCCCGGTCGGATTGCGGCTTGATGCTGACGACGAGCCGAACCGCGCCTGCATTCAGCTTTATCATCACGTCGCCTCGCAGATCGATCTGCGAGGCAAAGATGTGCTCGAAGTGAGCTGCGGGCACGGCGGCGGCGCGTCGTGGATCACGCGCACGCTGCGGCCCGCAAGCTACACCGGCCTTGATCTCAACCCAACCGGCATCGCCTTCTGCCAGAAGCGGCATCATGTGCCGGGCCTCGTTTTCAAACAAGGCGACGCGCAGAGGCTGCCCTTCGCCGACAGCTCGCTCGATGCGGTCATCAATGTCGAGGCCTCGCACTGCTATCCCGACTTTCCCGGCTTCCTGGCCGAGGTGGCGCGTGTATTGAAACCTGGCGGCCATTTCCTCTACGCGGATTTTCGTTTCAGCGACCAGTTGGCGGACTGGGAAGACGCCATCGCCGCAGCGCCGCTCACCATCGTGCAAACGCGCGACATCCGCGAGGAGGTGCTGCGTGGCATGGACTGCAACGCGGTCCGCAGTGAGGCGCTCATCTGCCGGCGGTTGCCAAAATTCCTGCACTCCCTCGGCCGCGACTTTGCGGGCCTGCCGGGATCACGCGTGTATGAGGCGCTGAAAGCGCGCGAGCTGTCCTACCGCTCCTGGTGCTTCCAAAAGCGGTGATCAGGCTCCGATGGCAAGCCAGTGAAACTCCACGGCAAAGAGACGCGAGGCGTTCCAAGTGGAGATCACGGCTTGAAAGCCTGACACCGTGATGTTTTCCGCCTTCAACGTGATGCGGGCGCTTTCACGCCGGTCAATGTCGAAACCTGTGAGGCCCAGATGCACGACTGGAATGGCCGCAAACGATGAGTCGAACACGACATCCACCACAAAACTCCGGGAGTTCTCCGAGTGCGGATAGACGATGTCGAGCGTCCAGCCCGGGGTGAGGATGCCGACACCGACAGAGGAGGATAGAACTTTCCACGGGACAGGGGGAGCGTGCATGGAAGGTGGAACAGCAGCATCCGGGCCGGATTCGCGCCCGCATCACCAGGCATCGACGTTGGCGCATAAAACCTTGGCAAAAACGAACGACGGGCGCTAGGGAGGCTGATGAAGTTGGAACAAGGCCAGATATGGAAGACGGGCGATGATGACTATCTGCGCATCGTTGAGTGGGCGCGTTTGTCCATTGTGTACAAACGCATGAAAAACCCGGCCTCGAAAGAAGGCACGCAGCATATGGCGACTAAAAAAGAGTTCTGCCGCCTGCTGAAAGGCGCGGTGCTCATCCAGCCAGGGAAGCCGGCCGGAGAGTAAATCAAAGCCTCATCGCAAAGAGTTAGCAGGTGATGTCCATGCCCTTGTGCAGATAAAAGCGCTGCGGGCCGTCTTCATCTCACTTCGCCTTGAAGTAACCGCGCTGCTTCTCGCTGATGGGCAGGCCGAGCTTTTCCATGACCTTGAGCATGTCCTCCCACACCTGGCGCTTCGCATGGATGCCGTCCCCCATCTTTTCCTCACGCAGCAGATAAGATGGATGATAAGTCACCATTGTCGGAATGCCGCTGGTGCTGTGAAAACGGCCGCGCAGGCCGCCGACGCTCCCGGGAATCCCGAGTCCTTCCGCCGCCGTCGCTCCGAGAGCCACGATGACCTGCGGTTTGATCAAGTCGATCTCCGTCAGCACGAACGGCAAGCAGGCCTTCATCTCCTCGGCGGTCGGTTTGCGGTTGGCGCTGCCCTGATTGTCCATCGCAGGCCGGAATTTGCAGATGTTGCTGATATAAACCTGCGGCCGGTCGAGTCCCATCGCCTTGATGATCGCGGTCAGCTTCTGCCCGGCGGGTCCGACGAAGGGTTCGCGCAGTTTTTCCTCTTCAGCGCCCGGTGCTTCGCCCACAAACATCAATCTGGCATGCGGATCACCCACGGCGAAGACCATCGTCTTGCGCAGGCTGTTGAGCGCTAGCGCTGGCTCCCACGTCTCGGCCATCGCGCGCAACGCGGCGAGCTTTTCCTCGATGCTGGCACCCGCGACTTCGATGAGACCGGCTTTCTTCGTTTCGGGCGGCGGATTGTCGAGAATCCGGCGGGCTTCCAGCGCGGATTCGACCGCGATGGGCTTCGGCGCCTCGGGCATTTCGCGAATGGCAGGTTTGCGGCCCAGGCCGCTCAATTTCTCCAGCGCCTCAGCCCGCAGCGGAATGTGCGTCACGCCCTGAAGCTGGCGCTGCTGCAGGTGCTGTTTGAGAAGCTGGGTGGCGGCGGACATGAAGAGAAATGACGAAACCAGAATGGCGAATGGCGAAGGAATGTCGAACGCGGAAATGATTCATCATTCCTCATTCTGGTTTCGTCATTGCTTACGGCTCAGCCGCATGTCCATCCAAACGGCCAGAATCAAAACCACGCCGCGGGCGATGAATTTGCGCTCCGGCGGCACGGACATGAGCGTCATGCCGTTTAAAAGACAGGCGATGATGAGCGCGCCGAGCAGCACGCCCAAAACGGTCCCGCGTCCGCCGCGCAGGCTGACGCCGCCAATCACGCATGCAGCGACAGCGTCGAGTTCCATCAAGTCACCGACGGTCGTCGTCGATGAACCGGCGTAAGCAGTCTGCATGAAGCCCGTGATGGCGACAATGGCTCCCATGCCACTGTAGGCGGCGATCACGGTGCGTTTCATCGGCACGCCGGAGACGAAGGCGGCCTCGGTGTTGCCGCCGATGGCATACAAATGACGTCCCAGGCGCGTGTGCTGCGTGACCGCATACACGATCATCGTCACACCGCCGAGAATGAGCGAAGGCAGCGGAATGCCTCGGAACTGGCCGGTGACGAGCACAAACAGCGCGATGGCCTGCGCGGTGATGAAAAGGCGGAAGAAGGCCATTTCCTTGTCTTCCACGGCGAACCCATGCTCCAGACGACGTCTGCGGGCGCTGATCGTCGTGAAAACGAGCGCGACGACGAGCCCTGCGGCAAGCATCCAGCCAAACTGTGTCGGCAGGTAGTAGGTGGTGAGCAGCGAGTAGAGATTGCTCTGCCCGCCGGGAGCTACGGGCACAGTGGCGTTGTCAATGACGAGCCAGAACAGGCCTTTGAAGATCAGCAGCGCCCCAAGCGTGACGATGAACGACGGCATGCGCTCGCAGACGATGAACGCGCCCATCGCCATCCAGATCAGCACGCCGCAGAGCAAACCGAGGCCAAGCGCGGCCGGTGCTGGCAGGTGATGATGAAACACGAGCACGCTGGCGATGCCGCCGAGCAAACCCACGCCGCTGCCGGCGGACAAGTCGATGTGTCCGGGCAACAGAATGAGCAGCATGCCCATCGCCAGCGTGGCAGTGATGGAAAGCTCGGTGGCGAGCATGGACAGATTCCGCGCTCCGAGAAACGCGGGCTCTTTGAGAGCAAAGAAGGCGCAAATCGCGAGCAACGCGATGGCGATGGGCAGTTCTCGGAATTTGACGCTCACAATGGCTCAGTTTTGGGACGCGAGGAAGATGCCCAGGATGATCAGCGCGATCACGATGGCGATGGTGATCTTCACCCAGCTCAGCGGATATTCGCCGGTGATCTTGCCGGTGGCCCCGTTCACGGCGACCTGGTAGTTTTTCGTGCCGTAGGTGTAGGTCAGCAGCCAGACGGGCAGAAGCACATGCTTGAAGGTCTGCGCGCTGTATTCGGGGGCGATTTGCAGGTTCCGATGCGTGTCGCCCGGAATCTGGGAGACGCATTGACTGCGCAGGATGTCGTCCATGCGCCCGCGTGAGTCTTGGGCGGCCTGGATGAGGTCGATCTGATACTGCTCTACGACCCAGCCGGAGAGATAACCGGGATCGTACGGCAGAAGATCGGTCGTGGTGGGAAAGGGCTCAAGATCGCCCAGCAGCTTTGGATGCACGCCCTTCGACGCGGGCACGAGCACGTCATCAAAATCGCTGCTCACATGGCCAGAGGCGTATTCCCAGCGCGTGTGGCGCGTGCGGTTCCCCTTGCTGTCGGTCGTGTAATAATAGTAACCGGCCTCCGCCTCCCACGGGCACTCGGCATGCGCGTCGAAGGTCCAGTAGGGTAGATAAAGCCCGTGCAGCGTGTCGGTGAGCGCCTTTTGGCCGAGCGCGTTCGGCGCCCAGAAGTGGCTGCCATACCAGCGGGGGATGTCCTCGCGCACCTGGCTCTCGGGAATCTTGAATGGAAGCTGGCTGCCGGGCCGGATCGGCGCGCCGACATCGTCCACGGCCATGATCGAGGGCGATCCGCAGAAGTCGCAGTTCTGAGCCACGCGTTTTTCATCGAAAACCGAGATGGCGTGGCAGCTCTGGCACTTCACCGTCTTTCTCACCGCCGCCCAGCCGCGCTGATCATCGGGAATGGCCCGCAGCATGGCGACGAGGTCGTTTTCCTCGACCAGAGTGCCGTCGGCCTTGAGCTCGGCGGGCGACTCGGTGCCGCAATACGGACAGACGAGCGCATGCTTCGACGGCGTCCAGACCGCCTCGGCCCCGCAGGCCGGGCAGGCGAACTTGGAAATGGCGGTGACTTCAGACATCGGGCGCGATTTACCGGAGAAATGCGCGCCCTGTCCATTCCAAAAACCAGGCGTGGAATTTTCCCGGCTTGCCTGTTGAGGGTGCTTTTTGGCAAAATGTCCGGATGAAAGCAAAACTGCTCCTGCCCTCCGCCCTGCTCGCCCTCTGCACGTTTTCCCACGCCGCCACGGTCAAAGACCGCGAAGGCGCGGTGCGCAGCGAGAAGGCGAAGATGGAAAACGACGCCCGCTGGAACTGGAGTGACATCGACGGCGGTTTCCGTCTTGCGAAGACGACCGGGAAGCCGCTGCTCGTGGTGCTGCGCTGCGTGCCGTGCCTGTCCTGCGCCGGCATCGACGCCAGCGTGCTGCAGGAGCCGGAGCTTGTGCCGCTGCTCGACCAGTTTGTCTGCGTGCGTGTCATCAACGCGAACGCCATCGACCTCTCGCTGTTTCAGTATGACTACGACCTGTCCTTCTCCGCGATCATGTTCAACGGCGACGGTACGATCTACGGCCGCTACGGCTCCTGGCTGCATCAGAAGGATCCGCTGAACAAGACCACCGCCAGCTTCAAAAAGGCGCTCGAAGCCACGCTGACCGTCCACAAAGGCTATCCGGCGAACAAATCGAGTCTCAGTGGCAAGCAAGGCGGTCCCACGCCCTACAAGACGCCGGTCGAGTTTCCTTCCCTGTCAGCCAAGTATCCGAGCAAGCTCGACTGGGATGGCAAAGTCATGCAGAGCTGCGTCCACTGCCACATGGTCGGCGACGCGTTCCGCGCCTACTACCGCAGCCAGAAGAAGCCGGTGCCCGTGGAGTGGATTTACCCGCAGCCGTCCATCGAGACGCTCGGCGTCACGCTTGCGACCGATGACATCGCCAAAGTCGAGGCTGTGACCGCTGATTCGCCCGCGGCAAAGGCTGGTGTGCAGGCCGGGGACGCTTTCACTTCGCTGAACGGCCAGCCGCTTGTTTCCACCGCCGATGTGAGCTGGGTGCTGCATCGCTCGCCGGAATCCGGCTCCATCGCGGTCAAAGTCCTCCGTGGCGGCAAGGAAACCGACCTCACGCTCGATCTTCCCGCGGGGTGGCGTTTGAAGTCAGACATAGGCAAACGCGTCGGCACCTGGCCCATGCGCGCGATGGCCTTTGGCGGCATGAAAATGGACGACATACCTGACGAGGAACGCGCTACTCTTGGCTTGAACAAAGACCAGATGGCCCTCCGCATTGCCCATGTCGGCCAGTATGGCGAGCACGCGAAGGCGAAGCAGGCAGGGTTTCTCAAAGACGACATCCTCATCGAGGTCGGTGAATTAAAGCAGCGCATGACCGAGAGCGCCATCATCGGCCATCTGCTGCTGCACCATCTCCCGGGCGAGCAACTGCCAGCTGCTGTCCTGCGCGGCGGGAAGCGCCTGGAATTAAAGCTGCCACAGCAGTGATCTGCCCCCCCCAACCTAGGGCACTTTGCGCTGCAAATTCCCGGTTGCAAAGCCGCCTTCGGCCTGCATTATCCACGCCCCTCGCGAGTCCCCCCTCAATTCGCCGTTGGTCTCCGTGCCTGCCTCCCTTTGGGATGCGCAGGATTCTCGCCCGGAGGTAACCCGGTCATATCACACATCCCATGTCAGTACGTCTTGCTCGATTCGAGATGCCGAACCGCCTCGTGAAAAACGAAGCCACGGCCACCGAAACCTACGCTCAGTTCGTCGCCGAACCCTTCGACAAAGGTTACGGCCACACGATTGGCAACTCCCTCCGCCGCGTGCTCCTCTCCTCCCTCGAAGGAGCGTCCATCACCTCCGTGAAAATCCGCGGCGCGGAACACGAATTCACCACCCTGCCCGGCGTCCTGGAGGACGTGGTGCAGATCGTCCTGAACCTCAAGAAGGTCCGCTTCAAGCACCACAGCGACGCCAAGGAGCCCCGCCTGCTCTCCATCTTCGCAGACAAGGAAGGCGCCGTCACCGCCGGCGACATCAAGGAAGACAACCACTACGAAGTCATCAATAAGGACCTCGTCATCTGCCATCTCGACCGCAAGACCAAGTTCGAGTGCGAGTTCGAAGTCCGCGTCGGCCGCGGTTTCTCCACTTGGGAGGAAAACAAGCGCCCGGACACCCCCATCGGCGTCATTCCGATCGACTCCATCTACTCCCCCGTCACCCGCGTGAAATATGCGGTCGAAAATACCCGCGTGGGCCAGAACACCGACTATGACAAGCTGGTGCTCGACGTCTGGACCGACGGCCGCATCACCCCGCAGGACGCGCTCCTGCAGTCCGCTGCCATCCTGCGCCACCACCTCGACGTCTTCGTCAACTATGACGACAAGGCAGTCGAATTCGAAGCCGCACCAGAAGCCCAGAGCGAGGAAAACAGCGAGCTCCGCAAGCTCCTGAACATGAGCGTCAACGAGATCGAACTCTCCGTCCGCGCCGCCAACTGCCTGAACAACGCGAACATCACCAGCGTCGGCCAGCTTGCGATGAAGACCGAGGGCGAAATGCTCCGCTACCGCAACTTCGGCAAGAAGTCCCTCACCGAGATCAAGGAAAAGCTCGCCGAACTCGGCCTTTCCCTTGGCATGAAGTTCGATCCCGCGCTGCTTGAGGCCACCCCTGGCGGTGTCTCCCTCCTCGCCCGCAGCACGATGATCAGCGACGACGATGAAGAAGCCGACGCGCTCGACTTCTCCAAGCTCGTGGACAGCCATCTCCCCGACGTCGATGACGAGGAGTAATCAATCACAGGAAAGAAAGACCAAATAGGACATGAAACACGGAAGAAAAATCGTCAAACTTCAGCGCAAGCAGGACCATCGCGACGCGCTGCTCATGAATCTCACCTGCTCCCTCATCGAGCACCGCCGCATCCGCACCACGCTCGCCAAGGCCAAGGCCCTCCGCCCCTACGCGGAGAAGCTGGTCACCCTTGGCAAGCGCGGCACCCTGCATGCCCGCCGCACCGCGCTCTCCTCGCTCCGTCACAAGGACGCGGTGAAGAAGCTCTTCGAGGAGATCGCCGTCGCCTCCAAGGACCGCGTCGGTGGCTACACCCGCATCACCAAGCTCGGCCAGCGCCGCACCGACTCCGCTCCGATGGCCTACATCGAATGGGTTGACGCCTTCGTGCCGAGAGCCGCCGAAGCCCCTGCTGCCGAGGCCGCCGCCGAGCCTGCTGCTGAAGAAGCCGCGCCGAAGAAAAAGGCCCCGGCCAAAAAGAAGGCCGCGCCGAAGAAGAAAGCCGCCGCCGCTGAATAAGCAGCTCGTCTCTCCATCGAGAAACCATCCAACGCGGGAGCCCGAAAGGCTCCCGCGTTTTTGTTCCTTCAAAAGACGAGTGTCCTCCTTGCGGCCCCTCACAAAAACCAAACGCATCCATCCCCAAGTCTGAACGTCGGTGATGCCGCTGAGTCTCCGACCTTTGTCATTGGGCGT
Organism: Prosthecobacter sp.; assembly: GCF_044236155.1. Lineage (GTDB taxonomy): Bacteria > Verrucomicrobiota > Verrucomicrobiia > Verrucomicrobiales > Verrucomicrobiaceae > Prosthecobacter. Next base: position 102,817 of record NZ_JBIIHA010000005.1, read on the forward strand.
TACTTGCTCGCTACTGAATGTTCAAATCCCCATTGATGAGATTGCGCATTCCTTCGGTTAGCGTCCCTTGCCTTTGAGGAGCGTCACCATCGCCGTGCCCATGGCCTCGCCCACGTCCATGTAAACCTCGGCCTTGCCGCCGTAGTGACCATTGCCGCTGCCGCCCTGGGCCATGGGGTGAGTATAAACGGTGGCGACGTTGCCTTTGAACTCGGGGTATTTGCCGGTGGTGCCGTCCACGGCGAGCTGGGCGTCGAGGATGAGGCCGCCGTTGCCGCCGCCTTTGACGGACTCGCCCAAGGTCCCGAGCACGAACTTCGCCGTGGGTGCGTTGAACTCTTCACGAAGCTTCTTGATGAAGCGCACCAGATTCTGCTCGTAGCGGGCGGCGTGGCCGGGATTACCGGCGTCTTTTTCGCCCTGCCAGAAGAAAAAGCCGGCCACCTCATAGCCCTTGGCGCCTGGGTAGTGCTTGTCGAGCTCGGCGAGCACGGTTTTGGCGTGGCTGGTGTCGTCGTCCCACTGCTTGCCGGCATACCAGTCGATGGGTTTGCCGGTCTTTTTGTCAACCCACGGGCCGGGCTCCGTCTTGAGTCCGAGTGCCTTGTCCAGCTCCCAGGAATCCGGGCGGTCCTTGTAGCCGGCGTAAATCATGGGCTTCTCGGCACCGGTCTTGTCCTTGAGGACGAACTCATAGCGCTCGCTGCCCGGCGGCAGCAGGTCCCAGCCGAGGCTGCGGTTCCCGATGCAGCTCTTCAACATCAACACCGGCTCCTCCACGGCGTCGCCGACCTTCTTGGCGATGCCGAACTCCGGGCCGATGGTCTTGCATGTTTTGACGGTCATCCACTCGTTGTTGAGGCGCTGCATGCCGCCGCCGCGCCCGGACATGACGCGGGCATAGCGCACATCCTTCCGCTCGGCCCAGTCACCGGTATCACTGAGGAGATAGGAGTACTTCTTTTTCTCCTTCACCACATGCTCCAGCCCGATCTCGCCGCCCTTCACCTTGCCCAGGCCGACCATGTTGGACTGTCCCAGAAGAATGAAGACCTGCACCTTCTTCGACATGTCGGCGGGCTGGTCCGCAGGGGACTGGGCCTGAACCGTGGACATGGCGATGGAGAACACAGCGGCGGTGGTGAGGCAAAGCAGGGAAGCGGTGGTGGTCATTTGGCAGGTGGGTAGCTGAAAAAGCTTATGTGACCAAGACAGGGAAGAGAAGCCTATTTTCAAGACCGAAGGCGGCTGCTTTGACGATCCGAGGGTGGCCTGCTGCCGAATCATGTGCAGGCAGATTTCCGCCAAGCTTGGCAACGCGGGCATTTTATATCAAGGTTGTGCTCATGACGCCCGCCAAGTCCAACGCCATCACACTGCCCCAGGATGCCAAGGTTTTCAGCGCTCTCGGTGATGAAGTCACCGTGCTGCTCAGCGGTCAGCAGACGGGCGGGGCCTTCACCATGGTGCAGGTCGTCACACCGCCGGGAGGCGGGCCGCCGCCGCACTGGCACACGCGGGAGGACGAGTGGTTTTACATCATGGAAGGGCGGGTCGAGTTCTGGCAGGACGGAGTCTGGACGGAGGTGCCCGCCGGCACCGCCGCCTACCTGCCGCGTGGATCACGCCACACCTACCGCAACTGCGGAGACACACCGCTGCGCATGATCGTGCACGCCGCGCCGTCGGGCTTTGAGGTGTTCTTTGAGCGCATCGCCGAGGTCTTCAACGCGCCCGGCGGCCCTGACATGCGGCGTATCGTCGAGATCAGCGCCGAGCACGGCATTCACTTTGTGGAAGGGTAGGTCAGGGGCCGGAGAGGCGTCCTCCCGCCTGCTCATGAGCCTTCCCACAGCCGGATGTGGTCGATCTGGCAGGTGCCGAAATCGACGGCCTTGAAGTCGATCTGCGCCTGGCCGGTCATGTCGATGTTCCTGCTCTCGAAGACATGCTTCACGCCGTCGATCTGCAGCAGGATCGCTCCTTTCTTCAACTCGATGACCACGTCGTGCCATTGGTTGAGCGCGAAGAGCGGCTTCTCGACCGCCAGCTTTTCGACGTCCTTCTTGATGGTCAGCGTCGTCGCCTTCTCGCCAAAGCTCAGCGTGTGGATGTGGTGGCCGAGATCGAGGAGCGGAAAGCCCTTTTGATGCGCTTTCGCATCGTAACGCACTCGCATGGCGCAGACAAAATTCTCCGGCACCTTCTTGAGCCAGATCACTGGTTTCAATCCGGCATGGGAAGGATCGTTGCTGGCCTTCTTTTTCGCCTGAAACTCCTTGGATGACTCGCTTCCGTGCAAAACGCCACCCTTGACGGACCATGTCGTGTTTTGCCGAACCTCCCAGAACTCCGTGTTGATGGTCCCGGCGTCAAACGTGTCCTCATAGACGAGCTTGAGGCTTTTGAAGAGCTGCGGCTGGCAGGCGCTGTCCGCTGCGGACAACGAAAAGGAAAAAAGGAGCGTGCCAACGAGGCTGAGGATGAATTTCATGAACCGCATCAACGCCCGGAGCCCGGCAAGTTTTCACCGAGCTTGATCTGCGTCACAAGGGAAGCCATCTGGAGTGCTTGTGACCGCATCCGCCGCCCAGCCTCGAACACTGCCTGACCTTTCCGTCGCGGAGTTGGCGTCCTGGATGCAAGGCAATGGTTTCAATGCCGCGCATGCTCCGAGGGTCATTCGCAGCCTGCTGGCGGCGGAACAGCCGAAAAAGCGTGCGGACTTCCTGCTGCCTGAAAAGCTCGAAGAGCCGTTGAAGGCCGCATTTGCTGCTGAAGCAGGAGCGTTGGCTCAAAAGCAGGTTTCAGCTGATGGCACGGCGAAACTGCTGCTGTGCCTGCGTGATGGTCGCACGGTCGAAAGCGTGCTGATGCCGGATTATCGCGAGGATCGCGCCTCGGGCTGCATTTCGAGCCAGGTCGGCTGTGCAATGGGTTGTGACTTCTGCGCGACCACGCAAACGGGCTTCGAACGCAACCTGACCTCCGGCGAGATCATCGAGCAGTTTTGTCATCTGAGGCGCGAGGCGCATCTGGTGGGCCGTGTGCTGCGAACGATCGTCTTCATGGGCATGGGCGAGCCAATGTTGAACCTCAAAAACGTGCTCCCGGCCATCGAGCGCATCGCTGACCCGAAACTCGGTGCCTTTGGCTGGCGGCAGATCACCGTTTCGACCGTTGGCATCGTGCCGGGCATCGAGGAACTGCGCAATGCGGACCTCGGTGTGCATCTCGCCATCTCGCTGCATGCACCGGATGATGCCACGCGGGCCGATCTGCTGCCGATAGGCCGTCGCTTTGATGTGGGCGAGGTGCTGGAGGCCGCGGATCGTTATCAGGAGCAAAGCGGACGCATCACCACGATTCAGTATTGCCTGCTCGAAGGTGTGAACGACTCCCTCGCGCAAGCCCGCGACCTCGCGCGGTTGCTCGCTGGACGTCGCATGCATGTGAACCTGCTCCGCTACAATCCCACCGGCCTCAGTTTGAAAGGCCGCAGCTACTTGCCGAGCAGCTTGGAGCAAACCGAGGCATTTCTCGCCGAGCTTCGCGCTCACGGAACTGTCACCCACTTGCGCCGTGCACGCGGACCGGACATCGACGCGGCATGCGGTCAGTTGCGGCGGCGTGCGTCGCTCGGAGTATGAGTTGAATTTCAAATTGTGTGCTTCTGTCAGGCACGCCATAACATCCCGGCTCCGAGAACACCAACGAACACACGCATTCATGACACCGAAGCACTGGACCCAGTGGGCGCAAGATTTTGACAACCACGTTACCGACGCCTTCAGCGCCGACTTCAACGGAGTCATCCAAAAGGCAATGGACAAGCTGCACAATGCGCGGCGGAAGCGCCTGTTTGTGGACTTTGGATGCGGATCAGGATCGTTCGTGCTCGCGCAGGCGAAGAAGTTCGACCGCTGTGTCGGAATCGACTCCTCGGCCGGAATGATCGAGCTGGCCAAACGCAAGGCGCGCCGCGTGAAGAATGTGGAGTTCGTCTGCGAGAGCATCCAGGGCTACGATGATAGTCGGGTCACGAACGCGGGACTGGTGGCGTGCTTCAATGTCATCACAGCGACATCGAGAAGTGTGCGCGACAAAGTGTGGCGCCGCATCGGAGGCATGCTGGCGCGCGACGGCGTGGCGCTGGTGGTCTGCCCCTCGCTGGAATCCGTGCAGATGGTGACCGCGGCATGCAAGGCGAAGTCGCTCGAACCGACCCGCCACATGCGCCGCGGTGGCGTCGTGGTGACGGAGGGCGTTTCTCAGCAGTTTTTCACGGCGGAAAGCCTCGTGGCCGAATTGAAAGCCAATGGCCTGAAATCCTTCCTGCTCGAAAAGGTGCCCTACAAATGGCCGCATGAAGGACTCGACGGTCGCGTCATGCGCGGCGTCGAATATCCATGGGACTGGCTCGTCGGCGTGCGTCGCGTCAAATGAGTCATCGATTGCGCGGCACGGGCATCACTTGATCCCGATCACCATCGAGTCGGGACCCACAAGGTGCTCGACGCGGCAGTCTTTGAAGCCGACCTGCTGCATCCAGTCGATGCAGTCCGCTCCGGTGTAGTCAAAGCCGCCGGGCGTCTCGATGAGCATGTTCAGGCTCATAAGAAGGCCAAAGGCGTTCTACTTCCGCTCGTCGTCGATGATCGAGTCATACACGATCACCGCGCCGCCTTCCGGCAGCGCTGCATACGCTTTGCGCAGCAGCATGAGCTTCGTTTCGAGGTCCCAATCATGTAGGATGTGGCCAAACAGCAGCACATCGGCCTTGGGCAGTTCATCGGTGAAGAAACTGCCGCCGGAGAAGCTCACGCGGTCGGCGAGGCCGTTCGTTGAGATGTATTCCTCAAAGATGGGGCCGACTTCCGGCAGGTCGAAGCCGATGCCGCGCAGGTGCGGATTTGCCCGCGTGATCTGCATGACGAGATCGCCCTGCGCGGTGCCGATGTCGGCGCAGGAGTTGTATTTCGACCACGGGAACTGGTTCGCGATGGTGATGTTCGCTCCGCGGCTCACGCCTGACATCGCGCGGAGGAATTCGCGCAGCTTTGCCGGATCGGCGTAGAGCGCGGCAAAGGGATCGTGGCCGCCTTTGGACTCGTTCTGCGATTCGCCGGTGCGCACCGCGGTGGTGAGATCGCCCCAGTAGCGGAACAGCCGGTGGTTCGCCATCTCAAGGATGCCGCCGATGTAGGATGGCTTGGCCTTGTCGAGGAAGAGGTCCGTCTCCGGCGTGTTCGAGTAGATGCCGTTCTCGCGCTTCAGGAAGCCGAGCGCGACGAGCGCATCGAGAAAGTCACGCGCCCCACGGGGATGCAGCCCCATGCGTCCCTGCACGCTGGCGAGATCGCCGGGATGCTTCGCGAGGTCGGTGAAGATCTCCATCTCGACGGCGGTGAGCAGCGTCTTCGAGGCCCAGAAGGCGAGGCCGGTTTGCAGAATGTGGTCAGGGGTGGGGTTCATCGCCGGTCATTTAGCGTTGCCGAAGTCCGCAGCCAGCGGAATGAAGCCTTTCGCCTCAAGAAGGGCGGGGGTCACTTCTTCGGCAGTTCTGGCTTCGGCCAGGGCTTGCCACCTTGCTCGATGAAAGCCTTTTCAACCTGCGCGGGCAGGAAATTCCCGGCGTAGCGAGCGATGCGCTCGTTTTTCTTCAAGTTCGCCATGATCACGGGCACCGCTGCCTCGATCTCGGCGGGTTCCTTGCCAGCAAACTTCTTCACCTCGTCCTGAAGCGCGATGAAAAAAGCCTGCTGATCCTCCAACAGCTCAGGGCCGCCGCGGGGGCCATGACCGGGGCAGACGATCTTCGGGCCAAGCTTCTTCACGGCATCGAGTGTTTTGATCCAGTCGCCGATGTTGCCGTCGCCGGTGAAGTTGTAGGGCCCGTTCACGCAAGCGTCGCCGCTGAAGAGGATTTTTTCCTTGGGCAGCCAGGCCCAGCCGTCGCCCGGCGTGTGAGCGGTGCCAAAGTGCAGCAGTTCAACACGGTGTTTGCCGTCATCGAAGATCATCTCGCTCCGGTAGAGAAGCGTGGGCGCCTTGAGCTTGCTTTCCGCGACATCCTTGCGGCCTTTCGCGGCCTCTTCCCAACGGCCTGGCTTGTCGCCGAACAGGCCGGTCTCGTATTTTTTCATCTGCGCCACCACATTCTCATGCGCCACGGGAGTCGCGCCTTTTTCGAGCCAGACTTGGTTTCCATACGCGTGATCACCGTGATGATGCGTGTCGAAGGCGAAGCGCACCGGTTTGTCTGTGATGGCCTCGATCTTCGGAATGATGACACGCGCGCCGGAGGGGAAGTTCGCGTCGATCACGAGCACATAGTCCTCAAACACAACCCAGCCGTTGTTGCAGTGGCCTGAGGGCCGGATCTCGCCCTCGTGGAAATAAACATCCTCGCCGACCTTCTCGACTTCATTCACCGCCGCGTGAGAAGTGGCGGTGGCAAAGGCCAGAACGGCAGGGAGGTTGCGGAAAAAAGCTGGATTCATGACTTGGGACGTTCGGGTGGGACTGACACGGCCTTTTTGACCGGCGGGGGAGATTTCTGTCCGGGGATGAAGCCGCCATTGCCGCCGGACCATCTGCCCGCGCTGTTTTGATTTTTGAAGGGCCGTGGAGCCCGGTTGTTTTGCTTCTGACTGCGCATGGAAGAGAATTCAATCGAAGAGACGCGCTTCTCAAGCACCTTGTTTTTTCTTCGGGCTCGATGCGCGCAACGGCCGTCCTCGCGGGAAAAATGTGAAAGGCTCCCGGCAGCAGGCTGAAAAGCGGCCACGAACCAGCGGGCATGCGGCATGGTCACGCGCCTTCCGGAAGCGCGACATACGGCTCCTCATTGAGCACGGCCTTCTTCGAGCCGCGGATGATTTTCACCCACTCGACGGCGGACGCGGTGACGATGACGGCGACAGCGGTGAGGAAAAGGCAGGTGATGCCGATGTCCACCTTCAGATTCATCATGGCGCGCGCCTGCACGGCGGTCAGCGGCGCCTGCGCGGCGGCGGCCTGGAGCTTTTCAAGTGCGGGGATGAAGCCTGCGGCGTTCGCGGAGGTCAGTTTCAACCACCCGGCGCTGAAGGTGACGACAGTCAGGTAGCTCATGGGGATAAGCGTAACCCATGCATAGCGCGCCTTGCCCATCTTGATGAGCACGGTGGTGCCCAGGCAGAAGGCGATGACGGCCAGAAGCTGGTTCGAGATGCCAAAAATGGGCCACAGGCTCTTCGCGATGCCTTCGGGGTCGATGGCACCCTGATAAAGAAAGTAGCCCCAGCCCGAGACGAGTAGCAGCGTGGCAAAGGCGTTGCTCAGCCATGAGCGCGTGTCTCCCAGCGGCTTCCAGATGTGCCCGAGGAAGTCCTGCAGAATGAAGCGGCCCACTCGCGTGCCCGCATCCAGCGTGGTGAGGATGAAAAGCGCCTCAAACATGATGGCGAAGTGATACCAGAGCGAGAGCATGCCCTCTCCGGGCAACACTTTGGCAAACATGTGCGCCATGCCGACGGCAAAGGTCGGCGCGCCACCGGTTTTGCCGATGAGGGTGGGCACATTCTCCTTCATCGTGCCATCGGCCATGGGGATGGTGGTAGGCTCGCCCATTTGTTTCGTCATGAGCAGCATTTCCTCCATCGTCACGGGATAGCCTGCGGCGTTGATCTTCGCGATGGCGGCGGCGTGATCCGGCACGGGCGGTGTGTTGATGGCGAAATACTGGCCCGGCTCCAGCGCGCAGGCCGCGATGATGGCCATGAGCGCGACCAGCATCTCGGTAATCATCGAGCCGTAGCCGATCATGCGGATGCGTGACTCGCGGTCGAGCATCTTCGGCGTGGTGCCGCTGGAAATGAGTGAGTGGAAGCCGGAGACGGCTCCGCAGGCGATGGTGATGAACACAAACGGGAAAACTGGCCCCGGAACGACCCAGCCGCTGCCGTCGATGAATTTCGTCAGCGCGGGCATTTTCAATTCCGGGCCGATGATGACGATGAACAGACCCAGCACAGCCACCGTGCCGAGCTTCATGAACGTGCTGAGGTAATCACGCGGAGCCAGGAGCATCCAGACCGGCAGCACGGAGGCGGCGAAGCCGTAAATCATGATTGCCCAAGCCAGCTTGTCTGGTGCCCAAGTCAGCGCGGTCATCCACTCAGCGGGAAGATATTTACCACCCCACACCGCAGCCAGCAGGGCGATGACGCCGAAGATGGACACATTCACCACGCTCACGCGACCCACCTGATGCGCAAAGCCCATGATGAGGGCGATGGGAATCGTCATCGCGATGGTGAAAAGCCCCCAGGGGCTCTCCGCGAGCGCCTTAACGACCACGAGGCCCAAAACGGCCAGCAGGATGGTCATGATCGCCAGCAGGCTGAGCATGGCCACGATGCCGACGAAGGGATTGACCTCCTCCTTGAGCATCTGGCCGAGCGATTTGCCACCACGACGCATGGACGCGAACAGCACCACCGAATCATGCACGCCACCGCCGAGCGTCGCGCCGATCAAAATCCACAGCATGCCGGGCAGATAACCAAACTGCGCCGCTAGCACCGGTCCGACGAGCGGTCCGGGTCCGGCGATGGCCGCGAAGTGATGGCCGAAGACGACCCACTTGTTCGTCGGCACGAAGTCTTTGCCGTCTGCCTTTGTGATGGCGGGCGGAGCACGCAGCTCATCCACCGTGAGCACTTTGGCCATGAGCCAGGCGCTGTAAAAACGGTAGCTGACGGCAAATGCGCAGACACCGGCCACGACGAGCCACAGCGCGTTGATGGTCTCGCCTTTGTGGAAGGCGGAAACAGCGACCGCACCGGCTCCGAGGAGCGAGATGGCGGTCCAGATCAGGAATTTCAGGGCTTTGGGCATGACGTTGTCGGTTCGCTGTTATTTCTTCTCCTTCTTGGCCGGTTTTGGCGGGGGTGGTGGGATGTAGGCCGGATTGGTCATCGCTTCCGGCGCGGTTTCCTTGAGGTTCGGGTAGATCTCAGCCTGGACATCGCCGAGTGCCCATTTGACGCCGCCGACGAGGATGTCCTGGAAGATGGGATTGGTCCAAACGTCCTCACGGTGGCCCATGGCGGTGTACCAGACGCGGCCATCGCCTTCCCTGCGTGCCCAGGTGCTCGGGTAAGCGGGCCTGGCATATTCTCCGCCCTTCATGGCCGGCGAGTCGATCACGCTGAGCACGTGGATGTCGGGTGTGAAATCCTTGAGCGAGTACCACTCCTCCATGAAGCCGTAGCTCTCCCCGACTTTCTCAAAGCCGGGGAATTTGGGGTTGGTGACGGTGTTCTTCGCGTCCTGCTGCGCGCCATGCTTGATGAACTCACCGCCGAGGAAGCGCACATAAGGATCGGCCTTGTCACCATGGTTCACATAACGGTCCGGGCCTTTCTGGGACTCGTTGTTGGTGTGGAAAGTGTCGCTGGCGGAGTGCGTGCCGATGAAGCCCTTGCCCACTTTCACATAGTCAAACAGCGCCTGCTTGCCTTCCGGCGACATGGGCGGGTTCTTGTCGGTGCCTTCGCTGCATAGATCGCCGGTGGTGTAAAAGAACACGGCGTCGAACTGCGCGAGGTAGTCCTTGCTGAACTTCGAGCCGTCCTTCGAGAACTCGAAGTCCCAGCCGTTCTTCGCCCCGAGTTCCAGCAGCACTTTTTCCGCATAGCTGGGCTTGCCGTTTTTCCAGGAGATGACGCTGTGCTCGAAGCCGCTGGATTTCGTGAAGAAGAGAATCTTGCGCTTGGCGGGGGCGGCGGCGAAGGCCGCGACACACACAGCGGCGGCAAGGAGCAGAGGGGCGGCGAGGCGTTTGAGCATGGCGGGCGATTCTGGCGGAAGTTTGAAAACAAGGCAAGGCGGCGTTGCACGCCTTGTCATTTCACAGGTCACGCGTACCATGACCGTGATGCCGCGCTTCTTTGCCCTCATTCTGCTGCCGACACTGTGCTTTCTGCTCTGCCAGTGCGGTTCCAGCGCGGGCAGCCGCTGGGAGTATAAATACTCGCCGGGGAAGACGGCGATCATCATCGGCGGGAAGGCGGTGCCGCCTGCAAACGCCCCGGCGGAGGTCATGCGAGCGATCTCGGCAGGCAACCGCATCTGCACGAAACCCTACCGGCGCGGCGGAGGCCATGCGAAGTTCGAGGACAGCGCCTATGATTGCTCCGGCACGGTGTCTTATGTGCTGCACGCGGCGGGAAAACTCGACGCGCCGACCATTTCATCTGCTTTCCGCAAATACGGTCGAGGCGGGGAAGGGAAGTGGATCACTGTTTATGCCCGGAAAGGACATGTTTTCATGGAGGTGGCCGGACTCCGGCTCGACACCGGCTACAGCGACGCCGACAGCGACGGGCCGCGCTGGAGCAGCCGTTCACGTCCGACCAAGGGCTACACCATGAGGCATCCGCCTGGTTTGTGATCTAAGAATCCTATGTTCCCCGCCGAAGCCATCGTCTATCGCCCGAACGTCGCCGCCATCTTGCAGCGCGCGAACGGCGACATCTTCGTGGCCGAGCGCATCAACATCAAAGGCGCGTGGCAGTTCCCGCAGGGCGGCATTGATGACGGGGAAAACGCCGAAAAGGCGCTCTTTCGCGAGCTGGAGGAAGAGATCGGCGTGAAACGTGAGCTGTTGGAGATCGTGCAGGTGCGGGAAGGCTACCGGTATGCGTTTGCGAAGGGCCGGCTGAAATACGGCATCTACGGCGGGCAGGAGCAGACTTATTTTCTCTGTCGTTTCCTTGGCGAGGACAAGGATTTCAATCTGGACGCGACGCATCGCGAGTTCGCCGGCTTCAAGTGGATCAAGCCCTCCGAATTTCAGATGGACTGGGTGCCGAAGTTCAAGCGTGCCGTCTATCGCCAGGTCATGCTCGACTTTTTTGGCATCGAGTTCTTGTGAACGCTCAGTTCAGGCCGAAACGACGCATCCAGGGCAGCGGGGACCTCAGCCAACGCATTTTGGAGCGGAACGGCGTGTTTTCAGCGGCATCTGCGGGCGCGTGCTCGATGAGCAGCGAAACATGGAAGCCTGAGGAGCCGTCCACACGGCGGTGTTTCGGGCATGCGACGACGAAGCCTTTCAACGTGACCCATTTTCCGGGCGAAGCACCGCTGTGCTGCGCGGCCGCGGGCAGCGCTGAGCGATGAATGCGCACCTGAATCTCCGCCCCGATCTCGAATCGCCTCCGTGACCAGAAGACGAGGCCGCTGGGCGATATTTCGCACAATTCGACGACGGACTGGCTGCCACCGCTTTTCGATTTGGCATCGTGCGCGGAGGCTCCTTGCTGGTGCTGGCTGTGTTTAGCCATACGAGTCGCGGAGTGACCACAAAAAGAGGCGCACGGGGCGTTGGATGTCAAACGATGAGGCAGGAACGCCGTCAAAATGACGAAATCAGAAATCCGAATGACGAACGAATCCCAAAGTCCGAATGAAAATCACAAACCAAGCCTGGCGGAGCACGCACATGCTCTTCGGGCTTCGGTTTTGCTCATTTCTTCGTCATTCGTGATTCTGGTTTCGAGATTTCGAGGCTGTGATCCCTGCGGCTACTCGTCAGCGCCGGATGAGCTGCCTTTTGAGGGCAGCTCGCCTTTTTTCTCGGCAAGTTTCTGCTTCACGGCGGCTTCGATCTCAGCGTAAACGGCAGGGTCGTTGCGCAGCACCTCCTTGGCGGCGTCGCGGCCCTGGGCGAGTTGCGTGCCCTTGTAGCTGATCCACGAGCCGCGTTTTTGCAGGATGTCGAAGTCCATCGCCAGATCGAGAAGCGAGCCGACATTGCTGATGCCTTCGTTGTACATGATGTCGAACTCGGCCTCGGTGTAGGGCGGCGCGAGCTTGTTCTTCACCACTTTGACCTTCGTGCGGTTGCCAGTGACGGTGCCGTCGGTGGTTTTGATCGCGCCGATGCGGCGGATGTCCACGCGCACGCTGGCATAGAACTTGAGCGCCTTGCCGCCGGGGGTCGTTTCGGGATTGCCGAACATGACGCCGATTTTTTCACGGATCTGGTTGGTGAAGATGACGCAGGTGCGCGCCTTGGATATGATGGCGGTGAGTTTGCGCAACGCGGCGCTCATGAGCCGCGCCTGGGCGCCGACGGTGCTGTCGCCGATTTCGCCCTCAAGTTCCTGACGTGTGACAAGCGCGGCCACGGAATCGATGATGATCACGTCGAGCGCGTTCGAGCGCACGAGTGTTTCGCAGATGCGCAGGGCTTCCTCACCTGAGCTGGGCTGCGAGACGAGAAGTTCGTCCATTTTGACACCGAGACGGCGGGCGTAATTGGGATCGAGCGCGTGCTCGACATCAATGAAGGCCGCGAGACCGCCGGCTTTTTGCGCCTGGGCCACGCAGGTGAGTGTGAGGGTAGTCTTACCGGAGGATTCCGGGCCATAAACTTCAACGATACGACCGCGGGCGAAGCCGCCGACACCGAGCGCCTGGTCGATGAGTAGGTTGCCGGTAGGAATGACGGCGATGTCGGCCTTGTGTTCCTCTCCCATGCGCAGGATGGCGCCTTCGCCATAGTCTTTGTGAATCTGCTGGATGGCCAGATCGAGGTTCCGGGCGCGGGCCTCGGCGATCTTGTTGGTGTTCGGCTCGGCGGTTTCTTTGGGTGCTCTGGCCATGGTCGGAATTTAGTTTGGGGTGAATAAAAGCTGTTCGGGCGAACAGAAAGCGCATTTCAAAGCTGCCGTAAAGCACTTTCACTGCTGCTGGCTGATTTATTTGAGCCGTGCCGGAAGCCCGGGCGCTAGATCAGCTCACCTCAAGCTGCTTCAGCATTCCGCCGTAGTAATTGCCCATCATGGAAATGATGCGGTAGGCCACATAAAGCACGACGATGCCGTAGCCGATCTTTGGCAGCCATTGGGCGGCGCGCTGCACGGCGTCGCCAGCCTCGATGGTCTCCGCGGCGGCCCAGCGGTTCATTTCGTGGTCGAGGGTGCCGGTTTCCTCCGCCGTGGCCGTTCCATGCACAAACACCAGCGGAAAACCATGCACATCCGCCATCGCTCCGGCGATGGTTTCGCCCGCGGCGATGCGGCGCGCAGCGTCCTCTGATGCGTGCCGCAGCAAGCCGCTGTGCGAGGCCGCGCCGGCGAGCCGCATGCACTCCGTCATGCGCATGGAGGCCAGCAGGCAGGCATGGAAGACCTGCGCAAAGCGTGCCAGCGCCCAATGCCTGCGCACGCTGCCGATGAGCGGAATGCGTCCCAGCCATGTGTCCACCGCCGCCGAGACTGCTCCGAGCCGCGACAGCCAGCGCCAGAGAAGAAACGTGCTCAGCAGAATCAACCACAGGATGGCCAGCGGCATCAGCATGCCGCGCAGCGACCACGGCTCGCCCTGCATGGATGCCGTCACCATCGCGGGCAGTTCCGGCAGCACGATGCCGAGGTGTGCGAGCACGAGGGGATAAATCACCGCGCCCAAGGCCTGCCTCATCGCCATGTCCCAGGCCTCAAAATAGCGCGCCAGATGCCGGAAACCATCGGTCAACCGTCCGCTGCGCTCGCCCGCGTCGATCAGCGCCAGTTCCAGCGTGCCGGTGAAGGACTCGCAATGCTTCGTGAGTGACTCGGTGATGTTTTTGCCCTCGCTGAGGCCGCGTTGCAGGCCCAGCAACCAGGTGCGCCGGGCATGCGAGGGGCTTTGGTTGAGGAGCAGTTGGATCGAGCGGTCGAGATGAAAATCCGCGCCCACCAGCTTGGCCAGTTCGCGGTAAAGGAGCGCTTTTTCGGACAGTTTCATCGTCTGTTGAAAAATAAGCCCGCGCAGGCAATCGCGGCCAGCTTAAACTTCGTGCTTCTCACCGCCGGGGCAGCGTCTATCATCAGCATCCCCCGCATGCCGCCGCCTCATGACAAGAACGAAACACCCGACCAACGCTGGATGCATCTCGCGCTCGACCAGGCGCAGCGCGGCGTCGGCCTGACGAGTCCGAATCCGCCCGTGGGCGCGGTCATCGTCGCTCAGGGAAAGGTCATCGGGCAGGGCTTTCATCGCAAGGCAGGCGGGCCGCATGCCGAGGTGGAGGCGATCCGTGTCGCGCAGCAAGCGAATGCGAAACTGCTGCCCGGCTCAACGATTTTCGTGACACTGGAGCCCTGCTGCACGCACGGCCGCACGCCGCCCTGCACGGAGGCGATCAAGGCCGCAGGCATCAAACGTGTCGTCTTCGGCGCGCATGATCCGAACCCGAAGCATGCGGGTCGTTGTCGCGACATCTTCCTGCTTGCCGGCATCGAAGTCACCGCTGGTGTTCTGGAGTCTGAATGCAGGGCGATGATCCGCCCGTTCACAAAGTGGATCGCCACAGGCATTCCTTATGTGATCGCGAAGGCGGGCCAGAGCCTGGATGGCCGCCTCACCCGTCCGGCGGGTGAAAGCCAGTGGATCACCAGCGACGCGGCGCGCTCGCATGGCCGCAGGCTGCGCATGCGTGTGGATGCCATCATCGTCGGTGCTGAAACCGTGCGGAAAGACAATCCGCAGCTCACCTTGCGCGATGGCAGGGGTGCAAGCGGCAAAATTCAGCCCTGGCGTGTGGTTTTGACCCGTAGTGGAGACATTCCTCCGCGTTCGCATCTGCTCACGGACGAGTTCAAGGATCGCACGCTCATCATGCACGGCAAGGATCTGCCGGATGTGCTCAAGGAACTCGGGAAAAGCGGCGTGCTCTCGGTTCTCATCGAAGGCGGCGGCATCATCCTCGGCCAGGCATTCCGCGAGCGTCTCGTCGATGAGGTTTACTGGTACATCGCGCCGCGTTTGTGCGGCGGCGGCCGCCCTTCGCTCGCCGGCCCGGCGCTGCCGCAGTCCATCGAGCTCGACAAGGTAACCGTCCGTCCCATGGGTGACAACGTCCTGATGCACGGTTTCCCCGTGTGGCCGGATCAACCCCCGACGAAACCATGAGTGCCGCGAGCCGCCCTGCCTTGTTCTTTGATCGCGATGGTGTCGTCAATGTCTCGCCTGGCGAGGGCTATGTGCTTCGCTGGGAGGATTTTCATTTAGCGTCGGGGATCATCGAGGCGCTCGCGCTTTGCAAAGCACGCGGCTACGCCACGGTCCTCGTCACCAGCCAGCAGGGTGTGGGCAAAGGACTCATGACGAGGGATCAGCTCAATGACATCCATGCGCGCATGCAGGAGGAACTGGGCCGCCACGCCGCCGCCTTCGATGGCGTCTATGCCTGCACCCATCTCTCCGGCACCTGCACGTGCCGCAAGCCGAGCCCCGAGATGATTTTCCGCGCGCAAAAGGACCACGAGATCGATCTCACGCGAAGCTGGCTCGTCGGCGACCATGACCGCGACATCCAGATGGCCATCAACGCCGGCGTGCCGCGGACCGTCCGCATTTTAAGCCACCACGAGCCGAAAGTGGCGGCGGAGTTCACGCTGGAAGACACCACGCGTCTCGCGGCTTTGTTGGAAACAAAACTTCCGTCCGTTTAGCGCTTCGCCATCGCCGTTTCGAGAGCCTTGCGATAATTCACCACGGCGTCGCCGATGGCGGCGGAAACCTGTTGGCGGTAGGTGTCGGAGGCGACGAGCAGGCATTCCTGGGCGTTGGTGACAAAGCCGCCCTCAAAGAGGATGCCGGGACGTTTGCAGCCGGTAAGCACGCTCCATTGCGCGCGCTTGATGCCACGATCGACGAACTTGAAGCGGCTGATGACACTGGCATGCACGGCGGTGGCGAGCGCGATGTTCGCGGAGTCCTGTTTGTTGCCGGTAACGCCGTTCACGTTGTAGCCGCCGCCGCGCGGGATGGTGGCCGCCGCGCTTTGCGGCGTGAGCGCCCATGTTTCGATGCCGGACGCCGCGGAGCCTCCGGAATTGAAATGAAAGCTCAGGAAGATGCTTTTCGGCGTCTGGTTGGCGATGGCCACGCGTCCTCCGAGAGTGAGGAAGGTGTCCGTGCTACGCGTGTAAACCACCTTGAAGCCGCGTGCCTTGCAGGCCGCTCCAACCGCCATCGCCATCTTCAGCGCAAAGTCTTTCTCATAGCCGTAAATGCCTCGAGCGCCGGCATCGTGGCCGCCGTGGCCCGCGTCAATGACCACGGTGTCGAAGTACTCGGCGTTCTGGATGTGGCTGGGATAGAGCACCGGATCGATGAGCTTGCACAGGTCGAGGCGCGAGAAGAGCACCTTGCCGTTGTAAGACTGCACCGGGAAGCTGAGAATGAACTTGATGTTGTTGATCAGCATCTCCTGCGAGCCGACCTGCGCTTTCAGGATGAGCTTGGACGAGCCGAGCCAGAAGTGGTTTCCCTGCAGCCGGAAGGTGGTGAAGCCATAGACCGGGTTGTAAAAATTCCGGATGCTTTCTGCGGTCACGTAATCGCGTCCGCCGATCTTCACGATTTCCCAGCCGTCCTTGGAAGGAAGCACGCTGACGGCCTCGGACGAGGATGGCTTGTCATCGCTGTCTTCTTTGAACTCGCCCTTCATCGGCCCCTCATTGTCCTTCGCCACGGACTTCGTCACATCCTGGATGGATTCGGTTTTCGGCTGCGGTTTGGGCGTTTCTTTTTTCGCCGTTGTTTTGGAGGACGTGGAAGTCGCAGGCTTGTTAAGCTCGACCTTCTTCTTCGATCCGCCGGTCGTGGTGATGATCACACGGGGCGGTCTGCCGGTCTCGATGGCCGGGGCTGGCTTGGCTGGCTCCGGTTTAGACTTGGTGGCCGGAACCGGCTTTGGCGCTGGTTTTGGGTCGCTTGCAGGCGCTGGCGCTTCACTACTACCGCCTCCGAAGATCTTCTTGAAGAATCCAGGCTTGCCATCTTCTGCGCGGACGCCACCCGGCGTGGCGATGCTCAGCGCGAGCACGGACACGAAGGCTGCGGTCAAAAAGGGTTTAAAGTGCGATCCGGTAATCATGACGGGAGTGACGGCGGAAATCGGGAAAAGACGGCTTTTTATAGTCCGGGTCCGGCTCCGGCGCAAACGTTCTGACAGCCCCGGGACTTTCCCGTCCTTGATTCTCCGGGGGATTTGGCACAAGGAGCGCTGACACACCCGATTTATGGCTAAAAAACCCGTTGTTCTCATCATCCGCGACGGCTGGGGCATCAACCCCGGCGGCAAAGCTCAAGCTCAAGCCAATGGCGATGCCACGCTGCTCGCGAAGACGCCTTTCCATGATCATCTTTATGCCACGTATCCTCGCGGCACCGTCAGCGCCAGCGGCGAGGACGTGGGCCTGCCCGAAGGCCAGATGGGCAACAGCGAAGTGGGCCACCTGAACCTCGGAGCGGGCCGCATCGTCTATCAGGACCTCACCCGCATCAACAAGAGCATCCGCGATGGCGAGCTGGCGAAGATGCCCGTGCTCGTCGAGGCCTTTGAAAAGGCCAAAGGCAAGCGCCTGCACTTCCTCGGCCTCATCAGCGATGGCGGCGTGCATTCGCATCAGGATCATCTCGCCGCTTTGTGCAATGCCGCGAAGGCGGCAGGCGTCACCGATTTGATGGTCCATGCCATCACCGATGGCCGTGACACCTCGCCGACCGGCGGCGCGGCCTACATGGCGAAGCTGGAGGCCGATTTGAAGCCGAGCGGCGCTCAAATCGCCACCGTGATCGGTCGCTACTACGCCATGGACCGCGACAAGCGCTGGGAGCGCAACAAACTCGCCTGGGATGCCATCGTGCTCGGTCGCGGCGAAGTGCGCAGCGATGCGCCGAGCGCCGCCGTGAAGGCCGCGTATCCGAGCGATCCGCGTGGCGATGAATTCATGCAGCCGATGATTTTTTCCAATGCCAACGAGCAGCGCATCCGCGATGGCGATGTCATCCTCTGGTTCAATTTCCGCGCGGACCGTGCCCGCCAGCTCAGCGATGCGTTCTTGAAGGCCGACTTCGCCGGGTTCGACCGCGAAGTGACGCCGAAGACCGGCTACTACACATTCACCGAGTATGACGCGACTTACGTCGATCTCGGCGCTCGCGTGATTTTCGGCACCGAGAGCCTCAGCAACAACCTCGGGCAGACCATCGCCGCCGCCGGCCTCACACAGCTCCGTGCCGCTGAGACGGAAAAATACCCGCACGTGACCTTCTTCTTCAACAGTGGCGTCGAGGAGCCAAATCCCGGCGAAGACCGTTATTTGGCCATTTCGCCCAAAGAAGTGCCTACCTACGACAAAAAGCCGCAGATGAGCGCCCCAGACCTCACCTTTGAGGTGCTGCGTCGTTTGGAAAAGTATGACGCCGTCATCATGAACTACGCCAACCCCGACATGGTCGGCCACACCGGCGTCGTGGAGGCCGGCGTGCATGCCTGCGAGACCATCGACCTCGGCGTGCGCATGATCGTGGAAAAGGTGCTCGAACTCGGCGGCAAGCTCTTCATCACCGCCGACCACGGCAATTGCGAGCAAATGCGCAACGCCGACGGCTCCCCGCACACCGCCCACACCACGAACCTCGTCCACGGCATCTACGTCGCCGCCGATTCAGCGAACTACACCGTCCGCAACGGCATCCTCGCCGACATCGCGCCCACGCTGCTCGACATGCTCGGAGTGAAGCAACCGGCGGAGATGACGGGGAAGAGCTTGCTGCTCAAAAAGTGATCAAGTTCCTCTTCCTCTGCTCCCGCAACCATTGGCGCAGCCCGACGGCGGAGGCGGTGTATCAAAACGATCCGCGAGTGGAGGTGCGCAGTGCCGGGTTGAGTGCCTCGGCACGGCGGCGGGTGTCGGAGAAGCTGCTGCGCTGGGCGGATCTCGTGCTGGTGATGGAGGCTGCGCACAAAAAGAAGCTGCGGGAGGATTTCCCGCAGGTGATTCACGACCTGCGCATCGAGGTGCTCGACATCCCCGATGACTACGAGTTCATGGACCCCGCACTCGTCGAGCTGATCAAGACCAGCGTGGAGCCGCTGCTGGCCTGAATTCACGCTTTGCGCAGCGGAACGAGCTGCCACAGGCCGACCACATGCTCCCAGCGGCGGATGCTGGTGTCGATGAGGAAAAGGAGCAGCAGGAGCACGAGCAACGAAGGCCACAGTTCCTCGTGCTGGATGGCCTTGGTGGTTTCGAGATTGGGAAGCCGCGTTGCATCAGCAAGATAATCACCACCGGTGATCTTTGTGGCTTGCTGGAGCAACGATTCATTCACCGTACCGAGGCTGGCTTCAGACGATGGGTTGTGAACGAGGCCGGTGGTCACCATCTCCGCGCCAGACTGTGCGCGGATGAGATAAATGCCCGCCTGCGTCGGCTGGAAGCTGCTTTCATACGTTCCGGGCGCGGACTGGCGCAGCGTGAGCTTCTGCACCGGCTTCATCGCCGCGCCGAGCGCATCGGCGGCCACGTGAAACACCTCGGCTTCAACAACGGCGTTGTTCGCGCGCGTGCCGGCATCGGAAAGGAGATCGACGCCGATCCGCGCATCGTCGCCTTCCATTCGCGTGGAAAGATCCATCAGTCGTCCCTGCGGAGCGCGGGCGGTTTCACGCAGCACCTGCGACCAGAAGCGGCCGTAATCCTTCCAACGCGCGATCCAAAGCGAGGCCCAGCGGCTTTTCGCGTCGGAGGTGAACGCGGTGGCCTTGCCAAGACCGAAACGCCAGTGCGCGAGCAGCGGATCGCCTGTTTCGGTGACGAGCGGCACCTGCGCGGAGGTACGGCGCGTCGTTTTCACATAGCCGAGCAGGGTGGGGGAGTCCCATTTCTCGAATCCTGCGAGGATCGGCTGCTTCTCTTTCAACTCCGGCATGAACGGGTCCTCGCGGATCATGCGGCCCGTGTGCATAAGCGTGTCCTGCGTGAAGATGCGCGTGATGCCGCTGGCATCGAGCGTCGAGTAGCTCTGTCCGCCGCCGCTGGAGGCAATCGCCTGCAACAGCGCCACATGCGAGCCCTCACCGATCGCCACCGTGGAGATCGTCATGCCTTCACCGCGGCACTGGGAGGCGAGTTGCTCGTAACCTGCGCCTGCCGTCTGACCGTCGGTGAGGATGATCATGTGCTTCACGCGCGCCTTCGTGCGCAGCAGTGCCTCGCGGGCGAGTTGAAACGCAGGCTGCAAATTGGTGCCGCCTCCGGAGGCCACGGCAGCGATCTGTCCCGACACGGCGTTCGTGGAAGTGAGCCGCGTCATCGGTGCGACGACGTGTGCATCCGAATCAAAGGCCCACACGCCGAGCGAATCGTTGTGCCCCAGCACTTCCGCCGTCGCAATCGCCGCGCTCTTCGCCATTTCGAGCTTTTCCCCGGCCATTGAGCCGGAGCGGTCCATCACGATGGCGACAGCGGCGCTCTGCTTTTCCTCTTCATCCGGTGCTTTGAGCCGCACCGGCAGCACTTCCTCGATCGGAGTGCGATAGTATCCGCCGACACCGAACGATCCAGGACCGCCGAGCATGATCAAACCGCCCCCCAGTTTATCGACGTAATCACGCAGCGCGTTCATGAGCGGATCGCCGAGTTGATGCGCGGGAACATCGGAAAGAATGACGCCGTCATAGCCGCTGAGCTGCTCGAAGGTGATCGCGAGGTTGCCCGGCTGGCGCAAATCGAGCTCGATGCCCTCTTTTTCCATCGCCTGTGTGAGGTAGCGTGCCTCGCTGGCGTCGGATTCGATGTAGAGCAGCCGCAAACGTCCGCGCACATCGACAATCGCGAGCGCACTGTCGTTGCCGGGCAAGGTGTCGCCTTGGATGCCTTCCAGGACGGCGCGATACTGGAACGTATTCCGAGTCGAAGGTGTGCGCGTGAAGGTGACTTCCTGCGTCGCGCCCGATTTGAGCGTCACAGGCCTCTTTTCCACCTCGATGCCGTTTTCGTAGAGCTTCAGCGTGCCGCTGCCTTCGAGGGTGCTCTCAAACACGGCCTTCAGGCTCAGGCTCGCGCCTTCAAACAAGCGTGTGCGGTTTGGCGTGAGCGCGATCAGACGCGCATCTGGTCGGCGAGGCCCGGAAACCGGCAGCGCATGCAGCTTGATGCCGGAAACGGCAGCTTCGCGTGCGGCGGCGAGCAAACTGCCGCGTGTCTCATGTCCGTCGCCGATGACGAGGATGTTGCGGCTTACGCCGGGAGGAAACATCGCCTCCGCATACTCAATGGCGGCAGCGTAATGGCTGTCGCTCCCGTTTTTCTTCTGCCATTCGGCCTGCATCGCGGGGGTGCTCGCTTCGGGCAGCAGTTCCGGCTGCGCGCCGAGCTGCACGACAAATGAATCAATCCCGCTGCCGAGCGCGGCGCGCACACGGGCGGTTTCAGCGAGAGATTTCGTCAAACCTTCCGCGCCCATGCTCTGGCTGGCATCCACGACGATACCGAGCGCCTTGCGTCCTGTTTGACTCACGCGTGCCGGTCCCGCCAGCGCGGCGATGGCGAGCATCACCCCAAGCGCCCGCGTGACCAGCAGCAACCGCTTCCGCAAGCCCGACATCGGATGCGTGGAGCGTGATTCTATCCACAGCAGCAGCGCAACGGCCGGCAGGATGAGCAGGAGGAGTTTTGGTGATTCCCAGTCCAAGAGGTGCGTGGAGTTCGGTGGCGGGCCCTATTTAGAGCGCGCTGCGCAGCGCCGCCAGCAGCTTCTCGACGTCTTCCATCGTGTTGTAGCCGTGGAGGGCGATGCGGATGCGGCCGACCTGGTGCATGACGTGGATGTTTTGCGCCAGCAGCGCCTCGTTGATCTTCGTCGTGTTTTCGTGACGGAAGGCGACGATTCCACTCGGGTTGTCCGGCTGCGCTGAGCACAGCGGAGCGATGCCAAGCTCTCTCAAGCCTTCATGCACACGAGCAACCAGCGGATCGGCATGCGCGGCGATTTTGGCGACACCAATCTGATCAAGGTAACGCAGCGAGGCGTTCAGCGCATACAGCGCGGCGAAACTGGGCATGCCGACGGAAAAACTCAACGCGCCGGGTTTGATGCGGGCGTTTTCGAAACGGTCGGCGTCGAACGCATTCGAGAGGTGATACCATCCGCCGGCCTTCGTGGTGAGACGTGCGGCGGATTTCTGGGGAATGCCGATGACGCCGCCGCCGTGGATGCCGAGCGTCCATTTGTGCGTGCTTGAGATGAGGATGTCCGCGTCCTGGCAGTCGAGCACGACACGGCCGAGCGCCTGCGTGACATCGACGGCGAGCACGGCGTTCGGCGCGAGCAGGCGCACCATGTCGCGCAGCTTCGCGTAGGGGATGCGGTGGCCGTTGTAGAAGCTCACCAGGCTGACCTGAACGAGTTTGGTGCGCTCATTCAGTAGCGAGGCGAGATCGACGAGGTTCAGCGCTCCATCGCGGCTTCTCCATAGCCGCGAGACAGGCCGCGAATGCTCCGGCGCGGTGAGCCATGGCGTGGCGCCGGCGGGGAAATCGAGATCCGTGACGACGACCTCGTGCTGCGGCTTCAGATCGAGCGCGTTGGCGAGCAGGTTATAGGCTTCCGAACTGCACGAGCAGAATGAAACTTCATCCGTGTTGAGTCCGAGATGCTTCGCGGTGATTTCGCGGCATTCTTCGACACGTGGGAAGTGGAAATCGCGTCCGCGCATGCCGAAAGACTTGTGCTGCATGTATTCGGCCACCGCTTCATTCACGCACAGCGGCGGAATGCTCTCCGCGGCGGTGTTGAGGTAATGGATTCCCTTGAGGCTGGGAAAATCGGCGGCGCGGGAGGAGTCGGTGAGCATGGCGTGAGGAGTGGCGACGATTCGTCGCCAAAGCAAGACGGGAAAGGCGACGCGTCATCGCCACTCCATAAGCACCCGACGCTACTCGGCTTTCAACTCCGGCGCGTTCTCCGGTAGTTTGATCGTCGGATCGCCGCCGAGATAGCCGAGGGAGATGAGGAACTCGTCCATCTTCTTCGCCGTCACCTGAATCCACGGCGCCTTGTTGAAGAAGCCATGCGGCATGTCCGCCGCGGCCCACATTTCGGCTCGCAGGCCGAGTTCGCGGGCTTTCTTCACGTATTCGTCGCCGCCAAGCTTGAGCTTGTCGGCGGTGCCGAAGAACAAGATCGCTGGTGGTGTGTCCTTGCTGACAAAACTGTTCGGTGTGATGGCCTCGGCCATGTCGAGCGTGATCGGGCTGTCGCCGGTGTCGCGCTGCTTGAAGAGCGTGGCGATGTTCATCGCCGGATTGAAGAGCACCATCGCGTTCGGCTTTGCCGAGATGTTTTTGTCGTCGGATTCGGCGTCGTAGGCAGACACGAGGGCCGTGCAGGCGGCAAGATGTCCGCCTGCGGAACCACCGGCGGCAATCACCTTGCTGGGATCAATGCCCAACTCGGTGGAATGCCCGCGCACCCAGCGAATCGCACTTTTGGCATCCTCGACACACTTATCCGGTGTCGTTTTGTGGATGCTCGCGATGCGGTAGTCGGCGCTGATGGCGATGATGCCGCGACTGGCGAGGTATTCGGCCTGCGGGACGAATTGCAGGTAGGAACCGCTCTTCCAGCCGCCGCCGAAGAAGAACACGATGCAAGGGCGAAGCGCCGTGATCTGGACTTCGCCCGCCGGCGAGAAGACGTGGAGCTTCAACTCGCCCTGCGGCGTGGTTTTATAGACGATCTCCTTGGTCGCGACCTCTTCGGTGGTCAGTTTGATGGTGGGCTTGGTTTTGCCGGCTTTTTGAGCAACTGAGGGCAGCGACAGGGCGAGGAGCAGCAGAAGGATGAGGCGCATGGTTGCGGGTGAAACGACGGAGAGGCGCGGATGTTGCGGTTTTGGAGCGGCGGCGATAGGTAGCCCAAAAAAAAATAGTAAGTCGACGAATAGTCTCCCCACCAAAGATTGTATGGCGACGAATCGTCGCCACTCCTCACTTCAGCGTCATGAGCCACGCCACGAGATCGGCCAGGCCTTGCGGGCCGATGGCGGCAGCGAGGCCGGGGGGCATGAGGGAGTCCTTCATTTCCTCCTTTTTGGCGATGTTGGTCTTCTTGATGGCCTGCGTGGCACCGCCGGCCATTTTGAGCGTTAGTTCGGCGTCGGTCTCGCTCACGACGTAGCCGAGGACCTGCTGATTTTCCTTCGTGGTGACGGTGAGGCCAACGAAGCTGTGCTCGATGGCGGCGCTGGGGTAGAGGATGGCGGTGAAGAGGCCGTCCTGGCTGAGTTTGTTGCCGATTTGGCTGAGGTCGGGGCCGAAGTTGATGAACTGGCCTTTGACCTGATGACAGGCCACGCAACCGGCCTGCATGAACATCGCCTGACCTTTGGTGGCATCGCCTTTGAGCTTCATGAGATCGGCGAGCGGTGGGAATTTCTCAGCACCGAGCGCGGCGGGCAGGGGGAGTTCGGTGGCGGCTTGATTGCGCAGTCCGGCATCGGTGCTGCGGCTGAGGGCGAGCGCGGCGGTGGTCTTGACGGTGTCGGGCAGTTTTTTCTCGCTCTGCCATTTCAGGAGGGCGCGTCCGCCTTCGCTGCTGAGCGCGAGTGCCTCGACGATGCTGCGGCGCACGTCATCGCGTTTCTCGGGCCAGAAGGCTTGGTTCAAAACGGCCACGCTGGGCCGGTCGCTGACCTTGCCGAGCGCGGCGACGAGTTTCTTCGCCGAGGCGGCATCCGCCTTCGTGAGGAAGGCCACGGTCTTGCCGACATTCGCGGCGAGAATGCGTGCGGCGTTGATGGATTCGCCCGCATCGGGATGCGCGGTGATGTAATCGACGAGTTCCTGCTCAAACCCGGTCAAATTCAGCCGCTGCACGAGATCGATGAACTCCGGTTTGCCGATGACGGGCTTCAGCAGCGCATCCAGCCGCGCCTTAGCCTCGGGATTGGAGGTGATGACGTTGCGGTCGAGCAATGCCGTAGAGGCGAGGGCCGTTTCGGCATCGGCTTTGAGGAAGATGGTCAAAGCGGCGGCGGAGACTTCGGCGGGGTATTTGTGGGAGAGGAGTTGGAGGGAGCGGAGTGGATTGAGGTACGGAGGAAATTGGTTCGTATTGGCTGAAATGATCCGGCCTAGCATTTCAGCGGTGAGACGGCTCCGACTGCGCCAGAGCAGAGAAAAGTTTGGCTGCATTTCCGTTGTGGCCCTCTTGTTCCAATCCTGGTCGGCAGCAATGCCAAGCGCTTCAATAAGCCAGGGGTCTTCGATTTCGGTTTCAACGAGGGAGGCCCAAATTTTTGAGGCAGCCAGATCTAGATCAAACCGCAGCGCGATCGCCGCTTCACGACGGACCGCAGGCGAAGCATCCTTCGCGACCTTCGCGATCACCTCACGCAGCATCTCAGGATGCGCTTGCTGCACCAGACGACGAGCGACGCGGATGGCGGTGATGCGGATGTTGGGATCGGTGTCGGTGAGGGCTTTGGTGAGGCACTCGGGCAGCGTGAGGTCGTGCGGGTTGGGTTTGTCGGCACCGGGATTGATGCGCTCCCATTCATGCGCGGCAAGCAGCCACAAGGCACGGGCGCGATGCCGGGGGACGGATTTAGTATCGTGGAAGAGCTTGTGAAGCTCGGGCTCGGCTTCGGAGCCGAGTTCTTCGAGCTTCTTCCACGCGAGATACCGCGCTTCTTCATTCGGTGACTTCAAAGCCGCCACCGCGCCTTCGACAGTGTCCAATTTAAAACTTGGAACCTGAAACTTCTCCGCAGCCTTCGTCGTCACGCGGAACAACCGTCCACGCGTCACATCGCCCATGCCATGTCCGCCGACGCCGGGGTCATACCAGTCAGCGACGATCAAACTGCCATCAGGGGCGACGGCGACATCGCTGGGGCGGAACCAGCGGTTCTTCGTGCCTTCGAGAATGTTGACGATCTCGGCTTTGTAGCCTGCGCCGTCGGGTTGGGTGACGTAGGCGCGGACGACGTTCGGGCCGGCATCGCAGTGGAGGGGCTGGCCGTGGAAGATGCTGGGGAGGAGGTCGCCTTCATAGACTTGCATGCCGGTGGGGCTGCCTGCGCCAGTCATGAGCATGTTCGGGACGACGCCGGGGTCGTTTTGATGCCAGTGACGCTGCGGGATTTCGCTTTCCCAACCGATGCGCGGCGTCTGCCAGCCTGCGCCGGTCATTTCGTCGGAGTAGCCGTAGTTGCCGAACTCCATGACGTAGTTGATGCGCACGCCTTTGTTGCCGTCGTCGTCGTTGTCGGACTGCCACATCGTGCCGAAGCTATCGACGGCGACTTCCCAGTTGTTGCGGAAGTTCCAGGCGAGCACCTCGACCTTGCTGCCATCGAGTTCGCAGCGGAAGACCATGCCTTGCTGATACGGGCGGTTGTTTTGGTTGGTGCATTTGATGCCGTGGATGTCGGTGATGAGGTTGCCTTTGGCATCGCAGAGCTGTTTGCCAGCGTTGCCGAAATTGAAGTAGAGGCGGCCATCGGGGCCGAAGTGGAAGGCGTGGATGCCGTGGTCGTGCTGCGCACCGCCGATCTTCGTGAACATGAGCTCTTTGCGGTCGGCTTTGTCGTCGCCGTTGTCGTCGATGAGCCAGAAAACGTCGTCGCCGCAGGAGATGAGCGCTTTGTTGCCGAGCACGCAGATGCCGTGGGCGCTGTCCACATCGCGGCCCTGGTGGAAGACGGTGGATTTGTCGGCCTTCGCGTCGCCATCGGTGTCTTCGAGGATGAGGATGCGGTCGCCCTCGGCGCGTTCGCCATTGTGCTTGCGGTAGTTCACGACCTCGCAGACCCACACGCGGCCACGATGGTCGATGTCGATGCTGGAAGGCGACGCCATCATCGGCTCGCTGGCAAAGAGCTGCACGGTGAGCTCGGGATGCACGTCGAGCTGCTCGGTGGAGTCCGCAGGCTCGTGCGAGGCTCCCGCGACGGCGCTGGCTTGCAGCGGGCCGGGATTCTCCGTGTAAACGCGGAACTCGACGCTGGTGCCGCCCTGCTTCGTCCCGCCTTCATCGAGAGCACCGCGGGCTTTGAAGCGCTTCGTGCCCGCAGGCAGGTTGAAAGCGATGACGCTGTTCGCATGCGTGCCGAGGCCGTATTCGATGGTTTTGCCGGCGCTGCGCAGGGTCTGCCCTTCGCAGTTCGAATTCACCCGCACGCTGCCCCATCCGGACTGCGCGGCTTTCCACTCGACCTCGGTGAGTTTTTTCTCGCTGCCATCGGCGAGGATGAGCCGCGGTTCCGCCCAGTCCGCCCAATCGGCGGCGAAGCCGTTTCCGGCATCGGTGACGACAAGGAAGAGCTCCTTGGCACCTTCGAGCGACACGTCGATGTCCACACTGTGGTTCGGCGTGTCCTTGGTGATGACCTTGGATTGGAAGAGAGGCTTCGGCGCGGCGAGGACGAGTGTGGGGAGCAGGAGGAGGCTGAGGGATAGGCGCATGGTGCGCCTATGGGAGTGCGGACGAACGTGTCCGCCACTGATTTTTGCGGACGAGGGCGTCCGCGCTCCTATTCCACGTCCTCACCGAGGAAATTCGCGAGGTGTTTGCGCAGGTCATTGCGGGCACGGAAGAGGAGGCTCTTCAAGGCGGGAAGCGACATCTTCAAAATACCGCAAATCTCCTCGTAGGGCAGGTCTTTGCGGCCGCGGAGGATGACAGCCATGCGCTGCTTCTCCGGCAGCGCGGCGATGGCCCGGTCGAGCGCGTCGTGAAACTCGGCCTTGGCGAGGTTTTCATCCGCGCCAGGCACGCTGTGGTCGGCGTAGTGCTTTGGCGGATCGTCCTCGTTCTCCTGCTCGATGCTGACCTCCTTGCGGCGGGAGCGGCGGCGGGTCTCGTTGAAGACGAGGTTGCGCGTGATGGTGTAGAGCCAGGTGGTGAACTTCGCGGTGGGCTCGTAGCGCGGCGCGCTGCGCCAGACGCGGATGAAAACCTGCTGTGCGATGTCGTGGGCGTCGTCCACGTTGTTCAACATGCGGGCACAGGTGCCGATGATGGCGTTCTGATGCAGCTCGACGAGGCGCTCGAAGGCTTTCACGTCTCCTTCCTTCACGCGGAGCATGAGGCGCACGCTTTCCTGGTCGGACGACTCATCCACCACCTCCGCGGCGGCGGATGTGGGATGGGTTGGGGCGATCCGTTCCGGTTCAGGCATTCGAAAGGCGGGGAAGGGTGCCGCCATGCTAGCGGTGAACATGAGCGCTGTAAACACAGGCGGCGCGGAATGGTTTCACGCGAATGTTTGACGCACGATGCGCCGCCGCTAGCATCTTCGTCGATGAACGATCAAACCTGGGACACAACCTTCCGCCAACTTTTCGAACGCTGCGCCAAACTGCACAGCGCGGGCGACACACGCGCCGAAAAGTGGTTCACGGAGGCGGACAAAGCCTTCCTGACATCGATCGGCCACACGACGCAGGAGTTTTTCGACTTCGTGGACGATCACTGTCGCTATGGAGCTGAAGGGCCAACGCTTGAGACGGCGCTGCTGGTGGCGGCGGTGAGGCGCGATTACTTCAAGGTGGTGATGGGCGGCAAGTTCAGCAGCAAAACCGTGCCGCCGTCCGAACTGCCGCCCAAACCTGCGATGGTGGACGGCATTCCGTGGCTGCCCCGGCTGATCGTGAAAGCCCGTGCGAAACTGAAAGGCGAGATGGACCCGGACACGATGTTCGGCTGCGGCGGGGACCGCGCCTTCTTCCGCGAGCACAAGATTCACCCTGCGGATTTTCTGCGCGTGACTTGGGCGGCGGGCGACGATGACCGGAAGATCATCGACTTCGTGAAAACAGGGAGGATGTGAAGTGCGACGGACACTCTTGTCCGTCGATCAGGGGTTCCGAAAACTCCCTCGGTGTTTGAATCGTTCACCGGCTCACGAGCCGACGGACAAGAGTGTCCGTCGTGCTTTTCATTTCTTCGGCTCGACGCCGCCTTCCTTGGCGACTTCGTCCTTTTTCTTCTGCACAGCCTCGGAGCTGACTTCGAGGAGCTTGGGAGCCTCGCCGCCTTTGGGGACGAATTTCAGCGCGACGCCGTTGATGCAGAAGCGGCGGTCGGTGGGCGTCTTGAAGCCTTCACCCTCGAAGACGTGGCCGAGGTGCGCGTCGCAGCGTTTGCAGACGGTTTCGATGCGGCGCATGCCGTGGCTGTTGTCAGGCTTTTCGAGGACGTTCTTGGCCTTCGAGGAGTCGTAGAAGGAGGGCCAGCCGCAGCCGGAGTGAAACTTCGTGCTGGAGGTGAAGAGCTCCGCGCCGCAACACACGCAGTAGTAGGTGCCCTCGCCCTGTTTTTCGAATTCCTCGTAGATCTGGCCGAAGGGACGCTCGGTGCCGCGTTGACGCGTCACCTCGAATTGTTCAATGGTGAGCAGCTTCTTCCAGTCATCCTCAGATTTCACGACTTCGGGCTTGGGCATGGTTTTGGGATCGGTTTTGGGTTTGTCCTCGGCTTTTACGATGCAGAAGGCGGCGGCGAGGGCGGAAAGGAGGGCGAGGCGGAGTTTCATGGCGTTGGGGACTGCTGATACGTGGGAGGAGCGGGGAAGATTGCGTATTCCCGCAAAAGCGCCGGGTCAATCCTCGTCCTCACGCGCCATCTGGCCGATGTTCCAGAGCAGCATGCGGAAGCCGGCGTCCGGGTGACGGTCGGCGGCATTGGCCTGGCGGCGGAAGGAGGCGAGCAACTCCTGGCGCTCGGCGGTGGTGAATGATCCGCCGCGCAGCACGCCCTGGTCCGGCATGTCCTTCCACGAGTCGGAGACCCACTCCCAGACGTTGCCGGAGAGATCATGCAAACCGCGACCATCCGGACGGAATGAGGCGACGGGCGACGCTCCCGCGATTCCGTCGGTGTAGGACGGGATGGATTTTTTGCCGGATTTGTCGGCTGTGAGGTCGAGGTAGTTGCCAGACCGGGCCGGTGGAGGCCAGATGAAGCCCCAGGGGTAGATGCCTTCGATTTTGAGGCTGCGTTCGGCGGGAGTTTTGCCCACTTCGCGGGAAAGGTAGGCGGCCATGCTCCATTCGTCGTCGGTGGGCAGACGGTATTCCTGGTCGGGTTCGAGCAGGCCCTGGGCGCGCTCACGATCGGTGAGCCAGCGGCAGAACTGCTCGGCTTCGGAACGGTTCACCATGGTGACAGGCAGCTCGGGCTCGGAATCGAGCACGCGGCCGTCGATGGGCGGTAGATTCATGGCCTTGGCGAACTCGGCGAAGTCCTTGCGCCGTGTTTCCGTGCTGGCGAGCATGGCCTTGCCGAGCGGAACAAATTTGATGCCGAGGCTGTTCTGCCACGGCTTGCCGAACACGACGGAACCAGTGGCCTTCAGGCGCAGATTGAAGCTGACACTCTGACCTTCTTTGAGCTTTCCGGTGGCGGCCTCGGGTTTGTAGCCGGGCAGGCGCACTTCGTAATTGAAGGCATCGGCGCGCACCTTGGGCAGCGCCAGAGGGGTGCGGCCTAGGAGGCGTTCGCCGTCAAAGACCTCCGCGCCCGCAGGCGTGCTGGCGATGTTCAGGCTGCCGAATTTCACACCGATGATCTCGCAGCGGATGGCGTTGTGGCCCGGCTTGGACTTGGAGGTGCCGGGCGGGCGCGGAATGTTCGCCGGACGCCAGACATACTCGTGATCAGCGTCGAGCCGGCCGGTCTGCCGCTCCGTGGCGGTCATCCAGGCGCAGAAAGCGTCGGCTTCCAGCGCAGGAATCACCGCGGCATACATCACGGTCTTGTCCGGCAGTGTGAAAGGCGTCACCTCATATTCGGCGGCACGATAGGTTGCTTCGAGGAAGTTGCGGAAGAGCAGCGCGTCAAGCGGCAGGTCCGCGATGTGGCGGTCCTCTTTGAAGGTGAACCATTGCCTGAGCCGGTTCTGCCACGGTTTGCCGAGGGTGGGCAGCTGCGGACGCGCCGGTAGGACCGGAGGCGGCTTTATGGGCACAGGGATTTCGTAGGCCCATTCACGTTGGTGTTTCGCCATCACGAGGCCGCTGGCGGCGACGAAGGAGCCCAGTACGGTGAAAATCGCCGCGCGGCTGAAGCGGCGAACAAAGCTCTCCGGCTTCTTGTCGCCGACATGCTGCAAGGCCTCGGCAAAATCCGACGCGTTGGCGAAACGGCGGTCGAGATCGCATTCGCAGGCCTGGCAGATGACACGGTTCAAATCGATCCAGAACGGCCACTCCTCATCGGAGAGATTGTCAGGCACCTCGGGGAACTCCATGCGGTCCTTCCCGCTGCTCATTTCATAAAGCACCTTGCCGAGGCTGTAGATGTCCGCCTGCGGCGTGCCGGGGCCTTCCGGTGGCACGAAGCCTTCGGTGCCGACGAAGGTGCGCTCACCAAACGCGGCGACAAGGCCGATGTCCGCCAGCTTGCACACGCCGCCGACGAAAATGATGTTCGACGGCTTGATGTCACGGTGGGTGAGGCCGTGGTTGTGCATGTAGTGCAGCGCGTCGGCCATGTACACCCCCGCGTCGCGGCAGAAGAAGGGATCGAGGCGCCCGTGACGTTTCATGTCCGTGCCGAGCGTGCGCGGGACATAGGTCTGCACATTCGAGATGTTCGCGCCCTCCTCGGCGTCGTCCGCCAGCTCCATCACGCAGTAGTAAAAGCCGCGCTGCTCGTTCCAGCCGACGTGCAAAATGTGCACGAGGCACGGATGGCCTCGGGAGATTGGCTCGAACTGCTGGATGCCCTGGAACTCGCGGTGAAACGTGCGCGTGAGCTCGAAATCTTCCCGCCAGACGATTTTCACCGCCCGCAGCGCCCCGGTCACGCTCTGCGCCAGCCAGACCTCGCCGTAGGCACCGGAACCGATGCGCTTGATGAGCGTGTAGTCGGGAATGACGATGTCATCGCGATGCGAAGGCGGGCCGTTTTTCTGCCGCTTTTTGGGTTTCTCCGTCGGTGGGGCGATGGGTGGCGCGGGCAACTCCACGCTGAGGGATTCGGCGGATTCCTCATCCGACACCGAATCCTGCTCCACGGCAGACGCGACGTCCTCCTCGTCCGCGATCTTGGACGGTGGTGGCGGGGTGGAGGGATCGCTCATGAGGCTGGCGTGGAGGACTGCATGCACGGGACCTGCCCGGCATCGGGCGGATCAAGCGCCCGGAAATCTCCCACTAAAGCATCGTATTCTCAAGCCCCTGCACTTCTTTCTTCACCAGCGCGCCGACCCGGTGCTTGGCCAGGTAAACCTGCGCCGCATTGATGCCGAGGGCTTCGGAGGTCTTCTTCACGCCCCAGCCTTTCATGACATAACAGTCGAAAATCTGGAACTGACGAGGGGAAACCTTCGCCTTCACCCTTTCGAGCGCTGCGGCGGTGATGTTGTCGCGCCACTCGCGGTCCCAGATTTTCTCCAGCATGTTGTCCTTGTCCTGGGAGAGGCGGTCCACGATCTGCGAACTCGTGTCCTCGCTGTCCGCATTGCCCTGGTCGGCCAGGGAAGGCTGGCGTTTGCGGGCGCGGAAGACATCGAGAATGCGCCAGCGCGTCATTTGCAGCAGCCAGGCCTTGAACGAGCCGGCGCGCGGATCGTACTGTCCCTTCTGCACCTGGCGGGCGATGGCGATGATCGTCTCCTGGATGACATCAAAGGCCTCCTCACGGGTCAGACCGGCCTTCGTGGCCACGGAGAAGATGAGCCTCCAGTAAGTCTGGTAGAACTCGTTCCATGTCTTCTGGTCTTCCCAGTTGTTCAAACGCTCGATCAGGCTTTTGCGGGTCTTCTCCCACAAGCCTTTCTCTTTTTTTACTTCTTCCGGGACCTGAATCTCGGGTTCTGGAGCGTCCTTGCTCATGGGGCGCTGATTGTCAGCGTTTAAGTGACGCTGTCAAACCTTTGAAGCCCTCGTGACACGCTGAATTTTGGCGATAGAGAAATGCGTTTTGCGGCGGGGGACGGCTTCAGGCATGCATCAGTGCCGCGGCGCGATGATCAGTTCGTTCCATTGCCGGGCTTGTTCACTTCGGCATCATGGTCTGGATGGCCGGTGCGTGCGTTGACGACTCACATCCTTACTATTACAATACACCGATGCCGACTTACAACACCAAGGCCAAAGTTTCCCCGGATCACGAGCTTGAAGTGCGCCTGCCGACCGAACTTGCCGAGGGCGAGTACAGCGTGGTAATCCAAGTAAACCGTCAGTTGCGTCCCCGCGCACAGCGTGTGCCGCTGACCTTTGGCTCGCTGCATCTGGGCGCGCTGAGGGAGAAAACCTTCCGCCGGGAGGAGATCTATGGCGACGACGGCCGGTGAGGCCATCTTCGTGGACACCAACGTGGTCGTCCATGCGCGCAATGCCGACTCGCCCGACCACGAAGCCGCCGTGAACCGGTTGTCGGCCCTGGAACAGGCCGGGGCCGAGCTTTGGATCAGCCGTCAGGTGCTGCGCGAGTTTGCTGTCATCGTGTCGAAGCAGATGATGGCCCGGGATGCCTATGATGCTGAGTTGCTGGCCCAGGAGATCGACCAGCTTGAACGAGAGTACCTCGTTGCTGATGAAGATGCCGATGTGACCCGGCAATGGAAAGAACTGATCAAGACGCAACAGGTGAAGGGCAAGCCTGTCCACGATGCCAACATCGTCGCGACCATGCTCGCCTTTGGCGTGCGCCGGCTGCTGACGCAAAATGTGGCGGACTTTCGCCGCTACGAGCCGCAGATCGAGATCATGCCGCTGTGAGGTTGATGCTTCTGGCAGTGCAGAAGGCGACACCGTCTCGATGCCTTGTTTCATGTCTGTGGTCACCTCAAACGCGAGCCGTTTCACCCTGCGAAGGCATTGGGATCGAACTTTGGTTTATAAACGTGGTGATGACCGCTCACTGATCTGGTATTTGCGCCCTGCTGGTCCTGGACGCTTTGAAGGCATAGGTGCCGCAGGCGGCATCAAAGGTCGGTCCGTGATAATGACTCGCCGGTAGATGCAGGCACGGCGCATTGTCGTTCGAGCGGTTGATCACCAGCGTTGATGGAGCGTTCATGGCATGAATGAATTCATTTCATCGCCCAGCCAGATGGACAAAGCATCGCAGGTTGCGATCAGGGAGCGTCAGGCTAGTCTGGCAGCCCTGCGTCAGCTTTGTGGCGTAGTCCCTGCTTCAAAACCATGCCCGAACTGGAAAACCCCTTCCAAGAAACCCTGCTCTCACGTCATCGTGCGGAGCCTTGCACCGTGGTCATCTTTGGCGCCACCGGCGACCTGACGAACCGCAAGCTCATTCCCGCCTTTTATAACATCGCCGCCGCCGGCGACCTGCCGCCCCAGTTCAAGGTTGTCGGCTTTGCGCGTCGTGAAAAGACCGACGAGGTCTTCCGCGCCGAATTGGAGGCCGGAAACCGCAAAAACAGCCGTCAGGGCCACAATGACGAGCTGTGGGCCAGCTTCGCGCAGTGCATCCACTACCACCGCAGCGAGTTCGAAGACCCGGCGGGTTATGTGAAGCTCAAGCTCCTGCTCGATGCCTTCGACAAGGAACGCGGCACGCCCGCCAACCGCCTGTTCTACCTCGCCTCCGCGCCCGAGGCCTTCAAACCGATCCTGGAGATGATCCGCGCCGCCGGACTCAACGAAGGTGTGGGTGGCAAATGGGCGCGTGTCGTTTGCGAAAAACCCTTTGGCAAGGATCTGGCCACCGCGCGCGGCTTGAATGCCGTCGTGGCCGAAACCTTCGAGGAAAAGGACACCTACCGCATCGACCACTATCTCGGCAAGGAGACCGCGCAGAACATCATGGTGCTGCGTTTCGCGAACGCGATCTTCGAGCCGAACTGGAACAGCCGCTACATCGACCACGTCCAGATCACCTGCGCCGAGAATCTCGGCATGGAGGGTGGCCGCGGCGGCTACTACGACACCGCCGGTGCGCTGCGTGACATGGTGCAAAACCACCTCTTCCAGCTCCTCACCCTGGTGGCAATGGAGCCACCGACCGATCTCAGCGCCGACAGCGTGCGCGATGAGAAAGTGAAGGTCATCCGTGCGCTGCGTCCGCTCATCGGACCCGAGGCCGTCGGCAAAAACGTCATCCGCGCGCAATACACCGCCGGCAGCGTCGATGGCGTGGCCCGCGTTGGCTACCGGCAGGAGGATCGAGTGAATCCCGAGTCGAAGACCGAGCCTTACGTCGCCCTGCGGCTCTTCATCGACACCTGGCGCTGGCAGGGCGTGCCGTTTTACATCCGCGTGGGCAAGCAACTGCCGAAAAAGGCCACCGAGATCAGCGTGCATTTCAAAAAACCGCCGCAGGTGCCCTTCGCGACAAGCAACCTCATCAAAAACAGCGAGAACACCCTCGTTATCCGCATCCAGCCAGACGAGGGCATCGCCCTGCGCATTCTGTGTAAGCGGCCCGGCCAGGCCATGAACATGCAGCAGGTGAAGATGGACTTCCGCTACAGCAGCAGCTTCGGCAAGGCCAGCCCCGAGGCCTACGAGCGCCTCCTGCTCGACGCCATGGCTGGCGACGCCACGCTCTTTGCACGCCGTGACGAGGTCGAGAACGCGTGGAAGTTCATCGACGAGATCGAGCACGCCTGGCACAAGTCCGCCACGCCCCCGCCCATGCACGAATACCCCGCCGGCAGTTGGGGCCCCAAGGAAGCCGACGACCTGCTCCGCGCCGACGGCCGCGAATGGCGCCTGCTTTAATTTTTTGCGAGCGAAACCCACATGTCTTCCACGCTCAACGAATCCGACCTCGCCCGCCTCGGCATCGAGACGCCCATCGCGCGCATTGACCGTGCCTTGAAGCAGCTCTGGGAAAACGACGAGGCGAAGACCCGCGCCTCGCTCATCAACCTCGCAATCTACACTGAGGACAGCGCCTTCCTCGCCGTGGACAACGACCTGCTCGACCACGTCGCCGCCGAGCATGCCTGCCGTGCGCTGCTCATCCTCGCGCTGCCGCAGGCGCGGCCGCCACGTGCCCGCGCATGGATCCAGGCGCTCTGCCGCCCGTATCAGGGCAAGCAGGCCGTGTGTAGCGAGCAGATCAGCTTTGTGCTGGAGGGGGGCGACGCCGCGCAGGTGCAAAACATCGTCTTCGCCCAGCTCGACTCCGACCTCCCGCTTGTTGTCTGGTGGCAGGCCGACCTCACACAGAACTTCGAGGAGCGCTTCTACTCCCGCATCGACACCCTCATCATCGACTCCAGCCGCTGGAGCGATCCCGCGCGGCAGTTCGACGCGCTTCTCGCCGCCATGCGCGCCGAGAATGCCGATTTCGACGTGCGCGACCTCGCCTGGACGCGCTCGCACTTCATGCGCACCGCGCTCGCCAGTTGCTTCCAGGACGCCGCCGCGCTGCAAAACCTCGCGAGGCTCAAAACCATCCGCATCACTCATCTCAAAGGCCAACGCACCACCGCGCTGCTGCTGGCCGTCTGGATCAACCAGCGGCTCAAAACCACGTTGGAGCTCGAACTGATCGAAAAAGACAGCGGTCCTGCCCTCCAGAGTCTCGTGCTCGAAGGTGAAGGCGTTCGTGGCGAGGTGCGCCGCGACTGCGACTCATCCTTCATCCATGTCTGCACCTCCTGCGGTCAACACGAGCACAAGGACCTCCTCCCCGCCGATGTGGACAGCGACGCCGAGCTCGTCAGCGAGCAGCTCTCCCGCTTCCACGGCAGCACGCTCTACTCCACCATGCTTCCGCTCGTGCGTGCCATGCTGTAACGCTCATTCGTCATTCTGGTTTCCTCATTCACCACATGCTCCCCTGGCTCCATCTCGCCCGCATCTCCAACCTGCCTACGGTCTGGACCAACGTCACCGCCGCATGGCTGCTCGCCGGTGGCGCGCTGAATGACACGCGTCTCGCCTGGCTCATCCTCGCCGGATCGCTGCTCTACACGGGTGGAATGATCATGAATGACGCGGCGGATGCGAAGTTCGACATGGAGCATCGAAAAGAGCGGCCCATTCCGGCCGGGCAGGTGAGTGTGAAGTCCGCCTGGATCGTCTCGGCGGTCATGCTCCTTGCTGGTTCGACGCTCGCGGTTGTTTTTGGTGCCAATCCACGCGTCACCGCATTGCTCGTCTCTGCCATCGTCATCTACGACCTCTATCACAAGCAGTGGGCCGGCTCCGTCATCATAATGGGGGCCTGCCGAGTGTTCTTGTACTTGATGGCGGCCGGCGCGGCACTGGAGCCCGCGCTGCCAGCCGCGCTCGCGCTCGGTTGTTATGTTGTCGGCATCACCATGGCTGCGCGTCTGGAGCACAAGAACGGTTCCTTGCCTCCGGCCGCGTCGCTTCTTGCCCTCGCGCTGCTGTACACGCCGGGAATCGTCTTCGCGCTGCGGTTTGCCTCCGCGGGAGGTTCTCCCATGCAGCTTCTCCTGCTTGCGGCTTTTGCCATTCTCATCGCCCTTGCCACGCAGACCTTGCGGAAAGGCGGCCCCGCCATCGGCCAGGCCGTCGGCATGCTCCTTGCCGGCATCGTGGTTGTCGATGCGCTCGCCGTTTCCTCCGTCTCCGTCACGATAGCGCTCGGATTCGTCGCCCTCGCCCCCCTTCTGCGCGTCTGGCAGCGCTGGATCGCCGCGACGTGAGCCGCTAGAAAATGGCTTCGTGGCCCGTTTGGGCTTTCCCCGTTGACCAAAACCCCGGACAGCGGCACAGAACCCGCCCCTCTTTCCGCCCCGTCAATGCTGGAGAAAACCATCAGGCTCGAACACACGCACCGCATTCTTTTCACGCGGGAGGTTTTCGCGGCCAGGAACAACACCATCCGTGATCTCGTCACGCTCGACCACCCGCACAAGCTGCCGCGTGTGCTTGTGTTCGTCGATGAGGCTGTCGCCAATGCCAACCGCGACCTGCTCGACGACATCGTGGCTTATGGCGAGGCGCATGCCGAGGCATTCACGCTCGCCGATTCCCCCATTGTCATTCCCGGCGGCGAACCGTGCAAAAACGACCTCCGCCTCGTCGAATGCTGCTGGGATGCCATCAATGACGCCGCTCTCGATCGTCACAGCTACGTTTTCGTCATCGGTGGTGGCGCGGTGCTTGATCTCGTCTGCTTCGCTGCCTCCACCGCGCATCGCGGCATCCGTCACGTGCGTTTTCCCACCACCACGCTGTCGCAGGGGGATGGTGGTGTCGGTGTGAAGAACGGCGTGAACTACTTCGGCAAAAAAAACTGGATTGGCAGCTTCTCCGTGCCGTTTGCCGTGGTGAACGACTTCGCCTTCCTCGAATCGCTGCCGAAACGCGAGCGCCGCAACGGCATCATCGAAGCCATCAAGGTCTCCCTCATCCGCGACGGTGCCTTTTTCGAGCAAATCGAAGCCATGGCTGACGATCTCGCCGCACTGAAGCAGGAAGCGCTTGAAAAAGTGGTCCAGCGCAGCGCCGAGCTTCACGTCGAGCACATCGCCACCGGCGGCGATCCGTTTGAGCTTGGCTCCGCCCGCCCGCTCGACTTTGGACACTGGGCTGCGCACAAGCTGGAGCAGATTTCCAAATTCTCCGTCAGCCACGGCGAGGCTGTGGCCATCGGTATGGCAGTCGATCTCGTTTATTCCCGCATGCAGGGCATCCTCGATGCCGAAACCTGCGAGCGCGTGATCCAGCTCATCGAACGCATCGGCTTCGCCACCTATTCCGCGCACTTGATGGACAACGGCCGCAGCGGCGAACCCGCCATCCTTGAAGGTATTGAGGAATTCCGCGAGCACCTCGGCGGCGAACTCACCGTCACGCTCGTGCCACAGATCGGCACGAAGCTCGAAGTGCACGAAATGAATCGCGTAAAGATCCTCAATGCACTGGTCGAGCTGAAGCAGCGTGGCAAAGCCAGCGCTTGACGGTTTCGCCTCTGTCGCGTTCACTTGCCGGGTTCATGAAGCCAGCGCGCGCCATCCGCCTTGTCATCGGCCTCTTCGCATTTCTTGCGGTCGGCTGGGCGCAGGCCGTTGGCATCCATCGCGGCTACATGTGCGAGTGCGATTGCTGCGGTGAGATGAAGCTCACCCAGATGGATCACTGTCACGGCCCGCATTCCGCCGCCGGTTATCAAAGCGAGGATCATTCGACCCCGCATCAGCACGATGACGATGATGGCGACACTCATCATCATGCTGCTGTCGCCGACCCGCTGCTCGCCATGCAGCATGATGCCTCTACTGCGTTCATGGCGCCTCCGCTGTTGGTTGGCAGCGTGGACGCATTTGTTTTTGACAGTCTCCCCGTCCTGCGTGCGAAAACATTGACGGAGGATCCGCTGCGACGATGTCGAACCGCGGAAGAATGGCCGCGCAGACTTGCGCAGGTCATCGCGTTGAGGATTTGAGGCATTTGGCAGCCGGACACGATTTCCGGCCCTGTTGGCGCGTCCGCGTTCATCGCGTGGCTGCCATCCCGATGTCCTCATTCTCAGCTCGTTGTTCCCATGTCTCGTTTGTTGTTTTTCCTCCTGATGCCATCCCTGGGCATTGCCGCCGAGTTTTCGCTGCCAGCCATCGCCACCCGTGTCCGCGTGCATCATCCCATGCTCAAAGCTGCGCGGCTTACGATTGAAGAAGCTCGAGGCCGCCAACTGGGGGCCGGCAGGCTCGCGAATCCGACGCTTGAGTCCAATTTCCAAAACGAAAGCCGCGTCAGCCCGCGCACGCTTGTCTTCGGCATCGATCAGTCGTTTCCGTTGACGAAACGGCTGAGTCTGGAAAAACAGCTCACCTCCCAGCTCGTCACCGCCGCAGAGCTGGAGGTTCGCGACGTGGAGCGGCGCTTTATCGCCGAAGCCCGTGCTCACGCGGTCAAAATCCTCGCGCTCGAAAAACAACGCGCCCTCCGGCAGCAGCAGACCGATCTCGCGCACAAGCTCTCCTCGTTTGCCAAGAGCCGTGCCGAGAAGGGTGAACTCTCTCCACTGGACGCCTCGCAGGCGCAGGTCGATGCGCAGCGCCTTCTGCTCGAAGGCCGTCGTCTTGAGTCCGAGCTCGTCAGCTTGTTAGGAATGCTGAAACCGATGCTCGGCCTCGCGCCAGGCGAATCCTGTGTCATCAGCGGAGATCTGCCCGCGCTGGTGATGCCTGGCATTTCTCCATGGCAGCAACGCGCCGATTACCAGATGGCCCGGACCAAAACACAAGCCGCGCAGACCGACGCCGCTCTCGCAAAATCCAAACGCGTGCAGGATGTGAGCGCCGGATTTTTCAGCGCCCAGGAAATGCAAGACCAGGCGAATGGCCAGCGCGAGCGCACGGGCTACGTCGGCTTTCGTATCTCCATCCCGCTGCCTTTCTGGAATCGCAACGAGGGCGAGATCG
The DNA here is from genome assembly GCF_044236155.1 of Prosthecobacter sp. Lineage (GTDB taxonomy): Bacteria > Verrucomicrobiota > Verrucomicrobiia > Verrucomicrobiales > Verrucomicrobiaceae > Prosthecobacter. The sequence goes on from NZ_JBIIHA010000005.1 coordinate 142,985, forward strand.
CCGAAAAAAGCGCCACCGCCGAACGCCACCGTCTCGAAGCCGAGGCATTGGGCAAACAAATCGCCAGCGAGGCCGACACCGCTCGCCGCGAGATGCAGGCCAATGCTGATCTCTCGCGCGAAACTCGCCATAAGCTCCTGCCTCTGGTGCTCGAGCAAACGCAGAAGCTCGAAAAAGCCTACGAAGACGGCCAGGTCGATCTCCTGAGCGTGCTACGAGCCCGGGAGCAACGTCTCCAACTTGAATCCGCCGCGCTTGATGCCGAGCGCGACTTTCACCTCGCCCGCATCCGCTACGAAGCCGCCACCGGAGCCTATCTGCCATGAATGCCGTCAACTTTTTCAAACCGAGTGTTCAGTGCTCAGTGCCCAGTGCTCAGTCATTCTTCAAACTGAGCACTGAGCACTATTTACTGAGCATTTTGGCCACTTTGCTCCTTGGCTCGCTCACACTCGTGGCGGCTTCAAAGCCCGACATCATCCTCGACGATGTGGCCGTGGCGCACATGAACCTCGAATTCGCCGAGGCGGAGGAGACGGCGTTTGAGGAGACCATCTTCTCGCTGGGTCACATCGAGGTGTTGCCAGGGAAAAAGGCCGTCGTCAGCAGCCGCATTCCGGGTCGTGCGTTCTCCGTGCTCGTCATTCCGCATCAGGAGGTCGATGCGGGCGCGGAGGTCGCTTGGATCGAAAGCCGCCAGCCGGGCGATCCGCCGCCCGTGATCAAATTGGAGGCTCCCATCGCCGGTGTCGTGTCGAAGGTCAGCATCGCGCAGGGGCAGCCGGTGTCGCCAGATGACGCCTTGATCGAAATCTACGATCTGAGCACCGTCGAGGCCGTCGCCCATGTGCCGCAGCATCTCGCGGGCAAATTGAAGCTCGGTCAAAAAGCCCACATCCGCCTCCACGCGATGCCGGAGAAGGTTTTTGAGGCCAAACTCGCGCAAATCGCGGTCGAGGCGGATGAAACGACGGGCGTCATCGAGGCTGCGTTTCACGTCGCCAATCCCGAGAAGCTGCTTCGCCCGGGCATGAAGGCTGAGTTCAGCATCGTCGTGAGCCAGCGTGAAAGCGTGATGTCCATCCCGCGCAGCGCCGTGCAGGGCGATCCCGCGCAGCGCTTCGTCTATGTGAAGGACTTCGAGCTCAAAAACGCCTTCGTGAAAGCTCCCGTTGTGCTCGGCGCTCAAAACGATCGCTATGTCGAGGTCGTCAGCGGTTTGCTGCCCGGCGACGAAGTCGTCACGCGCGGTGCTTACGCGCTCGCCTTCGCAGGCAAAGGCAGTGTGAGCCTCAAAGAAGCCCTCGATGCTGCCCACGGCCACGCCCACAACGAAGACGGCACCGAGATGACCAAAGAGCAAGCTGCGCACGCCGATCACGATCACGACCATGAAGCGGCTCATACCGAGTGGAACACACACACGATCTTCTTCGCCAGCACCAGCGGTCTGCTGCTGGTGCTCTTGATGCTCACAGGCTTCAAACGCCGGGAGGTAGGCGTATGACGCGACAGCAAAGTAGTCATCTCGCTCCGCGAGATGAACTCAACGCTCACGATGAGCCTCATCGTGAACGCCTTCCGTTTCACCCGCCCTTTGCTCCTCTCGACGGAGCGAGAGGGCTACTTTGCTTCGCCCCATGCTGAATTCCCTCATCCGCTTCTCGCTGCATCACCGGGCGCTCGTATTGATGATCGCGCTCGTCGTGATGCTGTTTGGCGCACAGACGCTCACGGAACTGCCCGTCGAGGTGCTGCCGGACATGACGAAGCCGACGGTGACGATCCTCACCGAGGCGCCCGGCCTCGCGCCGGAGGAGGTGGAGACGCTCGTGACGCAGCCGTTGGAAAATGCGGTGCAGGGCGTCGGAGGGCTCGACAGGCTGCGCTCGAACTCCGATGTGGGCCTTTCGCTCGTGTTTGCGGAGTTTGGCTGGGGCACGGACATCTACCGCGCACGCCAGCTCGTGCAGGAGCGCATGCAGGCCGTGAAACTGCCGGAGAACGCGAAATCAGGCATGACACCCGTGTCATCGCTGATGGGCGAAATCTTGCTGGTGGGCTTGAAGAGCACGAATGGCCAAATGACGCCGCCAGAGCTGCGCACGCTCGCGGATTGGACGATCCGGCGGCGTCTGCAAAGCCTCAGCGGCGTGGCGGAGGTGCTCACGATCGGCGGCGGCGTGCGGCAGATTCAGGTGCAGCCCGATCCGAACCGGCTCGCGGCGCATGCGACGAGTTTTGAGGAGATCGAAGCCGCGGTGGCGCTTGCATCTGGCAATGCGACGAGCGGTTACCTGCAAGCTGGGCCGCGTGAGATCATGGTGCGCAATCTTGGCATGACGACGCGGCTGGAAGACATCGCGCAGACCGTCATCAAGACCGTGGGAGATCGTCCTGTGCTCATCAGCGACGTGGCGGAGGTGAAGCATGGCATCCAGCCGATGCGCGGCGATGCGAGCGTGAACGGCACACCCGGTGTGATCCTCAGCATCGACAAAGCGCCCGGTTTTGACACGCTGAAGCTCACGCAGCAGGTCGAGGCCGCGCTGGAGGAACTCAAACCGACGCTGCCGGCCGGCGTCACGGCTGAAATCCTATTCCGGCAGGGCGATTTCATCGAGCATGCCATCCACAACCTTCAAGAAGCCATCCGCGATGGCGCGATCATGGTCGCGATCATCCTGTTTCTCTTCCTGCTGAACGTGCGCACCACTTTCATCACCTTGATGGCAATGCCGTTGTCCTTCGCGGTGACGATTTTGACCTTCAAAGCCTTCGGCGTGAGTGTGAACTCGATGACGCTCGGCGGCCTCGCTGTGGCCATCGGCATGGTCGTGGATGATGCGATCGTCGATGTGGAGAACGTGTGGCGACGTTTGAGAGAAAATCCGTCCAAGATCCGGCTCGACATCATCGCGACGGCATCCAGCGAGGTGCGGAACTCGATCCTGTATGCCACAGCGCTCGTCATTTTGGTCTTCTTGCCCCTGTTTGGCCTCGAAGGCATCGAAGGACGGCTTTTCACACCGATTGCCATCGCGACGATCACGAGCATGGCGGCGTCATTTGTGGTCTCGTTGACGGTGATTCCGGTTTTGTGCTCCTTATTGCTCAAAAGTGGCGGAAAGGCTCATGGCGACGGTTTTGTGATCAAAGCGATGAAATGGCTCGTGGAGCGGACTTTCCTCAAAATGGCCCTCGGAGCTCCAGCGGTCGTTTTGGCGCTCGTGGGCATGCTTTTGATTGCATCGCTGATGCTCTATCCGCGGATGGGGCAGGAGTTTTTGCCCGCATTCAATGAAGGCAGTGCCACGATTTCGCTCGCGAGTGCTCCTGGGACCTCGCTGGACCAGACGAATGAAATCGGCGAAGCGGCGGTGCGAGTGCTACAAAGCATCCAAGGCGTCAAAAGCGTCGGCCGACGTGCAGGAAGGGCCGAGCGCGACGATCACGTGATGCCGGTGAGCGTGAATGAGTTCGACGTGGAGTTTCACGAAGGCGGAAGGCCGCGTGACGAGGTGTTTGCGGAGATCCGCGCGAGGCTCGGCAAGATGCCCGGCACGTTCTTGAACATCGGCCAGCCCATCGGCCATCGCTTGAGCCACATGCTCAGCGGAGTGTCGGCGAAGATCGCGGTGAAGGTCTTTGGGCCGGATTTGGCAGTGCTGCGTGAAAAGGGCGAGCAGATCCGCGACATCGCGAAGACGATCCCGGGGCTCACGGATGTCATTTTGGAGGCGCAGGTGCCGATTCCGCAGATCAAGATCGAAGTGAATCGCGAGCGCGCCGTCGCATACGGTGTGCAGCCTGGATCACTCAACGAACAAGTCTCCGCCCTCATCGGTGGAAAAGTGCTCGCAGAGTTGCGCGAAGGGCAGCGCACGCTCGATCTGGTGCTGCGGCTGCCGGAGACGTGGCGCGATTCGCCGGAAAAGATCGGCGAATTGCTCATCGAGACCGACCAAGGCCGCCGCATCCCGCTGCGGCTCGTCGCTGACATCCGCGAAAGCCTGGGGCCGAATGTCATCAACCGCGAAAACACGCAGCGGCGCATCGTCATCAGCGCGAACACGAGCGAGCGCGACCTGGAGGGCGTCGTGCGGCGTTGGGAAGCTGCGGTGAAGGAGCAGGTGAAGTTCCCCGAGGGCTACTTCCCGCGTTTCGAGGGTGAATTCCAGGCTCAGCAGGCCGCGGCGAAGCGCATCGCGTTCTACTTCGCGCTCGTGCTCGTCGCATTGACTGTTTTGCTCTTCAGCTACTTCCGCAGCCTGTCGCTCGCCTTGCAAGTGATGCTGAACATCCCGCTGGCGCTCATGGGGGGGCTCGCGCTGACATGGTGGCTCGTGGGAAACATCAGCATCGCCACCATTGTCGGCTTCATCGCCGTCGGCGGCGTGGCCGCGCGGAATGGCATCATGATGATCAGCCATTACCTGCATCTGATGCAGCACGAGGGCGAGGGCTTCACGCGTGCGATGATCGTGCGCGGCACGCTGGAGCGATTGGTGCCCGTTTTGATGACCGCGCTGAGTGCCGGCATCGCCCTGATCCCGCTGCTGCTCGCCGCGAACGAGCCCGGCAAAGAAATCCTTCATCCCGTGGCCGTCGTGATCGCCGGCGGCCTCGTCAGCAGCACGCTGCTCGATCTGATGGTCACTCCCGCAGTCTTTTTCCTCTTCGGCAAACAACCAACCCAAACCACAGCATGAAAACCAAACTCATCCTCCTCGTCACCCTGATCACCAGCCTCGCCTTCGCTCATGAAGGCGTCGAACTCGGCCCGAACGGCGGCCGCATCCTCGAATTCAGCGACAACGAAACCATGCACGGCGAGGTCACCGTCAATGGCGGCCAGTTTCACATCGCCGTGCTCGACAAGGACATGAAACCCGTAGCCGTGAACCAACAAAGCCTCACTGCCATGACCGGCGACCGCGCCAAGCCCGCGAAACTCGAGGTCACGAAGGACGCGAAGGGTTTCGTCATTCCTGTTGTGAAGCCCGGCGAGTGGCTCGTGCTGCGCTACAAAGAAACCGCCGACGCCAAGGCCATCACCGCCCGCTTTGAATACAACACCGCCACCTGCGAGGAGTGCAAAAACGCGGAGTGGCTCTGCAAGTGCAAGCCTGAGGCGGAGAAGAAATGAGGAGCGAGGCCATCATTTTCATTTCACCACCACCGCATGTCCCACCGCGTCCTCGTAAACGCGGTGCAGGAGAAAGGTCTGCTGAGCAGCAAGCTTCTGGCCGAACTGGGCCAGAATATAGAGTCCAAGGGCCAGCGCGATCATCGTGGCGAAGACGCCCAGGCCCCAGGCCGTCTCGCCGATGAACCACTGGCATGCGCCGAAGATGCCGGAAAAAATGCCCGCCGTCCCGACAAGGAGATAGGCGTAAAGATAGGCGGACCAGACGCTGGTGTTCGGTCCGTAGGTGCCTTCGACGCGTGTCTGGCCGGGAGCGTCGCTTTCCAAGCTCAGATTCAACTGCGGCGACCAGTAATGCTGGGCCCTTTCCGGTATGCGCAGCGTGAGGTAGCCGGGAAAGCACTTCACCTCGCAGAGGTCACCGTCATCGAGTGCCTGCCTTACGATCTTGTCCCTCATGTCCTCCATGGAGAGGTCCAGCGTGTGTGAAAAGCGTGGTCTGAGGCGGAAACTGCTCATGGTATGATCAAAACGTCGCGGAGCGGGTGTCCTGTCCTGCGGGAGAAGTGGTTTTAAGTTCCAGCCGCAAAAAAAGACACAGCCCGGATGCCATTTTCTGCCGGTGAAGTGCTTCAGCGCGGCCATGCCCTGCTGCACACGCACCTTGCCGCCGCGGGCTCGAACTGCTTTTTGTTCTTCTGGGCTTTGAGGCTCGGACCCGGATTCTGGAGGACATGGATGCCCATTTCGGGGATGAGCTTATCGGCGGTGCTTTCGATTCATTCCTTCAATTGAACCGCGCCAGGATCGAGCGAAGGGGCGAGTTCCATTGCCACGAGTTCATGTTTCTCGGCCACATCACCAACCTCGAGCGCACCTGACATCGAAGGTGCAAGCCCCAAAATACGCGGCATCTTGAGCCGGACACGAAATGACCCTGTTTGACCGACTCACGTTGCATCTCGACGCTCTTCCGCACGACGGAGCCTGGAACATGGCCGTGGACCAGGCGTGGCTGGAGATTTCAGATGTTCCTGTCCTGCGGGTGTATGACTGGGATGCCGCCACGGTGACGATAGGCTACGCGCAAAACCTGGCAAAGCTCGGCGAGGCGCTTCCTGGCTGGCCGGTGATGCGGCGATGGACCGGTGGAGGCGTTGTTTTGCATGAGAAGGATGAAACGTATTCCGTCATCGTGCCCGGCGCCCATCCGTGGGCGGAGACGCGTCCGCTGGACAGCTACCGGCTCATCCATGCGGCTCTGGCGGAGGCGCTGGTGGCCGCAGGATTCAATGGCTGTCGCCTCGCCGGACCGGACGATTTGATCGAGAATCCGTTCTGCTTCGTCGCGCCCGCTTTGCATGACGTGGTGCGCGGGAAAGTGAAAATCGCCGGGGCGGGGCAGCGGCGCGGAAAACTCGGCCTGCTGCATCAAGGCAGCGTGCAGCAGGTCGTGGTGAAGTCTGATTTCTGGCGCGGATGGGCGGCGGTTTTGGCTGAAGAGGTGATGCTTGTCAATGAACTGCCGCCGCAGATCGCGGCGCGTGCGCAGGAACTCGTGGAAAAGCGCTACTCCCTGCCGCAGTGGCTCGCCGAGAGGGAGGATTTGCTATGAGCACGCTCGTCTTCGTCTATGGCACGTTGAAGCGCGGACGTGAGAATCACGGCTGGATCGAAAAGCAGCGTTTTGTCTCCGAAGCACGAACGAAACCGCTCTACCGCATGTTCGATCTCGGTGGTTATCCCGGTATGGTCAGGGTGGAAAACGGAATCTCCATCGAGGGCGAAGTCTGGGAGGTCGATGAGGCCGGACTGGTCCGGCTCGACGTGCTGGAGGACATCGAAGGCGGTGAATACGAGCGCGTTTTGATCGAACTCGACGGCGCGTTCTCGTCGCGGCGAGTGGAAGGCTATCTCTACCTGCGCAATGTGCAGGGCAGGCGTGATGTTGGAGGGAGCTGGTGATCAACTCGCGCCAAAGAAGCCGCCGAGTTTGCGAATACGCGTCGGGTGGCGCAGCTTGCGCAGCGCCTTGGCCTCGATCTGGCGGATGCGCTCGCGGGTGACCTGGAACTGCTTGCCGACTTCCTCGAGCGTGCGGCCCGCACCGTCGCCGAGGCCGAAGCGTTGCTCCAGAACTTCGCGTTCACGCGGGTTGAGCGTGTCGAGCACGTCCTTGAGTTTGTCGCGCAGCAGGTTCATGGCGGTGAGCTCCATGGGGTCGCGCGCCTCCTTGTCTTCGATGAAGTCGCCGAACTCGTTGTCGCCATCGCTCTCGCCGACCTTCGCCTGCATGGAGACGGGCTGCTGCGAGAGTCGCAGCACGGCGTTCACACGATCTACGGGCAGGTGAATCTCCTCGGCGATTTCCTCCGGCGTGGGGTCGCGTCCCAGCTCCTGCAGCAGTTGCTTGTGCACGCGCATGAGCTTGTTGATCGTCTCGATCATGTGGACTGGGATGCGGATGGTGCGCGCCTGGTCGGCGATGCTGCGGGTGATGGCCTGTCGGATCCACCAGGTGGCGTAGGTGCTGAACTTATAGCCGCGCTGGTACTCGAACTTCTCCACGGCGCGCATGAGGCCCATGTTGCCTTCTTGAATGAGGTCGAGGAAGGAAAGGCCGCGGTTGGTGTACTTTTTCGCGATGGAAATGACCAGCCGCAGGTTCGCCTCGATCATCTCGGTTTTCGCCCGTGTGGAATCGCTCACATGCTTGAGCGTGTCGGTGACCAGGCTGCGGTAGTCTGCCGCCGCCATCCAGGCATCCCGCTCAAAGGCGCGCACGGCCTCCTTAGCCGCCTCCTGTCGCGGGTGCTCGCGCAGGTTTCTTTCCAGGCCGTCGAGATCGGCCAGCCGTTGCTGGAGCAGCGAGACAAAGTCCTCGGTGACCTTCGACTTGAAGTAAAACTTCTCGCACTGGCGGAAAAAGGTGGCGCGCAGCGCGTCAAACGCCTCCTGGCATGCGGTTTTTTTGCGCGGACCGGCGCCTTGGAGCGCCTCGAAGGCTTTCGCAGCCTTTTCGTGCGTTTCGCGCGTCTGGTCGAGCAGGGGCTTGAGCTTTTTGAAGTAGGCGTCCCGCTCGTCGGCCTTGCGGTCGCTCACGAGGCGGTCGAAACGCTCCACGCCGCTGCACAGAGCCTCGGCGAACTGAAGATACGCCTGGCCGATGAATCCGATGGTGTGCAGGCACTGGCGCAGGCTGAGGTCGGCCTTCTCGATGCGCTTGGAGATCTGGATTTCCTGCTCGCGGGTGAGCAGCGGCACCTGGCCCATCTGGCGCAGATACATGCGCACGGGGTCGTCGAAGACATCCAGCTTCGCGGAGGCGGCGTCACGCTCCGCGTTGAGACGTTCGCGTGCCGCGGCATGGCGCGCGGCCAACCCATCGACGTCCGCGTCCTCGGTGATCTTGATCTCCATGGCGCGCAGCCGCGTGATGAGCGCGTCCATGAGGTCGGGGGTGACGAAACCGGAGGGCAGGGCATCGTTGATGTCATCCCAGGTGAGATGATCCTGCTCCTTCGCGGTGCGGATGAGGTTGCGCAGGCGCGCCTGCACCTCGGGCGAGTGGATGTCGTCGTGCGTCGTGTTCGCAAAATGCGTGATGCCGCCGGCATAGCCGTTCTTCGGCGGCCTGCCTCTGCGGCGCTTCACCGGCAGCCCGTCCGGTCCCAGGACAACGGCAGGTTTCTCCTTCGGCGGATGAATGCGTGGCCTGCCGCGCCCGCGTTTGACCGGAACATCAGCGACTGCCGCCGTCTGCGGCGTGACGCTGTGAGAATGAGATCCGTTGTGATTTTTTTTGGAGACGGCCATACATGCCTCGGCGGGGGTTCCGGGAGCTGCGTCAGTCAGAGAGCGGAACTATTCGGAGAGCCTTTGGTACGGTCAAGGCATTCTTTCCTCAAGGCCGTGAGTTCCACCACCTGCTGCTGCAGGCGTTCCATTTCGGTCTCGGACAGTCCAGGCTGCCGCAGTTTGGACTGGATGCTCTGGATCAAGTTTTGCAGCCGTGCGAGTTCCAGCGTGTAAAGCGCTTGTCTCGCGTCTTCAAGCCCGCCGGGCGGACGTGCGCGTGCCTGAAGCTGCGCGAACGCCGCTTCCTCATGCTTTTGCAGGCCGGACATAAAGACGAGTTGCGAGGTCTCATCCAGCGGGTTGTAGCGGCTGCGTGCCAGCAGTGCGAGCAGCTCCGTGCCCGGCACCTCGCGCAGCATGTCCTCGCAGTCGGCCTCCCGCAGCCAGTGCAGCACCTCGGCATCGTTCAAGGCCATCTGGCAGAGCAGCACGGCGGTCTTGTGCTGCGAGGAGAGCAGCTTCTTTGCCTCGTCCTGCACGTTCACAGAGGCATCCCTCATTCCAGACTGCTTCGCGTCGTTCTTTTGCTCCGCCGCAGCCTTTTTGACCATCGTGTTGAGCTGCTCCTCGGAGATCTCCAGCAGCTTGGCCACTTTGTTGACGGCGGCGACACGTTGGGCCACGCCGGTGAAGATGCTGATCGCTCCGGCGACCTGCTCCGCCATGCGAACGCGCTCCACCGTGCTGTTGCCCTTGGCGCTGGCGCGAAGGGCGCGAATCTGATGCTCCAAAAACTCCGGCGCCTCGGAGACGATGGCGCGCAATGCGTCCGCGCCTTCCTTGCGGATGAGCGAGTCAGGATCCTCGCCCTGGGGCAGCGCCGCGACGCGGACATTGATGCCCTGCGGCGAAAGAATGCGGAAGGCCTTCTCCGTGGCCTCGCGGCCGGCGTTGTCGCTGTCATAGCAGAGAACGACCTCGTTGCAGACGCGCTTGAGCATCTTCGCGTGCAGTTCGGTGAAGGCGGTGCCCTGTCCGGCCACCACGTTCTGCAAACCGGCCTCGAACACCATGATCATGTCGATCTGGCCCTCGCAGATGATCGCCTGGTCGGCCTTCGAGATGAAGCGCTTCGATTTGTCGAAGCCGAAGAGCACGCGGCTCTTCGTGAAAACCGGTGTTTCGGGCGAATTGACGTATTTGCCGCCTTTCTGGTCCTTGTCGAGAATGCGGCCGCTGAAGGCGATCACGTCTCCGTTGTCGTTGCGGATCGGAAACATCAGGCGATGCCGCCAGCGTGCGTAAGGACGGCCAGTCTGGCCGTTTTCGTCCTCGGTGGGCTGGATGAAGATGCCGGCCTCGACCATGACGCGCTCGGGCAATTTTTGCTGCGCCATCCATTCGCGGTAAAAAGCCGTGCTTTGCGGCGCGTAGCCCATCTGCCAGCGTTTGGCCATCTCCGCGTTGATGCCGCGGGATTTCAGATAATCACGGGCGGGCGCTGCCAGTTTGTGTTTCATCAGCAGCAGGTGAAACCACTCCGCAGCCTCACGATTCGCCCGCAGCAGCAGCGAGCGCTGTTTTGCCTCCGCCTCGGCATTCGCGTCCCAAACTTCTTCGACAATGCGGATGCCCGCGGCGTCTGCGAGACGCTTCACGGCCTCCATGAACGACATGCCGTCGTGCTCCATGACAAAACGGATCGCCGAACCGCCCGCACCGCAGCCGAAGCAGTGGTAGGTGCCGCGGGAAGGGCTCACGTTGAAGGATGGAGTGCGCTCGTTGTGGAACGGGCACAGGCCGAGGTAGTTCGTGCCCGCCTTGCGCAGTTTCACGGAACGTCCCACCAGCGCCAAGATGTCCGTGGCGGCAAGCACTTGCTGGATGGTTTCCTCCGGGATGCGCGGCATGTGCTCAGAGTGCTAAGCACCGCGCCCGCCGCAACCTCATGACGAATTCTTTATTGGCCTGCTACCGTCCACTCGCTATAAACGCTTTCAGCATGCACACCAGCCCGCCCGCCTTCTCCCGCCGTCGTTTTCTCACCACCAGCGCCGCCGCGCTGGGCTTTCCCACGATCATCCCGGCGACCGCGCTGGGCAAAGGCGGACGTCCCGCGCCTTCGGAGCGAATCACCGTTGGTGCGATTGGCTGGGGCACCATCGCCGGTGACTGGACGCCTTCATTTCTGAACAACGAGAAGTGCCAGGTCATCGCCGTGGCTGATCCGATGAAGGAATACGGCCATTACGGCTACGACGGCAAGGAAACTGGCGGACGTGAGGCCGGGAAGAAGATCATCGACGAGCATTACTCCAAGGCGGCGAACAAACCGGCCAAGGTCTGCACCGCGTATGCCGATTTCCGCGAAATGATGGAAAAGGAAGACCTCGATGCTGTGCAGGTTTCCACGCCGGACCATTGGCACGCCTACATGGCCGTTTATGCCGCCCGCAAAGGCAAGCACATCTATGGCCAGAAGCCGCTCGCGCTGAACATCGCTGAAGGCCGCCTTATGAGCGATGAAGTGGCGAAGGCCGGTATCACCTGGCAGACAGGCAGCCAGCAGCGCAGCGATGTTTATTTCCGCCTCGCCTGCGAGCAGGTGCGCAATGGCCGCATCGGCAAACTCAAGCGCGTGCGTGTCGGACTTCCCGGCGGACACACGAACTGGAACGGCATGGCCGATCAGATCAATCCCGCGCCCCCGCCTGCCGATTTCGACTATGAAATGTGGCTCGGCCCGGCGGAGCAGATCGACTACCGTCCGGCGCTGCTGCCGCTGAACTGGCGTCACAATTTCAACTTCTCCGGCGGCATGATCACCGATTTCGGCGCCCATCACATCGACATCGCCCAGTGGGGCATGGGCACCGACCTCACCGGACCTGTCGAGATCAAAAACGTCTCCGGCACGCTCAACAAAGACGCGCTCTACAACACCGCGACCGCATTCACCTTCGAGTGCGTGTATGAGAACGGCGTCGTCATGCACGTCGCCAGTCCGGATCACAAGCTCATGCCGGAAGTGGAGGCCGCCCTGGCCACACCGAACGCGAAGAAGCCCTTCGACCACGTCGGCGTGATGTTTGAAGGCGACGAGGGCAAATGGATCTACGTCAACCGCGGCAAGATCACCGCCAGCAATCCGGAAATCCTGCGCGAGAAGGCCGGCAAGGATGAAATCCACCTCTACGAGAGCAAGGACCACACGGACAACTTCCTCTCCTGCATCTACGACGGCAAGCCGACCGCCACACCCATCGAAGTCTCGCACCGCAGCATCAGCATCGCCCACCTCGCGAACGTGGCCCTGCGCAGCGGCAGCACGGCATTAAAATGGGATCCGAAGACCGAGACCATCGCCGACAACGCGGCGGCCTCGAAGCTGCTCTCGAAAGAATGGCGCAAGCCGTGGGTGTTGTGAGGCGGTGATGCTGAAACTTTAAGATGGAATGACGAAGGAGAAACGAGCCACCCATGAAAGAGAACGCCGTCCGCGTGCGAGCGGCGTTTTCTCATGCGCCATGGTTCTCGCGTTGCTTTGCCCTTCATTCTCGCAGAACGCCCAACCGCCCGAGACCATCAAAATCGGCCCGCTCAAGCCGCTGGAGAACCTGCCCTCGCTTTCGCCCGCGCTTCCGATGACAGCTCCACAGGTTGTGCCGAAGGTGGAGTCTCCCGCATCCGTGCCAGCACCACGTGCTGAGCCGCCGCCGTTGCCCGCCAGCGCTCCTACGGTGATCACCGGCCCTCTGGCGCAGGCTTATCTTTATGTGGAGCCTTACCAGGCCCGGTTTGAGGTGCTCTTTGACGCCGCCACCATGCAGCAGTGGCTCGAACCAGGGGAGCAGGCGTCCGTCACGCTCACACCGGAGAGGCGGAAGCAGTTGAGCGAGGCCGCCGCGCTGCGTGCCACCGAGTGGTGCTCCCTCGGCACTTCGAATGAATCGCTGCCTGTTCCTCTGCCCATCGTTGCGGTGATCAAAGGCATGCCGGGCAATACGTTGCCGCTGAAGGAAGACGAGGACCTGCCGACCAACCAGGCGATGCTCGGTTTTATCTGGGAGTTTGCCACACCGCCCGGACCGGATGAGTTGAACGTCACCTGGAAGGGCTGGGTGAACAATCTCAAGGTGCTGCCCGTGCGTGTGTTCTTCGGCCCGTTGAGCGAGACGGGTGAAATCCACTCGGCCGTCAAAACTTATCGCTGGCGCAATCATGGCCGCCTTCCCCGTCCCGCGCCGCTGGCTGCCGTGCCGCAGTTTGAAGTGCCTCAGCCCATGCGCCTGCCACTCGGCGGTGTCATCTGGCTGCTCGTCGGGATCGCGTTTTACACGTACCTCAAGATCACCGGTTACAAGCTTCCCGGCGGCAGCCTGCCGTTTGTCGCCGTCTGGTTGCTGGGGGCCGTGCTCATGAGCCAGTTGATGGTGATTCCAGTCCAAACAGGCTCCGCCAGCCCGAAAATCGCGCAGGTCGAGGACGCGCAAAAAATCGTCTCGCCGCTCCTGAGGAATGTTTACCGCGCCTTCGATCATCACGTCGAGTCCGACGTTTATGACGTGCTCGCCCGCAGTGTCGATGGAGAGTTGCTGCGCAAGCTTTACCTCGAAACCATCCAGGCGCTCACGATCGAGGGCCGTGAGGGCACCCGAGTCACCATTGCCGAATTCTCGGCAAACGTGGACAAGGTGGAGGCGAATCCGAAGGGCGAAGGTTTTGTGGCCGACTGCAACTGGATGGCGCGCGGCATCGTCGGCCACTGGGGCCACAGCCATCCCCGTGTGAACATCTACAACGCCCGCGTCACCATCACGCCCGCCAAAGGCGAATGGAAGCTCACCGGTCTCGAAGTGCAGGAAGTGCGACGTTTGTAGTTCGGTCTTCGGGCTGCTCAACTGCAAGCATCCCTCAGGGTGGCAACGTATTGGCTTCATGCGCCGATTTCTCTGCCTCCTCGCCGTTCCCGCGTTTGCCGCCGATTTGCCACCGGACAAAGGCAACACCATCCCTGACAGCGCCAAACGACCCGTGGTGGTGACGGGAAAGTCTTCGCTCGCTTTGCCGAAACACGAGCTGCCGGAAGGTTACACGCTCGAGCTCGCGGCCGCATCGCCGCTTGTCACGCATCCCATCATGGGCTGCCTCGATGACAAGGGCCGCCTCTTCGTCGGCGATGGCACGGGCGTGAATTGGAACAAGAAACAGCTCGAGGAGAATCCGCCCAATCGCGTCCTCATGCTTGAAGACACCGACAAAGACGGCAGCTTCGACAAGAGCACGATCTTCGCGGACAAGATGACCTTCCCGCAGGGCGCATGTTGGTTGAACGGCAGCCTCTACGTCGCCTCGCCACCCTCGATTTGGAAGCTCACGGACACGGACAACGACGGCGTGGCCGATCAGCGCGAGGAGATCGTCAGCGGCTTCGACTACACCGGCAATGCCGCCGACATCCACGGCCCCTTTTTGCATCCCAACGGCCGCCTTTACTGGTGCCACGGCCGCAAAGGCCACGATGTGAAGCAGAAGGACGGCACACCGGTCGATGCCTCGCTCGCCTGCGGCATCTGGAGCTGCAAACCCGATGGCAGCGATGTCGCCTGGCACTCGCTCGGCTGCGGTGACAACCCCGTCGAAGTCGATTTCACCCGCAGTGGCGACATCATCGGCGTGCAAAACCTCTACTACACCCAGCCCCGCGGCGACACGATCATCCACTGGCTATACGGCGGCGTTTACGAGCGGGCCGATCAGCTCAAAGCCATCGCCCATCTCCCGCGCACGCTCGAAACCATGCCCGTCATGTACAACTTCGGCCACGTCGCCGTCAGCGGCAGTTGTTTCTGGCGCAGCTACGGCAGTGATGCGGGCACTCCTGCCCGCAAAGATACGCCCGAGCATTTCATGGTCACCCACTTCAACACCCAGCGCCTCGTCCGCATGGAGCTCACGCCCAGCGGCAGCACCTACAAGGCCGTCGAGAACGAATTCCTCAAACTCCACAACCCCGACATCCACCTCACCGATGTCATGGAAGACCCACGCGATGGTTCCCTCCTCCTCATCGACACCGGGGGCTGGTTCCGCATCGGCTGCCCGAGCAGTCTGATGGCGAAATCCGATCTCCTCGGCGCGGTGTATCGCATCAAACCCAAACAGCCCGCCACCTCCGAGCAAGTCCGCGCCGCCCTCGCCGAGCCCAATCTGAAATCTGAAATCCAAAATCTAAAATCTTCCGATCCTCACGCCCGCCGCCACGCCCTCGAATGGATGACGGCCAATCTCGATCCCGAGAACGGCGTGGCCGAATCGGTGAAGTCCGCCATCCGTCCGCTCTTTGATCAAGATCTCGATCCTGTGGCCGAGCATGGCCTCATCGCCGCAGCGCAGCGACTTCATCTCGTTGATGAGCATGAGTTGGAGAGTTTCAAAAGCCCCGCAGCGCTTCGTCGGGCGCTGCTGAGCATCGTCCCGAACGATCCCGGCGCGGTGAACATCACCGCCATCTTCGCTGCGAAGCATCTCGACTCCGAGGATGCCGCCCTCGCCCGCACCGCGCTGCACCTCACCACCGACCACGCCGAGGCGGATGAATGGTTCTCGAAGAACCTCATCTTCTGGCTGCGGGACGAAAAAGTCTCCGCACGCCGTCTCCAGGCTCTCATGGGCTTCTGCGGCCCTCTTCTTGAAAAGCCCGGCGCTCAAAAACTCATCACCGGCATGCTTTCCCATGCCTCCGCCGAGGTGCGGGATGCCGCGCTGAATGTCATCGCCTCTCAAAAAGGCGGCATCGTGAACAACGACTGGCTGCCCCTCATCGATAAAGCCCTCTCCGCCGCTCCGACGCCGCTCGTCCTCGACGCCATCAAAAAACTCAAAGCGCCCATCTTCGATGCCGCCCTCCAATCCATCGCCGCCGACACCAAGCGCCCGCTTTCCATCCGCCTGAAGGCGCTCGACTCCGCGACGTCCGTCAAACTCAACGGCGAGACCTTCGACATGGTCAAAAACGTCCTCGCCGATGCCGCGTCATCCTCCGCAGCGAAGATTCAAGCGGCCGGCATGCTCGCCACCGCGCCTATCGCGAAGGAGCAGATGTCTCAAATCGCCCCGCTGCTGGCCACCGTCGGCCCGGTGGAACTCAAAACACTTCTTCCGCTGCTCAAGAAGAGCAAGGAAGTGGAAATCGTGAAGACGCTGGCCCGCGAGATCGCGAAGAATCCGGCCATCGCCAGCCAGCAGGAGAGTTTATACCGCACCGCCCTGGCTGATCTGCCGCCGGAGATCTTTGAGACAATCATCCTGCCTGCTTACAACAAAGCCGTGGCCGCCACCGAGGCCAAAAAACGCCAGCTCGGCCCGCTCGCCGACAAAGTCGTCGCCAGCGGCAACGCCGCCAACGGCGAAAAACACTTCAAAGCCGGTAAAGGCACCTGTATCGCCTGCCACAAGATCGGCGACACGGGACGCGCCATCGGCCCCGATCTCACGAAGATCGGGGCCATCCGCACCGAGCGTGATTTGCTTGAAAGCATCCTCTTCCCGTCGAACACCCTCGCCCGCGACTACGAGGCCCACATCATCGAGACCGGCGACGGCCAGCAAACCCTCGGCGTCATCAAATCGCACACCGCCGAGGGCCTGCTCGTGGTGGACATCGCCGGCCAGGAGAAGAACATCCCGCATCAGCAGATCACCGGTGACACCACGCTCACCACCAGCCTGATGCCCATGGGCCTCGACCAGACGATGCCCGAGGGAGAGCTTCTCGACCTCGTGGCATGGCTCAGAAGTCTGAAGTGATGAGTTATATGTTAAGAGCTATGAGCAGAAGGTCTGAACTCATAACTTCTAACTCGTAACCTCTGCTAACCGCTACTCCGCTAGCAGGAACCGCTTCGCGGCTTGCAGGTGCTTTTTCTGCTCCGGCGGTAGCTCAGGATACTTCAGCTTCATGCTTTGCATCTCCGCGAGGATGGCGGCGCTGACGATGAGACGCATATTTTTCTTGTCGTCGGCGGGCACGACATACCACGGGCATTCATCGGTCGCCGTGGCGCGGATGGCGTCCTCGTAGGCGGTCATGTAGTCCTTCCAGTGGCCGCGTTCCTTCACATCGCCCTCCTCGAACTTCCAGTTCTTGCTTGGCGTGTCGATGCGCATGAGAAAGCGCTTCTTCTGCTCCGCTTTCGAGACGTGGAGGAAGAATTTCACGATGCGGATGCCGTTGCGGTGGCAGTAGCTCTCCAGATTGCGGATGTCTTTGAGGCGGTCTGCGAAGAGCTTCTTGAGGTTCTTCGTTGTCTCGGCAGGGAGGCGTTGGATCTTCGTGACGATCTCAGGATGCACACGGCAGACGAGCACTTCCTCGTAGTAACTGCGGTTGAAGATGCCGATGCGGCCGCGTGGAGGCAGCACGCGTGTGGTGCGCCAGAGGAAGTCATGGTCGAGTTCGGCTTCCGTGGGCCGCTTGAAGGCATGCACCTCGACGCCCTGCGTGTTCACGCCGCTCATCACATGCTTTATCGTGCTGTCCTTGCCAGCGGCGTCCATGGCCTGAAACACCAGCAGCAGCCCCTGGCGGTTTTGCGCGTACATTTTCTGCTGCAAATCGTCGATCTCCGTGCGGAACTCGGCGATGAGCGACTCGTAGTGCGCGTCATCTTGATAGACGTCCTTCACCTTGGTCTTCGCCTTCTTGATGCGAAACGGTTTGCCATCAGGCACGCGAAATTCTTCGAGATCGATCTTGAGTTTCATGGCGGAGAGTCGGTGGGGTGAACCATGCGTCAAGAAGCGAAGGCATGTTGCGTCTGCGCAAGCCACGCACGCACTATGCCAAGCCCTGACGAGTCCCGGGAGCCTTCCTGTGAATAGTGCGGGCGTGATGAACGCGCCTCACACTCAACTTGAATGCACCCATTGCGGTTCGCCGGTTCCGGCTGGTCGCGATGATGGATTTTGCTGCGCTGGATGCAGCTATGTTCACGATCTCCTGCATCAGGAGGGTTTTGACCACTTTTACGACCTGAAAGGCAACGCCGCTCTGCCGCCTGTGGCGCCGCAGGCTCTGCGGGAAAGAGATTATGAGTGGCTGACACTGCTGGCCGCGGAGGCCGAGCGCACAAGCGAGTCGGACGTCGTGGAACTGCGCCTGGCGGTGCAGGGTCTCTCGTGTGTGGGCTGCGTGTGGCTGATCGAACGGTTGTTTGCGCGTCATGCGGGCGCCTTGCGCGTGAATGTGGACGTGGTGCATGGTGAGGTGCGGCTGACGTGGCAGCGCGGGCAGTTCGATGCCGTGGCCGTGGCTCGTGATTTGCAAAGCTTCGGCTATTTGCTCGGACCGCCGCTGCAAGGAGGCGACAAAAAGGAATCCTCCAGCTTGTCGCGTCGCATGGGCGTCTGCGGGGCGCTGGCGATGAATGCGATGGCGTTTTCGCTGCCTGCGTATTTCGGCATGCCGCGTGATTTTGCCTTCGCGCACTGGTTCGACCTCATCGCGGCCTTTTCGGCGACGCTGGCGATGGCGGTGGGCGGCAGCTATTTCATTGAGCGTTCGTGGCGCAGCCTGCGTGCGGGCGTGCTGCACATCGACACACCGATCGCGCTGGGCGTGACGGCGGCGTATGCGGGTTCGATGGGCGGATGGGTCGCGGGTGTGGAGGGGTTGAAGTACTTCGACTTCGTGGCGATTTTCATTTTCCTGATGCTCACCGGTCGCTGGGCGCAGCAGGCGGCGGTGGATCGCAATCGCAGGCGTTTGATGCGTGACACATCGATCCCTGAGACGGTGAGCGTGCATAACGACGCGGGCTTGGAGGAGGCCAAGCCGGTGGCGAACCTGAAGCCGGGCATGTGTTTCATCGTGAAACCGGCGCAAACCGTGCCGGTCGCTTCGAAACTGATGAGCGAGGGCGCTTCAGTCAGTTTGGAGTGGATCAATGGCGAGAGCGAGGCTCAAGCGCGAGAAGAAGGGCAGTTGGTGCCGTCGGGCGCATTGAACATCGGCACGCAGTCGCTCACGGTGGAGGCGGTGGAGACTTGGGAGGATTCGACACTGCGGCGTCTGCTGGATGCGAGGCGTGAGGCGGAGTTTCGCGACGTACGTCTGGAGAAATTGCTGCGCGGCTATCTCGCGGTGGTGGTCGTGGTCGGAATCGCCGGTGCGGTCTGGTGGTGGGGGCATGGCGCGGGCATCGCGCAGGCGTTGCAGGTGATGATTTCCATCTTTGTGGTGTCGTGTCCGTGCGCGCTGGGCGTGGCGGTGCCGCTGGCGGAGGAGATGGCGGCGTCGCGCGCGGAGAAGCTGGGTGTGTTTGTGCGCACGCTGGGCCTGTGGAAGCGGCTGATGCGTGTGAAGCGTGTGGTGTTTGATAAAACGGGCACACTAACCTTGGAAAACCCGGTTTTGGAGAATCCCGAGGCGCTGCGAGCGTTGAATGCGGAATCGCGAGCGGCCCTGCGACATCTGGTGACGGGCAACCTGCATCCGGTCAGCCGCAGCTTGTATGACGCGGTCGCTTTTGAGGGCGATTCTCGAGTTTTTGACCGCTGCATGGTCAAGGAGGTTGTGGGACACGGTCTGGGTTTCCTCGACGAAAACGGGCGTGAGTGGCGTCTCGGGCGCCCGGAGGCTGGAACGGCGGGTGATGCGGTGCTGACGCTGGATGGCGTGGTTCTGGCCGCGTTTCGCTTCCGCGATGAACTGCGAGCCGAATCCGTGCAGGAAGTCCGCCATCTGCGCGGGCGTGACATTGAGGTCTGTGTGCTCAGTGGAGACCGTTCACGCAAGGTGGAGGAAATTGCGCGGAAGCTGGAACTGTCAGCGGCCTGCTGGCGTGCTGAATTGACGCCGGAGGCGAAGGCGGATTGGCTGCGTGAGCGCAATCATGATGACACGCTTTATGTGGGCGATGGGGCGAATGACAGCCTGGCCTTCGACGCGGCCTTGTGCGCGGGCAGTCCGGTGACGGGACGCAGTTTCCTGGAGCAGAAGGCGGATTTCTTCTTCCTGGGCCACAGCCTGCGCTTTGTGAGCGGACTCATGCAGGTGGCAAAGCTGCACCGCAGAGCGACACGGCGGGTGTTCGCGTTTTCGGTGAGCTACAATCTCATCACGGCCGTGGCCGGGCTGATGGGGCATCTGAGTCCGCTGGCGGCGGCGATTTTGATGCCGCTGAGCTCGCTCTGCACACTGTCGCTGGTGGCGCTGACCTTTAGACGATCAAAATCCGCCCAAGCGAACCCTTTTACCGGTCCTCTTCCCGAAGGTGCGACGGACAGGGAAGTGCTGGCGGTTGTTTGACAGACGCGAGCATGAAAAAAGGGCGGCTGTGATGCCGCCCTTTTTGAATTTTGTCTTTTCCCAACGCGGTGGATTAAGCGGCAGGAGCGGCTTCGCCAGGAGCGGCGGGCGCCTTCGGCAGGGTGAAGCGGAAACGAATCTTGCCACGCTTGGCAGCGGCACGGGCTTTGCGCTTCGTGCGCTCTTTGGGAGTTTCGTGGGCACGAAGGCGACGGACTTCCTCGAGAATGCCGTCCATTTCGAGACGGGTTTTGAGACGCTTGAGAGCGCGGTCAACAGGTTCGCCTTTGCGGATTTGAACTTCGGTCATATCAAGTTTGGGGGTGGTGGGAAAAGGGGCGCGAAAGTAGGGGCAGGATGACGGGCGTCAACAGGAATGTAGGCTCAAGCCACCAGCGTCTGCTCGCGGGCCGGACCAACGCCGAGGAGGCTGATTTTGGCTCCGGTGAGTTCCTCCACGCGTTTGAGGTAGGCTTTCGCGAGCGGCGGCAGGTCGGAGAACCGGGTGATGCCGCTCAGATCCTGCTTCCAGCCTTGGTGGGTTTCATAGACGGGCTCGCAGGCTTCGATGTCCTCCACCGTGCTCGGCGGATACTGGAGCGTCTGGCCGCGCAGCTTGTAGGCGGTGCAGATCTGGACTTCATCGAGGCCGTCGAGGCCGTCGAGGTTGGTGATGGCGAGTTCGTCGGCGCCATTGACCATGACGGCGTAGCGCAGCAGCACGGCGTCGAGCCAGCCGCAGCGGCGGGCGCGGCCGGTGGTGGCGCCGAACTCGCGGCCCATGTTGTGCAGCATGTCGCCGATGTCGTCATTCTCCGTGACAAAGGGGCCGCTGCCGACGCGGGTGGTGTAGGCTTTGCAGACAGCGACCACCTTGTCGATCATGCGCGGTGGCACGCCGGAACCCGTGCAGGCACCGCCGGTGGTCGTGTTTGAACTGGTGACGAACGGGTAGGTTCCGTGGTCGATGTCGAGGTAGGTGCCCTGCGCGCCTTCAAAAAGCAGGCTCTTGCCGGCCTTGATGGCCTCGTGGCAGACGACGGTGGTGTTGGTGATGTGCGGGGCGAGTTCCTTGGCGGCGGCGAGGATCTTTTCGACCGTCTCCTCAACCGGGACGGCCTCGATGCCAGAGGCGACGATGAATTCGTTGTTGCTCACGATCCGTTCGCGCAAGGCTTCGGCCAGTTTCTCCGGCTGAGTGAGGAGGATGGCCCGCAGCCCGTTGCGCTCCACCTTGTCCGCGTAAGCCGGGCCGATGCCGCGGCCGGTGGTGCCGATGGCGTTCTTGCCGCGACGTGCCTCGCGGGCGCGGTCGAGGGCCTTGTGGTAAGGCATGACGAGATGGCAGGTCTCGCTGATGCGAAGGTTTTGCGCGGTGATCTTCACGCCCTGGCCGCGTAGCTTGGCCATTTCTTCGAGGAGGCCGACCGGGTCGAGCACGACTCCGTTCCCGATGACGCAGAGTTTGTCCTCCCAAAGAATGCCGCTGGGGATGAGGTGCAGGATGTATTTCTGACCGTTGCTGATGACGGTGTGGCCGGCGTTGCTGCCGCCTGCGGCGCGCACGACTACGTCTGTTTTTTCTGTGAGGAAATCGACGATCTTTCCTTTTCCTTCATCGCCCCACTGGGCGCCGACAACGATGGTATTGGACATGGGAGTTTCTTTCTGATCTGGGGGCGGCGCAACAGGCCGCGAGGGGTTGGGATGGGCGCGCAAGTGACACCAGCGCAGCCGTTTCAGGCCGCAAGGCTCCGGTCATCACGAAGCTGGTGCCGCAGGCTCGCAGGAACGAGGTTCAAGAGGCTCCCATCTGCGAGGCGAAATACATGGCAGCACCGCATGCCAGCAGGGCCACGATGCCGAGAAGGGTGAGCAGTCCGCCGCCCGAGCTCTTTTCCTTGGCCTTGGGGCCGAATCCACGACGGAGGCTGCGGTCGTAGGGATGCGAGCCGTATCCGGCGGTTGACGGCGTACTGACGGTCATCGTAGGCGCCGAGTAAGCGGCTTCTTCGCCATCACCGACAAACACGCAGTTCACATTGCCGAGCTGGAAGGATGCGCCGGGAGTCAGGGCGATGCTTTCGACGCGGGAACCGCCGACTTTGGTGCCGTTGGTGGAGCCGAGGTCGGTCAGTGTCCAGGAACTGCCGTCGAAGGAAACCTCGCCGTGATGGCTGGACACGGAATCATCGGTGATGATGAGCTGGTTGTCGTCGGCACGGCCGAGGGACATGCGTTCGGCGTCGAGTTCGAGAGCGCCGGAGGCACCATCTGGGGTGGTGAATTGGATACGAGGCATAGCAGGGAGTTTTTTAGCAGGTCGGGGCAGGGGTGGCAAGGGGGGATTCACGGGCTTGCGCGGGCGGGGGTTCTCGCTAGGGAGGGACGGAACCATCCCCCGATCTCCCTGTGACCCAAGTCTTCGAAATCCTCGGCAAATTCGACACCGAAAGCGACTGCCACAAGCTGCTCTACGCTCCCCATCCGCTGCCGCTGAAGTATCGCGAAGGACGCGTTTATAAAATCGAGTTCGAGGGCGACGAGGCGGCTTTGAAAAACTTCGTGGGGAAGGTGCTGATCGACCCCATCAGCCAGGAGGCGCGTACCGGCGGGCAGCCGGCGTTCGAGAAGGCGGCCTTCGTGCTGGAATACGGCATGAAAGGCGCGGCGCTCGACCTTGAGAAGGAGATGATCCTCAATTACTACCGCAGCACGCCGAATCCCGGCTTTGAGCTCAAAAAGCTCACGCTGCGCACCCGCATTTACGTTTTCGGCGAAGGCGCCGAGCCATCGCAGTTCGTGCGCGACATCGTGAATCCGGCGATTCACACGCACGAGGTGCTGGCCGCATGAGACGGCAATGACGAAATCAGAACGAGGAATGAGTTCATTCCTCATTCGGAATTCTTCATTCGTCATTTTCAGAGCGGATAGCCCGGCCCCGTAAGCGGCGTTCTGGTTCCCACCATGGAACCAACCACCACCAACCATCGCCTCCTCTCCCTCGACGCATATCGAGGTTTCATCATGCTGCTGATGGCCTCCTCGGGCTTTGGCATCGTGCAGATGGCGGCAGCGCATCCGGGTTCGTTCTGGGAGTTCATCCAGCCGCAGTTTGCGCACCAGGCCTGGCAGGGCTGCTCGCTCTGGGACCTGATCCAGCCGAGCTTCATGTTCATGGTCGGTGTGGCGGTGCCGTTTTCGTGCATGAAGCGGCGGGAGCACGGCCAGTCGTTCCTCGGCATGGCGTGGCATGCGCTGACGCGCTCCATCCTGCTCGTGGCGCTGGGCGTGATGCTGGCCACGCATGCGGGTGACAAGCACACGGTGTTTCTGTTCACCAATGTGCTGGCGCAGATCGGGCTGGGATATTTCTTCCTGTTCATCTTCTCCCGCATGGGCTGGGAATACATGGTGTCCGCCATCATTTTAATCCTCGCCGGTTACACCTGGTTCTTCATCAATCATCCGCTGCCCTCCGCTGAGCAACTGGCGGCTGTGGCGGGCATGAAGGGCACGGAAAACGCGATCCTTCATGGCTTCTCCGGCCACTGGAGCATCCACACCAACGCGGCGGCGGACTTTGACCGCTGGTTTTTGAACCTGCTGCCTCAGGCGAAGCCCTTCGACTACAATTTGGGCGGCTATCAGACGCTGAACTTCATCCCTGCGCTGGCCACGATGCTCGGCGGTGCGGTTACGGGAGATTTCCTCATCCGCAGCCTGCACTCTGAAAAACGCAAATGCGCCACGCTGCTCATTGCCGGGTTGATCCTTGTGCTGATCGGCACGGGGCTCGATCTGAAAATCCTGCCGGTCATCGGTGCGAAATTCGATCATCTCACGGTGCTGCCGGTGTTGAAGCGCATCTGGACGCCCTCGTGGGCCGTCCTCAGTGGCGGCTGGGTGCTCGTCCTGCTCTCATGCTTCTACTGGCTCGTTGAGATCGCGGGCATGAGGCGACTGGTGTTTCCGCTGGTCGTCGTCGGCATGAACAGCATCACGATTTATTTGCTGCACAGCCTGTGCGCCGGCTGGATTCGCGAAAACCTGCACAAGCATCTGCCGGAGAGCGTCTTTGTGCCCGGCTGGGAGCCGGTGATCGAGCGGTGTGGCGTGTTGTTTGTGCTTTGGCTCGTGTGTTTCTGGCTGTATCGGCAGAAAGCCTTCCTCAAGCTGTGATCCCGCGTTTTTTCCTCCCGTTCATCCTCCTGATTTCCGCCTGTCAGAGCAAGCCGCCTGCCGCGACGGCCGGACGCGATTTGAAAGAAGAGGAGCGGCTGCACAAAGCCGGCCTCGTGCTCATTCCTGATCTCCAGCATGCCAGCGCGTGGGAAAAACTCATCCACGCCGACATGGGAGTGCCACCACGGAAAATCGAGGTGCAGGCCGGACCCGGCTTCACCACGGTGATCATCAAGGACCTCGCCAACCGAGCCGACGCAGAAACCGTGGCGCAGGAATTCCGAGCGCTCGTGGACAAGCAGCCGGACAAATTCGGCCCCACGAAGGTCGAATTGCGGCTCGTGAATGCCGCGCCCACGATCAATCCCTTCTCGCTGCCCACGCAGCAGGCCCCATCGACGGTCAATCCTGGATCGGCTCTCCCAACGCTCTCATTACCGCCTCTCCTGCCTTCCGTCCGCTGATCAGCGCCCCGTTGATGGAGACATCCTCGCACCAGTCACCGCAGCGATACAACCCTGGCTCAATCACGGCAGGGAATGCCCCCGAGCCGAGCTTCAACTGCCTTCCTTCCGGCTGCGCATGGCGGATCTGGTAGGTGCGCAGGTGCCGCCACTTCGCGACGGTGTGTTCCCCAAACCAGCGCCGCATCTGATCGCGCACGACCTGCTCCAGCTCCGTGCTCGAAGGCGAGCCGATGATCGAGGCGGAGATCAAATGCCGTCCTGGAGGCGCGTAATGGGGCGAGATGCGGGAAAGCACCATCACGCTGTTCACCGGCCCGCGCCCGTCACCATCGAGGTGGATGATCGGATCACCCGGCGGCAGTTCATCCGTGGTGAAGTAAAGACATGTCGTCGAGCGGCTGGGCAAGGGCGCGGGCATGCCGCTCTGCGGCAGCAGGCGGTGCGCCGTCTCCTCGCTCACCGCCACAATGACGTGATCCGCATGCAGCACCTCGCCGCTGTCCAAAGTCACCTCTCCGGCACGCACACCGGATACCGGCGCGTTCAGACGCAGGCTGCCGGGCGGCAGCGCCACGGCGAGCTGGTTCGGAATGGCCTGCATGCCGTGCGCGGGCAGCGCGCTGCCGCCGCGGTCGAACATGGCGAAAAGGAATTGAAGCATGGCGGCGCTGGTGCGCAGATCCTTCTCCAAAAAAATGCCGCCGAAGAACGGCCGGAAAAAGCGGTCGATCATCGTCTCGGAGAAGCCGAAATCGCGCAGGTAATCCTCCGTCTCCATGTCCCCCAAGTCTCGCGGCGGCTGGCGGAGGCCGAAGACCTCCTTGCGCAGCAGCAGCGTGGTCCATTTGTCACGCAGCGAGACGATTTCATCCCGGAAGTTTTTCATCGCCGTCAGCGGATGCGCCAGCGGGTCGGCCATGCGGTGGAAGCGGTCCTTCACAAAGACGTCCGCCCCGCGATAAATCGGCCGCAGGTCGAGCCCGTCGTAATCAAGCACCCTCCGCGCCTCCGGGTAAGCAGGCAGGAAGACCTGGAAGCCGCGATCCAGCAGGAAGCCCTCCACGTGATCCGTCCGCACGCGGCCGCCGACGGCGTTCGAACCCTCCAGGATCGTGAACTTCCGTCCTGCCGCCGACAGCACACGCGCGCACGCCAGCCCTGCGAGGCCGGCGCCAACAATCACAATCCTGGGGTGTGCGTCACTCATCCAAAAAACGTCCTGCATGCACCTTTGGGCATGCCTTTTGGCTTTGCAAGCTCGGGAGGCTTGGCAAGCATGCGTCATGCCATCGTCACGCCTCCTCATCCTCGGTTCCAACGGCGGGCTCGGGCGTACCTTGACGCGCCAGCTTTCGCAGACGCATCAGGTCACTGCCTGGACGCGTGCGGAACTCGACCTGGAGCGCCCGGAAGCTGTCGCGGCGGCGCTTTCACGGTGTGATTTCGACGTGCTGCTCAATCCCGTCGCCCTCACCAGCCCTGATGTGTGCGAAGCGCAGCCAGACAAGGCACGGCTCGCCAACGTTGAAGGCCCGCAGGCTCTCGCGGAGGTCTGTCAGGCGCGTGGAGCGCGCCTGATCCACTTCAGCACCGACTACGTTTTCAGCGGCGAGCCGCATGATCTCTGGCACGAGGACGATGAGACGCGGCCGGTGAATGTTTATGGCCGCACCAAGCGCGAAGGCGAACTGGCCGTGCTCAAAGCATGCCCGGACGCCCTCGTGGCCCGCGTTTCATGGCTCTTCGGTCCTGACAAACCGAGTCATCCCGACTTGATGATCGAACGGGCGCTGCAGAGCGACGATGTCTGCTCCGTCGCTGACAAAGTCTCCGTCCCGACAAGCACGGTGGATGTTTGCGAATGGATCGCGCATCTCATCGGGCATCCGTCATCAGGCGTGCTGCATCTTTGCAACAGCGGCATCGCCTCGTGGCATTTGTGGGCCGAGACAACACTCGACATCGCGTCCTGGCTCGGTCTGCCGCTGAAAACCACATCGGTGCGGCCGATCCGGCTCGCCGAGCTCACCCAGATGAAAGCCGCGCGTCCTTTGCATACGGTGATGAGCAATGAAAAGCTCCAGACACTGCTTGGCCGAGAGATCCGCAATTGGAGCACGGCTTTGGAGGATTATCTGACGGCCAGATATCAGAAAAAATGAGTTCAGGGACCGCCATCACCCGCTGTGAGGTTTTGCATGAGGATCGTTTCCTCCTCGTGGTGAACAAGCCGCACGGCGTGCTCTCACACCCGAATCCAAAATCCGCTAAACCGCAGTCCGCGGCCTTTGAGGGCCGTTATGACGCGGAGAGCCGCTGTTTTACCGGCCCTGCGGGAAAAACATGGCTGATTCATCGTCTCGACCAGGACACCTCCGGCGTGCTGCTGGCCGCGAAGGACGAAAAGACGGCCGCCGCATGCCGCGAGGCGTTTGAGGCCGAGTCAGTGCGGAAAATTTACCTCGCGCTCTGCACTGGCGGCGGATTGAAAAACGAAGGTGTATGGCTGGACCACCTCATCACGACGCATGAGCGCCATCAGGTGCGCACCACGGTGCGTCACGGTCCACGTCCGAATGCCGAGGCGAAGTATCGCTTGATCGAGTATTCCCCGGCGCATCGGCTCTCGCTTGTCGAGATCGAGCTGATCACCGGTAAAACCCATCAAATCCGCGTTCAGGCCGCTTCACGACGTCTGCCGCTTGTGGGCGACGATGTCTATGGCTCGTTCGATTTGAATCGCAAACTCCGCCAGAGCCTCGGCTCGCGCCGTTTGTTCCTGCATGCCCATGAACTGCGTCTCAAACACCCAGCCTCAGGCCAGATGCTCATTGTTAAAGCACCACTGCCCGCAGACTTAGGCTCCGTTCTGGCGGCTGCGGGCATGAAAAGCGTCGAAGCCTAAAGCAAACGGCCTCAAGCCAGCCACTCGCTAATCGCGGCGATGACCTCGTTGCGCTGGGCTTCGGTTAGTTCACCGTAGATCGGAATGCTGAGCACCTCGCCTGCGACGCGATGCGAAACTTCGCAGCCGGCGCGTGAGCTGTCCGGCAGGTTCGCGAAACACTTCTGCTGGTCGAGCGTGACCGGGTAGTAGATGTCGCAGCCGATTTTTTTTGCTACAAGATGATCGCGCAGCGAATCCCGTTTGCCGCCGAGCACTCGCAACGTGAACTGGTTCCAGATGTGCGAATTGTGCGCGTAACTGACCGGAAGCACGATCTTCGCGTTCTGTGCGGCCAGCCAGTCGTCCTGCAACTTCACGCACTTGCAGTGCGACGGGTCGGCCTGGACGACGCCGGGCAGTTTCGACAGTTCGGCGATGTAATGGGCCGCGTTGCGCTGGCGGTCGGCGGTGTATTGAGCGTAGCGCTTCACTTTCACGCTCAGCAGCGCGCATTGCAGCGTGTCCATGCGGAAATTGCCGCCGACGTAGTGATGATAGTACTTCGGCTTGCCGCCATGCACGCGCAGTACGCGGGCATATTCGGCCAGGTTGTCGTCATTCGTCACCAGCATGCCGCCGTCGCCGAATCCGCCGAGATTTTTGCTCGGGAAGAAGCTGTAGGTGCCGAATTCGCCCATCGTGCCGGCCTGCCGGCCTTTGTACTGCGCGCCGATCGACTGCGCCGTGTCCTCGATCACTTTGAGGCCGTGTTCCTTGGCCAGCGCCAGGAGCGGGTCCATGTCCGCGCATTGTCCGAACAGATGCACCGGCATGATCACCTTCGTTTTTGCCGTGATCTTTCTGCGCGCGTCGTTCACGTCCATGTTGAAGCAGATCGGGCAGACATCCGTGAACACCGGAACGGCACCGAGACGTGAAACCGCGCCCGCTGTGGCGAAAAACGTGAACGCCGGGCACAACACCTCGTCGCCCGGCTGGATGTCCAGCGCCATGAGCGCCAGCAGCAGCGCGTCCGTGCCGGAGGAGACGGACAGCGCGTGTTTCACGCCGACCATCGCGGCGACTTCCGCCTCAAACGCCTCCATCTCCGGTCCCATGATGAACCTGCCATGATGCAGCACCTTGGTGAAGGCGGTCTGGAGTTCGGATTCGAGGGGCAAGTTTTGGGCGTTGACGTCGAGGAGGGGGACTGGCATGGCGGAGGAGAATGACGAATGAGTAATGATGAATGACGGAGGTGCCAGTGCAAGCTGGGGAAACTTCTCGTCAAGCCAGGCGGCTTCGGTGAGCCTCACATTTCATGTGTAAAGGAAACCGTGACGAATGGCAAAGCCCAGGCATGCGCTGGAAGCATTTGCGAGCAAAGAGAAGGACCACGCGCGCCGAACATTCCACCAGCGGCTCCATAGTGCCTCAACGACCACGGCAAAGGTTTCGGCGATGATCAGCAGCGGAACATAGGGGCCGCTGGACCAAGGCAGGCAAAACCAGATGATCGGATGCGTGATCGCGCTCGCACCGAAGGCGTAAAAAGCACGCCTTGGCTTGGGCAGAGCACGTGCAGCCAGCAGATAAACGGGCACCTCGATCATGTGAGTAAGAAGAAAGGCTCCGGTCCATTCATTGGTGCTCATGCGGATACCTCCACGCTCGTGGGACGCTCCACAAAGAGCCAGGTGGCGGCGATCAGTTCCAGGTATCCATGGAAGAGCGCCATGCGCAGGTAGTTCTCCCGCGCGGCGGCCAGATCAAAAACGGACCACACTGCGATACCGAGCGCCATGACCGCCGCCCCGGCCAGCAGTGGCTTACCCAGGTCAGTCTGCAGGGCGCGTGCGCTGGCGCGGAAGGTGCGTGGAGTCTCCTGCAGCCTGTCGTCCTCGGGAATCAGGCGCAGCCACACACCGTAGTGGACGGACTGGGCAAAAGCGAAGAGCAGCACCAGTCGCAGCGCCCACGGTGCCGCGACACCAGGCGCTAGAAACGACAGATGGTAATTCGGACCCAGACCCGATGGTTGCCACGCAAAACCACGCGCCCAAGGTTCCAGCCAGCCTGCCGCGAGCAAAATGGATGCGATGAGAAACAACAACGGCACCACGGCCTGCCGCCGCAGTCCCTTTCGAGGCCGCCAGCACCACCATAGCAGCACGGCGATGAAGTTATGCAGGTGAGCGAAAATGAGCGCCGCCACATCTCCTGCAGCCCACGCAGCAGCGGTGAGGGCTGCGATGGTTCCCAACGCGATCCCTTTGCGTGTCCAAGTTCCGCGTGCCAGCAGCGCCATCGCCGCGCAGGCCGCCAGACCACTTGTCATGTTGAAATTGGAGGTGCCGGCCAACAGCAGGGGCAAGCCTACTGGCAGCCACAAGATGCGGCGACGATGCAATCCGGGCCGCAACACGAGGTAACGAATGTCCGCCACCAAATGCGGCACGCCGAGCACCACCGGTCCCAGTGCCAGCAGCCAGAAAGGTGAGATCAGCACGGCTGCCAACGAGAGACCGACCACCCCGCAACCGGCTGCCAGAACGCGCAACTCACGCCGCCGCACCAGCGGCTTTACCAGCGGTCCGAGCAGCTTCAGCAGCATCCAACGCACGCGGTCCAAAGGAGCCAGCACTGCCTCAGCACTGGCTGGGAGCTTGGTTTCATGATTCACGAGATGT
The DNA here is from genome assembly GCF_044236155.1 of Prosthecobacter sp. Taxonomy (GTDB): domain Bacteria; phylum Verrucomicrobiota; class Verrucomicrobiia; order Verrucomicrobiales; family Verrucomicrobiaceae; genus Prosthecobacter. The sequence goes on from NZ_JBIIHA010000005.1 coordinate 173,475, forward strand.
TCATTGACGCTTTTCCGGCCGAACGTCATGATTTTGCCCGCCATGAGCATCAAACGCCATCTTTTTCCCGTCGTCGGCTCCCTCATTTTGATCGCCGACATTCCGCCCGGGCCTCCACCTCAAAGGCCTGGACCTGACCAGCCTGCGCCCTCCAGCCCCGGCTGCACGATGAGAAAAGCGGCAAGCGCGTCCCGGGCTGCCGAGATGGCGAAGCAGCGCAAGGCGTGATCGAATCAAAAAGTGCTCATCCGCGGTGCGACAGTATCAAGACGCCATATCGGCCACGTTAGATGGTTCGTCGCGTCACATCCTTTCCGTCGTCTGAATGCCCAGCAGGCCCAAACCGGTCTTCAAAACACGGCTGGTAGCTTCGCAGAGCGTCAGGCGAGTGTTTTTGACGGCTCCTTCGGCTCGTAGCACGGGACAAGCCTCGTAGAAGCTGTGGTAGGTGTCAGCCAGCTCGTAAAGGTAGCTGGCGAGCAAGTTCGGGCGGAAGTCGAGCAGCACGTCGTGCGTGGTTTCGGCGAGCTGGGACAGTTTGAGGGCCAGGGCACGCTCGGCGGGCTCCGTGATCGTCAAATCCGGCGTCAGCGTGACGGCCCCGTCTAGCTTGCGGAAGATGCTCTTGGTGCGGACATAAGCGTTGATGAGGTAGGGCGCGGTGTTGCCTTGCAATGCCAGCATCTTGTCCCAACTGAACTTGTAGTCGGTCATGCGGTGCTGGCTCAGCTCGGCGTATTTGACCGCGCCGGTGCCGATGACCTCGGCGATCTGGAGTTTTTCGAGATCGGAAAGCCCCTCGCGTTCGGCGACGACGGCGGCGGCGCGTTCGACGGCCTCGTCGAGCACTTCGAGCAGGCCCACGCTCTCGCCGGAGCGCGTTTTGAACATCTTGCCGTCCTGGCCGAGGATGCTGCCAAAGGCGATGTGCTGCATGCGCGTGGTCTGGCCGCGCTTTTTCGCGACTTGGAATAGCTGACGGAAGTGCAACTCCTGCGGTGCGCCGACGACATACCAGATCTCATCGGCCTTCCACTCGTTGATGCGGTGGTCGATCGTGGCGAGGTCGGTGGTGGCGTAAAGAAAGCCGCCGTCGCTCTTGCGGATGAGGCAGGGCTTGTCGGCAAGCTCCGGCACGTCGCGGAAGAAGACGCAGGTCGCGCCATCGCTGATCTCCGCGATGCCGCTGGTGAGCAGATGCTCGACGAGCGGCGCGAGCTTGTCGTTGTAGGCGCTCTCACCGAGGTAGTGGTCGAAGTGAATGTCGAGCTTGCTGTAAATCTGGCGCAACTGCTCCAGCGAAAGCGCCACGCAGCGGGTCCAGATCTCCATGTTGTCAGGATCGCCCTGCTGGAGCTTCACCAATTCGGTGCGGCAGGTGGTCAGCACGGCCTCGTCGGCCTTCGTATGCGCGTTCACCGCCTTGTAAACGCGCACGAGCTCCTGGATCGGATCTTTGTCGAGCGCCTCGTGATTGAGGATGGTCTTCCAGCCGTGCAGGATCATGCCGAACTGCGTGCCCCAGTCGCCGATGTGGTTGTCGGTGATGACCTTGTGGCCCACGAGGCGGGCGATACGGGCCAGCGAGTCGCCGATGAAAGTGCTTCGGATGTGGCCGACGTGCATCGGTTTGGCGATGTTCGGGGCGGAGAAGTCAATGACGATGGTTTTCGGCTCCACGACTGCCGGAACGCCGGCTTTGTCATCGGACACGATCACGGAGAGCCGCTGCGCGAGCGCGGCGGCGCTGAGCGTGAAGTTCAGGAAGCCTGGGCCGTCGATGCTGGTCTTCTCGCAGAGGTCGGCGACGTCCAGTTTGTCCACAATCTGCTGGGCGAGTGCACGCGGGTTCGTCTTGAGCTGCTTTGCCAGCGTCATTGCCGCATTGCTCTGGTAGTCTCCGTAGCGGGTGTCGGAGGCGATGACGACATTGGGCGTAAAGCCTTCAGGCAGTTCGATGCCTGCCGCGGCGAAGGCGGCTTGCAGGCGGGACGTGAGAATGGCGCGGAACATGGGGTGCGGATTGTGAATGACGAAATCCGAATGTCGAATGGCGAATTACACCCGGCGCACCTCGTCGGCGCTGGTCAGGGTGTGGGTGCTGCCGTCGGGAATTTCGAGGATGAGGTGGCCTTCCTCATTCAAATCGAGCACGCGGCCAAAAACCTCGCCTTGCGGGGCTTGGGCGCGGATTTGTCTGCCGATGAGCCAGCTTCGTTCTCGGACCTCGGCGATGGCGGCGGTGAAGTCGTCTTCGATGCGCTGGAATTCGGCTTGCAGCGTGCCGAGCAGGCGGCTGGCGAGTGTGTTGCGGTCGATCTCGTGAAGGATGGGTGAGGAAAGCTGCTTCAGGAGCGATGTGGCGGGCAGTTCAGACGGAAAGTCGAGCGTGTTGACGTTCAAACCGATGCCGAGCACGAGAAGCAGGCCGTCCGGAGTTGAAACGGTCTCGGCGAGCAGGCCGCTGATCTTGCGGTTGTCCAAATACAAGTCGTTCGGCCATTTGATGCGTGGTTGCAGAGGCAGTTCGGCTTCGATGGCCTTGCAGATGGCCAGCGCGGCCAGGGTGGTGATGCGCGGCCATTTTTCGAGCGGGGAAGGGGGCTGAAAAAGCAGCGAGAACATCAAGTCTTTGCCTCGCGGGGCGATCCAGCGGTTGTCACGACGACCACGACCTGCGGTCTGGCTTTCGGTGAAAATGACCGTGCCGACGGGTGACTGCGCGGCTTTTGATTTGAGCCAGTCACTGGTCGAGTCAACCTCGTCCAGCACCGTGACCTGCCACGGCATCTCTTCGTGATTCAGACGCTCGACATTGAGCGGGATCATGCGCGTTTCCTGTTTGGGTCGCTGGCTTCGCCGTGCTGATGGAGCTCGTCATGATCCCCCTGACATTCGAGGTGGGTGGTGATGAGCACAGGGCGGTCCACGCTGGTCTGCACGGCATGTTCGATCTCGGTGGCGATGCGATGGGCGTCGCGCAGGATGATGTCATCGTCAAAAAGGAGATGCACCTCGACGTAATGCATCTCGCCCGCATCGCGATGGCGCAGTGCGTGGAATTGGAGGCCGTGTTTTTCAGTCTCACGCCGCAGGGCGGCATCGAGCGCGGCATTGAGCCGCGGATCGGCGGTGTCCATCAAGCCGCCGACGCTTTGGCGCATGAGACCGTAGCCGGTCCAGATGATGTTCCCGGCCATGATGAGGCCGCAGATGGAATCCCAACTGTGCCAGCCGGTGATGGCGACGAGGCCGAGGCCGATGATGGCACCAAGACTGGTCCACACGTCGGTGAGCACGTGCTTGCCATTGGATTCGAGGATCAGTGAGCCTTGTTTTCTCCCCGTGCGGACGAGGTAGAGACCGAGCGCGGCATTGATGGCGATGGTGAGCGCGGTGAGCGCCAGGCCCTGGTCCAGATTTGCCGGCGGCAGATGCAGCAGCAGGCGGCGCACGGATTCATAAATGATGAAGAGTGCCGCGATGATGATTAGAGCGCCCTCGATGCCTGCGGAGAAAAAAGCGATCTTAGAGTGGCCGTAGGGGTGATCCGTGTCGGCGGGTTTGTTCAACAAGCCGAGGCTGAAGGCGGCAAACATCACGGCGGCGACATGCACGACCGACTCTGCCGCATCACCGAGGATCGCCGCCGATCCCGTCAGCACATACGCGCCGACTTTGAGCACGAGCATGAGGAAACCGATGGCCAGCGATAGCCGCATGGCACGGGTGGCGTCGGTTGTGTTGCTCATGGCGGATCAGTCTCGCAGCAGCAAATTAACAATCGCGGGCACGTCGGCAAAGGATTCGACCGTGCGCCACGGTTTCAGGGCACTCAGTTCGTCCGCGGAATACTGTCCGGTGGCGACCGCGAGACATTTCGCACCGAAGGCCTCGGCGCAGCGGATGTCTTTGGGGGTGTCGCCGATGACGATGACATCCGCAATGTCGTAGCGGGCGCCGGTGGCGTCCTGCATGCGCCTTTGCGCGATGGGGCCGAGCTGGTTGCGGTCGTGATGATCGCTGCCGAAGCCGCCGTCGAGAAAGCGGTCATAGATGCCGTGGCGGCCGAGCTTGATCTCCGCGCCGCGACGGATGTTGCCGGTGAGCAGGCCGAGATGGGCGTCGGGTTCGTCACGCAGGACATCGAGCAAGGTTTTTACTCCGGGCAGTGTAAAACCGCTGAATTCTTCCGCGTGCAGGCGCCTGTGCAGATGGGCGAGATAGCGATCGAGGAAGGAAAAGACCTCCTCCGGCGTGTGCGGACGATTGACGAGCCCGAACACATCCATCGCGATGGCGGGATCGGTGGCTCCGGCGAGCTGCAGTGGCGGCAGTTCCTCTCTACGGATGCCGAACCATTCCTCCGCGGCGTCAAGAATCGCGGAGCCGCCAGCGCCGTTGCTGTCGATCAGGGTGCCGTCGATGTCGAAGAGAAGAAGGCGGGGCATGGGAGGAAGGAATGACGAAATCCGAATGACGAAGAAGAGCGAAGGCGGTTAGCACTTCGTCATTGAGGCTTCATTCGTCATTCCTCATTCTGGTTTCGTCATTTTCAGTGCGGCTTTGCCGCAGCGCCCGGCTTGGCACCACCGGTGTTCGAGGGGGCGAATTTGGCGACCAGGAAGGCACCGCTGGCAGCGAGGACGCAGCCGAGGATGAAGGGCAGCGGCAGTTTGGTCCAGCCACCTTCCGGCGGATGCACGACCATGGCGGTGATGGTGTTGATGACCGGTGCCCCGGCGAAAACGATGGGCATCACAGCCGCGGCGGCGGCGACGCCGAATCCACCGCCGCCTTTGAGGATCGGTGTTGCGGCCGCTCCGAGAGCAAGCACGAGCGTGAGGGCGCCGAGAGCTCCGGCGATGCCTGCGACGAGGCTCAGCGGGATGCCGCTGCCGGAGTCTCCGGTGAAGCTCCAGTTGGTCCCACGGGCCTTCAGCACCAGCGCGGCCACGATGCCGATGATGGCGTAGGCGATGCACACAAACAGGAAGGCTTTGAGACCGGCATTCGGTGTTTCAGGACCCATGGGCATCTTCGAGCGTGCCGCGTGAAGGATGACGCCATAGACGCCCCAGGAGAGCACGGTGAGAAGAGCGTAGATGAGCCAGGTCTGCATGATTTTGGGTTTGGGTTGGGAGTTCACGAGGAGCGGATGTGGAGGCGATGAATTGCCAAGGGAGAACGCCTGCGACAACGGCTTTGTTCAGTTTTTGTCGTCTTGTGACAACACCCGGTGCTGAGAAAACGGGTAAGTGCCCCAGGGACTTTCGGGTAGCCTGTTGGAGTTGTGGAAGCACCAGATCATGTTCGTTTCGTCAAACCAGGCCCGCTGAAGTCTATTCATCATCACCCCTGAGAATTTGCAGCAGCGAACGATGGTCGAGTTGGGTGAGTTGAAACCAGCCAAGGTGCAGGCACAGCAGGCCGATGCCGACCCCGGCGAGCAGGCCGCCGGTGTGCGCCCAGTAGGCGATGTGGTCACCGCCTGAGAGGACGCCCCAGACATCGAAGATGAACCACAGCATGATCATCACCCAGGCCGGGCATGAGAAGGTGCCGCCCTGCACGAGGAAGAACCACAGCACATTGACACGGTTGAGCGGATACATCGCCAGGACGATGCCCACGATGCCGTTCACCGCGCCGCTCGCTCCGGCGGCGGGTGAGCCGTCCGCCAGCACATGGACCGCCGCAGCAAGGAGCGTGCAGAGGATGAAAACGGGCAGGTAGAGCCAGTTGCTGGTGTTGGTGCAGATCGCATTTCCGAAAACCCAGAGGAAAATCATGTTGCCGATCAGATGGTCGAGGCTGGAATGCAGCAGCACATGGCCGGCGAGGCCGGTGAAGGACCATCCGTTGAGCACCAGGCTGTTGGCGGTTTGCTCAGGGAGACCTCCCCACATGGCTGCGATGGAGATAAAGCTGCAAGCGGCAACGAGCAGCCAGTTCGCCCAAGGGCGTTCTTGAGTGAGTGTTTCAATCTCGTAGGGCAGGAGGAGCATGGCTGTGAGAAGAAGCGGGCATCGCGGCCCGTGATCGAGCGCTTCTTTGCGGCATGGGTGCGCGCATCATTTCCGATCCGGCCTGCGCAGCATCTCATGCGGCGCGGGCTCGATCTTGTCGCGGAAGCGCTGCGGGATCTCGACGGCCTTCATTTTGCCGGTGGCGGGATCTTTGCGGACGCAGGCGGCGGTGATGCGGCCTTCGGCCGCGAGTTCGCTGTCTCCCTTCCAGAAGCGGATGATGTAGCGGATGACCTTCGTGCGCACCTCTTCGACGAGCAGCTCGCATTCAAACTCCTCCTCGAAGCGCAGCGGCGCCATGTAGTCGCAGGAGGCGTGCACTCGCGGCCACCCGACGCGTTCCTCGCCGGCATGGGCCGGATCAACTATGGAAAAGCCGAGACTGCGGAAGAACGCGTGCTCCACGCGCTCCATGTAGCGGAAGAAATTCGAGAAGTGGACGATGCCGGCCATGTCGGTGTCGGAAAACTGGACGCGTTCGGTGCAGGTGAAGCGGTGCATGGTGTTGGGAAAAGGTGCGATCAGGTGGTTTGGATGCCGTGGGGTTTGGCGGGGCGGGAAATGACGAAATCAGAATGTCGAAGGACGGATGAATGACCAATGACATAAAACCGAATGTCGGGCAGGGCATTCGAAGCACTCCGCATTGAGTCATTCGGGCCTGGGCATTCATTCGTCATTCTGATTTCTTCATTCGTCATTTTTAGCTCACGGAGACAAGCTCACCCTCGCCCATTTCGGCGCGCATTTTCATCGCGGCCTCGATCACCGCTCGTGCGGCGGTTTCGGCCTCAGGCTTGGTGTTGAAGCGGTGGAAGGAGAAACGCAGGGTGCAGGCGGCGTCGCGGGCGCTGACGCCCATCGCCTCGAGTGCCTGGGAAGGATGCAGGGCGCCCGTGTGGCACGCGGAGCCGGCGGAGCAGGCGATTCCCACCTTATCGAGGAGGATGAGCATGCCCGCGGCATCGATCCCAGGGACGCAGAACGAGCTCGTGTTGTGCAGACGATGCGTGAGGCTGCCGTGGATGCGCATTTCTGGAAACGCGGCATGCACGACATGCTCGAAACGATCGCGCATGGCATGGATGCGCGCCTTGGTCCCGTCGTTCAAATGCTGCTGGGCAAGGTCAGCCGCCACGCCGAGGGCGACGATGCCCGGGACGTTTTCCGTGCCGCTGCGGCGTCCGTTTTCCTGGCCGCCACCGAGCAGCAGAGGCTCAAAGCGGACGCGTTTGCTGATGTAAAGCGCGCCGACGCCCTTCGGCGCATGCATTTTATGTCCGCTGAGGCTGAGAAAATCGACCGGCACGGATTTCACATCGACCGGCACCTTCCCGGCCGCCTGCACCGCGTCCGTGTGGACGAGGGCACCTGCCGAGTGCGCGATCTCGACGATTTCACGCATGGGCGCGAGCACTCCGGTCTCATTGTTTGCCCACATGATGCAAACGAGCGCGGTGATGCCGGGTTTGACCAGTGAGCGCAGCGCTTCGAGATCGACGCGGCCGTCCGAATGCACAGGAGCGTGGACGACGGTGCCGCCATTTTTCCGCCAGCGCACGGCGGACTCGATCACGGCGGCATGTTCGGTGCCGGTGATGACGAGCTCGCGTGATTCCGGCCAGAGCGAGCGCACCGAGGCATGCACCGCATTGATGGACTCCGTCCCGCCGCTGGTGAAGACGATTTCCTCCGGATGCGCCCCAAGGAGCGACGCCACCTGCTCGCGCGCCCGGTGCAGCGCACGTGCCGCGGTGCGTCCGCCCGCGTGACCGGCGGACGGATTCGCGAAGTAGTCGCGCATGAACGGCAGCATGGCGTCGAGCGCGGCCGGATCGACGGGCGTGGTGGCGTTGGCGTCGAGGTAGATCACGGCGTGATGTTCGGACTCCCGGCGGTGCTGTCAATGCCGCCTTCCCGCACTCGACAAAACGGAGTCAGCCGCTAACCTCCTCGCCCTATGCTCGACATCCGCCTCCTTCGTGAAACTCCCGACCTGGTCAAACAACGCCTCGCCAACCGCGGCGGTGATCATGCGTCCCTGGTCGATGAGGTGCTCGCGATCGACGCGCAACGCCGCGCAGCGGAGACGGAACGGCAGAAATTGCAGGGCGACCGCAACCGGATCAGCAAGGAGATCGGCATAGCGAAAAAAAACGGCCAGGACACCAGCAGCATCGAGGCCGAGGTGCGCGGCATCGGCAGTCGTATCGATGAAATCGGCCGCGAAGCCGATGCGAGCGATGCCAAGCAGCGCGACCTGCTCCTCAGCATCCCGAACCTGCCGCATGAGGCCTGCCCGGTGGGGCACAGCGCCGAGGAAAACCCGGAAGTGCGCGTTTGGGGCGCAAAGCCTGAGTTCTCGTTTCAACCGAAGGACCACACGGCGGTGGCCGGTGCGCTAGGCATGATTGACTTTGAAGCCGGCGCGAAGATCACGGGCAGCGCGTTCGTGGTGTATCGCGGCGCGGGTGCGCGGCTGGAGCGTGCGTTGATCAACTTCCTGCTCGATCTACACACGACGCAGCACGGTTATCAGGAGATCAGCCCGCCGCTGCTGGTGAAGCCGGACTGCCTTTTCGGCACGGGACAACTTCCGAAGTTTGGAGATCAGGTCTATCACAGCCCCGAGGACGATCTGTATCTCATTCCGACCGCCGAGGTGCCGGTGACAAATCTGCACCGCGAGGAGATCGTGCCGCACGACAAGCTGCCGATCAATTATGCCGCCTACACGCCGTGTTTCCGTCGTGAGGCGGGCAGCGCGGGGCTTGGCACGCGCGGTTTGATCCGCATGCATCAATTCGACAAGGTGGAACTCGTGAAAATCACCACGCCGGAGACGAGCATGGCCGAACTGGAGACGCTGACCGGTCATGCGGAGAAGGTGCTGCAACTTCTCGGCCTGCATTATCGCGTGATCGAGCTGTGCACGGGCGACATTGGCTTCGGCTCGGCCAAAACGTATGACATCGAGGTCTGGGCGCCGGGGCAGGGGACGTATCTCGAAGTGTCGAGCTGCTCAAACTTCGGCGACTATCAGGCGCGGCGCATGAATCTGCGCTTCAAGGACGAGAATGGCAAAAATCGCGTCCCGCACACGCTGAACGGTTCCGGCACGGCATTGGCGCGTTTGTTCGTGGCCCTCGTCGAAACGTATCAGCAGGCGGACGGCACGATTGTGATCCCCGAGGCGCTGCGCGGCCACTTTGGGGCCGCCAAAATCGGCTGACCGCCATGAAACGAGTTTGGCTCCTTCTTGTCTTGCTGGTTTCGTCCAGTTTTGCGAACGCGCAGGCTCCGGGCGTGCCGGTTTACGCGGAAGGGCGGGGATCGCGCCCGAACGCGGCGCTGATGGAGCAGGCAAAGAAGCTGCAGGGAGAGTCGGCGCTGCTGTCGATGAAAAAGGCGACCGAGCAGGCCATGCGCAGCACATGCGATCTCGATCTGCCGCCCGCAGATACGAAGCCGCTCACGCCGCGTGAGCGCTGGCAGCGCGCGCGCGCCGGGCACATCCGCGTGGGGCAATTGTATCTTTGCTCGAAGTGCGACCGCTGGCATCTCGATCTTGCCGGTGGTTATGCCATCACGGCTGACGGCGCGGTGGCGACTTGCGCGCATGTCATCGCCCTGCCGCCCGACATGAAGGAGGGCTGGCTCGTCGCGGCGAACGAAGACGACGTGCTTCTTCCGGTGACGCAGGTGCTCGCCTGCAACCCCGGCACGGACAGCGCCATCATCCGCGTGAAATCCGACCAGCTGCTCACACCGCTGCCGCTGGGCCAGGATGTGAGCCCTGGCGACTCCGTGTGGTGCTTCAGTGATCCGGGCGGGAAGCGCGGCTACTACAGCGAGGGCATCGTGAGTCGTTTTGTGAAAAGGCCTTTCATGCGCAAGAAGGAGGCGGAAAAGCTGCCCGAAGGCGCGGAAGTGCCGAAACCCGTGTGGCTGGAGACTACGACGGACTGGGCTCCCGGTTCGAGCGGCTCCGCGATCATCGACCAGTTCGGCAACTGCGTCGGCCATGTGTCGGAAATTCAGACCGTGCTCGAAGAGCCGCTCCCGTTGCGGAAAAAGAAGGGCGAGACGGCCTCACAGCAGCAACTCGGCACGCAGATCGTGTTTCATCAGGCCATCGGCGCGGTGGAAGTGCGGGCGCTGGTGAAAAAACCTTGAGCTGAGCACGCAACTTTGGCGATGGGCGGGGATTCATCCGCGGCATGAGATTCATTGCCGCCTTACTTTGTCTTTCCGCCAGTGTCTTCGGCCAGCTCGCGGGTGTGAAAGCCCACCGTGATCTTGTTTATGTCGAAGGCGGGCACGAGAGGCACAAGCTCGACCTTTATCTGCCGGAAAAGGCGGAAGGCCCGCTGCCGCTGCTCATCTGGGTGCATGGCGGCGGCTGGCAGAATGGCAGCAAGGACGGTTGTCCGCCGTTGCGTGCAGGTTACATCGAACGTGGCTATGCGGTGGCGAGCATCAATTATCGTCTCAGCGGCCATGCGGTGTTTCCGGCGCAGATCGAGGACTGCAAGGCGGCCATCCGCTGGCTGCGGGCGCATGCGAAGGAATACAACCTCGATGCAAAGCGCTTCGGCGTCTGGGGCAGCTCTGCGGGCGGCCATCTGGTGGCGCTCATCGGCACCAGTGGTGACGTGAAGGAGTTCGATGTCGGCGATCATCTCGACCAATCGAGCCGCGTGCAGGCGGTGTGCGATTAGTTCGGCCCGACTGACTTCAGCGTGTTTGTCACCACGCCTGGATATGAGAGTCACGCGACGGATTCCTCGCCCGAGGCGAAGCTCATCGGCGGTGCTGGGTTGGAAAACAAGGACAAGGCCGCGCGTGTGAACCCGATCAGTTATGTGAGCAAGGACGATCCGCCCTTTCTCATCGTGCATGGCGACAAAGACCCCACGGTGCCGATCAATCAAAGCCAGCTTCTGTTTGATGCGCTCAAGCGGACCCGTGTGAGCGCTCATTTTCACACGATTCACGGCGCAGGCCACGGTGGGCCGGGTTTCGCGGGCCAGGACATCAGCGCGATGGTTGCCGCGTTCTTTGACGCACGGCTCAAAAGAAATGTCGTGGAGGTCGAAGCGCGGGTTTCTGAAAGTACCACCGAATCTGGAGCCAGAGGTCGCGATGTGCGCCCGCCTGATCGTGAAGGAACAGTGAGCAAAGGCGGCTTTCAGCTCGATGGCGAGCGCTGGAACTACTGCGATGGCGATTTCACGATGGAAGGCATCCTGTTGAAGCCGGAGGGCAAGGGGCCGTTTCCGGCGGTGTTGATCAGCCATGGCCTCGGCGGCAACGCGCAGAGCTTTGGCCTGATGAAGGCGCGTGAGATGGTGAAATGGGGCCTGGTGTGCATCGCGCCGAATTACACGCACATCGGGCAGGGCGGGGAGAGAGCGCAGTTTGGCGCGAGCGCTGAAAACATCCGCCGTGCGAGCACCTGCCTCGATCTTTTGCGCACCATGCCCGAAGTCGATGCCACACGCCTCGCCGCCTACGGTCACAGCATGGGAGGCTTCGTGACCATCGGTCTCGCAGCGGCGAGAGTGGATGCCGTGAAGGCCGCGGCGATCACCGGCAGCGGCATTTCGCCGCAAGAAGGTTACCCGGCGCCTTCGGCCAAGGCGGCGGAGAGGATTCGCACGCCCTTTTTGATGCTGCATGGCGCGAATGACAACATCGTCCGCCCGGAACAGTCCGCCGCGCTCAAGCTGGCACTGGATCAAAACAAGGTGCCCAACGACCGTCTCATCGCCGACGGGCAGGGGCATCCCATCGACCAGACGATGCGCGACGAAGTCTTCAAGCTCATCCGCGAGTGGTTCGTGAAGCAGGGCGTCCTCAAGCCGTGAGATCCCAGTCCGGCAGAAGCTGATGTCGGAGATTTTGCTTCACAGGCCGATTTTGAACCGTTAGCATGTCTTAACTTCAAACAGATCATGCACCAGCCACGAAACGTCCTCGTCACGGTTGCTCTTCTGAGCACGGTCATCGCCACGGAAATCCACGCCGCCGACACGGTGAGCGTTTTGAGCGCTGAGAAGCCGAAGGTGGCCATTTTTGCCGAGGATGTGACGGTGGACGGCACACGGCGGCCTGATCTTGGCCGGGCTCTCGCGGACAGCCTGAGCACGAACCTGCTGCGTCGCGGTCAGATGCGTGTCTTTAACCTGACCACCGAGGAAACCAAGTCCGGCACGCAGACGCTCGCATTGGCGAAAGACGAGAAGACCCAGGCTCCGGTGATGGACAAGGACGTGGACTACCTCCTGAGCTTCAATTTGTTCTCAAACGCGAACGAGCACCGGCTTACGGTCAAAAAGACGCGTGTCTCCACCTCGGAACTCGTCGATTCGCACCAGTTCTTCACCTATGGCCGTGTGAGTGATGTGTTTTCGCTCATGGGCAAAGTGGTCGAACGAATCGATCCGCTGCCGGTGCGGCATGCGTTTCCGGCCACACAATCACCGGCGGAGATTCGCGCTGCGCAGCCTGACCTTGACCCGCCGCATCGCGGCTTCTGGGCTGGAGACTACGCGAATCCGGCCAGTCCGGCCTATGACCCGTGGCGCGGGAACCTTGTGACCCAGTATGATTTGAAGAATGTGCCAAAGGCGCTGATCTACCGCGAGCTCGGCTCGATCCAGCACATCGACAACACCTGGAAGTTCACCATCGTGCGGCCGGTCAAGGGCGTGGAGCTGCGTCCGAATGATCCGCTCCATGTACTCTATGACGAAGGCGATGTGTATGCGAACCTGCGGGTCGGCACGGTTGAGCGCGAGGGCGCGGTGGCCGATTTCGGCGGAACACCCGAACATCACCCGCTCTTCAACGGCGACAAGGTCTTCGGCTGGCACACGCCGCCGGTGGAAAAGCCCGCGAAAGCAAAGTAGCGCAAGCGTCCCGCTTGCATTTGCATGTTCTGCAAGCGAGACGCTTGCACCACCATGCTGCAGCTCTCCCAGATACTTCTGCCCGTCGATCATCATGAGAATGATCTGCGCATGGCTGTGGCGAAATTGCTGCGCGTCCGTGACGATGATCTGCTCTCCCTCAAAGTGAAGCAACGCGCCATCGACGCACGGCGAGGACATGTGGAGTTCAGCTTCACAGTGCTGGCCGAGGTGCAGGATGAGGCGAAGGTTCTGCGGCGGCTTGGCAAAAATCCGCATGTCGCGCCTGCCCCCGACGAAACCTACCGGCAGATCGCCGAAAACGTGACGCGCAGCCAGCCGATGCGTCCGGTGATTGTCGGAACCGGGCCGTGCGGGCTGTTTTGCGGGCTTTTGCTGGCAAGGGCGGGCTTGAAGCCGCTGCTGCTCGAACGTGGCAAGGCCGCGGGCGACCGTGCGCGAGATGTGACCGGCTTTTGGCGTCGCGGATGGGATTTCAATGCGGAATCGAATGTTCAGTTCGGCGAAGGTGGCGCGGGAACCTTCTCGGATGGCAAGCTCTACACGCAAATTCGCGACCGCGAGCATCGCATCCCCTGGCTGCTGCGGGAAATGGTGGCCGCAGGCGCGCCGGAGGACATTTTGATCAAAAGCCGGCCGCACATCGGCACGGACCGGCTCATCAAGGTCGTGCGGCATGTGCGCGAAGAAATCATTTCACTCGGGGGTGAGGTGCGGTTTGGCGCTCGCGTGGCCGATGTGGTCATCGAGGACGGAGTGATGCGCGCGGTGGTGCTGGCGGATGGCGAAACCATCGAAGGATCGCGATTCATCTTCGGCGTCGGCCACAGCTCGCGGGACACTTTTGAAATGCTGCATCGTCACGGCGTGCCGTTTGAGGCGAAGCCGTTTTCCATCGGCGTGCGCATCGAGCATCCGCAGAAGCTCATCGACAAGACGCTCTACGGAAAGTGGGCCGGCCATGAGCGGCTTGGTTCCGCGCCTTACAAGTTCGTGGCGCACTGCGGCACGGGCCGCGCGGCCTACAGTTTCTGCATGTGTCCGGGTGGCTTGGTCGTCGCGGCTACTTCGGAGCCGGGCATGGTCGTGACGAACGGCATGAGCAGCTATGCTCGCGCCGAGGCGAACGCAAACAGCGGCTTCATGGTCGATGTGCGGCCCGAGGACATGCCTGCGGGCGATGTTTTGAGTGGAATCGAGTTTCAGCGCCAGATCGAGCGGCGCGCGTTTGAACTCGGCGGCGGTGATTATCGGGCTCCGGCGCAGCTTTTGGGCGATTTGCTCGCCGGGCGTGCCTCGACCGGCCCTGGCAAGGTTTTGCCATCTTATCAGCCCGGCGTGGTGTGGACCGATCTGCGCGAATGTCTGCCCGAATACACGATTGAAACGATCCAGGAGGCGATTCCGCGCATCGAGCGCAGCCTGCCGGGTTTTGCGCTCGAAGATGCGGTGCTTACCGGTGTTGAAACACGGAGTTCCGCGCCAATCCGCATTCCGCGTGACGCCCAGACATTCGAATGCGTCAGTGTGAAGCACTTTTATCCCGCCGGCGAAGGCGCGGGGTATGCCGGTGGCATCATTTCCGCCGCCGCGGACGGCATGCGCGTGGCGGAGGCGATTTTGAGGTAGCTGCTGTCAAGCCGTGGCAACCTTTGGAACAAGGTGCTCGGCCGCCTTGGCAGCCTCGGCCAGCAGCTCTGGATTGAGATTTTTCTGCTCAAATTCACGGCACCATCCCTTGATCTCGAGCTCGTTGAAGATTTTGCCGAGCACGCGGCGAAGCAGTCCCTTCAAGTTCGGCAGCTCGACCGCCTGAAGCGAGCGGATGGCGACCTCTTTGTAGCTTTCGAGCAGGTTCATGGCCTTCTCATGCGCGCCGCTGTCGAGCGCCCACTGGCGGATGGTGGCGTTGTCGGGTTTGACGGTCGCGGCTCCGTTCCAGAGGGCTTCCATCTGCTCTTTGACCGCGCCCTGTCCCTTTTCACGAAGAAGGGAGAGCACGATGCTCGGACGCATGCTCCATTCGTTGCCGGCGGCCGAGTCTTCTCCGAGGTCGTCGAGGTCGTCGCGGATCTGGTAAGCGATGCCGAGATTCTCGCTGTAAGCATGCAGAACGTCGGCGCATTCGTCGAGCTGGCCGGCGAGCGCGGCTCCGACTTTGAGCGCGACTTCAAAGGCTGGCGCGGTCTTGCTGCGGAAAATTTCGAGCACTTGCGTGCTGCTGAGCGCGACGGGATGACGCGTCCAGAGCAATTCCGCACCCTGGCCGATGCAAAGTTCGCGCTGGCCTTCCGCGGCGACGAGCAACGCGGCGCTGCGGATGTGGGCGGGAGCGTCGTTGTCGGCGAGGAGGCGGTAGCCTTCGCCGATGAGCAGGTCGCCGATGTTCAGCGCGACTGGAATGCCGTGTTCGGTATGCAGCGTGTTTTCGCCGTAGCGTTCGGCATCGCCATCTTCGATGTCGTCGTGGACGAGCGATGCCTTGTGGAAGATTTCGACGGCGATGGCGGCTTTTTTGACAGTATCGGAGATCGGGCCTTCGGGATCTTCACGCAGCGCCTGGTAAGCGGCGACGGTGAGGAATGGGCGCCAGCGTTTTCCAGCACGGGCGAGCCATTCACGTGCGATGTCGTCGCTGTGGCCGCGTGAAGGGCCCATCAGGGCATCGAGTGATTCGCGGGTGAACCATGTCTTCACCTCGTCGTGCAGCGCGTTGAGGTTCAGGCGGCGTGTTTTGTCGTCGCTGGTGAGATGAATGTAATCCCAGACCCAGTCGATATCGACGACGGTGTCGATGCAGTCGTCCTGCAGCAGCGGCACGGCGACGGCGGGGATGGCGGCGGCCTCGACGTAGGGGAACGTGCGTTCGAGCACCGGAAGGCATGAAATGCCGACGATGGCCTCGATCTTGCCCGTCTGGATGAGCGACATGACGATGGCGCTGCCCTCGGCGACGAGCACGGCGTAGCCGAGTTTCTCAGCCTCGTTTTGGAAGTCCTGGATGGAGCAGAGGCCGCATTGTTTGCAGAGCAGGCCGAACTCATCAAAGGGCGCGGGGCATTTGCTTTCGACGCGCAGACACTTCGGCATCAGCAGCAGGCGCTTTTCATACGGCACAGTGGCGAGGGATTCGCGCCACGTTTCATTGGCGAGCAGCACGCCGACATAATCGCGGTGGATTTTGTCGATGGCGTGGATGGCCATGATTTTGTCCGTGTGCTCCTGAAGCTCATTGAGGGGCACTGGAGGCACGAGTTTCGCCGCGTCGGCGTATTCGCGCACCTGGCGGAGTATCTCATCGCGGTGCTGCTTGGTCTGCGGGATGTTTTTCTTCGGCTGCCGAAGACGGCGGTTGAGGCCGGGGATGGGCGGCGGCAGGGCGGCAGAGCGGACGGCGACGGTGGACATCAGGTGAAAATGACGAATGTGCGGCTTTTAACCGTGGGTGGGGGAGGTTGTCTTGCAGATATTGCGCTCCTCTGTGCAAATCTTGCGCCTCAAAGTTGCACCTTGGTGTGAACTTGCTCTCTCTTTTTCAGACCACGGTGCCACGTCCGCTCTTCGGGGTGGTTTTTTTGCGTGGTTTGGCTTCCGGCATTTCCTCGTCCTGCAAAATGGTGTCCTGCGGCAGCGGTTCGGCGTCATCCTCACCTATGGGGCCGGGCTCGACATAAGGAGTGGCCTTTTGATAGAGCTTCAGACGGGTGGAGAACTCGTCTGCGAGCTTTTTCCGCTCCTCCTCAGGCAGGTCTTTGTCCTCGCCCAGCAGGGAGAGCGAACGCTTTTGCCACAACTCGGCCTCTTTGTACTCGCCGTTGCGGGCAAGGGCGGCGGCCATGGTGTCGATCATCTCATAGGGTTGCTCGTCACTCTGGGCGACTTCGGCGACGAGTTTGAGGGCACGACGGGCGAGAAGCACGGCAGTCTCCCCATTGTGCAGATTTTCCTCCGGGCAAGTGGCAAGGAACCAGGCGAGATTGTTGGATGCCCACGGGTCTTCCGAGCGCGCCGCACGATTATACCAAGCGCCTGCGCGGCGGTAGTCCACCGGGACACCCTGGCCTGTGTAATACATGTTGGCGAGGCGTGTCATGGCCGGCACAAAATCCAGTTGCGCGGCCTTCAGATACCAAAGGGCCGCCTTGGCGGTGCTTTTGGGCACTCCATCGCCACGTTCGAGCTTCGAGGCATAAGCAGTCTGCGAGGGCGGGTTGCCTTGCTCCGCCGCCTTCTTGAACCATTCGGCGGCCTTGGCGGAGTCTTTTTTGACGCCGCGTCCTTCCTCATACATGGCCGCGAGGCTGTGTTGTGAAAGCGCGAAGCCGAGCTCGGCGGAGATGCGGTACCACTCCGCCGCTTTCGCGAAATCCTTCTTCACGCCCACGCCGTCCTCATAGAGGGTGCCCATGATGTGCTGTGCGCGCAGGTGCTTCTGTTTCGCGGCCTTTTCGACAAACTTCACTCCTTCTTTGAGGCTCTTTTTCATGCCCTCGCCGGTGATGAGCCGCAGGCCGAGTTCGAACTGAGCGTCGGCATCACCACGATCCGCCCATGAGCGAAGGTCTTTCTCGTTCACCTGCTGTCCGGATAGCGGCATGGAGGGCGCGAGCAGGGCAAGGAGGCTGGCAATGAGAAAGAGGCGCATGTTCATGATGAGCAAAACTACGTCCGTGAATTGCGCTCTCAACCATCAAAATGCGGCTGAACGTCAAATCCTTTGCTTCAAGGGGCACCTCCAAATCCGGTCGTGCCTTGATCACAGCATCGATACCTGCCTTGCGTGCTTGGGATTCGCGTGGCTTCAGGTTTCTCAGCGAAGGCAGGTTTTGCAGCATGTTTTTGACCTGCATCTTTCAACTGGGAGTGCCGTTATCGCGGTCTTCAACGACTTGAGTCTGGCGGACTCCTGCGGCAGCGCAGGCTCTCGGCAAGCCATTTTTTGTCCGTCGAGCCCGGATTGACATTCCCGCCTCAGCATCCAATCTCTGCACCGTTTTCGCGGGTGTAGTTCAATGGTAGAACACGAGCTTCCCAAGCTTGATACGTGGGTTCGATTCCCATCACCCGCTCCACTCGGCCAAAGCCAGATTCTTTTGTCGGATCAGAAGCCATGTCGATGTGACAGCGGGTGACGAATTTGGCTCGCATCAATCCAGGGCGGGCTGCTAAAACGCTGTTTGATGGAAGGCGAAAGCGAGTTCAACCCCTACGCGCCGCCACGGGCGGCCACTTTGATCGAAGTGTCATCGCCGGATGCAATCCGCCGGGCTCATATTGGCCACGAGACTTCGGTCAAGGCCAGCGGAGGGCTGTGCGCGTTGTGCGGCGGGCTGATGCTGCTGCCGGTCTTCATGGGGCTGATGGAGGCGGTGACCAGTGCCACGAGGAGAAATGACTTTGGGTCATTGATGATGGCTTTGTTGATCGGCGCGGGCTTGTTGGTGCTCGGGGCGAATCTACGGCGTCTGAGGCCGTGGGCCCGGATCGTGATGGCATTGGTTTCGGGTCTGTTTGCGGCGGTCACCCTGCTCACCATCGTGTTCCCGCTGCTGAATGGGTATGTGCTGTGGCTGATGCTGTCGGCGAAGGGCAGGATGGTTTTTTCTCCAGCCTACCAGCAGATCATCGCCTTCACGCCTGATGTGAGGCCGCGCATGTCAGCCATCTCGTGGATTCTTCTCTGCCTCGTGCTGCTGCTCGTGATCGCGATTCTGGCGGCGCTGCTGATCCCGGTCTCCAGGCGATGAGGCTCAATCTGGAGGGGGCAATTCGGTGCGCCCCATCGCGGCCAGCAGGGCGAGAACGCCCCACCATGCCTTCTGACCCGTGGAAAGGCGTGGTTTGCCGTCGCTGCCTGTCACCTTTTTGGCCTCGCCTGTTAGAACGCCAGGTTCCAGCCCGCGCACGCCATTCTTGGGAACAAAGAGGCGTTTGCCATCCCGCTTGTCGGTGAACCAGGTTCCGTCATGATCGGTTCTCGGCTGGCTGGCAGCGTAACCGGTCGGGACGTAGGTTGGTGGATTGCTGGCGACTTGCTGCCAGATCTTGTGGCTGTTCCAATCAGCAACCTCCGAACCCGAGCGTGTGGCGCAGGAAATGGAAAGGAGGGAAAGCAGCGCCAGACACATTGCCCGGGTGAAAAAGACCTGCGGGCGTCTGGTGTCCATGGCTAGGATTACTTGATGATGCCCAGCTTTTTCAGTGTGGTCGTCAGTTCAGCGACTTTTTCCTTCTCCATGCCCACGAGCGGCAGGCGCAGCTCATCGGAGCAGTGACCGGCCAACGCCATCGCCGTTTTGATCGGGATGGGATTGGTGGCGAGCTTCAGGAAGGCGGCGAAGAGAGGATAATACTTCGCGTGGATCGTGTAGGCGGAGGCGTAATCGCCTTTGAGGGCGAGATTCACCAGATAGCTGATCTGCTTCGGGATGAGGTTCGAGGCCACGCTGACGATGCCGCAGCCGCCCACGGACATGAAGGGCAGCGTGAGACCGTCATCACCGGAGAGGATCTCAAAGTCGGCCGGCAGGAGCTGCTTCATCTGGCTCACACGTTCCGGATTGCCACCGGCTTCCTTGATGGCGCGGATGTTCGGGCAGCTCTCGGCGAGGCGCACGAGCACATCGAGACCGATCTCGATGCCACAGCGGCCCGGGATGCTGTAGAGCATGATCGGCAGCTTCGTGTTGTCGGCGATGGCCTTGAAGTGCTGATACAGGCCTTCGGGCGTCGGCTTGTTGTAGTAAGGCGCCACTTGGAGGGAAGCGGTCGCACCAGCGGCCTCGGCTTCTTGAGTCAGCTCGATGGCCTCGCGGGTCGAATTCGAGCCCGTGCCCGCCATGACGCCGCCGCGCCCCTTGGCGAACTCCACGCTGAGCTTCACCACGCGGGAATGCTCGTCGTGATCGAGGGTGGGCGATTCGCCCGTCGTGCCGCAGGGCACGATGCCGGTCACGCCATTGTCGAACTGGAAATCAACGAGACGTTTGAGCGCGGCTTCATCGACTTGGCCGTTCTTAAAAGGGGTGACAATGGCGGTGTGGGTTCCTGCGAACATGAGAAAGGGCGTGGAGCTTAGAGTTGAACGGTGCCTTGGAAAACGAAATCTGCCGGACCAAACAGCGTCACATTCGTGTAGTCGCTCTTGTTCGGCTCTTCGAAGCCCACCTTGAGCGTGTCGCCGCCCTTCACGAGGACGCTGACGGGGCTGGGGGAGCCGGTGAGTTCGTGGTGGATGAGGGCGCAGGCGACCATGCCGGTGCCGCAGGCGAGGGTTTCATCCTCGACGCCGCGCTCGTAGGTGCGGATGGCGATGCTGCCGGGGGCCAGCACCTTGGCAAAGTTCGCGTTCGTGCCCTTCGGCTTGAAGGCCTCATGGTAGCGCAGACCTGCGCCCCACTCGCGGACGGGCACATTGTCGAGGTCCTCGACGAAAACAACAGCGTGCGGCACGCCGGTGTTCACGCTGTGCACGGTGAGATCGGTGCCCGCGACGGGCAGCGTCTGAGCCAGCTTCAGACTGTGCGGGGCGCTCATGTTGATGCGCACCTGACCGGCCTCGAACTCGGCGCTGATCATGCCGGCCAGGGTTTCAAAGCGGATCTTCGTGAGCGTGTCGCCATGCAGATGGTTCACGAAACGGCCAAAGCAGCGGGCGCCATTGCCGCACATCTCCGCCTCGCCGCCGTCGGCGTTGTAGTAGCGCATCTTGAAGTCACCGCCCTCGGTGGCGGGCTCGACGCAGAGCAGTCCATCCGCACCGATGCCGCGATGGCGGTCGCACAGCTTCTCGATCTGCTCCTTGGTGAGGGCCAGCTTGAGGTCACGATTGTCCAGCATGACGAAGTCATTGCCGGCGCCGTTCATTTTGGTGAATTGGAGGGTCATGGTAAAAAATTAAAGGGCATGCACCGCATCGACGAGCGGCTTCACGAAGGCCTCGACCTTCGCGGCGCAATCGGGCGAAATGCCGTTTTGCTCGATGAGCTTCACGATGGCGCTGCCGACGACGACGCCATCCGCCTTGCTGGCGATTTCAGCAGCTTGGGAGGGATTCGAGACGCCAAATCCAACGCACACGGGCACCTCGGTGGCCGCCTTGATCACGGCCACCTGCTCGGCGATGCCGGTGGCGATCTCCGCCTGGGCACCGGTGACACCGAGACGGCTCACGTAATACACAAAACCCTCGGCGCTCTTCGCGATGCTGGCGATGCGATCCGCGGGTGAAGTGGGCGCGATGAGCTGGATGTGGCGGAGGTCCGGCGCGGGCTTCAGTTCGGCATTCTGCGCGGCCTCATCCGGCGGCAGGTCGAGCACGAGCACGCCATCGGCTCCTGCAGCCGCCGCATCGTGGTGGAAGCGCTCGTAGCCATAGGTGTAGATGGGATTCAGGTAGGTGAAGAGCACGAGCGGGATCTGGCTCTCCGTGCGCAGCTTGCGGATCATTTCGAGCACGCCGGGCGTCGTGGCACCGGCCTTCAGGGCGCGGTCGGCGGCCATTTGATTCACCACGCCATCGGCCAGCGGATCGGAGAAGGGCACGCCCAACTCCACGATGTCCACCCCGGCGCGTTCCAGGCCCAAAACGATGTCGATCGTGGCATCGAGCGTGGGATCACCGGCGCAGACATAGGCCACGAAGGCCTTCTTCTTCGCGTCACGAAGGGCGGCAAAACGGGCGTCGATGCGGTTGGTGGGAGCGGGCATGGGGCGGGGTGCTTAGCCTTTCTGGCGTGGCTTTGCAAATCCCGCGTTGCCGTCAGGCTTCGTCGCCGAGGCGCTTGTCGGGGACGAGGTAACCCTGGACGTAGTCGCGGACGGCTTCTGTGAGCGTGGTGATGTCTTGTGTGAAGCCGGAGGCGCGGAGCTTGGCGATGTCGGCGCAGGTGTAGTATTGATACTTCGACTGCAAGTGCTCCGGCATGTCGATAAACTCGATGTTCGGGGCTTTGCCGAGCGCGGTAAAGATGGCGGTGGCGAGCTCGATCCAGGTGTGCGCTTTGCCGGAGCCGAGGTTGAAGAGGCCGCCGGCACTCGGGGTCTCGGCGAGGTGGAGCGTCATGTGGATGGCGTCTTTCACATAAAGGAAATCGCGCATCTGCTCGCCGTGCTTGTAGTCGGGGCGGTGGGATTTGAAGAGCTGCACCTTGCCGGTGGCGAGGATCTGACCGCAGGCTTTGTGGACGAGGCTGCGCATGTCGGCTTTGTGGTCCTCGTTGGGGCCATAGACGTTGAAGTACTTGAGCCCGACGATGCTCGGCAGCCAGCCTTCACGCTTCGCGTGGAGGTCGAAGAGGTGCTTCGAGTAGCCGTACATGTTCAGCGGACGCAGCTTGTGGATGTCCGGGTCCTGATCGTTCATGCCGTGCGCCCCATCGCCATAGGTGGCGGCGGAGGAGGCATAGACAAAGCGGGTCTGATTCGCGAGCGACCACTGGCAGAGCTGCTTGGTGAACTCGTAGTTGTTCCGCATGAGGTAGTCCGCATCGCGTTCCGTGGTGGCGGAGCAAGCGCCGAGGTGCAGGACGTGGTCAAAGCGGCCAAGTTTCGCGGGCGAATGCTGCACGGCGCCCAGCAAGTCGTTGCCATCAATGTAGTCGGCAAAGCGCAGCGGGACGAGGTTTTTCCATTTCTCGTCCGTGCTGAGGCGATCACACACCACTATGTTTTCGCAGCCACGGCGGTTCAGTTCCCAGACGAGGGCGCTGCCAATGAATCCGGCTCCGCCGGTGACGAGGATGCGACTTTCTGTATTCTTCATGCTTCCCGCTGGTAACGGGAAAATAGGAGGGATTCAAGCCGCAGCTTGGGCGGCGCTTCGCAACTTATGCGGCGGCCAGAGTCTCGGACGTCGTGGTCGTGAGGATGGGGATCTGCTCACGCCAGAGCGCCGGGTGCAGGAAAACATCCCGTGGATCGGATGAGCCTTCACCCTGCCAGCCGACCAAGGACTCCATGACCATCGGATATGGGCACTGGATGGCAGGGTAGAGCCACTGCTGGTCAGCCACGACGAGCTTGGGAATCAAGGCCTGGCCGTGGAATTCGATTTCCCAACCCAGAAGCAGAGGTTCCTCGTCAGTGAAGCCCGCGAGTCCGAGGGGATGCTCGACCCAGCCTACAAGGCCGCTGCCATTGAGCACGTCCCAGACTTCGCGCATTTCCAGTTCGACGCGCACTGCGAAGCCAGTGGTTTTTGGAGTGCCGCCGTTGACGGGATCACGATTAATGAGGCCAAAAAGGATGCTTTTCGGGCAGGATTCTGGGACGATGTCCACTTGGAATCCAAAACGGATGGGATGGTCTGGCAAAACGAGGCTTCCGAAACTCTGAACTTGGAAATCAGAGAAGGCAGGATCGAAGGCGACGGTGGCAGCGAGTGACTCCATAGAATTCTAAAAAGTTTGGATTACTTTATAAAATTTCAAGAAGATTATTTGCTAGCTCATATTTTGTCACTCCTAATCTCAAAAAAATCACCCGAAGCCAACAAGCCGATCGGATGCCACCCCGGCAACGAATTCATCGCCTAGGGCATTACGAGTGGCGCGATGGTTGACGAGAGAGCGTGTTTTTGATACCAGATACATTCGTGGCCACTGCTTCCTCGAAAACTTGTGCTGATACCGTCGTGACGGCGGATTTTCGTGCCCAATTCCTTCTTTCCTACCAGCACATGCTGCTATCCCGGGTTTTGGAGGAAAAGCTGGGCTCTCTTTACCGTGCCGGGGGGCGTATCGTGGGCGGTGTTTATCTTGGAAAAGGGCAGGAGGCTTTCAGCGCCGCGCTCGGGGTTCAGTTGCAGGCAGGCAGGGATGTTTATGGCCCTTTGATTCGTGACCAGGCGGGGCGAATTGCCTTCGGGGAACCGATTTTGGAGTGTGTCCGCACCTATTTGGGTGCTGTCACCGGTCCGATGCGGGGACGTGATGGCAATATTCATCGTGGTCGTCCTCGTGACGGCTACATGGCGATGATCAGCCACCTTGGGAGCCTTTTGTCGGTGGTGGCGGGAGCCTTGTTCGCTCGCCGCCTGTCGGGCAATCTCAAGGACGGTGTCGGAGCCACCAGCATCGGTGACGGCGGCACCTCCACAGGCGCGTTTCACGAAGGCCTGAACATGGCCGCAGTTGAAAAACTGCCTCTCATTGTGAGTGTGGCCAACAATCAATATGCCTACTCCACTCCGAACAACCGCCAGTATGCCTGCAAAAACCTGGTGGACCGGGCTGTCGGCTACGGTGTCGCAGGCTATTCCGTGGATGCCACGGATCTCGGAGCCTGCCTGAACGTTTTCCGCACGGCTGTGGAATGTGCGCGCAACGGCGGCGGACCGCAGATGATTGTGGGCAGCTTGCTGCGGCTTTCGGGGCATGGTGAGCACGATGATGCGTCCTACATACCCAACTCGGCACGCAAAGGCCCGGGGACGGGAGACTGTCTCGTGATCGCGGAGCAACGAATCATCGACGAGGCATGGATGAGTGAAAAAGAAGTCAGGGATTACCACGCTGAAGCGCGCGCCAAAGTGGATCAGGCGATCTCCAAAGTGTCCAAGGAGCCCTCGCCGGATCCCTTCAAGGAAGGCTGGCAGGCGCTTTCCAGCGCCGATCTTGTGGAGGGGCAGCACGAGGCATGAGCATCACTTATCTGGAGGCCATTCGTGAGGCGCAGTATGAGGCTCTGCGCAATGATCCTGCCGTTTTTCTCTACGGTCAGGATATCGACACTTTCGGCGGTGCGTTCAAGGCCACGAAGAACCTCGGCCATGAGTTTCCCGGGCGTGTGTTCGATTCTCCCATCAGCGAGGATGCCATGATCGGCCTTGCGGTTGGTGCGGCCGTTGAAGGAGCGCGTCCCATCGTGGAGATGCAGTTCGCAGACTTTTCGTCGGTGGGCTTCAATCAGATCGTCAACCAGGCCGCCACGCTCTACTGGCGCACGAACACACCCTGTCCCATCACCATCCGTCTGCCCTCGGGGGGCACGGCGGGCAGCGGGCCTTTCCACAGCCAGTCGATGGAGGCCATTTACGCGCACTATCCCGGGCTTGTCATCGTCACGCCTGCCACTGTGGAGGATGCCTACTGGATGCTTCTCGACAGCGTCGCCATCAACGACCCAGTCGTCTTCTGCGAGCACAAATTCCTCTATTACCATCTGAAGTCCGACGAGATCGGCCAGCGCACACTGCCGGTTGGCAAGGCGCGCATTGCCAGGCCCGGCCGCCACGCGACCATCGTCACCTACAGCGCCATGGTGCATGAGGCGCTGCGCGCAGCGGAGGAGCTCCAGCTCGACGGCTACTCTATTGAGGTCGTCGATCTGCGTTCAGTGAAGCCCATGGACACAGATACCATCCTCGCATCCGTGGCCCGCACAGGGAGGCTGCTTGCCCTCGGTGAAGCATTTCCCTGGGGCGGAGTCACTGCGGAAATCGTCTCCCGCGTCGCCAGCGAGGCTTTTCATCTTCTGGACGCCCCGCCCATGCGCCTGAACTCCAAGGACACCCCCATTCCCTATCATCCCAATCTCTGGAAGGCGCACCGGCCCACCATCGCCACCATCGCCGCCGCCCTCCGTCGTCTGCTGCGCTACTAATCAGCATCAAGTATCAAGATTCGAGCATCCCGTCATGCCTTCCATCCCCATCCTGATGCCACAGCTTGGCGAATCCATCGCCGAAGCCACGATCATACGCATCCTTGTCGAGCCAGGGCGTCAGGTCGAGGCGGGTAGCGATCTTTTTGAGGTCGAGACCAACAAGGCCACCATGTCCGTCTCAGCGCCCTGCGCTGGTAAGATCGGTCAAATCGTCGCCGTCGCCCAAACCAGCTACGCAGTCGGTTCCACGCTCGCTTCCTTCGAGATTTCCGAGGACGACGCCCAGTCGCTCGGCTTCACCGACGCGCCAAAGCAGGACTTCGAGTCGCAACACTCCACCAGCGCCACTGACGTCGTCGAAAACCTCCACTTCCAGATCAGCGACGACGACGTCATCTCCACCCGTCAGCCCACCGTCGAGCCCGTCGTCAGTGGTGGTCTCCCGGTGCCGGCCGGGGCCACTGGCGCCAGCTTCATTTCCCCGCGCATGCGCGCACGCATGCTCGAACTCGGGCTCAATGCCGCCGACCTCGCCGGTGTTCCCGGCACCGGTGCCGGTGGTCGTGTCACCGTCGAAGACTTCGAGTCCTTCCTCCGGGGACTCGAGCAGCACCGCATGACGCCCGCCTCGCCCATGCGCATCGCGGTCGCGGACAGCATGCGCCGCAGTTGGACGCGTCCGCTCGCCACCGTCGGCAGCCCCATCATGCTCGACGCCATGCTGGCGCATCGCAAAAAAGCAGATCCAAAGCCCGGCCCCGCCCTTTACGTCATTCGCGCACTGGCCCTCGCCCTCGCCGAAAACACCGCCGTTGCCGGACGCCTCATTGGCAACCGCATCGTCCATCCGCGTGCCATCGACATCGGTTTCGCCGTCGAAGTCGAGGACGGCGTCATGGTCCCCACGCTTCGCGAGGTGGAAAAGACCCCGCTCGTCAAACTGGTGCCCACTTACAACAAACTCGTCGAACAGGCCCGTGCGCGTCGTCTTCCCAGCGACATCAACCGACCAGGCATCGCCACCGTCACCAACTTCGGCACCTTTGGCATCGTCTGGGCCACTCCCATCCCGCTGCCCGAGCAAAATCTTGTGCTCGGCCTCGGTGCTGGCAGCAAAGTCCCGCACTGGAGTGACGAGGTGAATCAATTCATCCCCGTCACCGAGGCCGAACTCACCCTCAGCTTCGACCACCGTGTGCTCGACGGCGGCGGGGCCGGACGCTTGCTGAAGCGCATCGCCGAGCTTCTCCAGAAGCCCGAACTCCTTTAAAACGAGTTTTTCAACTCGTTCGAGCGCTCGCATGCAAGACAAACCCACGCTTCGCAAACAAATGCGCGAGCGCCTGCGTGCCATCGACGAAACAACACGCTCTGATGGCGGTGCTCAAATCTCCGCACACATCCTGCGTCTCGCATCTTCATGGCCGTCGAACACGACCATCGCTCTCTTCGGCGGCCTTAAAAGCGAACCCGATTTCCTCCCGCATCTCATCATGCCGCTCACTGAGCAAAGGGCGCGTTTGGCATGCTTTCAAATCGACACAGGTGAACTCCGCCCGCGT
This sequence comes from Prosthecobacter sp., assembly GCF_044236155.1. GTDB lineage: Bacteria > Verrucomicrobiota > Verrucomicrobiia > Verrucomicrobiales > Verrucomicrobiaceae > Prosthecobacter. The sequence continues at coordinate 200,607 of NZ_JBIIHA010000005.1, forward strand.
CAGATTCATGGCATGGAAGACCTCCAGCGCGGCCAGATGAACGTCTGGGAACCCAAACCCCACTGTCAGCCACTCGAAATTGCTGTGCTCGACATTATCCTCGTCCCAGGTCTCGCCTTCACCTGCGGCGGACTCCGCCTCGGCCGTGGCGGCGGCTACTACGACCGCCTTCTCGCCAGTCCACACTGCAAAGCACATCGCCTCGGCATCGCCTACAATGTGCAGATCGTCGAATCCATCCCCGTCGAGCCGCACGATCAGCGCGTACATAAAATCATCACCGAATCCGGCTTGATCCAGGCCCCAGGAGGGCAGACTGCCATGTCCGCCCATTAACCTTTTCGTCGCGCATGAAACAACTCCTCGAAATCCTCCAGTCCGGCGCCGCCTACCTGGAGAAAAGAAAAATCGAGGAAGCACGCCTCAACATGGAGCACCTGCTCGCGCATGTCCTCGGCTGCCGCCGGCTCGATCTATACCTCCGCTTCAACGAATCCATCCCCGAGGCCCAACTGACCACACTGCGCGAACTTCTGCGCCGTCGTGGCGAAGGCGAGCCTCTGCAGCATCTCCTCGGCACCGTCGAATTCTGCGGTCACGAACTCATCTGCGACCACCGCGCCCTCATCCCGCGTCCTGAGACCGAAACACTCGTTGAACTCATCCTCAAAAAATTCGCCGTGCCACCCGCCCGCGTCCTCGACATGGCCACCGGCTCCGGCTGCATCGGCCTCAGCCTCGCCAAAGCCTGGCCCGCGATTGAAATCATCCTCGCTGACATCAGCGAAGACGCTCTCGATCTCGCACGCCTCAACGCCTCACGCCTCGGCATCACGCCCAAGTTCATCCGCAGCGACCTCTTCGAAAAAATCACCGGCACCTTCGATCTCATCGTCGCCAACCTCCCCTACATTCCCACCGCTGAGATTCAAACTCTCCGCCCCGAGGTCAAACGCGATCCTCACATCGCCCTTGATGGCGGCCCCGATGGACTCCGCATCGTCGAAAGCTTTCTCAACGACGCTCTGCCTCACCTCAACACGGGCGCCCTCATCGCCCTCGAACTCGGCCACGACCAGGGCCCTCCCGTTGTGACTCGGTGCACCGAACTCGGCTATCGTAATGCCGTGACCGCTGCCGACCTCTCAGGCATCCATCGTTTCGTATTTGCGACAGCTCCGGAATGCAAGGCCGAACACGTGGCTGCTGAACTCACAGCTCCCCCATCCCTCCCCGCTTGATCCAAACGTTCAGCGGCTCAAATGCCGTCATGTCGAGCGTGAGGCCGCAGCCGAATGGCGCGCTGTTGATGCTGTTCGTGTTGAGCATGCCTTTCTCAATGCGGAGCGCGGCGAAATCTGCCTGATGCCTGTGGTAAAGGCCCGCGTGGGCCTGGAGCGCGGCTTCTTGCACCTCCTGGGGATACATGCTCAGGCCGCGGAAGTAATGGTGGCCGTTGCGCTCGACGTGCGTGATGCCGAGCAGTGTCATGACGCTCAAATCCTGCAACATCGCCACCGGCCCGATGCCGGCGAGGTCCTCGCCGCTAAGAATCGGGCCGCCGGGTATGCTGGCGGCGCGTTTTTTCAGCAGCGCCGCGTTGGCGAGGCCTTTCACGATGCCTTTGCAGTTCTTGTGGCTCGTGCCGCGATAGCCGAGGTCCAGCGCGAGCGGCAGATCCTTCAACGAGCCGTCACTTTCGTCGATGATCATGCCCGGGCCGGACCGCACATCTTCAGAGAGCGCCTTGGAGCGATGCAGCGCCTGTTCGATCAGCAGCACGCTGCGTAACAGCGGCGCAAGCGATGCGTCCGCCTTCAAGGCCTCATAAAAGTCGCAGAACGAGGCAAGGTCATGAAACTGCTCGTTGCCGTCCAGTGTGGAATGAAAGCCATCCGGACAATGAGCGGTGATGACACGTGTGATTTCACGCAGTCGCGGCAGGTCCACCTCCGTTTTGCCGCAGACTTTGATTTTGAAGTAGCGCAGGCCGTAGGCGCGGATGGACTCCTCAAGTGTGTAAGGCAGCCCGTCATCCAAACTGCCGTCCGCAGACGTTAGCGCATCACCCAGACCAATCGTGTGCCGAGCATGCACATGTGACAGTGGCTGCGGCATGATCACATCACTCACGCGCATGCCGCGCAGTTCTTCGCGCAACTCGCCGAGATCAATGCCGAGTTCATCCGATTGCAAAACGGCATGCAATGGCCGCACCAGCGCCTTGCACAGGCCGTCCAGCACCGCGCGCTCGATCAAACTCACGCCGAGATTCGCCAGCAGCGGCGGCACGGAGCTCACCTGCGCCCAGTTTGCCTGCTCCGCGTAAAGATCGCGCCACCAGGCGAAGAAGCCGGTTTCTTTTTCCGCCGCGAGCCGCCCGATGCGTGATGCATTCTGTATCACGGCGATCATCTCCGCCAGATCTACCTCGAACAACGTATCCGGGTTCTTCGTAAACCACTTCGGCGGCAGTCCTTCGCTCGCCAGGCCACATGCCGGCCTCCCATTGACGAGCAGATCCACCTTCACAAACAAATGCGGCAGCGCATTCATGCTGGCGATGCCATACTTGAACGGAAACCGCGTCCGCATGGGCAGGACGTGGAAGTGGAAGGCCTCGATCGCGAAAGTCATGGCGGACAGGAAGCCGGAACATCCGGTGATGACAAACAAAAAGGCCTTCAGCACATGCCGAAGGCCCCTTTGTTCATGGATTGAGCGCGTGGATCAAACCAGCGCCGCAGGCGTCTGCTCCTCTTGCTCTTCGATGGCGGTCAGGCGTTCCTGTTCCTCGTCGAGGTTCTCGTGGATGAGTTCGGACTGCTCTGATTCGCCATCCTCAGTCTTACGGCCGCGTTTCGGCTTGGCAGGAGCTTCGAGGGCTAGTTCCTGGTCGGACTTCTTGAGCGTGCGTGTGTCCTCTGTGGTCATGCGGACTCCGACGGGCTTCGACACGCCGAATTCCTGCATGGTGACACCGTAGATGACATCCGCGCGGCTCATCGTGCGCTTGTTGTGCGTGACGATGATGAACTGCGAGTTGTCGATGAAATTGTCCAGCATCTTGAGGAAGCGGCCGATGTTCGTTTCGTCGAGCGGAGCGTCCAACTCGTCCAGCACGCAGAAGGGCGAGGGCTTGACCTGGTAGATCGAGAACAGCAGCGCAACGGCGGTCATGCTGCGCTCGCCACCGGAGAGCAAGCTGATCGTTTGAAGCTTCTTGCCCGGCGGTTTGGCGATGATTTCGATGCCGGACTCGAGCGGGTCTCCCTCGTCGATGAGCATGAGATCGGCCTTGGCCTGGGGGCCGAAGAGCTCCTTGAAGTTGTTCTGGAAGAAGCCGCGCACGAGCTGGAACGTCTCGCTGAACATCGTCTTCGTGGTCTCGTTGATCTTTGCGATGACCTGATGCAGCTCCTCCTTCGACTTCACGAGGTCGCCGTGCTGCGTTTCGAGGAAATTGTGGCGCTCCTCAAGCTCTTCGAACTCCTGGATGGCGTCGAGGTTCACCGGGCCGATGCCTTCGAGCTTCTGGCGAAGCTCATAGACGACTTCCATGACGAAAGCCCAGTCCGGCTCGGCTTCCTGGCCCGGGATGACGACATCGTCGATGTCCACCTCGTCGTCGCGGTTGGAGATGGCACGGATTTCGGGTTTCTCCGCGGCCTCTTCCTCCTGAACAGGCTCGGTGACATCTGACATGTCAGTCTGGTCAGACACGTCTGACTGTTCGGATGTCTCCGTGGCAGACGCGGCCTTCTTCCCGCGGCTGCGGTTCTTCTTCTGCTCCTCGATGGTGACCATGAGGACGTGGTAATCCGGCTCGAAAGCGCTGATGTGGAAGCTGTAGCGCTCCTGCACCTGATTGATGAGATTTTCGAGACGAAGATCGACACGCGTCAACTGCACCTCGGCGCGGTTGCGGGATTCATTGAGGCCGTTGTAGCTCTGGCGCAGTGCCACGAGCCGGGTTTCAAGTTCGGAGACTTTTTCAAAGAAGGCGGCACGTTCGTCGCTCTTCGAGTTCAGATGATCCTCGATGGCGCCGATGGCACCGCGCTGGGACTCGATCTGCTCGTTGAGACGGGAGTTCTCGGCCTCGCTCTGATTGATGCGCATGCGCCAGGTGTTGATCTCCTGGTCGTAGCGGTCCAGACCGACTTGAAGCTCTTGCAACCGGGACGCCATCGGCGCTTTCTGACGTTCGAGAGACTGCAGGGCGCTTTGCTCTAATGCGAGGGAGGTGCGCAGCTCGTTGAGTCGTTCGCTGGACTCAAGTTCGCGGCGCAGGAACGACTCCATTTCGACTTCCAGCTCGCCTTCACGCACGCGTGCGGCCTCGAGCTGCTCCTGCGCGATAGCGGCCGCCTCACGCATCTGATTGATCTGGCTTTCCGAGCCGCCGATGCGCTCGTCGATCTGCGCCTGATCCCATTCGACGCTCTCCAGCTTTGCCACGGCCTGCTGAAGAGCACGCTGCACGACGGAGGTCTTGCCTTGAAGCTGGGAGAAGCCTTCGCGTGCGCGCTGGCTCTGCTCGCGCAGGGTGATTTCCTCGCGCTGCTGGTCTTCGAGCTGCGCATTGAGCTGGGTGAGCGCCTCTTCCTTTTCGAGAAGCTGGAAGTCGAGCGCCTCGACCTCCGTGCGGAGCTGGCGCACCTCGGCCTCGCGGCGCAGGGTGGAGGATTCCTCGTGCTTCGACGCGCCGCCGTAGATGATGCCGTCGGTGGAGATGAATTCGCCGCGCATCGTCGCGATCGCGAGATGCGGCATCTCACGCTTCAAGCGCAGGGCAGTGTGCATGTCATCGACGACGAGCACATTGTGCAGCAGGTGGTCGATGAGGCTTTGCACGCCGGTTTTGACGCGCACCTTGTCCGTGGCCCATGCGATGGCTCCGGCGGGCATCAACTCGCGGTCGCCGTTGCGATGCAGTTTGCAGAAGTCCTGCGGGAACAGCGTGGCGCGGCCCATCCTGTGGTCGTTGAGACGATCCACGATCTGCGCTGCGAGTTCGCTTTCAGTGAGCAGCACGGCCTGCAAATGATCACGCAAAGCGGCCTCCACAGCGGGAATGAAAGCGGAGTCGGTGACTTCGATGCTGGAGGCGAGCAGTCCGCGGACGCCGGTGGAATAGACCTCGGGATTGTCGAGGCCGCGCAGCACGCTCTGTGTGCCTTCGGGCAGTCCTTCGCCTTTCTGCAGCAGTTGTTCGATTACTTCGAGGCGTGAGCGGCGCTGGGTGACACTGCGTTGGAGTTCGTTGAGCTCCTGATGCATCGCGTCACGCTGACGGCGCTTCTCGATGATCTGGCGGGCGCATTCCTTGGCTTTTTCGTCGAGATCGTTGCGCGTTTCCTCCAGTTCGTGAATCTGCCGCTGCAACTCGTCGAATTCGAGCTGGCTGGCCTCCTTCGCCTGCGCGGCGGCCTGACGGTCGCGGCTCAGCGCCTCATGACGCTGGCGGTCGGCGCTGATTTGATTCGTCAAACTCTGAGCGCGGGCCTCCGAGGCGGCGATCTGGCCTTCGAACTGGCGGATGGACTCACGCACGGCACGGCGGTCGCCTTCGAGACGGCTGCGTTCCGGCAGAATGCTCTGATGCAGGCTGGAGTGCTCGTTCACCGCCTGCTGGCGTGTTTCGATGTTCGCGCGGATGGCGAGCACCTGCTCGTCGGCTATGGCCATCTGGTGCCGTGCCTCGTCGATGAGCTGCTGGCTGGCATTGATCTGCTCCTCGTTCTGCTTGATGCGGCCCTCCAGCTCCTCGTTGCGCTCCTTGTTGAAGCCGATGCGGCCCTCGGCGCTCTGCATCTGCGAGCGCAGCTCCTGCGCCTGCTGGCGGAGTTGGCTGATCTGCGATTCGATGGCGTGATAGGCCTCGCGTGTCTGGGCGGCCTCGGTTTCCGTGGTTTGAAGGTTGCGCTGCACCTCGTCGAGCTGCGCGGTGAGCATGCGCGCTTGGTTTTCGAACTCGGACTTCTCGCCGGAGAACTCGGTGTATTGCTTTTGCGCGAGGTGGGTGTCGAGCAGGCGCGTGTCTTCGAGCAAAGCCTGATAGCGGCGAGCTTTCGCGGCCTGACGCTGCAGACTGCCCATCTGGCGCTTCACTTCGGCGATGATGTCGGCGACGCGAAGCAAGTTGGCCTCGGTGTATTCGAGCTTGCGCAGCGCCTCCTTCTTCTGCGATTTGAATTTGGTGATGCCCGCGGCTTCCTCGAAAACGCTGCGACGATCTTCGGGCTTCGAACTCAGCAGCATGTCGATCTGGCCCTGCGCCATGATCGAGTAAGCCGCCCGGCCGATGCCGGTGCCGGCGATGAGGTCGTGGATGTCCTTGAGACGGCAGACGGTGTTGTTGAGGCGATACTCGCTCTTTCCATCGCGATACACACGACGTGTCAGCGAGACTTCATTGAAATCGACGTTCAGCGCCTGCTCGCAGTCCGCCATCGTGAGCGTGACTTCGGCGAGGCCGACTGGCTTGCGCTTGTCGGTGCCGTTGAAAATGACGTCGGCCATTTCATCACCGCGCAAGGCTTTGGCCGAGGTTTCGCCGAGGACCCAGCGGATGGCATCGACGACGTTCGACTTGCCGCAGCCGTTCGGACCGACGATGCCGGTCACACCTTTGTGGAATTCAAAGTGGGTCTTGTCGGCAAAGGACTTGAAGCCGTGAAGGGTGAGGCTTTTCAGATACATGGCGGTTGGAAAGGCAAAAGGTTGAGGCGTCGAAAGAGTTGCTGAGGTGGACTGAACCATTCCGCCGCCGGTGGCTGCAACAAGGAAGCCATTTTTTTACCCTATCTTGGGGTTTGTTAAGGTATCCAAAACAAGATGTGGGATTTTTTCGGGCCCCTGATCTGTGAATAAGCGACGGGCCTGTGAACAAGTTTCAATACACCGCCTTGCGGTGGAAAAGAAAGCTCTCCAGCAGCAGCAGGGCAAGCGCGAGCCAGATCAAACGCTTGGGCCAGGTGCTGAAAGCGCTGGCCGTGATGATGGTGGCGTTGGTTGGCGGTGTGAGCGTGGTTTTCGCGTCGAGTTTCGGCAGATTGGACTCGGCGTCGGAAATGAGGGCGCAGGTGCCGCCGCGGTCATTGCCGACCTCCCAACTGCCGATGCGATTGAGTGTGAGCAGGCCGTTCGCGGGAGTGTCCGAGATTTCGATGAATTGAGAGCCATCCCACGCGTGCCATTGCACGAGGCTGTCAGTGGCGAGCATCTCGCCGGTGTGCATCGTGCGCATGTCGGCGAGCGCGTCGCTGTTTTCGGCGCACCAGTAGAGCGCGTTGCCGAGAATAAGCGGAAAAGATGGGAGCAAAGCGAGCTGCTCCGACTGTGCCGGTGAAAAGGCGGTGACGACGAGGCGCTGGCCGTTGAATTCGCCGGCGGCGAGCACGGGTTCGTTGCCCGCGATCCACAATGGCTCCAGTGAGGCGGGCAGATCGAGCACGGTGGTCTGCGTGACGGCGATGCGGCTGCTGCTGGCGCGGAACAACACCGCATGATCCGGCTGCACGGCGCGCACACTGTCATGCGGCACTCCGCGGGTCACACGGGCGCGCAGCGGGCCGGAATTTTGCTGCGGTGTGAGCGCGATGACGGGTTTGTCCGCAGGCCAGTCCTTTGGAAGCCAGTTTTCGAAGATGAACACATCCGGCTGCTCCTTCGGCGGCCATGCGGCGGGATCACCTTTCTTCATTTCGATGCGTCCGGCCTCGATGAGCGATGAAAGCGCGACTTCGGTGAAGGGATCAGGCTTTTCGGCGAACCAGGCGACGTGGAGCGGCCGTGTTTTCGGCAGCGGCGCGGCGAGCCCGTCATCCCAGCCGAAACAATCGCCTGCGGTGGCCAGCCTCATCTCCAGACGCTGCCCGCGCAGGCCTTCGAGTGGGAGGATGAGCGCGGTGGATTCACCGGGAGCAAGTTCAAGCTCGCGCAGTTGGGCGATGCGTCCTGCGAGGGTGACTTCGAGCGTGGAGGTGGTCTTCGAGGCATTGCTCGCGGCGGCGCTGACTTTGACAAAAGCCTCGTAGCGATCACGGGCGAGCGGACTGTGGCGAATTTGGAAGCCGGTGATGCCGACGTTGAGCGGTTCGGGCAGCGCGGAGGAAATCAAATCCAGATCAGGCACCTCGGACGGGGCGGAATCAGAGGCAAGCCAGATGCGGGAACGTGCTTCGAGATCGGCAAGGCGTTTGGCGACGTTCAACGCGGCCTCGACCTTGCCTTCGACGGGCGCGGGAGCGAGTTCGTCGAGAAGCCGCAGGCATTCGCGTTGGTTCCGGCTGCGTGAGAGCAGGACGCGCGGGCGTGAGTCGAAGGCGATGAGCGATAGGACGACTTGGTCTGGTAAAGCGCGCACGCGTTCCTTCACGCGGCGTTTCACCTCATCGAGACGGGCAAGACCCTGCAAATCCCGCGCGGCCATCGACGCGGAACAATCAACAAGGATGACGACCGCACCGGGAGAGTCGGCTGAAATGTCACTGCTGGGCCGTGCGAGGGCGAAGATGGCAAAGAACAGCACGAGCAACGTGAGCAGCAGGGAGAGCCACTTTTTGATGCGCCGCAGCCATGCGGACTCCTGGTGCTCACGGGCGAGCGATTTGAAGAACAGCAGCGTGGAAACCGGAACGCGTTTTGCCTGACGGCGGAACAACCACAGCGCGAGCGGGATGAGCGCCAGCCAGGCAAGGTGGAGGTAGCTGGGGGCGAGGAAGCGCATAACCAAACTAGAAATGACGAAACCAGAATGGTGAATGACGAAGAAATGATGAATTCCCAATGACGAGCGACGGAAGTGATGGGTTCTTCGTCATGGTCTCATTCATTCGTCCTTCCTCATTCTGGTTTCATCATTTCTTATCTCCGCAGTTCATCCAGCGCCTGTTTCAAGTGGCCTTCGATGACGTCCTTGCTGACATAGGCTTCGCCGATCTTGCGGAGGAGGACGAAGCGGATCTTGCCGTTTTCGAATTTCTTGTCCGTGCGGGCGATGCGCATGATCTCCTCGCTGTCGAGATCGTCAGGCAGGCGTGCGGGGAGATCACACAGTTTCAACAGGGCGACGATGCGTTCGTAATCGTCCGCCGTGAGGTCGGAAATCTGCACGGAGAGCCATGCGGCGGCGCGCAGGCCGAGGCTGATGGCCTCGCCATGCAGCAGCCGTCCATAGCCGGCGGCGGCCTCGATGGCGTGGCCGAGCGTGTGCCCGAAATTCAGCAATGCACGCGTGCCGATGGTCTCGAATTCGTCCGCCTCGACGATGGCGGCCTTGATGGCGATGTTGCGGCGGATGAGCGCGACAAGGTCGCCTTTGCCCGCGGCGATGTTGTGGATGGCGTCAAACATTGAGGCGTCGCGGATGCAGGCATGCTTGATGATCTCGGCGAAGCCCTCGTTCCACTCGCGGGTGGGCAGGGAGTTGAGCGTGTCGAGGTCGGCGATGACATGCACGGGCTGATGAAAGCAGCCGACCATGTTTTTCGCGTGCGGGAGGTTCACGCCGGTCTTTCCACCGACGGAGCTGTCAACCTGCGAGAGCACGGTGGTGGGCACCTGGACATAGGGAATGCCGCGCTGATAGATGGCCGCGCAAAAACCGCCGAGGTCGCCGATGACACCGCCGCCGAGGGCGACGAGGAAGCTTTTGCGGTCAAGACCGGCACGCACCATCTCTCCGAGCACGGTCTCGCTGCAGGTGAGGGATTTTGAGGACTCGCCCGCGGGCACGGTGATGAGATGCGGTTCCTTCCCGGCGGCGCGGAGGCTTTCGAGCACTTTTTCAGCGTAGAGCGGGCCGACGTTCGAGTCCGTGACGACGGCGCACTTCACGCGGTCGGGCAGCTTCTTGTTCACCTCCTCGCCCATCGTCTTGAGCAGATCGCGTCCGACCTGCACGAGGTAACTGCGCGGGCCTAGGTTGACGAAGACGGGACGGGCTGGCTGGACGGGCGGAGGCATTGGAGAATGACGAAATCAGAATGTCGAAGGACGAAGGCCCGGGCAGGCCAGGACACGTTCGAGGACGTACTCTGCCGTCGGAAGGGAATCGAGGCAAATCGTTTGGAAGCAGCGTTCGCGGCGGAACCAGGTGATCTGGCGCTTGGCGTAGCGGCGCGTGGCCTGCTGGATGGCGGCGATGGTGTCAGCGAGCGAAGCACGGCCGGCCAGATGCTCGCGAACTTCACGGATGCCGATGGCCTTTTCCGCTGTGGGTGACATTTCGCCCAATCCGGCGACTTCGTCGATCAATCCGGCGGCGAACATGTCCAGCGTGCGCTGATTGATGCGCGCGTAGAGCGTCTCGCGGTCTTGTTCGAGGAGGATGCCGGTCACCTGTGGCTCGTTTTCGGCAAAGGAGCGCCGCAAAGCGGACTGCGGTCGGCCGGTGAGCAGGCAGATCTCGAGCGCGCGTTCGACATAGCGCGGATTGCGCAGGTTGACCGTGGTGGCGGCCTCGGGATCGCGCTGGAGCAGCCAGATCATCTTTTCACCGGTGCTGAGGTGCTTGAATTTCTCCCGCAGCGGCGGTGAGGCGGCGGGCAGGGGGGAGAGGCCGTGTGTGAGCGCCTTGAGATACAAACCTGAGCCGCCAACGACGATGGGCACACGGCCGCGCGCGGCGATTTCTTCGATCACCGGCACGGCGAGCGCATGGTAGCGCTGCGCGTCGCACGATTCAGTGAGCGGCAGCACGCCATAAAGATGATGCGGCAGCCGCGCACGGTCCGCGGCGGAGGGTTTCGCCGTGAGGATGTCCATGCCCGCGTAGAGCTGGAAGGCATCCGCGTTCACAATCTCGCCGCCCACCTCCTCCGCCAGGGCGAGGGCGAGGGCCGACTTGCCGGAAGCCGTGGGGCCGGTAATGAAGAACGTGGAGGTGGGGAGCATGGATCACTCTGGGGCTGGCATCATAGCCGCCCGTTCCGCCGACTCAAGCCGCGTGCCGTCACGCGATCCCGTGCCTGCATGGGCCGAAAAATGATCCAGAAAGGGCCAACAGTCCCCGGGTCTGAGCCTCTGGGGAGCGTTGCCGACTAGGACAGGAGGGCAAACCTCTGCGTTTGCCGAATTGGGCAAGGCAGATTCGAAGGGAGCGCGGACGCCCTCGTCCGCTTTCAGGAGCGGCGACGACTCGTCGCCATCCATGCAAAGCCGACGCATCGTCGGCTCTCCCCAAGGAGGGAAATGTTGCCGAATTCAGCAGGGCAAAGTCGAAGGGATCGCGGACACTCCTGTCCGCTGTTTGGGAACCACCTTAGCGCGCAGGAGTGCACGCGCCCCTCTCCTCATCTCCAACTCTTATGGTCTCCTTGTCTTATGGTCCTTGCCCTCCTTACCTCCGCAGCGCGTTGATCAGCTCATCCAGCTTGTTCGCGATCTGCTGCACCTCACTCTGCGTTGGCGGATCGCTCACCACGAGGTTGAGCAGACTCACCGCATTGCTGTTGCTGCTCGTGTTGCCGATCGCCGTGTCGAGCTGTGACTGCGTCACCTCGCCGGGCGGGCCTTGCGGTCCCGTGCCGCCGTCGCTGCCGTTCAAACCACGTGGGATGCCGAAGGTGAAACGCACGTTGTAGCCATCGAAGCTCGTGTTCACATAAGCCGCGTCGCCGGGATTGAGCGTTATCACGCCATCCACCAGCGCGTTGCCAAAGGGTGGTCCCTGCGGGCCTTGGGAGCCTTGCGGTCCTTCGTTGCCCTGCGGGATGCCGAAGTTCAGGCGCACGGCGCTGCCATCGAAGTTTGCCGAGACACTCGGCCAGCCCCCCGGCGGGAGTTGCGTCACGTTATCGACGACGAAGTTCGTGAAGGGCGGTCCTTGGGCACCATCGCTGCCATTGCTGCCGGGCGTGCCGGTTTCACCGCGAGGAATGCCGAAGAACAGCCGCACCGCGCTGCCGTCGAAGTTCGCCTGCACCGTCGCATTGTCGCCGGGGTTCAGGGTGGTCACGCCATCGACGACGAAGTTCGTGAACGGCGCTCCCTGTGCTCCGTCATTGCCCGGCGGGCCTTGCGGTCCGTCGCTGCCGTTCTGGCCTGCTGGTCCTGTCGGTCCGTCATTGCCTTGGGGAAGATCGAAGCTCAGATGCAGCACGTTCCCGCTCACACTCACCGTCACCGCTGCGGGTGATCCGGCAGGCAGCGTGTTCACCGCATCCACTTGCGCGGAAGTCACTCCGCTGACGGCGTCGATGAGGTCTTTGAGGCCGTTGAACTGGGTGCGCATCGGCGCGGATTCGAGCGGGGTGCCGTTGGCAGGGAAGGCGGGGTCGAAGGGCATGGCGTTTCAGAAGACTATGAGACTTGGAGACCGGGAGAAGAGGAGGAGGGGAGAATCCACCCAAACGGCCGACATCGGAGCTCGGCGTTCGCACCTCGGAGGTCGGACGTCCATGCCTGGCAGGTCGGAGCGCGAAGCTCAGAGGTCGGACTGCCGAGCTTTTCGGTCCGCTTTCCGAGCTTGGAGGTCGGAGCGCCGAGCTTTTCGCTCCGACATCGGTGCCCCAGGGGTCGGAACGCCGAGCTTTTTGCTCCGACGTCCGACCTCCGAGGTCGGAATTCCGACCTTTTTGCTCCGATGTCCGACCTTTTTGGTCGGATGTTTGAGCGTCAAGATGCTCATTTTCAATGAGATCACGGATTGGGCGGGGTCGGAGGCGTGCTGCCGCCACCGCCGCGTGGGAAGAAGCGCTTCAGGTTGTCCAGCACGGTGTTGGCACCGGGGACGTTGCGCTTGGCGGCCTGCTTGACGTTGTTGTAAAAGCTCAGGTAGGCTAGGTAGGTGTCCACCCCGGCTGCGGTCAGCGTGTCCTCCAGTCCTTCGCACAGGGCGCACATTTGCTGGTGCAGGTCGCGCAAAGCGGTGCGCAGGGCGCGGTCCTTGGCCACCTCGGTCATATCGACAAAATTGGGCACCATTTCGGGGTGCGCGGCCATTTCCTGGGAAAAGGCCTCGTCCATGCCGTCGCGGATGGCGCTCATCTTCGGAAGGGAGCTTTTCTCGTCGGCGGTGAGGTTGAGCAGGAAGGGCAGGAGGTCGGAGATTTCTCCGAGCTTGGTGAGGATGGTGGCCTTGTCGGCGGGGGCCAGCGTGGCTGAGATGCGGTTGTCCATGGTGGTGTGTGTGTTTGTGTTGGGTGCCACAAAACCATCCCAGGTGAGACCTGGCGTGTCCCACGCCAGATTGGAGTCCCAAGTAAGAGGCTGCGGCATGGGCGGCAGGATGCTCAAGTGACACGCGTCCCTCTACTACATAGGACGCTCATCATTGTTATGGATGAATGACCCATGATCTGCTAGGCGCGCGCGAGGGTTGAAAGCTGGGGCTTACGATCATCTTACAGGGATGGTCTTGTCAGATGGGGGGGGGGATTAGGTGAGATTTGATTTCATTCTTCCAATCGCGCTCCCGCATGAACGTCACGCTGCTCTCCCGTCTCCGTCGCGCCCGCTGGGTGCATGGTTTGCAACTTCTGGTCTTCACCTGCTGGGTGGCGAATCCCTTCCCCGGTGCGTTTTCCTACTGGACGGACACGAACGGGGACCGAGTGAAGGAGGAAGTCGCCAATCCACCCGAGGGGGACTCGTGGTTTGATCAGGATTCGGACGGTGATTCGCTCACCAATTCACAGGAGGCGGTGTTTGGTTCCGATCCCTACCAGATCGACGCGGATTTCGACGGGCTGACGGATCAAATCGAGCGGGATTACGCGGACCCGTCCGCGCCGTTTGATCCGTGGAACTGGGACAGCGACGGGGACGGCTATTCCGATCACGATGAGTTCTATCAACGTCTCTGGGGCTGGCAGCCGCAGATCAATTACCTGAACCTCACCCCCGGCGGCTTTTACAGCTATGCGGACGCGGACGGTGATGGCACGAAGAACCCGGAGGATTGGGATTTCAATGTGGACCGCGATAACGACGGCACGGTGAACTGGCAGGACGGATCACCCAGTTTCAACGGCGTGGGCGGCATGTACATGGATGATGCAAACAACGGCGTGTGGCAGGACCCGGGCGTGTGGATCGGCGGGAACTGGTATCCTTCCGGCACGGTGGACAGTGACATGGACGGCACACCGGATCATCTGGACGTGTATCCTTGGGGCAGCTTTTGGTACAACGGCACCGAATACGGCGGCTCGTGGCAGGACAGTGATTACGACAGCATCCCGGACGCGGCGGACGCCTGGCCGTATGATGCGAACAACGGCCAGTTTTACTACAATGGCTCCTGGTACTCCGGGTCGTGGCAGGACAGTGACAGTGACGGGATTCCCGATGTGGCGGACGGATGGCCTTATGATTCGAGCAACGGCGCGAATTACTATTACAACCCGACTTACGACTACAACGGCACCACCTACTACGGCTACTGGTCTGATTCCGACAATGATGGCGTGCCTGATCCGGCCGACTCGCATTCTTGGAACAACAGTCTTTGGACCGACTTCGACAACGACGGGCGCAACGCCGCCGAGGACAGCCACCCTCAGTATTCCTGGCTGTGGAGCGACTGGAACTTCAACTGGAGCAACAACGACAACGATGGCGATGAGGACGGCATTCCTGATGCGCGTGACAGCCATCCGCGTGAATCCTGGCGCTGGAATGACTGGAACAACGACGGCAGCAATGACGATCCCTCCAGCGACTTCGACGGCGACGGGCGCACGCTGGAAAACGATTCCCATCCTGCGAATGGCTCTTTGTGGAGCGACTGGAACTTCAATGGCACCAACAACGACGCGAACGGTGACGAGGATGCGCGGGAGGATGCGGAGGACAGCCATCCGCGTGATCCGAACCTGTGGAGCGACTGGAATGGCAACGGCACCAACAACGACAGTGATGGCGATGAGGACGGCACCGCCGACGCGGAGGACAGCCATCCGCGCTTCAACGGCCTGCGCAGTGATTGGAATGGCGACGGCGATGACAATGACGGCGACTGGGACGAGGACGGCATCGCCAACGGCAGTGATTCGCATCCGCGTGACGGTGGTGTGAGCAGTGATTTTGACGGCGACGGTCGCAACGAGGCCGATGACAGCCATCCTCAGAACAACAGCCTGTGGAGCGACTGGGATAGCAACGGCGTGAACAACGACGCCGATGGTGATGAGGACGGCTGGGGCGATGGCAGCGACAGCCACCCGCGCCAGAACCATCTGTGGAATGACTTCGACGGGGACGGTGTGAACCTCGACCACGACAGCGATCCGCAGAACAACAGCCTTTGGAGCGACTGGAATCACAACGGCACGAACAACGACGCCGATTGGGACGAGGACAACGTGCCGAATGAAAACGACAGCTCACCCTATGTGGCGCTGCTGTGGAGCGACTGGGATCAAAATGGCGTGAACAATGACAGCGATGGCGATGAGGACGGCGCTGCCGATGGTCTCGACAGCCATCCCCGCAACGCGGCGTTCTGGGGCGACTGGAACTATGATGGCCAAAACGATGGCCCGCAGGACAACTCCGACGGCGACGCGCGTGACAACGGCACGGACAGCGATCCGCTCAATGCCGCGCTGTGGAGCGACTGGAACCATGACGGGGACAACAACGACGCAGATGCCGATGAGGATGGCTACGTTAACGAGGACGACAGCCATCCGTTTGATCCCGCGCTGAGCACGGACTGGAACGGCGATGGCGACAACAACGAGGCGGACATGGACGAGGACGGCCGCATGAACGAGCACACGGCTGCTGATGGTTCCTTCGTGTCCAATCAAGACAGCCACCCGCATGACGCGGCGTTGTGGAGCGACTGGGACGGCAACGGCACGAACAACGACACCGATGGCGACGAGGACGGCGTGCTTGATGCCAATGACAGCCATCCTTTCCACGCGCACTTGTGGAGTGACTGGGACTTCAACCAGACGAACAACGACACCGACGGTGACGAGGACGGTGTCATCGACAGCCAGGACAGCGATCCGCGCAACAACGCGCTCAAGAGCGACTGGAACCACGACGGCGATGACAATGAGAGCGACTGGGATGAGGACGGCCACGACAACGGCAGTGACAGCCATCCTACTGATTCGGTGCTTTGGGCCGATTACGACGGCGACAACCGCAATTCCGAGGACGACAGCGATCCCGCCGATGGCTCGCTCTGGAGCGACTGGAATCATGACGGTGACAACCACGCCACCGATGGTGACGAGGACGGCCAGCCGGACTACGCCGACAGCGATCCGCGCAATCCCGACCTCTGGATCGACTGGAACCACGATGGCTACAACGACGGCAGCGAACCTGCGGACCGCGATGGCGACGGCCTCTTCGACAACGTGGACAACTATCCCGATGATCCCTACAACAACGCGGACAGTGACAGCGACGGCCTCACCGACTACGACGAGGTGATCCTGCACGGCACGGAGCGCTTCGATGTCGATAGCGATGATGACTTCCTCACGGATTACGAGGAGCTGCTTGTTTATCACACCAACCCGCTGGCGCAGAGGACCAATGCCTCTCAAAGCATTGTGGACGGCTACTTGTTCCGAGGTCAGGACAGCGATGGTGACGGACTGCCCGATCTGCTGGAAGATCACTATGGCCTGAACAAGAACGATTACAATGACGCCGCTGGCGATCTCGACGGCGATGGCGTGAGCAATTTGCAGGCGTATCAGGGCGGCTGGAGCCTGACCGTGTATCTGGACACGTTTGATGCGGACGGGGACCGCATCACGGACGCGGTAGAGGATCGCTGGGCGGCGGTGGCGGCGGGCAGTCTGGACAAGAACAACTTCGACGACGCGGTGGGGGATTTTGACGGCGATGGCGTGATGAACTTCGAGGAGATCAAGCTGGGCTTGAGCGTGACGCAGGCGGTGTCCACCCGCAGCGATGGCTTGAGCGACCTCCAAGTGCTGGCCTGGGCGCTGCAACTGGGGGATTACCGGCGGGAGGCGGATTACGTCCAGGCAGCATGGGAGCAGGTGCAGTTGCCTGATCATGCGCACCGCTATCTTTTGATGGTTGATTTTGGTCCCGGTGGCTCATGGGCCAGCACCTATTCCAATTGGTGCGCCGGGCTGGCCAACTTTGCCACGCAGTTCACGCCGCCGGTGCCGCAGCGCCTTCACGCCGCCGATGCGGACGGCGACGGCATGAGCAATGTGTGGGAGTACCGCCACCGTTTGAACCCGCGCAGCGTGCATGACGGCGGTTATGCGGACATGCTCTACACGCCGGAGAACCTCCCGGTGATGCAGAGCTTTGAGGCGTTCGCAGAGACCTGGACAGACTACCTCAGTGTGAACGAGGCCTATCAGTGGTACCAGCAGTCGTTCCAGCGTGAGGTGGCGGCGTGGGCGCTCATCGACCCGGACGGCGACACGCTTTCCAACCTGAAGGAATTCCAGCTCGGCACGAATCCGCGCATCGCCGACACGGACGGAGACGGGGCCAGCGACCTGGTGGAAATGCAGGCGGGCACCAATCCTACCCTAGCTGGCGGCGGCACCTTCACCGGCGGCAGCACGGGCGGAACCGGCGGCAGCGGCACCACGACTGGATCAGGGAGCAGCGGCAGTACGGCGGGCGGCGGATCAACGACGACAGGCGGCACGAGCACGGGCGGTGGATCAACGACAGGCGGCGGTACGAGTGGCGGCACACCACCAGACGCGGAAGCGGTGGTCGTCTCACGCGGTGCGCACGCGGGACTTGGGTCTGAAACGCGACAGTCTGTTCGACTCGAGCCTTTTGACACAACCGGGCTCCATCGTTACAGCCAGGAAGCCCAGGAGAACTATGATGAGGCCAAAGAGGACGCGGAGGAAATCACCGTGGACGAGCCTCCGCATGAGGTGGCGGTAAGGTGGGAGTTTTCTGTGGAAACAGGCATGGGAATGGAGCGCCGCGAGCACTTCGGCACCGAGGCCGAAGCGCAGGCGGCAAAAGATGCGCAAAGTCCTGAGGGCGGCAGCGATCCTCAAACCAACGACAAACCCTGGCAGTGGCGACTGATCGGCAAGAAGCAGACGAGCGACGGACCTGCGGAAGTGCGGCAAAACTACACAAGGAAATCTTGGGACGCGCCGCCGGAGGTGTTCAAGAGCGCCGATGAGCTCGAGGAGATGACGGCGGACGCGCCCGCGGGGTGGGCGGAGGAGATTTTGCAACCGCCCGGTAGCCCGCTGGGGCCTGAACAGTGGATGACACGCACGGAGAAAGAAACCAGCGCTCAAGGACGGTGGGTGACGACGGAGGAGGGCGGTGAAGGATCCGGCCCGCGCTTTCCAGAAGGCGCGGCGGTGGAAGTGCGGCTGAAACGCGTCGATGTGAGCGCGGAGGCCATGCAGCAGCGCGTGACGCGCACGTTCCTGCGCATCACGCAAACGGTGGATGACGATCCTGAGACGGAGGACGCTCCGCCCGTCGTGGCCCCGGTGACGCTGACCATCGAGCCGGGCCAGAAAGTCTCGACCACAGGCACCGGCCCCGGCGCGGCCAATGGCTGCGTGGTGCTGCTGGGCAGGCCGCCGGAGAACAAGACCGCCACGATGACCGACCAGCTCGTGCCTTTGCAGATGGTGTCGCGGGACAAATACTTCGCCGGTTCTCTGCAAATCCCCGCAGGCTGGGAGAAGCTGGGGCTGGAGTTCGGCACGGAGGGTGAAGACCTCGGCAAGCACGCCGGGTTCGATGGCATGGCACCGGAGCCGGGCAAGGAACCGGCGAAGGTGTTCAGCTCGCTGGAGGCGCTGCTCGAAGAAGGAGCGCTGGAGCAGCAGCCCATGGAGGGCGAGAACACGCAGGAGCAGAAGGTGTGGTTCGTGCGCGAAGGCGGCAGGCTCAACTGGTACACCTGCTTCAACAGCCTGGGGAACGTGCAGTTGAAGATCCACTTCAAAGACACCGTGGTCTGCACGCTCGAGCATGAGCTGAAGACGGACCAGAGCTTCGCCGGCTGGATCACCTATGTGGACCAGTGGGTGAAGGGCACGAGCTTCCAGTGGGACGTGCCGCTGGAAAACCTGCCGCTGCCCACGCAGACGCTCGCCTCCGTTATCGCCGCCGGTCCTGCGGCGGCAGATGCGGGCATGACGGCGCTGGCCGCAGGCAACGCGCTGCTCTCCGGCGCGGTGCTGACCACGGAGACGAACGTGCCGCTGGCACCGCAGAGCCTCGCCGTCACGCTCGGAGAACCTGTGGCCGACCTCAGCGAACTGGGCAATCTCAGCACCGTGCGCGTGCTGCCGCTGGAGACGCTGAACCTCCAGCCCGCGCTTACGCTTGATCCCAACACGGTGTACTGGCTCGCAGGGAACACGCTCACGCCGCTGACGGACGCGCAAGTGGAAGCACTGCTGCCGCAGGCGGGCAGCGTCACGCTCGGCGTTCCCATCGACTCCGGAGCCTCTGGCGCAGGGGCGAATCAAAACCAGAACCCGCCTGCGAACAACGGCGCTCCGTCCTCGAACGTCCCGGCAGACGATCTGGACAACATGACCCGTGCCTGCCTGATCCCGATTTTCCTGGTGATCTCGCAAGTCGAAGGAATGGAGGCGGTGACTCGCGGCGCTCTGGATGGTTTCAAGTCGGGCGTGGAGGACGACTATCAGATGCTGATGCTGCTCAAGAAAGGCTTGATCTTCGTGGGCGGGTTGACGGAGCAAGGCATGAGTGACATCGCCAGTTGGAAGACGGACCGCAAGAAACGCGCCACCGCCATCTTGGCCTTGGCCGGACACATCAGCGAGGAGTTCGTGTTCAAGCCCATCCGCGAGTTCCATCAAGAAATCTCCACCTGGGAGGGCTTCAAGCGGCGGGCCTTCATCACCATGCAGGCGGCCTATGAGCTGCAGAAGCAGTTCGTCAATGCCCATATCCAGGCCTTCACCGTCGCGAAGGACAACGCGCCGAAGCTCGTCGATGCCATGACCTCCTGGATGGATGATTTCAGCAACCGCATGCTCGTCCAGTCGGAGGGGACAGTTTTTGCGAACGCCGCGTGGAACAAGGACACGCTGGTCGGCGACTTCATGGAGCAGAACCGTTATGTGTGTTACACCTTCGGGCACACCTTTGGCTACATCGTCGAGCAGGTGCTTTCTGGAGTGGTGCAGGCGGGTGTGGGGAAGATTGCTTCAGTACTGGCGAAGGGCACGGCGAAGCTGGCGGGCAACGTGCTGAAGCGCAGCGCCTTCGCCGTGGCAGGGAAGATGCATGTGCTCAAGCAGTACCTCGCGGGCGTGTGGTCGCGCAGCGAGATGGGCTTTGTCCAAATCAGCATCGGCAACGCGGCCAAGCAGCCGGTCAATGCCACAGCCAAAAAGACGCTGGCGGAAGAGCTGGAGGAGCAGCTCGCCCGAGCAGCGGTGATCAATCGAGATGTCTTTAACACACGAAAAATCCTGGCGACCATCGCCGAGGGGGCGAACCTCAAACGCCTGGTGGCCACCCAAGCCGGTAAGGATGCCGTGTGGCAGCGGCTCTCACTGCTCACGCATCTGATGGGCGAACAGGCGGATGAAACATTGATGACCAACTTCCTCAAGGTCATGGACCAGAAGCTCATCTATGACATTGGCGGCCAGCCGGTGGACTGGGCGGATGATTTTTTGCGGGCCTTCAGAGGCACCCCCTCGTCGTTTGTGAACCGCGCACCGCTGGACTCATTCAGTGACAGCGCCAAGCTGCGTCTCAAGGAATTCCTGAGCGAGCCTTTCCCTGGCTATGCTTGGACGTTTGAGGATGAGATCACCGAAAACTGGAAGGAACCCATCGTGCGCGGCATCCTGGTGGAACTCGATCAGTTTTACAAAGGTGGTCTCAAGGCAGCAGGCTGGACGCATCTGCCGCAACGTGAGGCAGTGGATTTTCTCGATCCGACAGGCTTCATTGCGAAGCAGGTCAAGTCGCTCGGGACCGTGAACAGCGCCACACTTGAGAAGATGAAGACGGCACTGAAAGACCTTGCAGATTTTGCGCCTGGCAGTGGTCGAACAAAGTTGGTCCTTGAAATCCATCAAAAGCCGGGGATTGCTTCGCAAGTTGACGCACTGAGGAATACACTGGAAAGCTACTTAAATAGCGGAGTGCGCGCAAGTTTGCCCGAAGGCACCACCCTTAAAATTGAAGTCTTCGATTATGAGTTCATCCCCAAACCATAGCCACCAGTCCCACTTGTTTGGCTTTTTTGATGCACCATCAATTCCCGCCGCCCAGGTTTGGCTGGCTATCCATAGCTATATGGAGGAGATCGGTGTGGCGAAAACAGGCTATGACCTTTCCCCAGGTATTGGCAAGCGTCGCGGATATCGTGAGCGGTATCTTGATCGCAGGCTTATTGCAGCTGAAATTGCTGAGGAACTTTCAAAGGATGACAACAACGGCTACACCATTGATCACGGTGTTCGTGGCCAAGCCCTTCCACTTCAGCATTTTGTGCTTCGCCCGTCCCCAAACCAGCGAGTAGGATTTCAAATGCTGGATGTCAGAACGGGCACTTCAGAGGACACGATCCAAGATTGGACCCCCTTGGTTGAAAGGCTCACTGCACTGGGAAATCTCGTGTGGCTGGGTAACACATGCACTCCTTACATTGCATGGCAGAACTGTTCGATTCCTCAAACCTACGAAAAGCAGTACGGTAGCATCGTGGATTTCGAGACCTATGAGCTTCATGGCGATGTTACTCTGAATGTTCGACGCAATCCCGGCTCAAATCACATGCACGACGGAGTGATGACACGTGCGAATTCCGAACTGTGGCTTGGACCACAATTCTGGAACTTTGCGCCCTGCACCAAGGAAGAAGTACTGGCCGCTGATTTCTTCCTCGAGAAGCGCGACACGCTGCACTACCTCTACCTCAAGTCTTGGCCGCATCCCTTCACACGTCCTGATGGCGAGCAGGGCCGCGTGCAGCAGAAGCTCTGGCGTCTGCTCTACAAGCAGGACTGCGAATGGCCCCCCGGCTCCGGCGGCATCTCCGATGTCCCTGTCGGCGGTCCACCCGAACTGATGCCCTGAGTGGCATAGCTCGAATTCGCCAAGAACTGAACCAGCCAGGTTGCACATAGCGCTTGAGCGAGCGTCCTGAAATCAGCCGCAATGGCATGCAGGCTGATTTCCCCAAGGGTGGTACTGACAACCACGTGCACGCGTGTAGCACCCGGCATCGCGGTGGTGACGTGGTTGTCGCTCACGGCGTCAAGGCGGGAGGGTGAAGGTGCCGCCGCAGGCGTTGGCGATCTGATTGAGCAGTGAGGGCATGTCGGCGTTCTGCGCGGGCTGCTCGCCGATGCTGATGGTGTGGATGCGGGTCTTGTATTTTTCGTGGATGCGGCGTGCGAGGTCGAGCACCTGCGCGGGCGTGCCGTCGCTGGGGACGCCGTCGCTGAGGAAGTAGATGGCATCGAGGTTGCCGGCGGGTAGGACGCGGGAGAGAGCGTGGTTGAGCGCCTCGCACATGGGGGTGCCGCCGGAGGCCTGG
This sequence comes from Prosthecobacter sp., assembly GCF_044236155.1. Classification (GTDB taxonomy): domain Bacteria; phylum Verrucomicrobiota; class Verrucomicrobiia; order Verrucomicrobiales; family Verrucomicrobiaceae; genus Prosthecobacter. The sequence goes on from NZ_JBIIHA010000005.1 coordinate 223,102, forward strand.
ATGCGCTCGATGAAACGGGTGGCCTGGCGGAGGTTGCGCTCGTCGTTTTTCTCGATGCCACGGGCGGGGAAGCATGAATCGACGCTTTCTCCGAAGGTGATGATGCCGTAGCGGACGCTGGCGGGTTTGTTCTGCATGGCGGTGAGAATGTTGGTCATCTGGGCCTTGAGCCTGCCGATGCGGTCGTCCGCGGTCATGCTGCCGCTGACATCGAGGATGAAGAGCGCTCCTTTGGCCCGGAATTCCATGCCGTAGAAGGTGGCCATGTTGGCCGCCGGGTCGTCATCAAGGGGCTTGAGAAGCTTCCGGGTCTTGAGGTAGTTCTCGTAATCGAGGGCGGTGAACCGCTTCCACGGAATGGAGGGGCCTTGGGCCGCGAGCCAGGTTTTCCATTTATCCGCTTCCTCGGCGAAGTCCTGGCCGGTGAGGCGGTAGAGGGAGCCTTGGGCGGTTTTGCCGATGGCGTCGTCGCCGAGATGGGGGAGGAGGGCCTCGAGGGCCTTCACATGCTGCATGCCGCCGAGCGCCTCGGCGGCGCAAGAACGCAGTACGTGGGCGTTGGCGGGGTCGAGGAGGGCGGCGACGCGGGTGACAACGGTCTCCGGATTGTCAGGGAAGGCTCCGAGCGCTTTGGCGGCGAGAGCGATGCGCGTCGGGTCGCGGACTTCGGCAAGCGGGCCTTTGACCTGGGTGAGGATGCCCCAGAAAAATGCGCGTGCCTCCAGCAGGCCGAGGCTGGCGAAGAACTGCAACTCGTCATCATCGCAGTTCGGGTGTTTGGCGAGCCAGCCGGCCAATTGCGTGCGCGTCCCGCCCGGAGGCCAGTTGGCGACGATTTCCGCAAGGCGGAGCTTGATGCCAAGACCGACGCGTTTGTCGCCGATGATGGAGAGCACGGCGTCGGCGGCGAGTTTGTGGTCGTGCAGGTCTTTGAGCGCGGCGAGCGCATCCTGATTGCCCGCACGGACGTTTTTGACGACGCTTTTCAGCAGGGCCTCGGACTCATCGGCAGCCGGCAATGCCACGACGGGCAGCATTGCCAGCAGGATGAGATGGCGGACGCTGCGCATGGATGATGGGCTTATTTGGCCCCGGTGGCAGGCTTGGCCGCTTTCTCCTTCAGTTCGTCGAGCAATGTCGCTTTGTAGCCGGAGCAGCGATAGACTTCCTTGCCGTCGGCATCCACGAGGATGATGGTGGGGAAGCCGTTGACTCCGAATTTGCTCTTGAGGGCGTCATTTTGCTCCTTGGTTTTCTTGGGCAGGTTTTTTCCGTGAGGAAAGTCGAGCTCGACCAGGATCAGGTTTTCCTTGGCAAACTTTTTGAAGGCAGATTTTGAAAACACCTCGTCATCCAGCTTGACGCACCAGCCGCACCAATCCGAGCCCGTGAAGTCAAGCAACACCAGTTTTTGCTCTTCTTTCGCCTTGGCGAGCGACTTTTCGTAATTGTCGTCCCAGCCGGTCTTGGCCAGGGTGGCGGTGGTGGTGATGAGGAGGGAGAGGGCGGCTGTGACGAGTGTTTTCATGGGATTGCAAGGTTGTTGAGGCGTGCGAAGGCAGGGTAGGGGAATTGCTTTTCCGAGCCAAGCCTAAAGTGCACTCGGTCGAAGCCTGCCGCCGCGCTGTGGCGGCATCTTTCGCAAACTTTGGAAATAATCTTTGACAGAAATGCCCCCCGTCCTACTGTCGCGACACTTTTTCGGTAAAAGGCCGGGGCGTATTGTCTCTTGACGCCAGTTCAAGGGATTCATGTGTCCCGGTTTTCTTGTCGAAAGAGGAGGAGGTCTCTCAGCAGGCCGCCGCCAGACATTGCTGTTGTAGCTCAGTGGTAGAGCACGTCCTTGGTAAGGACGAGGTCGTGGGTTCAAGTCCCATCAACAGCTCCAGTTCCGGCAGCGTCATTTGAGGGGTCTTCGAAACACGACAAACGAACACAGTCCCCAAGCGCACCCCCTCACCTAAACCTACTCCATGGCTAAAGAAGCATTCCAACGCAACAAGCCGCACGTTAACATCGGCACCATCGGCCACGTTGACCACGGCAAGACCACCCTGACCGCCGCCATCACCACCGTCCTTGCCAAGAAGGGCATGGCCCAGGCTCGTGCTTATGATCAGATCGACGCAGCTCCTGAAGAAAAGGAACGCGGCATCACGATCAACACCGCCCACGTGGAGTATGAAACCGAGAAGCGCCACTACGCGCACGTCGATTGCCCCGGCCACGCCGACTACGTGAAGAACATGATCACCGGCGCCGCCCAGATGGACGGTGCGATCCTCGTCGTGTCCGCCGCTGACGGCCCGATGCCCCAGACTCGTGAGCACATCCTGCTCGCCCGTCAGGTAGGTGTGCCCGCCCTCGTGGTCTTCATGAACAAGGTGGACATGGTGGACGACGCCGAACTCCTCGACCTCGTCGAGATGGAAGTGCGCGACCTTCTTTCCAAGTATGACTTCCCGGGTGATGAAATCCCGATCGTCAAGGGTTCCGCCCTGAAGGCGATGGAAGGCGACGCCACTCACGAAGCCAACATCCTCAAGCTCATGGAAGCCGTGGACAGCTACATCCCGCTGCCCGAGCGTCCGATCGACAAGGACTTCCTCATGCCTGTGGAAGACGTGTTCGCCATCGAAGGTCGTGGTACCGTCTGCACCGGCCGTGTCGAGCGTGGTATCATCAAGAAGATGTCCGAAGTCGAGATCGTTGGCATCCGTCCGACCGTCAAGACCACCGTCACGGACATCGAAATGTTCCGCAAGCTGCTCGACGAAGGTCGTGCCGGCGACAACGTGGGTCTCCTCCTGCGCGGCACCAAGAAGAATGAAATCGAGCGCGGCCAGGTCATCGCCAAGCCCGGTTCCGTGACTCCTCACAAGAAGTTCAAGGCCGAGGTCTACGTCCTCTCCAAGGACGAAGGCGGCCGTCACACGCCGTTCTTCAACAACTACCGTCCGCAGTTCTACTTCCGCACGACGGACGTGACCGGCTCCGTGACCCTTCCTGAAGGTGTCGAAATGGTGATGCCTGGTGACAACGTCTCCATCACCGTGGAGTTGATCACCCCGATCGCCATGGAGAAGACCATCCGCTTCGCCATCCGCGAAGGCGGCAAGACCGTCGGTGCCGGCCGTGTGGCTGACATCCTCGACTAAGCCAGCTTGTTCGTTTGTCTCGAACCCCGCCGGGTCTGGCGCTTCAGACCCGGTGGTGGTTTCGTCTCCGGCAAGGAGAAGAAACGAGGCGGCGGACTTGCCAAACAGTCATCCATCCGTTATCAATCCCGCGAAGCGTTCTCGCTCACACAGGTCAGTAGCTCAATTGGTAGAGTAGCGGTCTCCAAAACCGTCGGTTGGGGGTTCGAGTCCCTCCTGGCCTGCCAGCGAATAGCCCGGGATAATCCGCAGAATACGAAACGCTTCACATGAGCCGCATCCGCAAATACATCAGCGAAGTCTATCTCGAACTCAAGAAAGCCACATGGCCTTGGGATCCAAAGGAGAAGGGCTTTGCCAAATACCGCGAGCTGAATGAATCCACAGTGGTGGTCTTCATCGCCATGATCCTGCTCGGAGCCTTCGTGGCCGCTTTCGATGTCAGCTTCAAGTGGGCCTTTGAGGCCGCTCAGAAGCTCGGCATGTAATTTCCCTTTCCATCCTTTCCCCACCCTTCCGCCCTATGGGAGCCATCCCCGCACCCCGCGACCAGTGGTTTGTCATCCACGTCCGTTCCGGCCTTGAACAAAAGGTTCGTGACAGCATGCTCCGCCGCATTGAGAAGGAGGAGATGGGCGACTATGTTTACCAAGTGCTGGTGCCCATGGAGCGCGTTGCCGAGGTGAAAAAAGGCAAGCGCAGCGAGAGCAACCGCAAGTTCTTCCCCGGCTACGTCATTGCCAACTGCCACCTGCTCGACGAGCACAACCGGCTCGTTGACCGCACCTGGTATTTCGTGAAGGAAACCGACGGCGTTCTCAACTTCGCCGGCACGAAGGACCATCCGATCCCCATGCGTGCCAAGGAAGTCGAGGCCATGCTGGCCCAAGTCCGCGACAAGGACGATGGAGCCGTGCCGAAGATCGCCTTCAACCTCGGCGACACCGTGCGCGTGGCCGATGGCCCCTTCGAAAGCCAGACCGGCACCGTGGAGGAAATCGACCCCGACCGCGGCTTGCTTCGCGTGTCCGTGAACATCTTTGGACGCTCCACGCCGGTCGATCTCGAATACTGGCAGGTTGAGAAAGCCTAAACCCGCCCGGCTAACCCCATTTCCAACTCAAGCAACGCAAGAAAAAACACACCATGGCCAAGGAAATCGTCAAACAAATCAAGCTTCAGATCAAGGCTGGCGCCGCCAACCCCGCACCGCCCATCGGCCCCGCGCTCGGTCAGGCAGGTGTGAACATCATGGCCTTCTGCAAAGAGTTCAACGCTGCCACCCAGAAGGCCGGCGGAGACGTGCTGCCCACGGTCATCACCGTTTACAAGGACAAGTCCTTCACCTTCATCACGAAGCAGCCCCCGGCCTCGAACCTTCTCAAGAAGGTCGCGAACCTCGCCTCCGGCTCCGGCGAGCCGAACAAGAAAAAAGTTGCCAAGATCAGCAAGGCCCAGCTTTTGGAAGCCACCAAGGCCAAGCTTGCCGACCTGAACACGAGCGACCTTGAGCGCGCCTCACGCATCATGGCCGGCACCGCCCGCCAGATGGGCATCGAAATCATCGACTAATCCCCCCGAACCCCAAGCAGGAGAACGCCACCGTTCGCCACCACTGCACACCCACCATGCAAAAGAGAAGCAAACGCTACAAGAAAGCCGCCGAGATGGTCCCGGCAGGAAAATCGTTCTCGCTTGAAGAAGCGGCCGATCTCCTGCGCAAACTTCCAGGCACGAAGTTCAACCAGACCGTCACCCTGTCCTTCCGCATGGGTGTGGACCCGAAGAAGAGCGACCAGATGGTCCGCGGCACCTGCCCGCTGCCCCACGGCTCCGGCAAGACCGTGCGTGTGGCCGTCTTCGCGCAAGGTGGCGCGGCTGATGCCGCCAAAGCCGCCGGTGCTGACATTGTCGGCAACGACGACCTCATCGCGAAGGTGAAAGAAGGTTTCCTCGACTTCGACGTCGCCATCGCCACCCCGGCCGCGATGAATGAAGTCCGCAAGCTCGGCAAGCAGCTTGGTCCCCGTGGTCTGATGCCCAATCCGCGAACCGGCACCGTCACAGACGACACCGCCGCCGCCGTGAAGGCCGTCAAGGCCGGTCGTGCCGACTTCAAGCTCGACAAGAATGGCAACATCGCCGCCTCCGTCGGAAAAGCCTCCTTCGAGCCGAAGCAGCTCGCTGAAAACGCCCAGAGCTTCATTGAGGCCGTCGTGCGTGCCAAGCCCGCCTCCGCCCGCGGCCGCTACGTCGAAACCATCACGCTGGCCGCGACCATGTCGCCCGCGCTGCGCATCGACGTGTCGAAATACATCAAACTCTAACCCCTCGCAGCACTGAATCATGAAAGCCGAAAAGACATTGCTCATCGATGACCTGCTGAAACGGGTCAACGCGTCTCCTTTCCTCCTCGTCGTCGATTACACCGGCCTCACCGTCGATAAATTCGCCGAGCTTCGCAAGCGCCTCAGCGCCGTCAGCGCCGAGATCCACGTCTTCAAGAACAACCTGGTCAGGAAGGCGGCCGAGAAGGCCGGCTATCCAGGCGAACTGGGTGATCATCTCAGCGGCCAGAGCGCCTTTGTCACGGGGGTGAAGGAAATTTTCGCAACGGCAAAGATCCTCAAGAACTTCGCCGCCGAGTTTGAGAAGCCGGTGATGAAGGTTGGCGTGCTCGATGGCAAGCTCCTCGACGTGGCAACCATCAAGGCCCTCGCCGACCTGCCCTCCCGCGAAATTCTCTACTCCCAGCTCCTCGGCGTTCTCCAGGCTCCTGGTTCCGCACTCGCCCGCGCCCTCAAGGCCAAGGCGGAGAAGGACGGTGCTCCCGCCGACGCCCCTGCTGCCTGATTCACCTCGTATTAAACCCAATTTGACCAGATGGCCCTTCACACGGCCTGAACACACAAACACCCAATGGTTCCTTGCCGGAGCAAAAGCTTTTGCTCTTAAACCATCCGAGGCTTCGGAAAGCGGCGATACCGACACACTAACATGGCTGACCTGAACAAAATCGTTGAAGAACTGAGCGGCTTGACCGTCCTCGAAGTCTCTGAACTCGTCAAAACCCTCGAAACCAAGTGGGGCGTGAGCGCTGCTGCTCCTGTTGCCGCCGCTGGTGGCGCTGGTGGCGGTGCCGCAGCACCTGCCGCAGAAGAGAAGACCGAGTTTGACGTGATCCTCGTCGATGGTGGCGCGAACAAGATCGCCGTCATCAAGGAAGTCCGCAACGTCGTCGCCGGACTCGGCCTCGCCGAAGCCAAAGCACTCGTCGAAAAGGGCGGTGCCAAGCTGAAGGAAGGCGTGAAGAAGGAAGAGGCGGAAGAAGTGAAGAAGAAGCTGGAAGCCGCCGGCGCCAAGGTCGAGATCAAGTAATCTCCTCAGTTCCTCCTGGTTCTTTGCCGCGTGGCGCGGCTCGCAATAGCAGCGCCACGCGGTCCGGAGCCTCAAAAGTTAGTTTTTTTCAATCCCCCGTTCGTTCGTTCCATCGCATGCCCGCACTCGTCCGTGAACCCCAGAACCTCCGAGGCCATGGTCTCGGTTCCGGGGCTGCTCGCGGAGTATTGGAGGCTGCTTTCCATTTTCATGGCCTGAGATCTGGCTCCCGCCCGGTCTCCGGCTGCTTCGTTTTCGCGCTCAAAGCGGCCGATCACGGGCTTTCGCCCCTGATCGACTGAGTTGAGCGCATGCGGAGTCTCCCGGCTCCGTGTCCGTGCCCCCGCCATCGCCCCCAAACCGTCCTCACCACTGCCTTATGTCCCAGCGCACCAACTTTGGCAAAATCCACGAAGTCGCCGAGCCGCCAAACCTCATCGAGATCCAGCTCCGCTCCTACGAGGAGTTTCTCCAGAAGAACATCACTCCCTCAAAGCGCAAGGACGTCGGCCTGCAGGCCGTGTTTCGCGAGGTTTTCCCGATCACCAGCTACGACGAGAAGATGACTCTCGATTTCGTCATGTACGAGATCGGTGATCCAAAGCTTAACTCGCTGGAGGCCATTCATGACGCGGAGACCTACTCCGCGCCGCTTTACGTCACCTATGAGCTCAAGGACGAGCAGGGCGCGAAGCAGGAGCGTGTTTACATGGGTGAAATTCCGCTCATGACCGTGCGCGGCACCTTTGTCATCAATGGCGCCGAGCGTGTTGTTGTCTCGCAGCTTCATCGCTCCCCGGGCATCTGCTTTGAGACCACCCAGCACCTCAACGGCCGCTGGTTGCACGGCTTCCGCATCATCCCTGACCGCGGCACTTGGCTGGAAGTGCAGTTCGACACGAACGACCTGCTTTACGTCTATCTCGACCGCCGCCGCCGCCGCCGCAAATTCCTCGCCACCACGCTCCTGCGCGTGATCGGTTTCCCCACGGATGAGGACATCCTCAAGCTCTTCTACGAAATCCAGGACCTGAAGCTCAAGGACGGCCTTTCCGAAGAAGAACTCGCCAGCAAGATCCTCTTCAAGGACATCCTCGACGGCGAGCTTATCGTCGCCCGTGCCTACGAGCCCCTTACCCAGGGCGTGGTGCGCCAGCTCATCCAGCTCGGCCACAAGTCCATCAAGGTTGTCACCGCCTCGCCGGACGACCTGCTCGTCACTTCCCTGCGCAAGGACACCGCGAAGGACGAGGACGAGGCTCTCAAGGAAATCTACCGCCGTCTGCGTCCGGGCGATCCGCCCACCACGCCGAATGCCCGCGCCCTCGTGAAGCGCCTGTTCTTCGATCCGAAGCGCTACGACCTCACCCGCGTCGGCCGCTACAAGATCAATCAGAAGCTTGGTCTCAAGGTGGACACCGAGATGCGCATTCTCACCGCCGAGGACGTCGTTTCCGCGCTTCGTTACCTGTTCCAGCTCCGTGAGGGCCAGGGCATCCTCGATGACATCGACCATCTTGGTTCCCGCCGTGTCCGTGCCGTTGGCGAACTCCTCGCCAACCAGTGCCGCGTCGGCCTCAGCCGCACCGAGCGTCTCGTCAAGGAGCGCATGACCCTGTTCGACGTGAACATGGACACCATGACGCCCGCCAAGCTCGTCAATCCGAAGGCGCTCTCCGCCGTCGTGCGCGACTTCTTCGGCCGCAGCCAGCTCTCCCAGTTCATGGACCAGATCAATCCGCTGGCCGAACTGACCCACAAACGTCGTCTCTCCGCTCTTGGGCCAGGCGGTCTCAACCGTGACCGCGCAGGCTTCGAAGTGCGTGACGTCCATCCGTCCCACTACGGACGCATCTGCCCGATTGAGACCCCGGAAGGTCCGAACATCGGCCTGATCAACTCCCTCGGTTCCTACGCCCGCATCAACGAGTTCGGCTTCATCGAGACGCCGTATCGTCCGGTGAAGGATTCTGTCGTCGCGGACAAGATCGAATACCTGACTGCCGACCAGGAGGAGAACCACTACATCGCGCAGTCCAACAATCCGATTGACGAAAAAGGCCGCTTCAAGGGCAGCAAGGTCACGGTGCGTTATCGTGGCGACTTCATCGAAGTCGAGCCCTCGAAGGTCACGCTCATGGACGTGTCGCCGAAGCAGCTCGTCTCCGTCGCCGCGGCTCTTATTCCGTTCCTTGAGCACGATGACGCCAACCGCGCCTTGATGGGCTCGAACATGCAGCGCCAGGGCGTGCCTCTCCTTGAAGGCGAGTCTCCGCTCGTCGGTACCGGCATGGAAGGCAAGGCCGCGCGCGATTCGCGCTCCGTCATCGTCGCCGACGCCAACGGAACCGTCGCCGCCGCGACCGCTGATGTGATCATCGTCACCAAGGACGGCCATCTGCCCGTCAAAGACGAAAAATTCCTCGAAAACCCGCTCAAGTCGGTCACGACCGACGAGGACAAGGGAGTCTTCGTTTATCCGCTGCGCAAGTTTGGCCGCAGCAACGCCGGCACCTGCATCAACCAGCAGCCGCTGGTGAAGCGCGGCCAGAAGGTGAAGAAAGGCGACGTGATCGCCGACGGTCCATGCACGGACCAGGGTGAGCTTGCCATCGGCAAGAACATGCTCGTCGCGTTCATGCCTTGGAACGGCTACAACTTCGAGGACGCCATCACCATCAGCCGTCGTGTGGTGAAGGAGGACATCTACACGTCCATCCACATCGAGGACTTCGAAGTCATCGCCCGTGACACCAAGCTCGGGCCTGAAGAAATCACGCGTGACATCCCGAACGTCGGCGATGAGGCGCTGAAGAACCTCGACGCCCAGGGCGTCGTGCGCATCGGTGCGGAAGTGAAGCCCGGGGACATCCTCGTCGGCAAGATCACCCCGAAATCCGAGACCGAACTCGCTCCTGAAGAACGCCTCCTGCGCGCCATCTTCGGTGAGAAGGCCGCGGATGTGAAGGACACCTCCCTTCGCGTGCCCTCCGGCTGCACGGGCATCATCATGGATGTCCGCATCGCCCAGCGCGGCGCTGGCGCCGACAACGAGAAGGAGAAGCTCTCGCCTTCCGAGTACAAGAAGCAGATCAAGCAGATCGAAGAAGACTATCGCGCCAAGAAGGAAGACCTGACCGAGCAGCTCACCGAGCGCCTTTCGGACATCCTTCTCAACGAGAAAATCCCGCTCGACATCGTGAACGGCCAGACCGGCGAGCCGCTGGTCGCCGCGAACAAGAAGATCACCAAGACGATGCTGCGCCACGTGGCCGAAAGCTACGACACCATCGAGATCGACCCGAGCCCGATCCGCAACAAGATCTTCGACATCATCCAGAGCTTCGAGCAGAAGTTCTCCGACGCCGACATGGAGCGTGAGCGCAATCTCGACAAGATCGAGAGCAGCGAGGACACCGCCGACACCGGCGTGGTCAAGCAGGTGCGCGTGTTCCTCGCCAGCAAGCGCAAGCTTTCCGTCGGTGACAAGATGGCCGGCCGCCACGGCAACAAGGGCATCGTCGCCAACATCGTGCCGGAGGAGGACATGCCGTTCCTCGAGAACGGATGCCCGGTGGACATCGTGCTCAACCCGCTGGGCGTGCCTTCGCGCATGAACGTGGGACAGGTGCTCGAAACCCACCTCGGCCTCGCCGCCAAGGCGCTGGGTCTGAAGATCGCCACGCCGGTCTTCGACGGTATCCCAGAATCGAAGATCATGGAGTACATCAAGGAGGCCAAGAAGGTCCCCGGATACGAGTGGATGGGCCTCAACGGCAAGTCGAAGCTCTTCGACGGCCGCACGGGCGAAGCCTTCAACCTCGACGTCGTCGTCGGTTACATCTACATGCTGAAGCTCGGACACCTTGTCGCCGACAAGATACATGCCCGTGCCGTCGGACCTTACTCGCTCGTCACGCAGCAGCCTCTGGGCGGCAAGGCCCAGTATGGCGGCCAGCGTTTCGGTGAAATGGAGGTGTGGGCGCTCGAAGCCTACGGCGCGGCTTACACGCTGCAGGAGCTCCTCACCGTCAAATCCGACGACGTGCAGGGCCGCACGCGCATCTATGAGCAGATTGTCAAAGGCGACCACGCCCTTGAGGCGGGCACGCCGGAGTCCTTCAACGTGCTCATCAAGGAAATGCAGTCCCTGGGGCTCGATGTGAAGGTTCACAAGCGTTCCCAGGCCAATGCCGACGCCGAGGCTCTCGAAAGCTTTGCCACCGCGGCGGGCGCATAACCCGTCTTCCCCAGAAACCAAAACCCAACAACGCATCTTCCACCCATCATGAATGCTGACGCGAGCTTGAAAGAAATCTTCGGGGAACAACACAGCGGCGAGGAGTTCGACTATGTGTCGATCTGCATCGCCTCGGCGGACCGTGTCCGCTCCTGGTCCTCCGGCGAGGTCAAGAACCCGGAAACCATCAACTACCGCACCTTCAAGCCGGAAAAAGGCGGCTTGTTCTGCGAGCGCATCTTTGGTCCGACCCGCGACTGGGAATGCGCGTGCGGCAAGTACAAGCGCATCAAGCACAAGGGCGTCGTCTGCGACCGCTGCGGCGTCGAAGTGACCCTTTCCCGCGTGCGCCGCGAGCGCATGGGCCACATCGAGCTCGCCGTGCCGGTGACGCACATCTGGTTCTACAAGTGCATGCCTTCCCGCATCGGCCTCATGCTCGACATGACCGCCCGCTCGCTGGAGCGTGTGATCTACTACGAGGACTACATGGTCGTCGATCCGGGCAGCACCCCGCTGCAGCGCGGCCAGCTTCTCACCGAAGTGGACCTTCGTGAGGCTGAGGAACAATACGGCGCCGATGCCTTCAAGGTCGGCATGGGGGCCCAGGCCATCCGCGACATCTTCTCCCAGATCAACCTCGCCGAGGTCATCAAGGAGCTTGAGGAGGCGATGACCAAGACCCGCTCCAAGCAGATCCGCAAGAAGCTCGCCAAGCGTTTGAAGCTCTGCCAGGGCTTCGCCGAAAGCCACAGCCGCCCGGAATGGATGATCCTCGAAGTGCTGCCGGTCATCCCGCCGGATCTTCGTCCGCTTGTTCCTCTCGAAGGCGGCCGTTTCGCCACCTCCGATCTGAACGACCTCTATCGTCGCGTCATCAACCGCAACAACCGTCTCAAAAACCTCCTCCAGCTCCGCACGCCGGATGTCATCATCCGCAACGAGAAGCGCATGCTGCAGGAAGCCGTGGACGCGCTGTTCGACAACGGCCGCCATGGCCGCCCGGTCACCGGCGCGGGTAATCGTCCGCTCAAGTCCATGTCCGACATGCTCAAGGGCAAGTCGGGCCGCTTCCGCCAGAACCTCCTCGGCAAGCGCGTAGACTACTCCGGCCGTTCTGTCATCGTCATCGGCCCTGATCTCGCGCTCAACCAGTGCGGCCTGCCGAAGAAGATGGCGCTCGTCCTGTTCGAGCCCTTCATCATCCGCCGCCTGAAGGAGATGGGCCTCGTGCACACCGTCCGCAGCGCGAAGAAGATGATCGAACGCCGCACACCCGAGGTGTGGGACATCCTCGATGAAGTCACCAAGGGCCACCCGGTGCTCCTCAACCGCGCGCCGACGCTTCACCGCCTTTCGATCCAGGCTTTCGAACCGAAGCTCATCGAAGGCGAGGCCATTCGCGTGCATCCGCTCGTCTGCACGGCCTACAACGCCGACTTCGATGGTGACCAGATGGCCGTTCACGTCCCGCTTTCCATCGAAGCGCAGATGGAGGCCCGCCTGCTCATGCTCGCGCCGAACAATCTGTTCTCTCCTGCCTCCGGCAAGCCGGTGCTGAATCCCAGCCAGGACATTCCTCTCGGCTGCTACTTCCTCACCTACCTGCGTGAGTTCCCGAACCACGACGCCAAGACGAAGAAGGGCGATGTCGAAGGCCGCATGCCGATCTTCAACAGCGCCTCTGAAATCGAGTTTGGCATCTCCGAGGGCGGTCTTAACGTCAACGACAAGATCCGTTTCCGCAATCCGGACCACGGCCTGCCGAAGCGTCCGTATGGCGATCCTTCCAAGGCGGTGATCGAAACCACCGCCGGTCGTGTGCTCTTCAACGAAGTCTGGCCGGAAGGTCTCGGCTTCATCAACACCACCGTCGGCAAGAAGCAGCTTTCAGACATCATCTGGCGTTGCTTCCAGACCGTCGGCCAGAAGGAGACGGTCGCCGCGCTCGACCGCCTCAAGCAGCTCGGCTTCCGCGAAGCCACCCGCTCCGGCTGCTCCATCGGCATCACCGACATGGTCATCCCGGAGGCCAAGAAGGTCGGCGTCGAGAAGGCCTACAAGGAGATCGAGGAAGTCGATAAGCAGCACCGCCGCGGCATCATCACCCAGGGCGAGCGCTACCAGAAGATCATCGACATCTGGACCCAGGTCGGCGAGCAGGTCACGAACGAGCTATTCCGTACCATCGAGCACAACGACGGCAAGAAGCACCACAACCCGCTCTACGTCATGGTCACTTCCGGTGCCCGTGGCAACCGCACGCAGATCAAGCAGCTCGCCGGCATGCGCGGCCTCATGGCCAAGCCCTCCGGTGAGATCATCGAGCGTCCGATCATCTCGAACTTCCGCGAAGGCCTCACCGTGCTGGAATACTTCATCTCCACGCACGGCGCCCGCAAAGGTCTCGCCGACACCGCCCTCAAGACCGCTGACTCCGGCTACATGACCCGCAAGCTTGTGGACGTGTCCCAGGACGTCATCGTTACCGAGGAGGACTGCGGCACTGTCAACGGCATCACCCTCGCCTCCATTTACCAGGGCGACGAGGAGATCGTGGACCTCAAGACCCGCGTCTATGGCCGCACGAGCTGCGAGACCGTTCACGATCCCGTGGACAAGAGCACCATCATCAAGGCCGGCCAGCTCGTCACCGAGAAGGAGGCGAACCACCTCACGAAGATCGGTGTCGAGAAGCTCAAGATTCGCTCCGTGCTCACTTGCGAAAGCAAGCGCGGCTGCTGCGCGAAGTGCTACGGCCTGCATCTCGGCACGCAGAAGCTTGCCAAGATCGGCGAGGCCGTCGGCATCGTCGCCGCGCAGTCCATCGGCGAGCCCGGCACGCAGCTCACCATGCGCACCTTCCACACCGGTGGTGCAGCCATGAGCGCCTTCAAGCAGCCCTTCATCGTCACCAAGAACGCCGGCACCCTCCGCATCGTCGAGACCCGCACCGTGCAGACCGTCGAAGGAAACTGGATCGCCCTCACCAAAAACGGCATACTCTCCATCCACGATGACGACGGCCGCGAACTGGAGAGCCACAAGCTCGTGCTCGGCGCCGTCATCGCCAAGCCCGAGGGCTCCCACGTCAAGAAAGGCGAGCAGATCGTCACCTGGGACCCCTACAACATGCCGATCATCACCGAGAAGGCCGGCAAGCTGGAGTTCCGCGACATGATCTCCGGCATCACCATCACCAAGGAGAAAAACGAGTCCACCGGCAACGAGGAGACCGTCGTCATCGAGCACAAGGAAGACCTCCACCCGCAGGTGGTCGTCACCGACCCGAAGACGCACGAGGTTCTCGCCAGCTACACCATTCCCGCCGGCGCCCACCTTGCCGTGAAAAACAACGAGAAGGTCGAGGCCGGCACCACCATCGCCAAGACCCCGCGCAAGGCCTCCAAGACCAAGGATATCACCGGCGGTCTGCCGCGTGTGGCCGAGCTTTTCGAAGCCCGCAAGCCCAAGGACGCCTGCGAAATCGCCCGCATCGACGGCACCGTCGAGATCGGCGGCCTCGTCCGCGGCAAGCGCCGCGTCATCGTCACCGATCCGAAGACCGGCCAGCAGGAGGAGCATCTCATCCCCCGCAGCAAGCACATCCTGCTCTTCAACGGCGACCACGTCTCCAAGGGCGACCAGATCACCGACGGCCCTGTCGTTCCGCATGATCTTCTCGAAATCCTCGGCCCGCAGGCCCTTCGCGAGCACCTCGTCAACGAAGTCCAGGAAGTGTACCGCGCCCAGGGTGTGGAGATCAACGACAAGCACGTCGAGATCATCATCCGCCAGATGCTCCGCAAGGTGAAGATCACCGATCCGGGCGACACCGACTTCCTCTGGGGCGATCAGATCGACCGCACCGAGTTCGAGAAGGAAAACGCCCGCGTCTCCGAGGAGGGCGGCAAGCCCGCCGAGGCCGAGCCGGTTCTTCTTGGCATCACCAAGGCCTCCATCGAGACCGAATCCTTCATCTCCGCCGCCTCCTTCCAGGACACCACCCGTGTGCTCACGGAAGCTGCGACCCTCGCGAAGAACGACCTTCTCCGCGGCTTCAAGGAAAACGTCATCATGGGCCACCTCATCCCCGCCGGCACCGGCTTCATTGCCAACCGCAACTTCGACATCCACGAGACGGAGAATCCGCAGCTTCCCGCCGTGGACGAAGAAGCCGCCTAAGCCCGCCCGCGCGAGATCCCTCACACCGCCTCTCTCGGTTCACACCGGCGGAGGCGGTTTTGTTTTCCGCCCACCGCCTCGCCAAAATCCTCCTGGTTCAGCCCCTGCTCGTTGCGCACCTGGTTCACCAGCCGGCCGAAAAGCCTTTCATAGAACTCCATCTCGGCGCGCAACTCTGCCAGAAAAGCCGGTGAAGCCTTGCTCATGGTGGGCGAAAAGTGGGTTGGCTGGACCCGGGTGATCGTGCACTCCAGTGAACAATCACCCTAAGGCTAACCAAAAACGCCCTTGCAAATCAAGCTTAATTTAGCCTGCTCGCGGCCCGAATCACCTGCCACAGCGCCTTCAACAACGCGCTCTTTGAGGTCGAGCAGACCCGTCCTTGAGCTTAAAGACACCTCTCTTTGAGGTCGAGCAGACCGTTCCTTGAGGCCAAACACACCTCTCTTGGAGGTCAAAGAGCCCCTTCTTTGAGCTCAAAGGAACCGTTCTTTGAGGTCAAACCGACCCCTCTTTGAGCTCAAAGACACCCTTCTATGAGGTCAAAGAGCCCCCTCTTTCAGGTCAACGTCCACCTTCTTTGAGCTCAAACACCGCGTTCCAGACCCCGAAACAGGCCCCAAAACCGGCCAAAAGTGGCTGGTTGAACGGTTAAAGACCGGAATAATGTGTTTATATGAACAGTATGCAGGCCCGCTTTGCCGGAGGCGTCCTCCACAGCACCGACTACTTCAGCTCCCGCGACCGCGACGAGGGCCGCGCCTGGCTCGTGCTCAGCGGGTGCGACTGGCATGTGCTCCTGCCGCGCCCGCCCGCCTGCTCTCTCCGCGTGGCCCACGCCCGGCCTGTCACCGACTGCCACGAGTTCGACGGCTGCGCTGGCGCTTGGAACTCGGCGGCTGGCACCTGCCGCTGCCGCGCCGTCAGATCCTCAGCCCGCGCCCCTGGCTGCCGGAGCCCTACACTAGCTCCGAGCGCACCCTCACGCTCTACTGCGGGGAGACCTGCACCGCAGCCACCTGCTGCATGAACACCAGCAGCGCGTGATTCCACACCCGCGGGTCCTGCTGCCGCAATGAGCCATCGCGTTGCTGCTCGACGATCCATGCCTGCAAGTCCGCCGCCTCCTCCGGCGTCAATCCCGCCGCTGCCAGCAGGTCCTCCTTCGTCCGCTTCGGCTTGACGGACTTGGGTGAGGTCTTCTTCCGTTTGCGACGACGTTTAGACATCGATTTTTCGAATTTCCTGGCGCCGTTTTAGCAGAACGAGCCACGGCGTCTATTGGCAGACCTGCCTATAGACAAGGATTGTTGTTTCGGAATAAAACACCCTTTAATTGTGAATCAACGTCACCCGGAAATCGAATGAGAAGAAAAAATGGCCGCTATTATCTGAGTCGTGTGCTCAAGCGTGGAACAAAGATCAATACAACAAGCCTTATGGAGGCTTTGTTGAACGCTCCGCCTAAGACAGTGGGAAAATTCCGATGGACAATAACGGATACATTCGACGGTCGTGACCATGAAACTCCATTCGTTTTTGGTCACTTAAGCAAATCGTCAGACGATGGACATGTAACAATTGTTGATCCGTCAGCAAAGGCGCAAATGGAGGCAATAGCGCCCAATCTTTTAAAGGCGAGCGCTCCATTTGTCTTTCTCCCCGAGTTTTCCGGTTTGGCTTATTTACATGTGTGGAATGGAATCAGCGAAGAACTCTTCGAGAAAAGACTGAAAACATTAATCGAAGAAGCGCACAGTAACTTTTTCGCTGAATGCGACGTCGAGCCAATTAGCGACTACACCCGGTTTGGAAAAAAACTCGAGGACCTCGATAAGTTCATAGGGCGTGTTTTAAAATTGGTTTCTGAGGGATAAAGTGCAGATGGCAAGAAGGACAAAAGCCATGAATGAAACATCGGTTTTGTCATACCGGGTGGCCACGCGTTGCATGCGTTTGATCTTTTCAA
>NZ_JBIIHA010000047.1:0-8359 GCF_044236155.1 Prosthecobacter sp.
GCCTTTATCCGTGCCGGTTTTGAAGATGAGTTCTTTGCGGTCGGAGACGCCGTCTTTGTTGTCGTCAAAGTAGGCCCAGTAGGAGCTGTCGCCGGTGAAGCTGACAATGACGCGGTCGCCCATGGGCAGGACGGTGCGGGGCAGGAGGGCGTTATCAATGAACACGGTGCGCTTGTCCATGATGCCATCGCCATCGGTGTCCACCAGCTTCACCACGCGGCTGACGGGCTTCATTTGATCCGTGGCAAACTCGTCCTGCATGTAGCTGCGCCACTCGCAGACATAAAGCGCCCCATTTGGATCAAAGGCAAAGGACACCGGCTCCTCCACCATCGGCTCGCTCGCCACGCATTCGAGATGATAGCCCTTGGGTACCTCGATGGTCTTGATGGCGTCCGCAGGCGAGAGCGGCGGGAAAGTCGTGTCCGGGTTCCATCCCTGCTTCGGCGTGTCGGCCGCGATGAGGTGAACGGTGGTGGCGAGGAAGCTAAGAGCGAGGTGGCGACGCATGGTAGGTGACTGCGGGGGGCGGTTGTTCAAGGTCTATCAATTGGCACAGCGGCTTCACGCAAACGCCGCTGGAGTTCTGCTGCATTCACGCGCTGCACGGTCGTTTTGTCTTTGTGCGCCATCGCGGCGGCGGTGCCGGCGGCTTGGCCGAGCATCATCCAGGTGGGCTCGACGCGGAGGGAGTTGAAGGCCACGCGGGAACTGCTGAGGGCGCAGGTGGCGAGCAGGTTGTCGCACTCGGTGGCCTTCGGCGTGAGGGCGCGATAGGGAATCTGATAAATGGGCGGGATGACGAGATAGCCGCCTTCATTGACGACTTCTTTGCCATCGGGCGAGGCGAGGCGGCGGACGACGTGGGAGTCCACGGGGAAGCTGCCGAGGGCGATGGAGTCGGGCTTGGTAAGGTCGGCAAAGAGGTCGCGCTGAGTCATGACGAGGTCGCTGATCATGCGGCGACCTTCGCGGGCGTAGAGGTCGTAGGGCCAGTGGCCGTTGTCAGTGAACTCATCTTTCGGCAGGCCCCATTGCTGGAGATTTTGCCGGATGGACTCGGGCACGGAGGGATCGTTGCGGAGGAACCACAGCATGCGATGCGTGTAGGCACGATGCGTTTCCCAGATCTGTCGGCGCTCTTTCGGCGTGGCGGCGGGGTAAGTGTCCGCACCGCCAGCAAGGCCCCAGTGGAGCAAGTAGTTCACGCCGTCGTTCATCTTGGTTTTATTGCCGGGGACGCCGCCGCCGAAGCCAAACTTGGCGTCTTTGCCGAGGCGAGCGATCTCGCGCCGCAGCAGTTCGAACTCGGCGGGATCGTAGTTGGGCGGCACGGTGAGTTCCACGCGTTTGCCGGGGTCTTTGGTAAGGCAGGCGTAAAGATTGGCGCATTGCAGGTGCGTGTCGCCATCGCCATCACGCACATCGGTGGTGAGGCCCTGCACATGCGGGAGCAGCGTTTTGCCATCGGCGGCGAGACCGCTGATGGGGCTGCTCATGATGGGAAGATCGATGGGGCCGGGAGGATTTGTGAGTTTCAACAACACGCCAGCAAGCGACTCGCCATACTGCGCACGGGATTCGCGACCGATGGTAAAACTCACGCCCGCGATGGGCAAAAGATCGCCGTGGTAAGTGGCGTCGATGAAGACGGAGGCTTCGACGCGGCCACGGTAGTCGGAATAGACCCGCACGAGACGCGCGTCCTTTCTATCGGCACGCACCGGCTGAAAACGATCCGCAAACACCACACCCTCAGCTTCCAGCCATTCGCGGAGGATTTGCTCCATCACATGTGGCTCCGGAGTCGAAGTGGTCTTGCCGTAGTGAGCATCCACTTTTGCCCGCAGCTCGGTCCACATGCCACCAACGGTTTCCGGCTTCATGCGGTCGATCTCGCCAAAGCCAATGGTCTCGGCAAAACGGCCGCCGATATGCGCGGAAGGGTCCGCCAGCGTGACATGGGCCACGCCCGCGCGTTTCGCCGCGATGGCGGCGGCGATACCGCTCGGCGTGGCGCCGATCACCGCCACATCGTAAGGCTGCGTGATGGGATTGCGCCCCGTGGCTTGATTGACGATGACACGCTGCCTTGCCTTTTCGCTGAAGCTGCCGCGCAGGACATCGTCCTCGTGAAAAACGGTCATGAGGATATGCTTCTCGACCGTCTTGCGATTGTAGTCGTAGATGAGCCGAATCTTGCCCTGCGGCCCCTCGATGGCATCGGGATAGGAGACGCCACCGCGTTCATCCACGAGCAAACCTTTGCCCCAAGTGCGGCCTTCATCCTCCGACAGATACGCCGTGAGATGGGAACGCACCGTGCCCGCATGACGCACCATGAGCAACCGCCCGCTGACGAGCCTGCGGATGAAAAAACGCGACTCTGCGTGCTGGATGCCAGACGGTGCGACGTCCGTCCACGACTTGCCGCGATCTTTGGAAAACGATTCGCCGAGGCCGTAGCCCGTGCGCACGAGCATCCAGAGCGAGCCGTCCTTGCGCTCGACGATCATGTTTTCGTCGCCGTTGCGGTCTTCATACTTCGGTATCGTTGCCCTGCCGAACTCCTCAAATGTCGCGCCATGATCCGTGGAGCGCAGGATGCGCGAGCTGTGTTCGTCACGCCAGATGCAGGTAGGCATCAGCCACTCGCCCGAAGTGAGCACCGTGGGCTTGTTCAGCATCACGCCCTTGCTGAGGTAGCGCGGCTGCGACCACACCGGATTCTCCACTGACGCGTCCTCTGTCATGATGGCGAAGTTGTGCATGGAAGCCGGGTCTTTTTGCGACCAAAACAACCACAAACGCCCCTGCGGATCATGCCACAGGCAAGGATCAAAGGCCCGCACCGGCCCGCTACCATCGGGATCAATCACCAGCTTCAAAGGCGACCACGAGCGCCCGTCATCACCACTCGTGGCGAGCATGACAAAGTTATGCTGATCCTCCCCCAGACCACCGCCATACCACGCCGCCCACAGGCGACCATTCTTCGCCCGTTCGATGCTAGGGATGCCCTGATGCATGCGCCGATCATCCGCATACTCCGCCTTCGGCGATAAATCCGGCAGCGTGGCCTTGGCAGCGACTACGGGATCAGCGGCATGGATTGTCGGCATCGTGGCGATGCCTAATAGGATGATGAAAACCAGTTTCATGATGGGCTCATTTCTTCAAGACGATCCACGCCTTCCGATGGCGACGCAAACCACACGGCCATCAACCGCCCATCCAGCAGCAGCGCGAGGCTCGGCCCGAGGTGTTCGCTGGGTCCTTCGGATCGGCGCTCGTGTGGGTGGAGATGACCTTGCGGTCGGTGATGTCACACGTTTCGCTGGCATGGAGTGCGGCGAAAGCTCCAAGCAGCAGGGCGATGATGCGTGGCTTCATGGTTGCTTCAGCCAATCGATTGTGATGCGGCGGATGCGGAGGCGGTTGAGGGCACCGACTTTGCTGTCGCCGGCGCAGTAGCCGATGAGCATGGCGTCGCCGATGAAATGGATGGCGGTGTAGTGATAGAGGCCGTCGGGGTCGCTCTCGATGAGTTTGCGCTGCGGCCAGGTTTTGCCGCCGTCGGTGGAGATGGCGGCGACGAAGGGATTGCGCTTCTTCGGCGGGAACGGAAACATGCCAGAGTGGTCGTTGAAGATGGCGAGGAGGTCGCTGCTGCCGGGAAGGCGCTTGATGCTGGCGGGACCATTCGGCGATTTGAGCTCGGTGGGCTCGGGCGGCGAGAAGGTCTTGCCTGCATCGGTGGAGCGGAAGCTGTACTGCGTGCCTTGATCGGTGCGGGACCACGAAAAGAGGCTGCCATCGGCGAGTTCGACGACGCCGGGCTCCTGCAGGCCGCTGCCGCTGCGCACGGGCATGGCCCACCAGCTTGAGGATTCGATCCAGGTGGTGCCTTCATCATCGGAATAGAGCCAGGTGGCGATGGCGCGGGCGTCCCAGGATTTGCTGGTGTGCGGATCGGTGCCGCATGAGCGATGAAAGGCGAGCGGGACGATGAGGCGGCCTTTCGCGGTCTGGATGACGCGGTCGTTGTTCAAAACGAAGTAACCGGGGGCTTGCTGGATGAGCTTGGGCTCGGTCCAGGTCTCGCCGTCATCGGTGGAGAGGCGCATGTGCGGTCGGCAATCGATCCAACTGTTCTTGATGCAGTAAAACATGGCGAGCTTGCCGCTGGCGAGGCGCAGCAGCGACACGCTCATCACATTGTTGCCTGCGGTGTTTTCCACGACGGTGACGGGAGCACTCCAGGTGCGGCCTTGGTCGTCCGAATGAATTTTGACGAGGCGTGCGGGACTCTCGTCACCATTGCCGCCGTAGAATTGCGAGTAGATGAAGATGACGCGGCCTGAGGCGAGCGTGGCAAAGGAGCCTTCGGAGTTGCGCGGGTGCTCTTTGGAAGGTTCGACATTGAGCGTGATGAGGCTCTCCGCAGATGCGGCCGACAACATGAGGAGGATAAGAATGGGGAGGAAGAGTTGCATGAGCATGAAGGGGCTACCACTCGCCTTCGCGGCTGAACCCGGCTTTCACGTTGGCGCTGAATTGCGTGATGGAGGCTTCGAGATTGGAGAGGAGTTCGTTAGAGTTGAGTCCAGCGCTGCCGCGAGCGGCTGGGATGACGGTGTTGCACTCGTTGGCATCCATGAAGCGGGCGGCTTCGAGCAGCTTGGGCTGGTCTTCAGGCGGAATGACGAGGAAGCCGTGCTTGTCGGCATGAATGAGGTCGCCGGGACTGACTTTGCGGCCAAAGACCTCGACTTCGCAGTTCCAGCGCACGGGATGCACATGCGCGTGGCCGACGCAGAGGCGGCGGGCGAGTGCTTTGAAGCCGGCGTTGGTCATTTCATCGAGATCGCGGATCGCGCCATCGGTGATGGTGCCGACGCAGCCGAGGGCGCGGAACATGTTCGCGCTGACTTCTCCCCAAGCTGAGCCGAGGACACGCGGCTTGTCGAGGTCCTGCGCGACGACGATCTTCGGGCCGGGAATGCTGGCAATGTAGCGCCGAAATTCTTCTCCGGCGCTGGGATTGGTTTTTCGATGCGATGCATTCGATGGTTCGATCACCAAGGTGACGGCGTAACCGACCATTGGCCCCATCTGCGGCATGAAATCACGCGTTTCCTCGATATTGAAAGCATCCGCACCGGAATCGCGCTTCGTGATCTGCTCCCAGCCGTTGTAGATGGTCGGAGTGTTCCAGCGCTTGAGCTGGAGAAGGTCGGCGTGAGTCAGGGAACGGGCTGTTTGCGGCATGACCAGCGAAAGTAGGCTTTTCAAACGCGGGGCACCAACGCTATGCTGCTGGCCCGTTGCCAGAACCAGATGCAAAAACACACTCATTCAGGCCCGAAGCCACCGCAGCGCGTCTCGCTCGTCAGCCTCACCGCGCAAAGCCTGTTGGAGACGATCCAGTCAGGTCATTGGCAGGGTCATCTTCCGGGCGAGCGCGAGCTGTGCGCCCGCCTGCAGGTCAGCCGCCACACCTTGCGCGCGGCGCTGGCGGAGCTGCAACGCGAGGGACATCTGGAGGTAAGCGAGCGGCAGCGGCGGCGCATTCATTTGAAGAAAACCACGCCCAAGCCCGCGCAATCGAACGTGATCGCGATTTTGTCGTCGCGTCCGTTGATCGCGATGTCGCCGTCGGCGGTGGTGATGGTGGATGAGCTGCGGGACCAGCTCTCACGTGCCGGATTCACGCTGGAAATGCATGTGACACCCGCATGCTTTACCGCGAAGCCCGCACGGGCTCTTGAAGCGCTGACGGCACGATCGCCGGCGGCGGTGTGGATTTTGTTCAGCTCGCTGGAGCCGATGCAGAGCTGGTTTCTCCGAAAACAGCTCCCGTGCCTCGTGGTGGGATCGAGCCCGCGCGGGATCGCGCTGCCCTCGATCGACGCGGACTATCGCGCGTTGTGCCGGCATGCTGGGGCCATGCTGCGGCGGAAGGGGCATAGGCACATCGTGCTGATCCGGCCCGAAGGAGACTTCGGCGGTGACATCGAAAGCGAGCACGGTTTGAACGAGGCCATGCAGGGCGCGGAGCCGCCCGTGTTGCAGGTGGCGCGTCACAACGGCACGGCAGAGCATGTGTGCGTGGTGATGGACAAGCTGCTGCGCTCTCCGAACCCACCAACGGCCTGCGTCGTAGCGCGCGGCGTGCATGTGCTGACGGTGATGATGCACTTGCAACGCAGCGGCAGGCGAATCCCGCAGGACATGGCGGTCGTGTCGCGCGATGACGAGACGTTTCTCCAGCACACGGTGCCGGCGGTCACGCGTTACGCGGCTAATCCGGCGCAGTTCGCGCGAAGCGTGTCAAAGGCGGCACGACAGCTCGCTGAGACCGGTGTTTTGCCGCCGAAGGCGATCCGCTTGATGCCGCAACTCGTGCGCGGAGAGACAGCTTGATGTCGTGGCAATGACGAATGGCGAATTCAGAATGATGAATGAAGCCCGAATCAACCAACCTGGTTCATGCGGAAATGAATTCCGTCATTGGCCATTCATTCATCATTCCTCATTCTGATTTCGTCATTCCTTTCATCACCACGACGTCCAGCCGCCATCCACGGCGAGATTCTGGCCGGTGATAAAGGACGCGGCGTCGGAGAGCAGGAAGGTAACCGCGCCGGCGATCTCAGGAGTCTGGCCGACGCGACCGAGCGGCACTTTTTGTGCGAGACGTTCGATGAACTCGGGCTTGTCGCGCTGCAACGTAGGATTGGGGAACGGGCCGGGAGAAATGCTGTTGCAGCGCACGCCTTGCTTCCCCCAATGCACGGCCAGGTAGCGCGCCATTTGCTGGATGCCCGCCTTCCCCACGCCATACTCGATGGGATTCGGACTCATCGGCTCCGCGTAAACCGAGGGATCGGGAGAAACGCTGCCATACATGCTCGAAAAGAGGACGATGCTCCCCCTGCCCTTCCCCGCCATGCGCTGACCGACAGCGCGAGCGAGCGCGAAGGTGGCGGTAAGGTTGCCGTGGTTCGCGTGATCGAAATCCTCCACGGTAAGGTCGTCGAAGCGCTTCGCCGTGGAGGCGTAGGTCATCACGACCAAGCCGTGCGGGACGCCACGTGAGGTGATTTGATCATGCACAAATCGTTCCAGGGCGGAGGTGTCGGACGCATCGAGAGAGGCGGCGGTCACCTGCGAGGTCCATCCGGCCTCCTGGACGGCCTGCGCGGCTCGATCACCCAGATCGACACAGAGCACGACAGCCTGGCTCTCCACGAGTTGAGTCACGACAGAGCGTCCTAGGTAGCCAGCGCCGCCGAAGACCCAAATGTCACGCTGTTGGAGGGAAAAGGCAGAAGGCGTCATTCTTCAACCAAACGCCGATGAACGCCACTTCCCACAACGAAAATGGCCCATGGGGCTGACGTGGAGTCTCACCCGACACCAGCGAAGGCGTCAGCACTTGGAGAAAGCGTGTCGTTCACCGACTGGTCAAGTGAGCAGGCTCACTTCGCCACTTCTTTCTTCTTCACCGGGTAGGAGCCGGGGGATTTGGAGAACTTCTGCATGCAGTCCGTGCAGCAGAAGGCCACAAAGCCCTCGTCGGTCTTCACCCGGTAGATCGGGCGGGCGGCCTTGTGGTCCACCGGGCATTCATCGTTGATCGGCCAGGCGGCGAACACCGTGGCGGTCATGGCCAGACTGAGGAGGAGCGGAGCGAGGATAGCTTTCATGGGATGGAGTCAGGTTGGAGTTCAGTGCGCGTTGCCCCATGAACGCACGGCCAGAATGATCTCCTAGCCCAAAGCAATCCATGCCCAAGGATGCGCAAACGGAGCGCAATCCGTGGGCTGACAGCCACTTTGGCGGCATTCTTGAATGTTCGAGTCATGCTGCTAGCCTCCGCCATGAGCCTCAACCGCATCGGCCTCATCCTCATCGTCGCCGGTCTCATTTATCTCATCGGCTCGATCACGCGTCAGTCACGCCTGGACCGGGAGGCCGAGGAAGCGGAGCAACGCCGGCAGGCGGCGGAGAAAGTCGCGCAAGAACAACAGGCAGCCACGCAGATGGCGAAGGAGCAGGCGGCCAAGGAAAAGCTGCTCCGTGATAAACTTGAGCAGGACCGGATGCTCGCCGAGAAACTGGCCAAAGACCGCCAGGCAGTCGAGCGCTGGGAGGCTGCGGCTGCCACCGCACGAAAATCCAGCCCCGAACTCCAGGTGCAGACCATGATCGACCCACGGCAGATGGTTCTAGGGCGTGTTTTAAAATTGTACAGATAGAGCAACTGGTGTAGCGAGAAGAATGGAATTACATCCAAGCTATCAGTTGGCGGTGCCCAAGCTGGCCCGTGTTATAAGAGCCATAGATTCCTAAA
>NZ_JBIIHA010000023.1:0-82022 GCF_044236155.1 Prosthecobacter sp.
CTTGAGGCCCCAGTCATACTGGTGGCTGCCTTTGAGGAAGAAGCCGGGGGCGGCCTGCGGGATGTCGGTGAAGTATTCCTTTTCCTTCTTGTCTGCTGCGCTGGTGGTGATGTCGGCCATGGTCGTGTGGGTTCGGATTGAGGGCCGCCACAGTGGGCGCGAAACTCCAGGGCGCAAGCACATTGCCAGCGCTTGCAAAAGCCTCCCGGCTGTGGTTTCTACGCGGCCCATGTCCGCAAACCTCCTCATCTACCTCGACGGCAAGCTCGTTCCTGAATCCGAGGCGAAGATCTCTGTCTTCGACCACGGCCTGCTTTATGGCGACGGGGTGTTTGAGGGCATCCGCATCTACAACGGCCGCGTGTTCCGCCTGACGGAGCATCTGAACCGGCTCTACGACTGCGCGAAGGCGATCTGCCTTACCATTCCGATCACGTTTGAGGAAATGGAGAAGGCCACACTGGAAACCGTGGCCGCGAACAAGCTGCGCGACGGCTACATCCGCCTCGTCATCACCCGTGGCGTCGGCTCGCTCGGCCTGAATCCTTACCAGTGCCCGAAGGCCAGCGTCATCATTATCGCCAGCACAATCGCCCTGTATCCGGCGGAACGTTATGAGAAGGGGCTGAACCTCATCACCTGCGGCACGCGTCGTCCGAACTCCGCCGCGCTCAGCCCGCAGGTGAAGAGCCTGAACTACCTGAACAACATCATGGCGAAGATCGAGTGCCTGCAGGCCGGCTGTGACGAAGGCATCATGCTCAACGACCAAGGCTATGTCTCCGAGTGCACCGGCGACAACGTCTTCATCGTGAAGAACGGCAAGGTCACCACGCCGCCGATCTCCTCCGGCGCGCTCGACGGCATCACGCGCCGCGCGGTGATCGAACTGCTCGGTGAAATGGGCATCCCATGCACCGAGTCCGTCATGACACGCTTCGACATCTACACCGCCGACGAATGCTTCCTGACCGGCACCGCCGCCGAGGTCATCGCCGCCGTGCAGTATGACCGCCGCCCCATCGGCGACGGGAAACCGGGCAAGATCACGAACGACCTGATCCAGCGCTTCAAAAAGCTCGCCAACAGCACAGGCACCCCGGTGCCGTATGCGTGAGGTTTCCCCGCGAATTTCCCTCTGGAATTCTTGCACGGACGTTGCAGCCTAAGCGCAGCATGTTTTCACCACGGGTCATCGTCGCATGCCTGGCCGCGCTCCTCGCGGTCCTGGCCAGCAGTTGCGCTTCGAGCAAGAAAACAGCGCAGGCCGCCCCGCCGGACAATCGGTCCTGGTGGAAGGGGGACGGCGTGCAGGGCAAGCCACGCATCGTGATCGACCTCAGCGAGCAGCGGCTGAAGTATTTCAAGGGCCGCGAGTTGGTCGGTGTTTCGCCGATCTCCTCGGGACGCGAGGGCAACGGGACGCTGAATGGCAAATTCAGCGTGATCGAGAAGGACATCGACCATCGCTCATCGTTGTTTGGCGCCTATGTGAACGAAGCGGGCGAGACGGTGGTGTCGGACGTGGACACGCGCACCGACCCGCGGCCGCCGGGCGCGAAATTTATCGGCGCGAACATGCGCTACTTCATGCGCATCGTCGGCGGCATCGGCATGCATGAGGGCTACCTGCCGGGCTATCCCGCCTCGCACGGCTGCATCCGCCTGCCGACGAAGATGGCGGCCATCTTTTTCCGCGAGACGCCGCATGGCACGCCGGTGGAGGTCATCGGGCACGGTTCGCTAGCGGACAACGAGGAGGCCATCCCGCTCAGTCACGACGATCCCGAGGCTGTGCCGACCGGCCCCATCGAGATCGCGGACAACTCCAAGGTGGCGGAGAAAAAGAAGTCGCCCAAAGAGGAGGTCAGACGCGCCATCGTGGAGTTTGAGCGGGATGAGAACGGGACCGTGCGCGCCCGTCTGCCCCGCAGGAGCTGGTTCAGCAAGCCGAAGGCTGGCGAAACATATTACCTCCAGTGAGAGGGCTTAAAATTCACCGCCGAGCGCGAGATGGAGCGCGGCGCGGTTGCGCAGGCGCTGGGCTTTGACGTTGGTCAGCGTGCTGCGGGCATCGAAAGCGCGCTGGCGCGCGTCGAGCAGCGTCAGCACCTCGCTCAGACCTTTCTCATACTGGCCGAGGGCGAGCTTTTCAGCACGCTCGGCCTCCTCGGCGGCGCGTTCGAGCGCGGACTGCTGCCGGAGGAGAAACTGCTCGGCTGCGAGCGCTGTTTCGACCTCGCGAAAGGCGGTCAGCGTGCTGCTGGCGTAGGTTTGCAGGATTTCCTTGTAGCGGCCGCGTTGGAGGTCCACCCCGGCCTTCAACTGGCCGCCTTGAAACAAGGTCTGTCCCACCTGGGTTCCAATAACCCAAATGGCGGACTCGGGACGGATGAGTTGTTCGATCTGCTGCGTTGTGCGGCCTGCGGAACCTGTGAGACGTAGGCTCGGGAGCATGGCCTTTTTCGCCGCGCTCTCGCTGGCGAGCGCGGCGGCGAGCCTGCGTTCCGCAGCGCGGAGATCGGGCCGGCGCAGCAGCATTTCCGAGGGAAGTCCCGCCGGAATCCCGCGCCGGAGCGAGGGCAACGAGCCCAATCCTGATTCGGAACCGGCTGGATAGCCACCGAGCAAGGTCTCCAGCGTGCGCCGCGTCTCGTCCGCCGTGGCACGGCGTTGCTGCACGGTGGCCTCGGCGCGGGCAAGGTCGGCGCGGCTGAGGCTGACATCGAGCGCGGCGCGGTCTGGGTCAATGCCCCGGTCGAGCTGCCGCTCGAGAATACCGAGCTGGACTTTGCGCGTAGCGACGTTGCTTTCCGCGAGCGCGAGCAAGGTTTCCGCCTCGGCCAAGGTGACGGCGGTTTGGACGGTGCTGGCGGCGAGGGAGAGACGAGCCGCGTGCCAGTCTTCCTCGGCGGCTTCAGAACCCGCTTTGGCGGCACGACGTGAATCGGCCACACGGCCCCAGAAGTCGATTTCCCAGCTCATGTTGAGCCAGTTGCCCGTGAAGCGGTTGGCGATAGCCTCGTTTCCCGGAAAACGCTGGTCACCGGGACTTTGGGTGCGGTTGCCGGAGCCGGTCGAAGTCAGCGTGGGAAAGAGACTGGAGCCTGCCTGCATGGTCTGCGCCCGCGCTTGATCCACTCGTGCTGCCGCGGCTTTGAGGCTTGGATTGCCGCTGATGGCCTGCTGGACGAGCGCCTTGAGCTTGGCGCTGCCAAAATCATCCAGCCAGCCGGTGGCGGCGGTGGGGGAAATGCCCGGAAGCGCGGCCCATTTCGACGGTGCCTTGCCATGGAGCTCGGCGAGGTCATTTTTGAGACGTTTGGTCCCCAGCGGCGGGAAGAAGGCGCAGTTCGCGGCGGTGAGGCAGAGCGTGGCGGCCGAAAAATGACGAAACCAGAATGACGAATCGCGAAGCAATGACGAAGATCGAATGACGAAACGCGTCGGTGCTGCGGATTTCGGGTTGCGGACTTCGTTCGTCATTCTGGCTTCTGGTTTCGTCATTTTTCATCACTTCACCATGATCCAGCCGACGATGACAAGCACCGGCAGCAGGATCGGGATGGAGAAAAGATACATGTAGGCGAGGAAGGACGGCGCGTGGACCCTGGCCTTGTCGGCGATGGCTTTGACCATGAAATTCGGCCCGTTGCCGATGTAGCTGCCAGCGCCGAAGAACACCGCGCCGAGCGAGATGGCGATGAGATGCGGCGCGTGCGCGCCTGCGAAAGAGAGCACGTCGGCGCTGGAATCGACGGACAAATGCTCACGGCCCATCGCGGCGGCGAGGAAGGAAAGGTAGGTGGGCGCGTTGTCGAGGAAGGCGGAGAGAGCGCCAGTGCTGAAGTAGTATTGCAGCGGCGTGTCGATCTTCACGGCCTCGCCGCTTTGCAGGATCTGCAACGCGGGGATCATGGTGAGGAAGATGCCGACGAAGAGAAAACCGACCTCCTTCACCGGGCCGAAATTGAAATCGTTCGACTCATGGACTTCCGGCCGCGTGGTGAAATACGAGGCCGCAGCGGCTCCAAACATGATGAGCGCGGGCACGGAGAAGATGCCGAGAAGGGTGGTTTCCTGCACGCTTTTCGGCAGGAAAACGGAGCCGAGAACGACACCGAGCCAGACGAGGTTCAGGAGGCCGCGGAAGAACCAGGTTTCGTGCGCGGTTTCGAGTTCGCGAATTTCCTTCGGCGCCCGGCGAAAATTCATGCTGTCCATCACATAAAAAACGGCCAGTAGCAGCGCCACGGCGAGCGCCCAGGCCTGCCAGCAGTGCTGCAGCACCCACCAGAAGGGCACGCCGCGCAGAAAGCCGAGGAAGAGCGGAGGATCTCCGACCGGGGTCAACGCGCCGCCGACATTGCTGATGATGAAGATGAAGAAGACAATGTGGAGGCCGGTGATGCGGTATTTGTTCATCTTGATCCACGGGCGGATCATCAGCATCGACGCGCCGGTGGTGCCGACGAGGTTCGCCAGCACCGCGCCGATGAGAAGGAAGAGCGTGTTCACCAGCGGCGTGGCCTCGCCCTTCACACGGATGTTGATGCCGCCGGAGATGACGAAAAGCGAGCCGACCAGGGCCATGAAGCTGATATATTCATGCGCGGCATGATGCAGCGGGTGCCAGTCCTTCTGCACGAAGGCATAATAGGCGGCCGTGACCAGGCCGAGGCCGACGGCGACCTTCGGATAATGGTGCTCCCAAAAATGCGCCGCGAAAAGCGGCATGAGCGCGATGCACAGCAGCAGGAGGACGAACGGCGCGATCATTCCGGCAGGCGGAAGCGCGGCATGGGAGGTGGCGGAGGCGAGGATCAGCATGCAGGCTGACAAAGGGCGGCGCGCGCTTCGCTTGTCAATTTGCGCTTTGCTCCGTGATGATTCCGTGCTCGAACGCCTTAATCGGGACGCCGGTCCAGGATGGACTTGGCCTTTTCCAACTCGGATGCCGCCCACGCCCCCAATCCTGCCTCGTCGGCCTCGCATGAGCCGGTGACGTGCAGGCGGCGGATGTAGTGCTTGTCGAGAAAAGCGACGATCTTCTCCGAGACGCCAAGGATGCCGCGATGGACGTGCAGAACGGGCTTTTTCTGTTTTTTGGCCTGAGCGACGGCTTTTTGCGCCGTGCCGACGGCCTTGGCTGCCTGGGTGAAGACCAAGGTCGCCTCCGCGTCGCGGACATTCGAACTGATGGCCTCCAGCACATCCTCCGAAGTACCTTCCTTGAGCTTGTAGCGCGCGTCCGGCGCCTCGGTGGAAGCAAGCAGGCCCTGGACACACCAGCCGCCGTGCGGGATTTCATGTTTGAGCGTCCAGTCCAAGGCGGCGCGTTCGACGCCCGTCTGCGCGCCGGAGATGATGACAAGTTTGAAGGCCATGTTCAGCAGCAGAAGAAAGCAGAACGGCCTACGCGGCAAGCACGAAGTCGCAGCGGGTTACTTTGCTTTTGACCACGGTCGGATCGGCGGGATTTTGCGAACTCAGCCGCGCACCTGGCCGCTTCCATCAACAAGATACTTGTAGCTGCACAACTCGGCAAGGCCCATGGGGCCGCGGGCGTGGAGTTTGTCGGTGGAGAT
Organism: Prosthecobacter sp.; assembly: GCF_044236155.1. Classification (GTDB taxonomy): domain Bacteria; phylum Verrucomicrobiota; class Verrucomicrobiia; order Verrucomicrobiales; family Verrucomicrobiaceae; genus Prosthecobacter. The sequence goes on from NZ_JBIIHA010000023.1 coordinate 5,589, forward strand.
GCCGATCTCGGCGCCAAAGCCGAATTCACCGCCGTCGTTGAAGCGCGTGCTGGCATTGTGGAGGACAACGGCACTGTCGATCTCGTGCTGGAAGCGCTCGGCGGCGGCACGGTCCCGTGTGATGATGCTATCAGTGTGGTGGGAGCCGTAGCGGTTGATGTGGGCGATGGCCTCGTCCAACCCGCTCACCGTTTTGGCGGAGAGGATCAGGTCGAGGTATTCGGTACTCCAATCTTCCTCGGTGGCGGCCTTGGCGGGGACGCCGAGGTGGTGAAGCGCGGTGTCATCGCCACGCACTTCAACCTTGGCTTCGGCGAGGCGTTTGCCAATGAGCGGGTAGAATGACGCGGCGACGTCGCGGTGGACGAGGATGGTTTCGAGGGCATTGCAGACACCGGGCTTCTGGCACTTGGCGTTGATGATGATGTTCGCGGCCATGTCGAGGTCGGCGTCGGCGTGGACATAGACGTGGCAGACGCCATCGTAGTGTTTGATGACGGGCATGCGGGCGGTGGCGACGACTTTTTCGATCAAGCCTTTGCCGCCGCGGGGAATGATGAGGTCGAGGTATTGATCCATCTTCGCCATGTGCTCGACGCTGGCGCGGTCGGTGAAGGGGATGAGCTGGATGCTGTCTGCGGGCAGTCCGGCGCGTTCACCGCCGGCTTGTAAGGCGGCGGCGAGGGCTCGGTTGCTGTCGATGGCCTCGGAGCCGCCGCGGAGGATGGTGGCGTTGCCGGTTTTGAAGCAGAGGGAGGCGGCGTCGGTGGTGACGTTCGGGCGTGACTCGAAAATGATGCCGATGACGCCGATGGGGACACGGACTTTGCGGATGTGGAGGCCGTTGGGGCGTGTCCATTCGCTCAGCAGTTCGCCGACGGGATCCGGCAGGGCGGCGACTTCGCGCACAGCGTCGGCGATAGCCTTCAAACGTTTAGGATCGAGCGTCAGGCGGTCGATCATGGCCTTGCTGAGGCCGTTTTGCTGAGCGCGGGACAAGTCGAGCGCGTTGGCAGCGAGGATGCCGTCCTGACAGGCGACGAGTTCATCCGCCATCGCATGCAGGATGGCGTTTTTCTGCTCGGTGGTGAGCTTGACGAGCGCGTAGGAGGCTGCGCGGGCGCGGCGGCCCATGTCGAGGATGGCGGATTGGATTTCGGAATCGGTCATGAATGCGGAATTACTTGGAGGGAACGGCTCCTTCTTGGAGTTGAACGTCTTTATCGAGGAGATGGCGATCCAGAAAGGCGCTCATGCGCTCGAAAAGCGGGGCGCCGAAGAAAACGTGACCGCCATCGGTTCCGGTGATCAGCGTGGCGGGGATTTTGGCTTTTTCGAGCGCGGCTTCAAACTCGGTTGCCTGGGCATAGCGAACGATATTGTCCTTATCACCATGAATGATAAGGAAAGGCGCGTCATCGCTGGTAATGTGGCTTACGGGCGAGGCGTTACGCGCGACGTCGGGCCTTTGTTTGACCGTGCCGCCAATGAGCTTGGACAGGCCCGTCTTGGGATCGTCCACGTTGATGATCGTGCCCTCGCCGGCAAAGGTAAGGAAGTTTGATGGGCCGCAGAAGTCGAGCACGCAGGTGACACGGCTGCTTTGGGAAAGATGGGGGCCGAGCTCACCCTCCAATTCCTTCACACCTCCTGTGACTCCGAGCATGCTGGCGAGATGTCCGCCCGCCGAGATGCCGAAGACGGCAATTTTGTCCGGGTTGATCTGGTTTTCGGCCGCATGGGCGCGGAGAGCACGAATGGCGGCTTTGCAGTCGTGAATCTGCGCGGGCCAGACAGCTTCATCGGTGAGGCGGTAATTGATGCTGGCACCGGCGAAATCGCGGTCTTTGATTAGACTTAAGAGCACGCCCGCCTGGTTCTTGCTGCCATTTTCCCAGCCACCGCCATGGATGTAAACGACCAGCGGTCGTGGTTTGCTGGTTTTGCTCTCGGGCAGGTAGAGGTCGAGCATCTGGCGCTTGTTGCCGGTGCCGACATAATCAAGCTCGCGCACGATCTTGAAGCCGGGAGGGGCTCCTTGGCAGCAGGCCAGGGCAGGGCAGATGATGAGGAAAAGTAGAAACAGGCGCACCTTCGCGTCATAAACCGGGAGAATGGTCAAAACAAGGGGCTGCAAGGCATCGAAGAGACTGGCGTGTTGCAACCTTGACGCATGGTTAACAAGAACATACTATCGGACTGATGAAATCCCCCATCCCAGCCCGCCTGCCTTTTGCCCTGGCATGTGCCGTGTCTTTCTTTTCCCTCAGCACACCTTCGTTTGCGCTGCTGGACTTCATTTTCGGCAAGAAGCAGAAAGTAGCTCCGATGGCCGACGAACGCGCCCAGCAGGAGAGCGCCGCGTCAGCGATGCTCTCAGAGGCGCGCCTGGCTCATAATGCAGGCAAAACCGGTAAGGCTCAGGGGCTTTATCAAGCCATCATGAAGCGGTATCCCTTCACTCAGAGCGGAGGAGAGGCGGCTTTTCAGAATGCGCTCATCATTCGCCACACAGGCAAGATGGACGAGGCGTTCGAGGCCTTTCAGCAGTTTATCAAAGGCTATCAGGACAGCCCCCGCTTCAATGAGGCTGTGGAGCAGCAGTACGAGATCGCGGAAGAAGCGAAGGGTGGCAAAAAACAGTCAAGCCTGCTGCTTTTGCCCATGAAGATGAATTCATCGGACATCATCGAATTTTACGAGCAGATCATCAAAAACGCGCCTTTTGGAAAATTTGCTCCTCTTGCCCAGTTTAGCATCGCGGAAATCCAGCAGGATATGAAGGAGAAGGACAAGGCCATCCTGGCATACCAAAAGGTGGTGGAAAATTATCCCGGCACGTCACAGGCTGCGGAAGCGCAGTTCCGAATCGGCTCCATCAGCAACATTGCGGCACAACGCAGCGAGGACTCCTCCAACATCCACATGGCGCGTGACGCCCTTCGCACCTACATCGCCGCCAACCCGAACGGTGAGCGCAAGCAGGAAACGGAGATGATTCTGCGTCAGGTGAACACCGCGGAGGCGAACCAATCGCTCACGGTGGCAAAGTTCTACAAAAGGACCGGCAAGACTTCGGCTGCGGCGATTTACCTCAACGAGGCTCTTAAATTCGGATCACCGGAGGTTTCGGCCGAGGCGCGTGAACTTCTCGCCGAACTCGCGGCCACAGATCCCGAGGGGGTGGCGGAGGCACGGAAGGGACCTGGTCAGGACTATACCGCGCTCACAGCTCAGAATCTAAAATCCCGTGATGATTATGTGGGGCCATTGGCTCCCGAACTTGCTCGTCTGAGCCAGAAGCCTAAAATGCGTACGGGGGACGACGGATTCATGCCGATTCCGCTTCAGGAACCCACGCTGCCACTTCGTCCTGGGGCTGCGATGCCGGGTGCGGGTTCGTTGCTGCCTCCCGTGCCCGAAACCGAGAAGCCAGCCCTGCTTCCTGTGCCGCCCGCGCCAAACGCGCCCATGGTACCTCCGGCCCCCGCCGCACCAAATGCAAAACCGCCGGTGCCACCACCACCGGCTGTGAAGCCTGCCTCATAGTTCTTGCGCGGACATGGCAACGCGCCATTCTGGTCGGCTTACTTCCCAAGCTCCCTTCTCTGGATGAAACAGATTCTGCATTTGCTGGCACCCTTCTGCCTTCTAATTTCCGGCTGTACTGGTTACACACTTGGCGGCCAGAAACCCGTGCATCTGCGTCACATCACCAAGATCGCGGTGCCGACCTTTGAAAACCTGACTTTGGAGCCTCGTCTCGGAGTGCTTGTGACGAATGCAGTCATCAAGCAACTCCAAAACCATGGTGGCTACCAAATTGTCTCCAAAAGCGAGGCTGAGGCCGTGTTGGAAGGCAAAATCCAAAACATTCAGCGCACGCAGTTTCGCTCTGAACGGAATAACATTCTAAGATCCTCGCAGATTCAGGCAGTTCTCAGCAGCGCTTTCCTGATCAAAGATGCTTCTTCTGGAGTTGTTTTGCACAACGGTGTCGCGGTTGCCGATTCACAAATCATTCTCGATGCCAACCTGCAGCTTTCAGAAACGCAGATGTTTGAGGATGCCGCCCAGCGTCTTGGTCACAATCTTGCAGACCAGATTTGTGAAGGTTGGTGATTCTCGCGTCCTTTCCAATGACGCCGGAGCAGGATTTACAAGCGGAAGCACTTCATGACGGAGATGTGACGCATGATGTGGCATTTGTGCCAGGCAGATTGCAAGCTGGTTTGCATCTCGTTGCCACGCCCATCGGAAACATGCGTGACATCACGCTGAGGGCTATCGACACGTTGAAGACCGCCGACCTCGTTGCCTGCGAGGATACAAGGCATTCTGGCATGCTGCTGAAACATCATGGCATTCACTCGCGCCTGATAAGCCTGAACGAGCACAACGAGGCTGTCCGCATCCCGCAGTTGCTCGACCATATGCGTCAGGGCGGCAGCGTGGCGCTAATCTCAGACGCTGGCATGCCCACAGTCTCTGATCCGGGGCAGCGGCTCGTAGGTGCCACGGTCGCGGCAGGTTTGCATGTGGAGGGCATTCCCGGAGCCAGTGCCGTGCTCACCGCGCTCGCGGCATCCGGCCTGCCCACCACGCCATTTTACTTTGGTGGCTTCCTGCCGCACAAAAAAGGCGCGCGCACCACCGAACTGGACGCCGCGCTTCAGCGCGACTGCACCAGTGTCTTTTTCGAGAGTCCCTACCGTTTGGTGGACACGCTGGCCATCCTGGCGGGTGCCGCGCCGGAACGCCGTGTTGTCGTCGCGCGTGAACTCACCAAAAAGTTTGAGGAATTCCGCCGCGGCACGGCAAGCATCCTGCTATCTCACTTTCAAACCAAAGCTCCGAAAGGTGAAATCACCCTTCTCATCTCACCCTCTGATCCGCCTAAATGGCTGGTGTGGTGATCTGCTGCTCTAAACTTACCTCCATGGAAACCCCTGCCAACTGCGCCGTTCTCAACACTCCTGACAGCCTCAAGCTTTCGATCACCAATCACCTGCGGTTCACGCTGGGGGCCTATGTCGAAACCGCGAGCGAAAATGACTGGTTTGTCGCCACCTCCCTTGCCGTCCGCGACCGGGTGATGGAGCGCGCCACGCAGTCTCGTGCGAAGCATCGTGCGCAGGGCGTGCGCCGCGTTCATTACCTCTCGCTCGAATACCTCATGGGCCGCCTGCTGGAAAACAATCTCCGCAATTCCGGGATCTATGACGCCACGAAGCAGGCGCTGTCCGAAATGGGCAAGGACCTCGACGTGCTGCTGCAGAAGGAACCCGACATGGGTCTCGGTAACGGCGGCCTTGGTCGTCTGGCGGCGTGCTTCATGGACTCGCTAAGCACGCTGGACCTTCCCGCCATCGGTTACGGCATCCACTACGAGTTTGGTCTTTTTCGTCAGGAGTTCGTGAACGGCAAGCAGGTTGAGCACCCTGATGCATGGATGCGCGACGGTAGTCCGTGGAAGATCGCCCGGCCGTCCTATCGCCAGACTGTGCATCTCTACGGCAAGGTCATTCAGAAATTCGACGAGTTCGGCCAGCCGCATCATGAATGGATCGAGACCAAGTGCCTCCTTGGACTGCCGTGGGACATTCCCATCGTTGGTTATGACAGCAGCACCGTAAATGTGCTTCGCCTATGGCAAGCTCAGGCGGATGAGGACTTCAACTTCCAGGTCTTCAACGAGGGCAGCTATGTCGATGCGCTGCGTGAGAAAGCCATTGCCGAAACGGTCTCGAAAGTGCTCTACCCGAACGACGCCACTGAGTCAGGCAAGGAACTGCGTCTCGTGCAGCAGTACTTCTTCGTTGCATGCTCGCTCGCCGACATCGTGCGTCGCTTCAAGGGCGGCTACAGCCTGCCGTGGAGCGAGTTTCCTTCGAAGGCCGCCATCCAGCTCAACGACACGCATCCCGCCGTCGCCATTCCCGAACTCATGCGCATCCTTGTCGATGAGGAAAAGATCGAGTGGAGCCAGGCATGGGAAATCTGCCAGAAAACCTTCTCCTATACCAACCACACGCTGCTTCCTGAAGCCTTGGAGACGTGGAGCACAGCATTGTTTGAACGCGTTCTGCCGCGTCATCTGCAGATCATCTACGAGATCAACCACCGCTTCCTCACGGGTGATGTCGATGCCCGCTGGCCCGGTGATTCGGAGAAGAAGCGCGCGCTTTCCATCATCGAGGAAGGTGGCGGCAAACGCGTGCGCATGGCTCATCTCTCCGTGCTCGGCGGTCATGCCACCAATGGTGTCGCCGCTCTGCACACACGCCTTCTATGCGAGCGCCTTTTCCCTGAGTTTTTCGAGCTGTATCCCGACCGCTTCCTCAACCTCACCAACGGCGTCACCTTCCGCCGCTGGCTCGACGTCTGCAATCCACAGCTCTCAGCTCTCATCACGGAGTCCATCGGCAGCGGCTGGCTCAAAGACTCCTCCAAACTGCGCGAACTCGACCGATTCGCTGATGACGCGTCGTTCCGTGAGAAATTCCACGTCATCAAACGCGGTCACAAAGTCCACCTCGCCAAGATCATCCAGGACACCTGCGGAGTCTGCGTCAGTCCTGACGCGCTCTTTGACGTGCAGATCAAGCGTTTGCATGAGTACAAGCGCCAGCACCTCAATCTGCTGCACATCGTCAGCCTCTATCGCAAAATCATCGCGAATCCAAACATCGACATGGCGCCGCGTGTCTTTATCTTCGGCGCCAAGGCGGCGCCAGGTTACTACCTGGCCAAAAATATCATTCACGCGATCAATGCTCTTGCCGCCAAGGTGAACCACGATCCGCGTGTGGATGGAAAACTAAAGGTCATCTACCTGCCGAACTACGGCGTCTCCCTTGCCGAGCGCATCATTCCTGCCGCTGATTTGTCGGAGCAGATCTCCACGGCCGGCAAGGAGGCCTCGGGCACGGGCAATATGAAGCTCGCCCTGAACGGAGCGCTCACCATTGGTACGCTTGACGGTGCGAACGTTGAAATCCTCGAAGAAGTCGGCCCTGAAAACATCTTCATCTTCGGTCTCACGGTGGAAGAAGTTACCGAACTGCATGCCAAAGGCTACAACCCATGGGATTACTATTGGGCCAGCGAAGATCTGCGCCTCAGTCTCGACTGGCTTGCTTCCGATTACTTCACCGGCAACCAGGACGAGTTCAAACCCTTGCGCGACAGCCTCCTTGCCCATGGCGATCCTTTCCTCGTCATGGCTGACTACGACAAATACGCCGCTGCCCAGGCTGAGGTGGACACAGCCTATCGAGATCAAGCGCGATGGCAGAAAATGGCCGTCCACAATACCGCTCGCGTTGGCAAGTTCAGCAGCGACCGCACCATTCTCGAATACGCCAAACACGTCTGGAAGCTGCCGCAAGTCGCCGTTTGACTGACTTCAGGCCCTGGCTGTCGCTTTTGACCAACTTGAGCCTTGATCCCCAGGCTATGCCTGCGATGGAGGCTCTTTGGTCACTTTATTGAAGCTGGAAGAATGAAGGAGCATCCCTGCAGCGATATCAGAGTGCATTTTGACTGCCTGTGGGTTTTTTTCCTGAGTTTATGAATGATGCCAATGAAACGTTGTTTGAAGCAGGTGAGGTAATTTATTCACAGGGCGATGCGGGAAAAGGGATGCTGTTGATCTTGTCCGGCACGGTTGAGGTCAGCGTGGAGACGACGGAGGGTAGGAGACCGCTGGCGCGCTTCGGTGCCGGGGATTTCCTGGGGGACATGGCTTTGATCAGCAACCAGCCGCGGGCGGCGACGGCGCGCGCGCTGAGTGCGGTGACTGCGGAGTGGATCGATGACCGGAGCTTTGAAGAGCGTCTGCTCGCGCAGCCGGAACGGTGCGCCGCCTACTTTTCACTGCTGATGCAGCGCATCCGGATCACCGACAGCCTGCTTCGGCTTGAGTGGCACAAGCAGGACGCGCAGGGCAGTCGGGCGTCAGTTCAGGCCACTCGCGCGGCTTATCTGGAGGCAGTGCCGGCCACGGTCAGCGGGCGCAGTGAATGGCTGGATCTGCGCCTGATATCCGGCCCTGACACGCCGCCTCCGATGATCGACGTGATCATTCCTCAGGTGCCCTTCAGCATCGGGCGTTTGACGTTTCCACTGCCGGTCGATACGGTGCCGGCGCGGAGGTTGTCGATTCCGGATAAAGAGCCGTTTCAACTGTGCGTGGAACACTGCGAGATCGTGCGCACGCCGCAGGGGCTGGCGGTGCGCGACGCGGGATCCATGCGCGGCACAAATGTGAACGGTGTGCAGATCGGTCGCGAATGCCTGATGCAGGAGGCGGCCCTGCGGCCGGGCATGAATTCTCTGCGCCTGGGTGGCGAGGACAGCCACTACCATTTTTTTCTTCAACTCGCGTCTTCGTGAGCATCTGAAAGTGAACCCGCATCCTTTTGCTGGATGCGCGAGGCAGAGGAGGCTGTGGGCCTCAAATCACTCTCCCGGCATCTTCTCTGTCGGCCACGTTTCCACCCACGGCAGGCCGTAGGCATTCAAGTCGGCCATGAAGGGATCGGGATTGAGCTGCTCGACATTCCAGACGCCGGGCTGGCGGTATTCGGAGGGATTGGTGAGAAGCTGGCGGGCGGCGATCATCGCCGGGACGCCGGTGGTGTAGCTCACGCCCTGTGAATTCGTCTCCTTGTAGCACTCCTGGTGGTCGCAGATGTTGTAAACGTAGTAGCGCTTCGGCTGGCCGTCTTTGCCGGTGCCTTCGATCCAGTTGCCGATGCAGGTCTTGCCCTTCGTGTCCGGACCGAGTGTGCCGGGTTCCGGCAGCAGCGTCTTCAAAAACTCGATCGGGATGATGTCCACGCCCTTGTGCTTCACCGGATGGATGCCAGTCATGCCGACATTCACCAGCACTTCCATGTGCTTGATGTAAGCATCGCCAAAGGTCATCCAGAAACGAGCGCGGCGCATCGGGATGTGCTTGGTGAGGCTCTCCAGCTCCTCGTGGTAGAGGCAGTAGATGTTCTTCGGGCCGATGCCGTCCGGGAAGGGAAAGCTGCGCTTGATCTCGAGGGGCTTCGTCTCCACCCACGCACCATTTTCCCAGTAGCGACCGTTCGCGGTGACCTCGCGCAGGTTGATCTCGGGATTAAAGTTGGTGGCGAAGGCCTTGCCGTGGTCGCCTGCGTTGCAGTCGAGGATGTCGAGCGTGTCGATCTTGCTGAAGTGATGCTTCAAGGCGTAGGCGGTGTACACATTCGTCACGCCGGGATCAAAGCCGCAGCCGAGCAGCGCGGTGAGGCCAGCGGCCTTGAATTTCTCATGATAAGCCCACTGCCAGTGGTATTCGAACTTCGCCACGTCACGCGGCTCGTAGTTCGCGGTGTCGATGTAATGCACGCCGGCCTCCAGGCAGGCGTCCATGATGGTGAGGTCCTGATAAGGCAGCGCCACATTGATGACGACCTCCGGCTTGAAGCTCTTCAGCAGCTTCACCAGCTCCGGCACATTGTCCGCATCCACGCCAGCGGTCTGAATGGGGCGCTTCAACTCGGCGGCGATGCCATCGCACTTCGACTTCGTGCGGCTGGCGAGCATGATCTCACCGAAGACCTCGGGAAGCTGGGCGCATTTGTGGGTGACGACGCGGCCGACGCCGCCGGCTCCGATGATAAGTACTCGATGAGACATGATGAAATGACGAAATCAGGAGGATGAATATGAAACTTGTCTGGGCCGCGAGTCTAGCAGGCACTCACGGAATGCAAGCAACGGAACGTTGTTGGAAATGTCTTGTGGATGACCTGCTCTTGGTTTGTTCCATCTGGGAAAACAAAAAAGGCAATGCCGAAGCATTGCCTGTTCTGAAAAGGGAAGAAAAAACAGATCAGACCGTCCTGCGCTTGCGCTTCACATGCAGCTGGGCGGTGCTGCGCTGGATCATGGCCATGACGGCGGCGACTTCTTCCTGCTGCTCGCCGGGTTTGAGGTCGGCGAGGGACTTTTGGGCGCGGGCGAGGGCTTCTTCGACGGCTTTTTCGTCGATCTTGTCCGCGTCGATGGCCATGTCGGTCAGGATGCGGGTGACGGTGCCGGTGACTTCGACCAAACCTTCGCCGACGGCCATTTCGGTCGTTTTACCGCCCTTGGTGATGCGCAGCTCACCAGGGAGCAGCGTGGTCACGAGGTTGGCGTGTGCGGCAAGGACGCCCATTTCGCCTTCGTAACCCGGAAGCACGACGGTATCGACCTCATCGGAAAAGATGCGGGCCTCTGGGGTCACGATTTCGAGTTTAAGGGGCATGGCGGGGAAGAATGACGAATGACTAAATCAGAATGACGAAGGAATGACTAATAACGAAGGGCAAATGACGAAGGCGGGGAGAATTCGGGCTTGGTCATTCTTTCGTCATTCGTCATTCGGATTTCGTCATTTTCGGGTAGCGAAAAGGTCTCAAGACTTCTTCACAGAATCAATGCCGCCCTTCATGTAGAAGTTGGCTTCGGGGACGTCGTCGTGCTTGCCGTCGAGGATTTCGGCGAAGCCTTTGACGGTGTCTTTGACGGAGACGTATTCGCCTTTGGTGCCGGTGAAGATTTCGGCAACGTGGAAGGGCTGGGAGAGGAAGCGCTGGAGCTTACGAGCGCGGAAGACGGTGAGCTTGTCTTCTTCGCTGAGTTCGTCCATGCCGAGAATGGCGATGATGTCCTGAAGGTCTTTGTAGCGCTGAAGGACGCGCTGGACGCCACGAGCGACGCGGTAGTGCTCTTCACCGACGATTTCAGGCGCGAGGGCCTTGGACACGGAGGCGAGAGGATCGACGGCCGGGTAGATGCCGAGCTCGGCGAGGGAACGCTCAAGCACGACGGTGGAGTCAAGGTGGGCGAAGGTGTTGGCCGGGGCGGGGTCGGTCAAGTCATCGGCAGGTACGTAAACGGCCTGGAAGGACGTGATGGAACCGGTCTTGGTGGAGGTGATTCGCTCCTGCATCTGACCCATTTCCGCGGCGAGAGTAGGCTGGTAACCCACGGCGGAAGGTGTGCGTCCAAGGAGAGCGGACACTTCGGAACCGGCCTGGGAGAAACGGAAGACGTTATCGACGAAGAAGAGCACGTCCTGGTTCTTTTCATCGCGGAAGTACTCGGCCATGGAGAGGGCGGAGAGGGCGACGCGGAGACGGGCACCGGGAGGCTCGTTCATCTGGCCGTACACGAGGGCCACTTTGGAGCCGGGCTCGCTGATGTAACCGCCTTGGTCGTTCTTCACGATGTCGTGGCCGTTCTTCTTCACCTTGATAACGTCGGACTCGATCATTTCGTGGTAAAGGTCGTTCCCTTCACGAGTACGCTCGCCCACGCCGGCGAACACGGAGTAACCACCGTGGCCTTTGGCGATGTTGTTGATGAGTTCCATGATGACGACGGTCTTGCCGACGCCAGCACCACCGAAGGCGCCGACTTTACCACCCTTGGTGAAGGGGCAGATGAGGTCGATGACCTTGATGCCGGTTTCGAGGATCTGAGCGGATGGATTCTGGTCAACGAGAGCAGGAGCGGCGCGGTGAATGGCGTAGCGCTTTTCGGTCTTCGGAGCTTCTTGGTCATCGCAAGCGTCGCCAGTGACGTTGAAGATACGGCCGAGCACTTCTTCGCCGACGGGGACGGTGATGGGGCCGCCAGTGTCGAGGACGTCCATGCCGCGCTTGAGGCCTTCGGTGGAAATCATGGCGATGGAGCGAACCCAGCCGTCACCGAGGTGCTGCTGCACTTCGCAGATGAGGCGTGCGGCCTTGCCACCCTGCTCGAACTTGATCTCGAGGGCGTTGTAGATGGCCGGAAGCTTGCCGGAGGCGGAGAAATCCACGTCCACGACGGGACCGATGACTTGGACGATTTTGCCGATGTTGCTCATGTTGGGTGATTTGAAATTTGAATGTGAAACTTGGGATTACTCCAGAGCCATCTTGGCCGTCGTGATTTCGAGGAGTTCGTTGGTGATTGCGGCCTGGCGGAGCTTGTTGTACTCGAGGCTGAGGTCCTTGATCATCTGCTTGGCGTTGTCGGTGGCGTTCTTCATGGCCACCATGCGGCTGGAGTGCTCGCTGGCGCGGGATTCGAGCACCATCTGATACACGGTGTCGTTCACATACTGCGGAAGGACGGTCTCGAAGACCACAGCGGCGCTGGGCTCAAAGGTGTACTCGGTCGTGGCGGTCGCGGTGGCGATCTCCGGGGCAAAGTCACGCTTGCCGCCGAGGGTCACCGGATTGACGGGCAGGATCTGCTCGACGGTGGGGACGACGGTGACGGTGTTGATGAAGTTGTTGAAGACGACGAGCACCTTCTTGTACTCACCCGTGAGGAATTTTTCCTGGAGGAAGCGGCCGACGCCGCGGACCTCGGCGAACTTGGCGGGGTCCTTGATGGGGAAATCGGCTAGCAGGTGGCGGCGCAGGCGGTTGATGGCCTGGACGCCTTTTTTGCCGACGGTGACGTAATCGACGTCTTCAGTGCCGAAATCGGTCGTGATGAGCTTTTTGAAGAGATTCGTGTTCAGGGCTCCGCAGAGGCCTTTGTCACTGGAAACGAGCAAAACGAGCACTTTGCCGCCTTTTCCTTCGCTGAAGAAGGGGTGGAGACCTTCTTCGGCTTTCTCCTTCAGATTGACGAGAATCTTGTTCAGCATCTCGGCGTAGTGACGGCCGTTGGCGGCTTGGTCCTGCGCTTTTTTCATCTTCGCGGCCGCGACGAGCTGCATGGCCTTGGTGATCTGGGCCGTGTTTTTGACCGATTTGATTCGGCGTCGGATGTCGCGTGTGGAAGGCATTTGAGATTCCTGATTTTAGATTCCTGATTCCTGAATCAAATTACTTCCAGGACGCTTTGAAGTCGTCGAGGGCGGACTTGAGACCTTCTTCGACCTTGTCGAGGGCCTTCTCATTGGCGAGCTGGCCCATGAGCTCGGCTTTGCGGGTGGTGAGGTAGTCTTCGAGCTTGGCCTGGAATTCCTTCACGCGATCGACGGCGACGCTGTCGAAGTAGCCCTTCTGCATCGCGTAAAGCGTGCTGACCATGATGGGCAGGCTCTTCGGCTGATACTGCTGCTGCTTGAAGAGTTCCACGATGCGGGCACCGCGGTCGAGCTTGGCTTTCGTGCCGGCGTCGAGGTCAGAACCGAACTGGGCGAAGGCGGCGAGCTCGCGGAACTGGGCGAGGTCGAGCTTCGTGGTGCCGGAGACCTTCTTGATGGCCTTCGTCTGCGCGGCGGAACCCACGCGGGAGACGGAAAGACCGACGGAGATGGCGGGGCGGATGCCTTGGTAGAAAAGGTCGGTTTCGAGGAAGATCTGGCCGTCGGTGATGGAGATCACGTTCGTCGGGATGTAGGCGGACACGTCGCCGGCCTGCGTCTCGATGATCGGCAGAGCGGTCATGGAACCGCCGCCGTAGTTTTCGCTGACGCGGCAGGAGCGCTCGAGGAGACGGGAGTGGAGATAGAACACGTCACCCGGATAGGCTTCACGACCGGAGGGGCGCTTCAGGATGAGGGACACCTGGCGGTAGGCGACGGCCTGCTTGGAAAGGTCATCAAAGACGATGAGCACGTCCTGGCCCTGATCCATGAACCACTCACCGATGGCGCAACCGGCATACGGAGCGAGGTATTGATTCACCGCGGAGTCGGAGGCGGAGGCGGAGACGATGGTGGTGTATTCCATCGCACCGGCGTCTTCGAGGGTCTTCACGACGCGGGCAATGTTGGACTGCTTCTGGCCGATGGCGACGTAGATGCAGTAGAGGGGCTTGTGGCCCTGGAGCTTGCCCTGCTCGGCGGCTTTGTTTTGCTGCGCCTGGGAAATGATGGTGTCCACGGCGATGGTGGTCTTGCCGGTGGAGCGGTCACCGATGATCAACTCACGCTGACCACGGCCAATCGGGATCATGGCGTCGATGGCCATGATGCCGGTCTGCACGGGGACGGAGACGGATTTACGGGCGATGATGCCAGGAGCGAGCTTTTCGACGGGATACTGGGTTTCACCTTTGATCTCGCCTTTGCCGTCGATGGCCTGACCGAGAGCGTTCACGACGCGGCCGAGGAGGCTCTTGCCGACGGGCACGGAGAGGAGGCGGCCGGTGGTCTTGACTTCATCGCCTGCCTTGACGTTTTCACCGGAGCCGAGAAGCACGCAGCCCACTTCGGTTTCTTCGAGGTTCAGGGCGAGGCCATAGACGCCGCCGGGGAACTCGATCATCTCATTGAGCATGACATCGCTGAGGCCTTCAATCTTGGCGGCGCCGTCGCCGATTTCACGGACGATGCCCACATTGGACTTCGTGACGGCGGTCTTGAGGCCGGCAATTTGGGATTCGATCTCTTGAAGGATGTTGCTCATGGTTTTGCGGGGTAAAAGCGAGGGCGGATGAAAATGACGAATTTAGAATGGCGAGTGACGAATCTTAGGCGGCCAAGGAGGCGGCGAGGCTCTCCAATCGAGCCTTCACGCTGCCGTCCCACACGTCGGAGCCGACTTTGACGCGGATGCCGCCGAGGAGCTCGGGGTTCACGCTGAAGTCGAGGGTGAGCTCGCGACCGTATTTCTTGGAAAGGCTGGCCTGGAGCTCGGTTCGTGTGGCGGGGGCCAAAGCGGAGGCGCTTTCGACCTGCGCACGCTGGCGGTTCACCTCATTCGAAACAAGACGAGCAAAAGCATCAAGGATACCCATGAAGCCACGCGGCTTGCTCTGAGCGACGCTGCTCACCACTTTGCGCACGCGGGCCTCGTCGAGCTTTCCGTCCACCATGCAGGCGCGGAAGAGCTGGCGGGAGGAGCGGCGGGCTTCTTTGGAGATTTTCATGGCGCGTGTCGCAGTTCTCGGTTCGCGGTGTCCGGATTAAGCCGAGACCTGGGCGGCGGTTTCCTGGTTGATGCGGGTCTGGTCATCGTTGTTGAGGACCTTGCCGGTGACGCGGCTGGTGGCGTCAGAAACCATGCGGCCGAACTCGCGCTTCAACTGGGACATGAGCTGCTCTTTTTCGAGCTCAGCAGCCTCACGGGCCTTGGAAATGATGGTGTTGGCTGAAGCCACGGCTTCCTGCTGACGGCGCTCCTGGAGAGCCTTCGAGGCTTCGTCAGCCTCCTTAATGCGACGGGCTGCATCAGCCTCCGCCTTATCAATGATGGCTTGGGAGTTCTTTGCTGCCTCAGCAGCATCCTTGGCGATCTTTTCCAGCTTCGCTTCACCATCGGCGATGCGCTGACGACGCTGCTCCAGCATGCCAAGAATAGGGCCGAAGGCGTATTTCTTTAAAATGGTGAAAACGACCCAGAAGATGATGACCTGGGCGATGAACTTGCCCCACGCGAGTCCGAACTTTTCAACAATGGCGTCAACCTTGCCTGCTGCGATGATGATAGGCGTGGCAGAGATCATAAGCGGAATAAGGAGAACTAAAGGAGTGGGAGAAGTGAGGGGAAAGGAGGAGAAGCGGCGGGCTGCCGTGGGCAACCCGCCGCGAAACGGTCGATTAGAAACCGCCGAGGTAGGCGATGATGCCAAGACCTTCAGCGAGGGCCATGGCGATAATGCCAAGGGTCAGGATGTTGCCGAAAGCGCCGGGATTGCGGCCAACGGCTTCCACAGCCTTGGAGCCAACCATACCCACGCCAAGAGCAGCACCGGCGCCGCCGATTGCCATGGTGAGGTTTCCAGTAACGCCGCCAGTGGCAGCGGCAGCGCCTTCAGCGGCCATCGAGATGAGTTCCATTGTCATAGTGTTGTGTCTATTGGTGTGTGTCATTTCGCCAGCGTCCACACTTTGCGCATGGTCCCGCAGGCAAATTCAGAGATTAATGATGACCATCCTCCTCATGACCGTGGTCATCGTGAGTGGTCGAAAGCTGGATGTAAACCGTGCAGAGCAGGGTGAAAACGATGGCCTGGAGCAGGCCAACCAACAACTCCATGAAGTAAAAGGGCAGGGGGAGAGCGATGCTGCCCAAGAAGCTCAGCACGGGGCCCTGACCTGCCAGCAGGTCGCTCATCGTGTGCAGCACATTCTCTCCGGCGAAAATGTTACCGAAGAGACGTATGGAGAGCGTCACTGGTCGGATCATGATCGAGACAATTTCAATCACGCCGACGAAAAGGAAGACCGCTGCCACCGCGACACCCATGACGCCCTTAAGGCCGCCCTTCGGGCCGAAGGTGTGAACCAAGAAACCCCACACGCCTACTTCTTTAATTGTCAGGAACAGCCACACGAGGAAGGCTGACACGGAGATGCCAATGGTGGCGTTCAAGTCGGCTGTCGGTGGGCGGAGGAGCGGATCGTCAGCAGCCTTCACAGATAGAAGACCGGTACTCTCACCCCAGCCAATGGTGCCGACACCCGGAAGCAGGCCAAACCAGTTGGACACGAGGATGTAGATAAAAAGAGTGCCGAGAAGCGGAAAGGCCAGCTTGGCCTGCTTTTCACCCACGATGCCCACCACGCGGTCATAAAGGAACTCAACGATGAACTCGAACAAGTTCTGCGCCTTGTGTGGGACCAGCGTCATGTTCTTGGTGGCCTTGCGGGAAAACCAGAGAACCAAGGTGAGCACGACCAGCGCCACCAAAACCGAGTTCGTCACGAAGCCAAGCTTTCCGTTCTTCTCGAACAGCTCCGAGGCATAACTGTGCACGTTGGCGAGCAACGGCGAGAAAGAGGCTGGTTGAGAAAGGTTGAACGACATGATTGGTAGCGTCTGCCCGGGAGGTAAAGACTAGAGCCCGGCAGGAATAAGCGGGACGTGTTTTTAGCCAACGGCACGGAGGGTCGCAAGCCCTATTTGTGAAAAATTTCACAAGGTCATTCAAAGGGGTTTGGGGCGCTTAAAAATGCACCTCCCTTCACCGCGGATGTGACGCTTGCTCGACAGAGCCAGCAGCCCATGCAAGGCTTGCGCGAATGCTGAAAATCATCCGCACATGGACGCTCCTGCTCGCCCTCGTTCCTGGCTTACTGCCAGCGGCGACGAAGTCGAAGTCGCGTGCAGCTTCCGCCTACGGCAAGCCGAACGTGCTGTTTATCATCGCGGACGATCTGCGTGACTACGTTGGCTGGATGGGCGGCCATCCGCAGTCGGTGACGCCCAACATGGACCGCCTGTCAAAGAAGGGCATGCGCTTCACGAACGCGCATTGCAATTACGCCCTGTGCAATCCATCCCGCACCAGCCTGCTCACCGGAATGCTGCCATCGTCGAGTGGTGTCTTTGGCAACGAACAGGACTGGCGGCGCAGCGTGCAGATCGCGGGCAAGCCGACGCTGCCTGAGCATTTCAAAGCGCAAGGTTATCTCACAGTGGCGGCGGGGAAGATTTTCCACGCGAACCATGGCGGTCCGGAAGGTCGTCTCACGGGCTGGCACGGTGGCAGGCGTGGATTTGAGCAGGACGCAGCCTGGGATCAGCGCTTTCCGAGCGTCGGCGTGCAGATCCCGGACCTCCCCATCCACACCGGGCAGAACTTCAACGGCCTCAACATTTGGCATTGGGACTGGGGTGGCATTCAAGTCGAGGATGAGAAGACTGATGACGGCCAGATTGCCGCCTTCGCGGCTGAATTCCTTTCTCAAAAGCAAAAGAAGCCGTTCTTCCTCGCCCTCGGCCTCTACCGGCCGCATTCCCCATGGTATGTGCCGCAGAAATACTTCGACGCGCTGCCATTGGACTCGATCAAACTGCCGGAGGTGAAGGCAGATGATCTCGACGATGTACCCGCCATCGCGAAGTCGCACCTCAAGGATGGCCATCATCAGAAGATCGTCGAAAAGAACCTCTGGAAGGCCGCCGTGCGCGCCTATCTCGCGAACGTGGCCTTTTGCGATGCGATGCTAGGCCGAATCCTCGAGGCCGTGGAGAAAGGCCCGAACGCGAAGAACACCATCATCGTCTTCACGTCCGATCATGGCTGGTATCTCGGCGAGAAGCAGATGTGGCACAAAGGCAAGCTCTGGGAGCCGACCACGCGTGTTCCGCTCACGATTTACGCTCCCGGAGCCACCAAACCGGATACCGCGTCGGCGCAGCCCGTGGCCTTGATTGATTTGTATCCCACGCTTTGCGATCTTGTGAAGTTGCCGAAGCCGGAACACCTCGACGGCGCGAGCTTGAAGCCCTTGTTGCTCGATCCGACGGCGAAACGCGAGAAGCCCGCCATCATCTGTATGAGCGGCGGCAAAAACGCCGGCTACGCGGCCCGTGACGAGCGCTGGCGCTACATTCGTTATGCTGACGGCGGCGAGGAGCTTTACGATCATCAAAGTGATCCCAACGAATGGACCAATCTTGCCGCCAAACCTGATCTTGTGCCGGAAAAGGTACGCCTGGCCGCCTTTTTCCCGGCGGAGTTCAAAAGCGCTGTGCGTCCGGTCTCGGAAATGGTGAAACCCGCCAGTCCGTCCGGCTCGGTGGACCTCATGTTGAGCATCGGCGACGAAATCAGCGCCGGGGAGGCTCCCAAACTACAGGGCAGGGGTGTTTTCATCGACGCTGTGTTCGACTTCGATCCGCTGGTGGACCAGGACAGCACCTTGCTGGCCCAGGGGGACGCGCAATCCGGCTACGCGCTGCATCTCGTTGCCGCAAAGCCAACCCTGACTGTTTTCGTGGATGGAAAAGCGGCCGAGGTCACCGGTGCTGCGCTCGAAAAGGGACGTGTGAACATCCGGGCGCTGGTTGATGGCGGCGGCGCCCTCTCCATTGCCGTGCCTGGTCACAGCGAGGTCATCGGCGTGGCTCCTTTTGAAGCAGGTTTTCCGCACGAGCCGAAATCCGGCATCGCCGTCGGTCAGAGTTTCGGCATCTTGAAGGCTGCGAACTATCCCAACAGCACGCCGTTTGACGGCCAGGTTCATCGTTTGAATCTCACCGTGCTCTCCCCTCACATCCCCACTCCAACCGCGAAACCATAATGCGCGCCCGCATCATCAAAGACTTCCGCTTCGAGGCCGCCCAGACGCTGCCAAACCTGCCCTGTGAGCACAAGTGCACCAAGATGCACGGCCACTCCTTCAAGCTGGAGATCGCCATCGAGGGCGAGGTCAATCCGCACATTGGCTGGGTCTATGACCACGCCGAAATCTCGAAGGCCATGAAACCGATCATGGAGCAGCTCGATCATTCCTACCTCAATGAGATCGAGGGCCTCGAAAACCCCACCATCGAGAACATGTGCGCCTGGCTGTGGAAAAAGCTCGCGCCCCAGCTTCCCGGCCTCTGCGAGATCGTGCTGCACGAGACGCCAAACGCCCGCTGCATCTTCCGCGGCGAATTCTGAGCGTCGGCTCTCGTTGTTTCAGCGTTCTGGCCGGGATCATGAGCGGCTGGGTTTGCAGGACCTGGCTTGAGTCGCCCGAGGGCTGAAAAAGACTGCGTTTCGGGGCAAAATTTCCTTTGCTCGCCCCCCCATCTTGCTAGTCTGAAAACGCCTTCATCGAGCACGTTTCCGGTAGCGGTTTTTGGACGGATTCAGTCGATGGAACATCCCGCCAGAACAGACTCATGTCAGACGACAACAACGACCTCCACAGCACCACTCATGTAGCCGCCAACCAGGCTTACGGTGCCGAACAAATCCAGCATCTCGAAGGCCTCAAGGCCGTCCGCCTCCGCCCGGGCATGTACATCGGCGATCCCGATGAGCGCGGCCTGCATCACTGTGTGTTTGAGGTGGTGGACAACTCCATCGACGAGCATCTCGCGGGCAATTGCAAAAACGTCAGCGTCACGATCCACAGCGACGGCTCGCTCAGCGTCGAGGACGACGGCCGCGGCATTCCGGTCGAGATGCATGCGAAGGGCATCCCCACGGTCGAGCTGGTGCTGACGAACCTGCACGCGGGCGGCAAGTTCGGCGATGGCGCGTATGAATTCTCCGGCGGTCTGCACGGCGTCGGCGCGAAGTGCGTGAACGCGCTCTCCGACTGGTTCAAGTGCGAGGTTTATCGCGATGGCAAAATCCACGCCATCGGCTTCGAGCGCGGCATCACCACCGAGCCGCTCACGGTGCTCGGCGACCTTGAGGATCCGAAGCGCACCGGCACGAAGATCACCTTTTTCCCGGACGCGACGATCTTCACGATCACCACGACGTTCAACTTTGACCGTCTGCTTGTGCGCCTGCGTGAGCTGGCCTTCCTCAATCCCGGCATCAACATCACTGTCACCGATGAGCGCGTGACGCCGGCTCGCACGGAGACGCTGCTCTACACCGAGGGTGTGAAGCAGTTCGTGCGCGAGATGGGTGCTGACAAGGACAAGGTGCATCCTGAGCCGATCGCGCTGGCCGGTCGCCGTGAGATCATGATCGACGACAAGCCGAAGTTCATCCTGGTGGACTGCGTGCTTCAATACAACAAGGGGCTCAGCGAGCAGACACTGTGCTTTGCCAATGCGATCCCGAATCCCGACGGCGGCACCCATTACAGCGGCCTCAAGACCGCTCTCACCAAGGCGGTGAAGCAGTACATCAATGCGAATCCGAAGGCGTTTAAAGAAAAGCTGCCGGACATTGAGGGTGATGACTGCCGCGAAGGTCTGATCTGCGTTTTGAGTGTCAAACTGCCGAATCCGCGCTTCAACTCGCAGACGAAGGTGAAGCTCGTGAACGGCGAGGTTGAAGGTGTGGTGAACTCCGTCGTCTATGAGGGCCTGCTGCGTTACTTTGACGAGAATCCCGACACCGCAGTCGAGGTCATCAAAAACATCATCATAGCCGCGAAGTCACGCGAAGCGGCCCGCAAGGCCCGTGAAGCGATCCGCAAGGACGCGATGAGCAGCGGTGGCCTGCCGGGCAAGCTGGCCGACTGTTCCGAGCGTGATCCGGCGAAGACCGAGTTGTTCATTGTCGAGGGTGACTCCGCCGGTGGCTCTGCGAAGATGGGCCGCAACCGTCACAATCAGGCGATCCTGCCGCTCCGTGGTAAATTGATCAACACGGAGAAAGCGCGTCTCGAAAAGGTGCTCCAGAACAAGGAAATCCAGACGATGATCACCGCGATAGGCACCGGCATCGGTGGCGACAGCGAAGTGGAAGGCTCCTTCAACATCGAGAAGCTCCGCTACCACAAAATCGTCATCATGACCGACGCCGACGTGGACGGCAGCCACATCCGCACGCTGCTGCTCACGTTCTTCTTCCGCCAGATGCCGGAGCTCGTGAAGCGCGGCCACATCTATGTCGCCCAGCCGCCGCTGTATCAGGTGACGCGCAAAAAGCGCGAGGAATATGTGCAGAGCGACGCCGAGATGGACGCCATCCTGCTCGAACTCGGCTCCGGCGAAATCAGCCTCCGGAACATGAGTGACGGCAGCAAGATCGAAGCCGACCGCCTCAAGGCGATTCTCGATCTGCTCGTGCCTCTGGCCAAGTTTGCCGACATCATCCGTCGTCACGGCGGTGATTTTGAGAGTTATCTCCAGGCACGTGATGAAGCGACGGGCAATCTGCCGCATTACCTGGTCATGATCCGTGAAGGCAATGAAGAGCAGGTGCTCTACTTCCTCGGCAACGAACAGCTCGCTGCTTTTGCCCGCGAAAACAACGATCTGCATCTTTTTGCCAAGCCCGACGCGCCGACGGATGCGAACGGCAACGGCACCACGCCGAAGACGACACGCCGTGCCCGCCTGATCGAGATTCACGAGGCTCATGGCATGAAACGCCGCTTCCAGCAACTCGACGAACTTGGTTTGCATGTTGATCACTTCAGCAGCCAGGACAAGCCGCTGTTCGAGATCGTCGAAGGTGATGGTGACAACGCCAAGGTGCATCCTGTGTTCAGCATCCCGGGCATCCTCGACAAAGTCATGGAGATCGGTAAACGCGGCATGGAGATCAAGCGATTCAAAGGTCTGGGTGAAATGAACGCCAAGCAGTTGTTCGAGACAACCATGGACCCGAACAAGCGCACCCTGCTCCAGATCAAGCTCGACGAGAGCAATGCCCACGAGGCAGAACGCATCTTCACGATCCTCATGGGAGACGTGGTCGAGCCCCGCAAGCACTTCATCGAAGAGAATGCGCTCAATGTGCGCAACCTGGATGTCTAGTCCGCTCACATCCGAACCCGTTCATTCAACGCTTTACCGTTTCCTTCGATGCAAGAGCCCAACACACGTCCGATTTCAGTCGCTGATGAGGTCAAAAACTCGTTCCTCGACTACTCCATGTCCGTCATCATCTCACGTGCCTTGCCGGACGTGCGTGATGGACTGAAGCCCTCCCAGCGCCGCATCCTCTATGCGATGCATGAGCTGTCGCTGTATCCCCCGAAGAAGCACATGAAGTGCGCGAAGATCGCGGGTGACACCTCCGGTAACTACCATCCGCACGGTGAGGCGGTGATTTATCCGACGCTGGTGCACATGGGGCAGCCGTGGGCCATGCGCGAGCCGTTGATTGATCCGCAGGGGAACTTCGGGTCTGTGGAAGGCGATCCTCCGGCTGCCATGCGTTACACGGAGGCGCGCATGACGCACCTCGGCGGCACTTTGATGTCCGACATGGACAAGGAGACCGTCGATTTCGTCCCGAACTACGACGAGCGTCTCACCGAGCCGACTGTCTTCCCGGCGGCGTTCCCGAATCTCATCGTCAATGGCGGCACCGGCATTGCCGTGGGCATGGCCACAAACATGCCGCCGCACAATCTGGGCGAGGTCGTCGATGCGGTGTGCGCGCAGGTGGACAATCCCGCGATCACCTGCGGCGAACTGATGCAGTTCATCCAGGGGCCGGATTTCCCGACCGGCTGCGTGATTCAGGGCACCAGTGGCATCCGCGAATACATGGAAACCGGTCATGGGGCCGTCCGAATCCGCGGCCAGGCGGAGGTCGTCGAGAACGGCAACCGCGAGCAGATCATCATCACCGAGATTCCGTTCAACGTGAACCGTGCGGAGCTGGTGAAGCGCATCGCCGAGCTCGCCAATGAGAAGATCATCACCGAGATCAGCAGCGTTCGTGATGAATCCGACGAAAACACCCGCGTTGTCATCGACCTGAAGCGCGACGCGCGCTCACAGGTCGTGCTGAACAATCTCTACAAGCACACCGCGCTGGAGACGAGCTTTTCCATCCACATGCTGGCCATCGACGGCGGGAAGCCGCGCGTGCTCAGCATGAAGGACGCGATCGCGTGCTACATCGAGCATCGCCGCGAGGTCATCATCCGCCGCACGCGTTATTTGCTCAAACAAGCAGAGCAGAAGGCGGAGAAGATGGAGGCGCAGCTCCTGGCGCTCGGTCATCTCGACGACTTCATCAGGATCATCCGTGACAGCCGCACGCGTGACGACGCACGGGCCCAGTTGAAGGCCTACAACTTCAGCGTCAGCACCGCCGAGCAGCTTGGCATCCTTATTCGCGGCCAGGCCAGCATTCAGGGCGATCGCTATGTCTTCACCGACAAGCAGGTCGATGACATCCTCGAACTGCGCCTCTACCAGCTCGTCGGACTCGAGCGTGACAAGATCAAGGCCGACTACGACGAGATCCTCACCAGCATCCGCGATTTGATGGACATCCTCGCCCGCGAGATCCGCGTGTTGCAGATCATCAAGGACGAGCTGCAGGCCATCAAGGCCAAGCACGCCACGCCGCGCTTCACCCGCATCGAGGCGGCGGAGGGCGAGATTCAGAGCATCGACCTTATCCCGAACGAGCCGACGGTCGTCACCATGACACATCTCGGCAGCATCAAACGCACGCCCACCGCCGAATACCGCGTGCAGGGCCGTGGCGGCAAAGGCCTCAAAGGCATGGAGACTCGCGAAGCGCAGAGCGAGGAGGAGGCCGCCGACTTCGTCGAGCACCTTTTCAGCGCGCACCTGCACGACTTCCTGCTCTTCTTCACGAATACAGGCCGCATGTATGTGGAGCGTGTATATCAGATTCCCGAGGCACCGCGCACCGGGAAAGGTCGCAGCATCAAAAACCTGCTCAACCTGCGCTCGGAGGAGAAAATCGCCAGCGTTCTCATCCTCAAGGCACAGGGCGCGGAAGACGAAGCCATGTGGGCCGCCGACAAGTATGTGCTGTTCGCCACGAAGGACGGCACGGTGAAGAAGACCGCGCTCGAAGAGTTCAAAAACTACCGCAAGGACGGCATCATCGCCATCAAGCTCGACGAAGGCAATGACCTCGTTGATTGCGTGCTCACCGACGGCAACAAGGAAATCTGCCTCGTCACGCATGAGGGCATGTGCGCCCGCTTCCATGAGACGGGGGATGATCCCGAGTCCCCGAACCTTCGTCCGATCGGCCGCGCCACCGCCGGTGTTCGCGGCATCACCCTGGATGATGGTGACTTCCTCGTGAGCTGTCTCACGAATGAACCTGGAGCCATGCTCCTCGTCGTGAGCGAGAACGGCCTCGGCAAGCGCACCGCCTTCGACGAATACCGTCTCCTCACCAATCGCGGCGGCAAAGGTGTCACCACGATGAACGTCACCGAGAAAACTGGCAAAGTCGTCGCCGCCAAGGCGGTGCATGACAAGGACGAGCTCATGCTCATGACCACCAAAGGCCAGAGCGTGCGCATCCGCGTCTGTGACATCCGCGAGACCGGCCGCAACGCCCAGGGCGTCAAGCTCATGGGCCTCAACGAAGGCGAAAGCATTCAGGACGTCGCCACGGTGGTCGCCGAGGATGCGGAGCCGGAGGTCGAGGCCGCTGAGAATGCCGCGGCTGATGCTGCGCCGGGAACGACACCTGAAGCGACTCCACCGGAAGGTGAAGCATGATTTGAGGTATGAAGTGGTTTGTGGTGGCGTTTCGATGTCCGCCATGATCCGATCATTCCTATTGTTGATTGCGTTTTGCCTTTCGGCGCAAGTCGCGTCGTCGAAGCCGAACTTTGTCATCTTTCTCGCCGATGATCTCGGCTATTCCGATCTCGGTTGCTATGGCAGCGAGATCGCGACGCCGAATCTGGACAAGCTGGCGGCGGGCGGGCTGCGGTTCACGCAGTTTTACAATACGGCGCGGTGCTGGCCGACACGAAGCGTGCTGATGACGGGGCATTATGCGCAGCAGATCGGGATGGATCCGCAATACGGCAGATTTCCGGCCTGGGTGCGCACGTTGCCACAGCGGCTCTCGGCACTGGGCTACCGCAGCTATCACTCGGGCAAGTGGCATGTGGGCAATACGCCGAAGGTGGTGAAGGACGCGGGCTTCACGCATTCCTACCATGTGGCGCAGCAGGACAATCACTTTCATCCGAAGAGGCACGAGCTGGATGATGTGCCACAGCCGGAACCGAAGGGGCCGTGGTATTCGAGCATCGCGATCGCGGATCATGCGATCGACTTTTTGAATGAGCATGCACAGCAGCATGCGGAGAAGCCGTTCTTCAGTTACATCGCCTTCACCGCGCCGCATTTCCCGATCCAGGCGCTGCCGGAGGACATCGCGAAATACAAAGACACGTATCTCAAAGGCTGGCCGACGACGCGGGCGGCGAGATTTGAGCGGCAGAAGCAGCTGGGGCTCGTCTCGACGACACTTTCCGATCCTGAGCCACAAATCACAGCCCCAAGTGGCAAGGAGAGTGATCTGGCAATCCTCGGGCCGGGTGAAACGCGGCATGCGGTGCCGTGGGAGAGCCTCAGCGAGGAGCAGAAGCAGTTTCAGGCGATGAAGCAGGCGATTCATGCGGCGATGATCGACCGCATGGATCGTGAGATCGGTCGCGTGCTGGAGCAGTTGAAGACGATGAATGCCTTCGAGGACACGCTGATCCTGTTTCTCTCCGACAATGGCGCGAGCGCGGAGGTGATGGTGCGCGGCCTGGGGCATAACAAAGCCGCGCCGATGGGCGCGGCGGAGAGTTATCTCTGTCTTGGTCCAGGCGGATCGACGGTGTCGAACACGCCGTTTCGTCGTCACAAGATCTGGGTGCACGAAGGCGGCATCAGCACGCCGTTCATCGCACATTGGCCGCAGGGCATCACCGCGAAGGGGGAACTGCGTCACTCACCTGCGCATGTGATTGATGTGGTGCCGACACTGCTCGCGCTAGCGGGTGATGCGAAGCCGGCGATGCCGGAGAATGCGCCGCCGTTTCCTGGGCGTAGCTTGGTGCCGGCGTTTGCGAAGGATGAGACGATCAGCCGTGATTTCCTGTTCTGGCATCACTCTGGCAACCGTGCCTTGCGTGAAGGCGACTGGAAGATCGTCAGCGCCGCCGACAACGGCGATGCGTGGGAACTCTACAACCTTAGCAACGACCGGGCCGAGTCGAACAACCTCGCCGCGAAGGAACCCGAGCTCCTGAAGGCGATGGCGGCACGCTGGGAGAAGCTGGAGGCGGAGTTTGTCGCGCAAGCGGGGCCGAAGCCTGCTGGAAACGCCAAGAAGAAAGGGAAGAGCAAGGCGAAGGCGGACGATTGAGCCGAATCACTTGATGCCGCCGATCTTGCAGCCCTGAGCTTCGTGCTGCGGCGAGGGAACTGGTTTGCCAGCAAGGATGGCGTCAAGGGCATCGCGCAGATCCTTGGTGGTCGCGGCACGCTGGCGCTTGGTGGGGCCGAGGTAGAGGTCGTTGATGCGGCCTTTGTAGAGGGTTTCGGCTTTCGGTGAGAGCACGACGGCCTCGGGCGTGATTTTGGCCTGCACCTGCTTCGCGAGAGTCTGCTGCTTGTCGATCAGCACGGTGGCGTTGACATCGTTGAGGATGGCATGCTCCAGCGCGACCTCCTTGGTGATCTCGGAATCGGAATGCACGAGATAAACGACGACGCGGTCACCGTAGTCGGCAGCGATCTGGTTGATCTCCTTCATGAACGGCCGCGTGGTGGAGCAAAACGGCGACACGAAGAACAGCACGACGGCCTTCTTGTCGCCTGCGCCGGCAGGATCGTAGGTCTTGCCGTCGGTGGCGGGCAGCTCGAGCGCGGAGGCGATGCGGGTGAGCAGCAGCAGGACGCAAAGCAGGTGCTTCATGGCCTTATTGCAGTTGGGCGACGGCCGCGTCGAGCGAGGCGGTGTCTTTGATCGTGATGACCTTCACGGCCTTGTCGATCTTGCCCATGAGACCGGCGAGGGTGGCGTCGGGGCCGAGTTCGATAAAGAGCGTGTGACCGGCGGCGATGAGATGCTGCATGCTTTCGACCCAGCGAACGCTGCCGGTGACCTGGCTGGTGAGCGTGGCGCGAATTTCCTCGGGTGTGGAGACGGGGCGGGCTTCGAAGTTGCAGACGACAGGCGCCTTGGGGCTCTGGATCGGCGCGCTGGCGAGCACGGCGGCGAGTTTGTCCTGCGCGGACTTCATCAAGCGGCTGTGATAAGCACCGGCGACGGGCAGGGGAATGGCGCGCTTGATGCCTTTGTCCTTCGATTTGGCCGCGGCGGCGGCGATGCCTTCGGCGCTGCCGCTGAGGACGATCTGTCCGGGAGCGTTCAGGTTGGCGACATCGACATCGCATTCTGCGGCGAGTTCGCGGATGGCGGATTCTTCACCCCCGAGGAGAGCGAGCATGGCCCCTTTGGTGTTTTCGCAGGCTTCCTCCATGAAGCTGCCGCGTTGGAAGACGAGATTGAGGCCGGTGGCGAAGTCGAAGGTGCCTGCGGCGGCATGCGCGGTGAATTCACCGAGGGAAAGACCGGCGGTGGCGGCGATTTCGAGCGAGGGGACCTTGGATTTGAGCACTTCGAGCAGGGCGAGTCCCTGGGCGTAAAGCGCGGGCTGGCAGCGGCTGGTTTTGGTGAGCTCCTCCATCGGGCCTTCGAACATGACGTTCGTGAGCGAGTAGCCGAGGGCGGCATCCGCCTGGTCAAAGAGGGCGCGGGCTGCGGGATAGGCTTCGGCGATGTCTTTGCCCATGCCGACTTTTTGCGCGCCTTGACCGGCGAAGAGGAGAACTGCTTTCATGCTGGATGCTAGATGGTGGTTGCTGGATGGTGGTTGCTGGATGGTGGTTGCTGGATGACTGGATGGGATTGAGCACGGTCAGTGTGGCTGTGCAAGTGCTTGCAAGGCGTGGGCTTGCTGGAGGACGGCGGTTTCAAGAAGCTCGGGGCCGCGTCGCATGGCTTCGGCGAGGGGCATGTCTGCGGGTTTGATGGCGCAGAGGAGATCAAAGCGGGTGCGAAGCTGGTCTTCGGCCTCAATGGCTCCGGCGAAGGCTGCGACGGGTTTGCCGAGCTCGCGGGCCATGTCGGCGACGCCCATGGGGCCTTTGCCGTGGAGGGTTTGGGCATCGAGACGGCCTTCACCGGTGATGACGAGGTCGGCGGCGGCGATGCGGTCACGCAGATGAACGAGATCGGCGATGAGATCGAACCCGCTGGTGAGTTTGGCCCCGCAGAAGCTCATGAGGCCGAATCCGAGCCCCCCGGCGGCTCCAGCGCCGGGAACGTCGCGGTGATCGACGCTGAGATCACGCCGCACGATATCGGCGAGTTGTTGGAGGCGTGATTCGAAGAACTCGAAGTCTTTGACGCCTTTCTGAGGGCCATAGACGCGGGTGCAGCCGTGCGGGCCGAGCAGGGGATTGTTCACATCGCAGGCGACGAGGATTTCAGGCGGCATCCACAGGTCGGGGCATTCGATTTTTGCCAACCGGTCCATGTTTTGAATGACCGGCGTCAGCGGCGCACCTTTCGCATCCAGAAAGCGGAAACCGAGCGCCGCAGCCATGCCGACGCCGGCATCATTCGTGGCACTGCCACCGATGCCGATGACGATGCGGCTCACGCCGCGCTCGATGGCTTCCAGGAGCATCAAACCAGTGCCGGAGGTGCTTGCGGTGGCAGGATCGAGCGGAAGATCGCTGACCATGGCCAGGCCGGACGCGGCGCTCATTTCCATGATGGCTTCGAGGTTGCCAGCATCCCGGGCGAGGCCGTAACGAGCCGTGACAGGGCGGTTTTGGGCGTCGAAGGTGGCGGTTTCACACCATTTCCCGTTCATGGCGGCGATGACTGCTTCGGCGGTGCCTTCGCCGCCGTCAGCGATGGGGCAGGAATCGCAATCGATGCCAGGGATGGCCTGCTGGAGGGCGGATTCGATGGCTTTGGCAGCCACGGTGGCCGGGATGGAGCCTTTGAACTTGTCGATGGCGATGAGTATGCGCATGCGCGTCGCATGATGGCGAGTGCTGGCTCACTGCCAAGCCGGGGTGCGTTTTGAATCGCCAAGCGTGGGCACGGAGGTGTCAGGGAGATGTAAAAAAGCCCGGATAAGCCTTGCTTTGAGGAGGTCCTTATTATTAAATTTATAATAGTTATGTCTGTAGCCAGTTTGGCAGAGGTCGGGACGCCCCTGACTGTTCCCAGTCAGGACCGTTGTGCGAGCAGCGGTCCTGCTGCTGCTGTGCCGAATTCAAACCGTTTTGAGCTGGAGCAGCAGGAGCTGAACCTGCGCAATGCTCGGATGGGGGCGTGGTTCGTGATGATCCTCGTGCCGCTGTGCTGCTTCCTAGACTGGATGGCCTACCCTGAGCGCTTCTGGCAGTTCCTGGTGCTGCGTCTTGCCTGCGCGGCGAGCTGCGTGCCGCTGCTGCTGGCTTTGAACGGTTCGCTGGGCCGGAAGTACTGCCGGGCTTATCCCGTGGTGCTGCCGCTGCTGCCGGCGGTGATGATCTGTTTCATGATCTATCTCAGCGGTGATCCAGGCTCGGGATATTACGCGGGGCTGACGCTGTGCATCGTGGCCACGGCGTTTGTGTTCCACTGGACGTTTCGGGAGATCGGACTCACGCTCGGGCTGGTGCTGCTGGCATATCTGGCGGCCACGCTGCCGAATCTGCGCACCAGCGACGACCCGCGCGCGCTGGGCATCTTCGTGAACAACACGGGCTTCATCCTGCTGAACTGCGTGGTTCTCTACTTCGGCAGCCGTCAGCATCATGCGATCCGGCTGCGTGAGTTCGCCAGCCGCTGCAAGGTGGAGGACCAGCGCGAGGAACTGGCGGCGCGGAACGACGAACTGACCGAGACGCTGAACCGACTGCGCGAAACCGAGGCCCAGCTCGCGCAGAGCGAGAAGCTCGCCTCCATCGGCCGTCTCGGCGCGGGCATTGTGCATGAGATCAACAACCCGCTGAACTACGTGAAGTCCGCGGTCTATCTGCTCAAGAAGAAGGGCAAAACACTGCCTCCTGAGATCGCGGAGTCGTTCAACAGCATCGCCGCCGACATCGGTGAGGGGATCGACCGTGTGGCGGCCATCGTGTCCGACCTGCGCACCTTCGCGCATCCTGAGAATCGCGGCTTGCGGCCCATCGACCTGCATGAAACCTCCCGTAAGGCACTTCGGCTGCTGGTGAAGGAGATCAGCGACCGTGGCGTGGCTTTGGTGGACGAGATTCCCGCAGGAACCATCGTTCAGGGCGACGAAAATCATCTGATTCAGATCCTGCTCAACCTTGTGCAAAACAGCATGGACGCGCTGGCAGGCTGTCAGCAGGCGACGATCCTCGTGAAGGCCGTCGAAACTGCGACGGGCGTGGATTTGATCGTGCGGGACAACGGCACCGGCATTCCGAAGGAGAACCTATCAAAGATCTTTGATCCCTTTTTCACCACGAAACAAGTCGGGCAGGGCATGGGCCTCGGCCTGAGCATTTGTTTTCGCCTGATCCAGCAGATGGGCGGAGAGGTGAGGATCGACACGGAGGAGGGCAGCCATACCCAGTTCACGATCAGCCTCAAAAAACCTGAAAACGCCTGAAACTCATGCCCGGTACGCCGCTATCGCCATATCACATTCTCTACGTCGATGACGAGGAGAAGGCGCTGCATTACTTCAAGGAGATCTTTGGCGACGAATACACGATCCACCTCGCAAACAACGCGATGGACGGCTACCGCATCCTGCAGCAGCACGGACCGCAGATCGGCCTGCTGCTCACCGACCAGCGCATGCCCGGCGCGAGCGGCGTGGAGCTGATGGAGCATGCGCGAAAGCTCAACCCGAACCTCGTGCGCATCCTCGTGACCGCTTACACCGATTATCAGGCGGCGGTGGACGCGGTGAACTCCGGCCGCTGCTTCCGCTATTTGCACAAGCCGTGGAATCCCGAGGAGCTGGAAGCCGTCATCAAGCACGCGCTGGATTACTATCACGCGCTGGTCGAGCGCGAGCGCCTGTTGGTCGAGAAGGCGGACACGGTGCGGCACATGCTCTCCGCGGACAAAATCTCCGGCCTTGGCATCCTGGCGGAAGGTTTGAATCATCACCTGCGCAACGCGCTGACCGTCGTGCGTGCGTTCATCGACCTGGCGCCCATGAAACTCATGGAGGAGACCGGCGGCGCGCATCCGCGCGATCCCTCGTTCTGGATCGATGTGCAAAATCAAGCCCAGGCGCAGCTTGAGCGCATCCAGCTCCTGCTGGCACGGCTGGCCGAGGGATCCCATGCCAAGCAGCTCGAGCGCAACGAGGAATGCACGCTCAACGGTGTGCTTGATGAGATGATCACCATGTTCGCCACCTCCTTGCAGGCGAAAAACCTCAACGTCGATGTCGAACTGGCTCCTGACATCCCGGCCTTCAAGGTGGACGGCAGCCGTTTCCGCCAGATGTGGCGTCTCATCTTCATGGAGGAGGTCACGCACCTGAGCTCCGGTGACAGCATTCAAATCAGCGCCAAGGTGAAACGCGACGCCACAGGTCGCGAGCATCTCGTCATGTATGTGCGCGACACCGGCGCGTGGGAGGACAAGGACAAGCCCGCCAATCTCTTCGACCCCTTCTACACACGCAGCCGCAAGCCGGATGACTTTGGCGTGAACATGATGGCCTGTTATGTGACGATGCACCTACACGGCGGCACCGCCGAGGCACGCCACCTGGAGCCTCGTGGCCTGGAGCTCAAGCTCACCATGCCTCTGCATCCCGTCGTCGAAATCAGGAGGGAAGAGGACTTTTTCCGCCAGTTGCTCCAGCACGAGCAACGCTGGAGGCAGCGCGAGGAGATGGTGGCGGCATGAAAAAAGGCGGACCGTGTTTGCGGCCCGCCTTTCTCGAATCAGATGCTGTGAGAACCTGAATTACTTGGCCTCCGGTGTCTTGGCACCTTCTTTGAAGCAGTAGAGGTGCGTGTGGGTCGTCACATAGAGGGCGCCGTTGGCGGCGACAACGCTGCTGAGAAGCGGGGAGGGGAATTCGATCGTCTTGATCTCCTTGAGCTCCTTGCCTTCGGCCAGGATGAAGAGCTCGCCTTCCTCGTTGCCGATCCAGACCTTGCCGTCAGCGACGACGGGACTGGCCCATATGTGGCCCTTGGTGTCGAACTTCCAGTATTCTTTGCCAGTCTTGGCGTCGAGGCAGAACACGCGGCCGGTGTAGTCGGCGGCATAGACAAGGCCGTCCTTCACCGCGGGAGTGGAGATGGTGCGCTCGATGCCTTTGAAGGTCCAAACGGCCTTCCCTGAGATGTCACCGCTCATTTTCGGGTCGATGCAGCTGAGGCAGCCGACGCCTTCGCCGTGCTCGGGGTCCTGGCCGATGGGCACATAGATCAGGCCATCGGCGATGGTGGGAGTGGCGATGATCTCGCTGGGGCCGTCGTATTCGACGTACTTGATCGGTTCCCCGGCGGAGTTTTTGCGGTACTCGGGCGGATTGGCGTCGTAGCGCCAGTGTTCGACGAGGATGTCGAGATCGTCAGCGTTCTTCTTGGTCTCGGGGGCCATGGAATAGACCCAGCCGTCACCTGCGGCGAAGATGACCTGCTTTTTGCCGCCGATCTCCAAATAGTTCGGGGAGGACCAGGAGCAGTGCAGCACACGTTCGGAGGCCACATGATCCTGCTCGCCGAGCAGGGTGCCGTCCTCGGCGTTCAGCATGATGAAACTCGGCGAGTTCGGGGCGGGGATGTTGGTGTGTGTCCAATCCACGCCGTTGCAGGTAGGGACGAAAACCTTGCCGTCCACGACGAGGGGATAGCCGGCGGTGGCGTTGTGCTGGAAGACGCCGAGCTCCTTGTACATGTCGTAAACCCACAGGATGTCCGCGTCGGTGTCTCCCGGCGGAATGGGGGCGGTGGGCTTGCCATCTTTGTCGAGCGGAGCCATGAACGCGGCTTCGTCCTGCATGCCCTGATTGCCGTTGGCGAGTCCATTGACGTCAAAGCAAATGATCTGGCAGCGGTTGCCGGGCACATAACCTTTGTCGCCGATGATGGTGGGGCTGGCGCAGATGCCGAGGTATTCCCAGTCATTCACCTTGCCGGTGCCCATCTTAGGGGAGACGAGCTGCCACTGGAATTTGCCAGTGTACTCATCGAAGACCATCACGACTCCGCGGTCACCGATGTGCTTCTCATTGCGCGGCGACTCATTGTTGGTGCCGACATAGACCTTGCCATTGGCGATCATGGGCGTGCCATAGGTCTGGGAACCGAGCTTGGCGACCCACAGGCAGTTTTTGGTGGTGCTCATGTCGATGTCCTCGGCACCAGGACCTTTGTTAGCCTCCTGCGCGTCTGGACGAAGACGGCCGGCAATCTTCGGCGCGGCCTTGGGGCCGTATTTTTTGCCGGGATCGAAGTCGATGGGCAGTCCTTTTTCATCGGACACCATGTTGCGCGTGTTGCCGCCACCCCACTGGGAGTAGTCAGCAGCCTTGAGCGAAGCCGCGGCTGCGAGTGCCAGGGCAAGGATGGGGGTGAGTTTGGTGGTCATGTTGTTGGAAAAGCAGGGGTGAGGGAATAGGGGCGCGAAGCGAGCGTGAGTCACTTGTTCGGCACGACACTCAGGTTGTCGATGTACATGCGGCGCTGGTTGAGCGGGGTAAAGCCGAAGAGGCCGGGGGAGCCGCTCTGGTGAACGCGGGGCAGCTTCACCTCGATGGTCCAGGCGGCGGGTTCGGCGGCACCTTTTTCCCAGACTTTGGCCTGCACGACGCCGGAGCCAACGGCACTGGCATTCACGCTCGTTTTGAAGGTGTACCATTTGTTGGCGGTGAGCTTGAAGGGCACTTCCTGCTTCAAGCGCTCCAAATTCGAGGACACTTCGAGTTTTCCGGCGTTGCCGCGCAGGCAGATGAGGTAGCGCTGGTGGATGAAGCCGATGTCGGACTTCGAGCGGGCGTTCCCCTCGGTGAGCACGTCGGCCTGCATGGTATAGTTCTTCAGATGCGAGGGGGCGATGAAGACACTGGCACGCTGGAAGAGCAGGCGGTCAAAGCTCTTGCCGAAGACCTTGTTGCCGTCCTTTTCCATGACCTGGAATTTGAAGCGGGCTCCGATCCACGGCAGCGGCGGGTAGGCGAATTTATAGGCGGGATTGTTCTGCGGATCGACCGGGAACTCCTCGGTGAGCGTGTAGCCTTCGAAGTCCTCGGTGATGGGCAGGTTTTTCAGTGCGCGACCACGGATGGTGCCGAAGAGTCCATCTGGCGCGGTGCCTTTGAACGCGCCGGCGCTGATCTTCGCATCGGGTGCGACGACGAGCTCGCCTGCGTCGTTGAACTTCGCGTCCATCGTGGCCTTCACCTTCGCGGTGGGCGGGATGAAGGATTCCCACTTCACACCCTTCACGTCCTCGCTGACGACGAAGCCGTTCGCATCAACGCTGCGGATGCGGAAGGATTGTTTTTCACCGGCCATGATCACAGTTTCAGCAGGGATGATCTGCAAGGCGACGGCTTTGCCAGCCTTCGGAATCTCGACGACGGGCGAGGCATCGGTCTTGATGCCACTGTTCGGAATGGGGAAAGAATACAGCTTCTGGGTGGTGGTGACGTAAAGCACGCCATCGCACAAGCTTGGTGCTCCGAGACACTCGCCTTCGAGTTTGATCTCCTGGACGACCTCGCCGGCCTTTTCGCCAGGCTTCACTATCACGAGCTTGCCTTCCATCATCGGGCAGTAGATCAAGCCATCAACGTAGAGCGGCGAGGAGTGCAGGTTGGCGTTGCTGAGCTTCAACTTCCAGATGTCAGCACCGGTGTTCGCATTGATCGCATAAAGCTCCGCGCCGTCGGTGAGTTGGTAGATCACGTCGCCGACAACCACGGGCGAGCTGCTCGTCGCACCGATCGGATTGCGCCAGACTTCGACACCGGGCTCGAGTGTGGCCGATTCGGTGGCGGGAGGCACGGGCGGGGTGAGCTTCTCCGGCAGCTTGATGCAGAGCATGCGGCCCTTCTCGGAGGAATCGACGTTCTCGTCGTTGTGGATGGCGATGAGGTTGCCCTTGTGCAGCACGACGCTGGGGTTCACGCCGTTTTTGCAGATGGGAAACTTCCAGTAGGGCTTTCCGTTGCGCGCATTCACACAGACGATGTGGCCGCAGCCGGTGGTGAAGTAGGCGACGCGTTTGCCGTCGCGGGTTTCGAGCACCGGCGTGGAGAATGAGCTGTCCACAGGCGGCGAGACGCCGGGCAGCGTCCACCAGACGAGTTCGCCGGTCTTCTTGTCGAAGCCGTAGATGCGGTCTGCCGCAGGGCCGTCAGCGCCCCAGTTGGAGAAGATGAAATGCACCAGCACCAGGTCGCCCTCGATCACAGGACTGCCCACGCGGCTGTTCGGGAAGGTCATGCGACCAAGGTCTTCCATGAGCGGCAGTTCGAAGACCTTCTTCCCGTCAAATTCGAAGCAGTAGAAAGTCCCTGCGTTGCTGACGAGGTAGATGCGCTTCGTCACCGGGTCTATCGTAGGCGCGCCGATGGAGTAGCGGTTGTAGATCGAGTCGCTCAGGTAGTCGGGTAGCTCATGCTCCCAGAGTTTTTTCCCCGTCTTCGCATCCAGGCAGGTCAGCAGCTCGATGAGGTCGGTTGTCTCGCCTTTGTAGCCCCAGAGGATCACTTTGCCGTCGCAAATCACCGGCGTGCCGCGGCTGCGGGCATCGTAGGTCCACGCGGGGGCGTCCGCCAGCTTGCCGGGCTTCGTGTAATGCTCCAGCGACACGCCGTTTTGCAACGGTCCGCGCCAGTTGGTCCAGTCATTGGCAAAAAGAGCCGGTGCAGAAAGCAGAAAGCCGAGGGCGGAGAGGACGAGGCGAGGGTGCATGGGGTTGGAAATAGATCAAAGAAACATCGTGAGCACGGGCCGCGCTTCAATGCGATTTTCATACCTTTCGCAAGGGAGGCGGCACGTACGGCAACGGGGGACACGCTCAACGGCACCCGCGCCCGGCATCTTGCAGTGTGGCTGATGTCTCCATGTCTCTCACCGCACCACCTGAAACTCCGGCAGCATTTTCATCAGTGGCTCCGTGGATCTGCCGATTGGCGCTGGCAATGGCAAATGATCCGCCAAGTCTGGACGGCAGCAACCATCGTCTGACCCATAACTGCATACCCTTCTTTTGGCTGGCAGCTTTGTCATCACCCGGTGGTGGTGCTGATGCATTCTCCGCTTCATTGTTTCCAAGACTCTGGGATTCATCCATTTTCGAATAGTTGAAGCCGTCTCGGTCGAATAGGTTGAGTGCGAGGAAGGTGGGAACTCCAGCTTGAAGAAGATGCCTGCCGCCGAGAGTAGCAGAAGAGTGAGTCCGAGGAGGCGAACGGCTTTGCGGTGCATGATACCGACCTCACGCCCCAAAAGCCGCTTTCTTGGGATGCATCACCTGACGACCTGAAACTCCGGCAGCATGCACACGGACCACAGCAGGTCCTCGATGCCTTGCTGCGTCGGTTTTTCGCCGAGGATTTCCTTGGCGAGGGCTTTTTCGGCTTCGGATGGATTTCGGCTCAGGGCGTGGCGGTAGAGTTCGGCGACCAAATCGGGCTTTTGAAGCTCCAGCAGGCGTTTCGCGCCTTTTTCGAGGTTCTGGGCCAACAGGCTGCCATTCGCCAAATCAATCGCTTCGAGCGTGGAGAGCTCATTCGGCCTCTCGGTGACGATTTGATCGCGATTCGGCCTTCCAAGCGTGCGCATGAGGAAATCCGACTTCATCAATGAAGCGCGGACCATCATGCCGTTCGCTGTGGCGCCTTGGGCGAGGAGCATCGGGGCTTGTTGATTGAGCGCAGTCGTCCACGCGGCGATGGGCTGGACGATGCGGGCTTTTTTCCAGTCCTTCGGCTGGAACTGGCCGAGGCGGCCTTCCTTGCCGCCGGGGACGGCGGAGGTCCATTCCCAAGTGTCATCGCTGGCGATGATGGTTTCCTGGCCTTTGTCATCACGCACGCGGGCATCGAAGAAGAAAGCGGCGAGGTTCGGGCCTTTGCCCGCATTCTTGGCGACGGCGAGGATGACGTTCTGACCTTTCTTCAGCGCTGTTTGCAGCGGCACAGCGGCGAATTTCGTCCAGTCGGTGCTCTCGCTGATCTTGCGGTTGTTGACGTAGAGGATGTATTCGTTGTCGCAGGTCATCACGGCGCTGGAGCTGGCGGGATCGGAGTCGAGCTGGATGGTTTTGCGCAGCGTGATGGTCTCGCCTGCAGCGGGTTTGAGGTTGTCGCTCCAGATCCACTGGCCTTTGACGGTGATCTTCTTCGCCAAAGCGGGATCGACTTTTCCGCGCAGCACATTGGCGTCCATCTTCGTCGGCGCGGCACCGGTGAGTTGCCATACGGCGTCCACGAATTGCTCTGCCGTGAGCCGTTTGGCACGCGGACCGGCATAGACGTAGCCGTGATCGTCCGCGCCTTTCTGCACGACCTGCGCCTGCGATGAGTAAGCCTGCGAGGTGGCGATGTGGGCGAGGGTCTTCTTCAAATCCCAGCCGCTTTCCACGAGATACACGGCGAGGTAATCGAGCAGGTCCGCATTCCACGGCTCCGTGCCCATCGCATCCACCGGATGCACAATCCCGCGACCCATCAGGCGTGCCCACAGGCGGTTCACGATGGTGCGCGGCACGCGGCCGTTCTTTTCATGCGTCATCAGCGCGGCGAGTTGCTTCAGGCGGTCCGCAGGCGGTGCCTTCGCGTCGATTTGACCGATCTCCGGGAACAACCACGCCGCCGTGGCGGTCTGGCCGATGGGTTTGTCACAGCGGTGAATCTCCAGCGGCTTCTGTGCATAGATCGCGGCCAGTCCGTAGGCCTCGCCGAGTTTCCAGCGATCAATGAAGCTGTCGTGGCAGGATGCGCACTTCATGTTGATGCCCAGGAACGACTGCGAAACGCTCTGCGCGAACTGAATCTCCACCGTCTGCCCCGCGCTGACATCGCCACGCCACTTGATGCCATCGATGAAGCCCCGACTCTCATCATTCGGCGGCGCGATCAGCTCCCGCACGAACTGGTCGAAGGGTTTGTTCTCGATCAATGCGCGGTAGAGCCAGTTGCTGATCTGCTTGCGACCGCCGGTGATAAAACCCGTGCCGCCGTAGTCATTGCGCAGCAGGTCATTCCAAAACGTGAGCCAATGCTCCGTGTAGTCCATGTCACGCTTCAGCAGCGCCTCGACGAGTTTGGTGCGATCCGGATTCTTCTCAAACGCCGCCATCTCCTCCGCCGTCGGCAGCAGGCCGATCAAATCGAGATGCGCCCGACGCAGAAACGCCGCATCAGAGGCCTTGGGCAGGTCTTTCTTCAGCAAACGATCAATCGGATGCGCGGCCCCTGATTGCGGCAGCACGACCTTCCGCGGCAAAAACGGCGGCTCATAGGCCGGTTTCTTGAACGCAAACCCGTCCTCCCACTTCATCCCCTCCGCGATCCACTGCTTCAGCAGCGCGATCTTCTCCGGGGGCACGCGTTTTCCCTTCGGCGGCATCTGCTCATCGCTGTCCGTGGAAAGCATCACCTCGATGAAGCGCCCGCTTTTGATCACCTCGCCATTCTCGCTGCCTTCGAGAAGCGCCTTCCGGTCATTGAAGCTGAACCCGCCCTTCTTCTTGTCCCCTGCATGACACTCCGCGCAATGCTCGCGAAGGATCGGCACGATCTCGTGCGAGAAATCGACGGCGTGGGAGAGTGAGAGGTGGGAGGTGAGAAGTAAGACGGGCAGGAGGCGCATGTGTTTTCATGAACGCTGGCCGGAGTGGCCTCTTACCATTTCAAGAAGCATCACCCAATCACACCAACCGCACATATCTTCTGCCCGGCAGGGCGCGGATGAGGCGTTTCATTTCGAGGCGCATCAACGTTGCGTTTACGGTGCCGGTGGTGAGGCCGGAGGAGGTGACGATGTCATTGATGTGGGCCTCGTCAGTGCCGATGGCGTTGTAGAGGATTTCTTCGTCGAGGCTGAGCGGCGCGGCGGGCTTTGACTCCTCGATTTTCGGGGCGCTGGGCGCGGTGGGGAAGAGGGTCATGAGATCATCTAGCACGTCCGCGCCGTCCATGATGAGCTTGGCTCCTTGTTGAATGAGGCGGTTGCAGCCCGCGGAGGTGGGTTTGTCGATGGGGCCTGGCACTGCATAGACAGTGCGGCCCTGGTCGGCGGCCTGCTGCGCGGTGATGAGCGATCCGCTGCGCAGCGGTGCCTCGACGACGATCAAGCCGCAGCTCCAGCCGGAGACGATGCGGTTGCGGTAGGGAAAGGTCTGTTTGTCGGCGATGCGATCGACGGGATATTCACTGATGACGGCGCCGTTTTGCGCGATGCGCTCGGCGAGGGCCATGTTTTCGGGCGGATAAAGCTTGCCGATGCCGGAGCCGATGACGGCGACGGTGCGGCCTTTCGCGGCGAGCGCGGCCTCATGCGCGGTGGTGTCGATGCCGCGAGCGAGCCCG
Organism: Prosthecobacter sp.; assembly: GCF_044236155.1. Taxonomy (GTDB): domain Bacteria; phylum Verrucomicrobiota; class Verrucomicrobiia; order Verrucomicrobiales; family Verrucomicrobiaceae; genus Prosthecobacter. Next base: position 45,208 of record NZ_JBIIHA010000023.1, read on the forward strand.
CTGACGACGGTGTAACCGGCATAGGCGACCTGGAAGCCCAGTTTTTTCGTGGCGCTGAGGCCGTAATGCGTGGCGTGACGGCTGCCGACGATGCCGAGGGCGTTGTGGTCGCGCTTGGTGAGCCGGCCCCAGAGGTAGAGGATGACCGGAGGATCGTGGATCTCACGCAGAAGGGGCGGATAGAGCTCGTCCTCCTGCGTGAGGAGGCTGAGCTCGCGTTCGCGGATCTTTTTCAGCTCGCCAGCGAGATCGATCTGACTTTCCCAGCCGGCGATGGCCTCGGCCTGGGCGCTGCCAAAGCCTTCGACCTGCACGATCTCGCTGCTTTTTGCGCTGAGGATTCGCTCCGGGCTGCCAAAGTGCCGCAGCAGCTTGCGCACCCGCACAGGGCCGACCTGCGGGAGCAGGTTCAAGGCGAGGTATGCCTCCGTGCGGGTCATTCGCGCGGCGGATTAGGCGGCAGAGGCGGCGGGCGTCCCGTTTTTCGCCGCGGCGGCGGCAGACTCCGGCAGTGCGACATTGCTCTGGGTGGAGCCGGAGCCGATGAGCTTGCGGAAGACTTTCTGCGGGAAGGATTTCCCCTTTTCCTCCTCCTCAAGCTGGCTCAGCGCGGCGGACTTGGCCATTTCCCAAGCCGGGGCGAAGCCGGGCGCGCTGATGACCATCTGCTTCTCGGCGCGGGCGAGGATTTCGAGCTCACGCTGGAGCTTGTTGTCGGGGCGCTCGTTGAGGCGGGCGACCTGCATGCGGAGGTTTTCATTTTCCTGTTTCAAAGAAGCCTGCTCCTTCTTCACGTCCTGGCTTTGCTTGGACTCGAGTTCTAGCTTGTCGCTGAGCATGCCTTTGTAGCGCTTCAGCTCGCGCTTGGTCTTGAAATGAGCCCACCACGACTGCGCCAGGAAGATGCCGCACAGCACGAAGCCGTAGATAAAGGTGTTCGTGGGAGAAAAGAGGTCTTTGAACATGATGCGCGAAAGCTAGTGCATCAGACAGCATCCGCAACCGGGCAAAGCGGTTGCATGCGGCACCGGCTTGGCCTAGATGCGGGGACGAATCCGCCATGCCCCACGCCCTGCTTTTGAAATTTCCCGGAACGAATTGTGACGCTGAAACCGCCCGTGCGCTGGAGGCGGCGGGATTTAGCACGGAGGTGCTGCCGGTGGCGCTACTGGAGCCTTCAGCGCTCGACAAGGCGCAGATGATCGTGTTCTCCGGCGGCTTCAGCTACGGGGACTATGTGATGTCCGGCCGCATCGCGCAGCTCATCACGAAATCAAGGCTGGGCGACCGCTTGAAGTCCTTCGTGGACAAGGGCGGCTATGCTCTCGGCATCTGCAACGGTTTCCAGATCCTCACGCAGCTCGATCTTCTGCCAAAGGGTAGCCTGATCCACAACACCAGCGGCCGTTTCATGTGCCAGTGGGTTGGTTTGAAGAAGACCACGGCCAAAAAGAGCCCCTACCTCACGAAGCTGCCGGAAACCTTTGAGCTGCCTATTGCGCATGCGGAAGGCCGCCTTGTCACGGAAGGAGAAGACGCCGCGAAATACGTGAAATCCGGCCATGCGGCACTGCTTTACACGAACAACGTGAACGGCTCCACCGCTTCCATCGCGGGTTTGCAGGACGATACCGGCCGTGTGTTCGGCCTCATGCCGCATCCGGAGCGCTTCATCTTCAAAAGCCAGCATTACGACCCGGACTGGAGCGGCGACACGCAGCACGGCTGGGGGCATTACCTGTTCCAGTCGGCACGTGAGGCGCTGAATTGATCGCTTTTTAAAGTGATGGCGGCACGGGTGGCATCATGGTCATGGAGCCACGTCCACCGAAGGCAGGCACTGCGAGAAACGCGTCCCGCCTCTGATTGTAGTAATGGTATAGCCGGTCGTAGGCGGATTTCATCCGCCGCTGCAGCGGTTCGTTTTCCGCAGTGCGTGGAAGGTTGCGGGAGTTTCGGCGGAGCATGAGCAAGCCCTCGTGCGCGTTCAGGCAACGCGGGGTGCTTTGCGGGTTCGTAGCCCCCTGCCGAACCACGATTTGCGGGTCGGTCCCGCGAGGTCCCAAAACGGGGCTGACCATCGCCTCAGTGCCGAGGTCGTCGTAGGAGACCGTGAGCACCCTGGCCGAGAAGGCTTGCCTCCAAGAGTCGTGCGTGCAGCCGCTCAAACTTGGCAATAACAGGCAGGCGAGCAGGAATGGGGTCTTCATGATCCGAACCTATAGCCGGCGCTGCGGCAAGACATAGGCGGAAGTCAGAAAGTCGGCCAAGAGTCATAATTTATTTGTAAAGTTATGGTTATTATATAAATTACCCGTTAATTAACCTTTATTTATGACCTCGACCACTCCTGTTGCCTCCCCAGCACGTGTTCAGCTCACCCAGTTAACGTTGGCTTTGATCCTGTTTTTGTCGGGCTTCTGCTCGCTGATTTACCAGACGGTCTGGCTGCGGGAGTTTCGGCTCGTGTTTGGCGGGGCGGCTCCGGCGGCGGCGGCGGTGGTGGCGGTGTTCATGGCGGGACTCGGGTTCGGCGGGAAGCTGTTTGGCGGCTGGGTCGAGCGTGTGGGGCGGCCGTTTCGATTTTATGCGCGGCTGGAGGTGGGGATCGCCCTCGCGGCGGCGGTTTCGCCGATGATGCTGGGGCTGGCTCGTTCGCTTTATCTGAAAACAGGCGGCACGGCGGGCATGGGGCTCGGTTGGGCGACCTGCCTGCAACTGCTCATGACGGTGCTGGTGCTCGGACTGCCTTGTTTCCTGATGGGCGGCACGCTGCCGGCGGCCATGAAGTTCGCGCAGCGTGATGACGATCCGCGCCGCTCGATCACCGCGTTCTTTTATGGCATCAACATCGCCGGGGCGGTGACGGGGGCGGTTTTGAGCACATTCTGGCTGCTGCCGACGCTGGGAAACCGGGGAGCGCTGACCATCGCGGTGCTGGCGAATCTGGCAATCGCGCTCGCGGCGGGAGCGATCTCGATGTTCCAGGAGAAAGATCCGCGCCAACCGTCTGCTGAGAGCGAGACAGCCGACGAAGAGCGTGTCGCCGCGAAGGCACCGGCCTCCTTCGTGCTGGCGGCGGCCTTCATGAGCGGTTTCACCTTCTTCGTCGCGGAGCTCGTCTGGTATCGCGTCTCCACGCCGCTGCTCGGCGGCTCGGTTTATGGTTTTGGCCTCGTGCTGTGTGTCGTGCTTGCAGGCATGGGCATCGGCGGGTTGCTTTACTCGCTCATCTTGAAAAAAGCGGAACCCAGCATCGCTGGTTTCACGCTCGTCTCCGCTCTGCAAGCACTGGCGGTGTTGCTGCCGTTTGCATTGGGGGACCGCATTGCGCATCTTGCGCTCATCTTGAACGACAGCCTGCGCGGCGTGGGCCTCGCTCAAATGGCGCTGGGCTGGGCGGTGGTGATGGGATCGCTCGCGTTCTTCCCTTCGCTTCTCAGCGGCATCCAGTTTCCGCTGCTCGTGTCATTGCTGGGGCGGGGAAATGCCGGCGTGGGGCAGCAACTCGGCCGCGCTTATCTTTGGAACACCTTTGGCTCCATTTCCGGGTCGCTGCTTGGCGGCTTCCTGCTCGTGCCGCTGCTCGGATTGCGCGGCTGCTGGGTACTCGCAGCGGTTTTGATCGCCACGATGTCGGCCGCGTCGCTGTGGCTGCAAATCCGCCGCAGGGCAGGGGATGCCTTCGCATTCTCGTGGAGTGGACGCTGCGCGCTCGCTTCGCTGGTCGTGTGCGGCTTCTTTGCGTTCGGTGTCACGGGGCCGACAGCCGCATGGATGCACACGCCCATCGGCTATGGCCGCGTGAAGGACAACTACCGCACCGCCATGGGGCTGGAAAGCTGGCTGCGCGATGCGCGGCGTTCGCTCGTGCAGGCTTATGACGGGCGCGAGACCAGTGTCGCCGTCGTCGAAGGATCGCAGTATGCGTTTCTGACGAATGGCAAGAGTGACGGCTCCGCGGTGGACGACGCTGGCACGCAGGTCATGCTCGGCATCACTGGGGCCGTTTTGCATCCGAATCCGCGGAACGCCTGCGTCGTCGGGCTGGGCACCGGCACCACGGCAGGATGGCTGGCCGACGTGCCAGGCATGCAGCGTGTGGATGTGCTCGAACTTGAGGAGGAAATTCGCAAGGTGGCCGTGTTCTTCGATCCCGTGAGCCGCAACGCGATGAAGCATCCACGCGTGAACAACATCACCGGCGATGCGCGCGAATTCCTGCTCACCAAGGGCGAAAACTACGATCTCATTGTCTCCGAGCCCTCGAATCCCTGCCGCGCCGGAGTGGCGAACCTCTACACGCGTGAATTTTATACCAATGCCAGCCAGCGCATGAACAAGGGCGGCATTTTTTGCCAGTGGCTGCAAGGTTACGAGGTCGAGCCGGCCACCATCAGCACCGTCATCACCACATTGCGCCAAGTTTTTCCGAAAGTCGAGGTCTGGGCCACACAGACCGTGGACATGCTTCTCGTCTGTTCGAACGAGGACACGCCTTGGTCGCTCGACTCCATCCGCCAGCGCGTCAAAATCGAGCCCATGGCCGAGGCGCTGCGTCGCTTCTGGAAAACCGACACGGCAGAAGGTTTCCTCGCCGGCTGCGTGGCGAACAGTGACTACTGCGCCGCCATCGCCGCCGACACGAGAACGGTGAACACCGACGACATGAACCGCCTGGAGTTCAGCTTCGCCCGCAGTGTGGCGAAACAATCCAACTGCTCGCTCGACCTCGCCCGTGCGGCCACTCGTGCCGGTTGCCATCTGCCGAAAGTGGACGCGCCAATCGACACGGAGCGCTACCTCGCCGAGCGGCTTCACATGCCAGGCCGCTTGTGGGAGAGCGCTTCCGATGAAGTTTTGCCTGCGAATGCCCCTGCGGATGTTCGTGCACGAGTGGAGCATCTGCGCTCCTTCTGGAGGCAGCGCTATTCCGACCACCTCGCCGCTCCTGCGCCCGCCTCTCCTGTGTTGGCCGACCGCGTACTCCTTGCTCATGCAAAAGCGCGCACGGGAGATCCCGACGCCTTCGCGGCCATCGACGCCATCGTGCCGGTTTCCGCCGTGGACGCGCATTTCCTCCGCGCCATCACCTGCCATGTGCAGAACAAGCCCTCCGAGGCGCTCATGCACATCGAACACGGCCTCGACCATCTCATAAAGGTGCCTTGGTGCCGCCTCGTCCTCGTCAAGGGGGCCCTCTACCTTCTCAGCGAATACGTCAGAACGAACCAAGCCGTGGTGCAGGATCCCCGCTTCATGAGGATCTTCGAGAAGCTTGACCGTCCTTACCCCGTCCAGGTCGCGCGCAGTGTCCGCCTCGGCATACGCTGCGAGATGGCCATGGTCCTGAATGTCCCGCAGCAGCTCGCCGCCGTCGAAAGCCTCGGCCAGCCTTATCCGTGGAATGGTCGTGCCCTTACACTTCGCGTCGCCGCCTTCATGCGAGCCGGCGATCCACGCTTTAAGGCCGCCATGGCCGACCTCAACCGCTTCCTCGACCAGGGCGGCAAGATGGGTGGCGAATCCCCTCCGTTTGTCGTCCAAGTGAACAAAGCCACCGAAAACACCTCTTCTGGGAAGGAAATGGTCGTTGGGTCGCAGGCGTCCGACACCCGGCGCTGACACCCGGTTTGTTCATCATTTTCTAATCGCGCTAATCAGCTCAAGAACGGTAACCAGGTTCATCCTGACGTTGGTCGTGCTTGCTGCGCCACCCAATCCCCCCCCGGCAGCGCAAACGGCCGGAAAGTCTCCATCCGTGACTCGTGCTCGGAGTAAAACAGCGCGCGATTCAGGCCCAGCGAACCGGCTTTGGGGGAGTCGATCAAGCTGGCGCTGTCGTTGGCGCTCATTTGGAAGAGGACGCGCATGCCGAGCTCGCTCAGCGCCTTGCGGCTGAGGCAGCGCTGGATGTTGTTCAGCGTGTCGAGGCTGGTGATGAGGTGGATGCCGAGCGGCGGGCCTTCGTTGATGATTTCGTTGAGCTGATTGCCGGGTTTCGGCGAGTCGTCGCCACCGAAGGAGAAATCCTCCTCGTAGCGCAGCTTGCGGAACTTTTGCAGGCCGTGGACGAGCAGGAAGATCGGCGGATCGCCCGCACTGCCTTCATCGCTCCGGCGTTTCATCTCGGCGTGGACCTCGGCGATGAAGTCGGGAGCTTCATGACCTTGCGTAACCTTCGCATGCGCCTTCTTGGCGGCGGCTTCGAGGAAGTCGAACTCTCGCGTTTCCGCCAAAGCTCCGTGGATCAGATAAAACGCAGGCGCTTTGTCGCGAGGATGCTGCGCGGTGAGTCCGATCATCGCTAGGCCCATGATAGCGGCGATGGCTTCGTCGTTCTGGCCCACGAGCAGCAAGTGACGGCCGCTCTGTCGCGGGAACATCGCATCGGTGGGGCCTTTGATGGCGTTCGGGAGGCCCAGCCAGACGCGGGGATCAGCAGGAGCCTTCGCAGGCGGATTTTCGAGCGCGGCGGCCAGCAGTAAATTGTCGCGAACATCGGCCGGCATGTTGCCTTCGAAGACGATGGGACGTTTTTTGCCGAATCCGCGTGTTTGAGCGAGCGCGGCCACTTTGGCGAGATTTTCGTCGCGTTCTTCATCCGTGAGCCAGACGACTTGGAAAGGCGAATTGCCCTCCAAAGCGCCCGCAGCGTCGTTGTAGATGCCTTCACCGGGCCGCGAGAGCATCCGTGCGGCGACGTTGCCTTCATCCATGATGAGCGCGGCATCGGTCTCGTTGCATTGCAACGCGATGCGGATGACCATCTGGCCCAAAGTGGTGCGGGCGAGCGTGTAGGCTCCACCGAGCGTTTGTGAGCCGAGGAAGACGTGAATGCCGAACGCACGACCCTGACGCACGATGCGGTCGAGCAGCAGCGCGGCTCCTTGAGCCACCGAATCGTCCTCGACGAAGAACTCCTGGAACTCGTCGATGATGAGCATGCTGCGCGGCATCGGCTCCGTGCCGCCTGCTTTTTTGTATCCGGCCAAATCCTGCGCTCCGAGTTTGCGATAAAGCTCGCCTCGGCGTTTCAATTCCTCGTCGATGCGTTGCAGCACGCTCAGCGCGAATTCGCGATCGCTCTCGATGGCGATGACTTTGGCGTGCGGCAGTTTCGCATCGGCATAGCACTTGAACTCGACACCTTTTTTGAAGTCGATGAGGTAGAACTCGATCTCGTCCGGGCTGCACGTGAGCGCGAGATTCGTGATGATGATGTGCAGCAGCGTCGATTTGCCGGAGCCAGTCTTCCCGGCGAGCAACGCGTGCTGTTTCGTGCCTTTGCCGATGGCGAGCATTTGCAGCTTTGTGGCTCCGGTGCGGCCGATGGCGATGCGCAGCTCGTTGGTGGTGCTTTCGCTCCACATTTCCTTCGGCGCGACGACGGAGAACGGCACCTGCACGCGATTCGAATCGATGCTGGCCTGTCCGATCTGATGCGCAAGGTCCGCCGCGATTTCGTCGCTGACAAAAGGATCGAGTTGAAGCGTGGAAATGCCGCCAAAGCTCACCACGCCTTTTTCGCGGACGAGACGGACGGTGAATTTGCGCAAATCTTCGGCGCTGAGGCCTTCCGGCAACGCCTGACGGCGATCCCAATGCACGAGCGTGAAGACACCGCAGCGCGGTCCGCTGGCGAGGATGCTTTTCAGCCGCGACATGGCGCTTTCGCTGAAGCCTGCGGGCAGTCCCGCGATGACGAGGAAGTGATACTTCTCCGCCACACTGCCGGCCTGCTCGTTGTACTCGGTGATCGTCGCGTATTCGTTGCGAAGGTACATCTGGATGACCTTCTCAACGTGCTCGTTGAGCTCCTGGAGGCGTTCTTCGATGTGATCGCGCTGCGTCCAGATGCGGCGATTGATGAGCGCAGGCTCGTAATCGGCCAGATGCATCAAGCCGGCAAAATTTTGCCCCAAACCGACGGCGTCGATGATGGTGAAGTGCGCCTTTCCGGGCGGTGCGGTTTTCAGGATGCGGAAGATGAGGCTGTTCATCACTTCCGGCACCCACTTGCCGCCGTCGTCATCCGTTTCGATGAGCAGCGAGGCTTCTTGAGGGAAGGTCAGTGCCAGCGGCAGCGAAACGTGCTCGTGACCCGCGAGGCTCAGCGGCGTGTCTTTGTCGAAAATGGCGGCCTCCTTGCTCAAATCGAGCTTTAGCTCCGCGAAACGGCTGTGCGGCGGAAAAGTCGTCGGCGCGGTGTAATCCGCGCTCCACGGCGAGGCGGTGATTTGGGCTGCTTCGTCGATTTGAGCGAGCAAATCGGGGATTTTGGCCTGCCACTCGGTTTCGAGGTCGGCCCAGCGTTTGTCAGCGGCCGACTGCATCGCGCTCAGCGCGGCGACATGCTGCTCGATCAGTAGCTGGCGCTGCAGTGCGACCGGACTGCTGTATTCGGCCAGGCTTGCGGCTTTCTGCGCGTCGAAGCGCTGCAAGTTGCGGGCCAGCAGGCGTTCGTTGCGGGCCAGGCAAGCAGGAATCTGAGTGGCGAGCCGTTTGAGCATCGCGGCGCGGAACTTCTCGGCCACTTCCTCCACCTTCCCCCAATCGGCGCTGACCTCCGCGTCGGTGGCCTCGAACTCGGCCTGCAGACGGGCCGCCTCTTTTTCACGCGCGAGGTTCAACTCTTCGATGCAGCATTCGTAATCTGCCACCGCCTGGGACAACTGCTTCAGGTCAACGCTGGGTTTGGAGAACATCTTGAGCAGGCCGGAGCTTTTGCCGGAGGCGAGCTGCTCTTCCAGACTCAATGCCTGCGCCTCGACGATCTCCACACGTGCCGGAAGCTCGGCGAGCGAGAGCAGTCCCTCGGCCTGCGGCGTGCTTTTGCGGGTCAGGCGTTCTCCTGTCGCCTTCAAAACGGCCAGCAGACGGTCCTTGGCCGTGGTAAGCCGGTCGAGCAGGGCGGTGGCCACGTCGTCGGCCTGCTGCAAACCGCGTTTGCGGGCCGCGTCGGCCTGCACACGGCGTATCTGCTGTTTGCCGAGCCAGCGTTCACGCTCCTTCTGCGTCATGGCCGGAAGGTCGCGCTTGATGCGGTCTTCGTAGCGCTTGAATGCGGCGTCGCGGGCGGCATGGCGTGCGCGGATGGCCTCCGCGTATTGATCCCACTGCGCAGCAGTCTCGGCGAGTGACTCGCTGTGCTGAGTGTCGAAAGCTTCGAGTTGCTGGAGGTGGTTTTGCTCGGCTGTGTAGCGCCGGGAACGTATTTCCCGGGCGATCTGCTCGCCGCGCTGTGCAAAAACGGCGATGCTGTCGCGGAGCGAGGTGTAAAGTGAGAGAATGCGCGAGGCGCGCAGGTCAGTGGGATTGCTCACAATCTTTGCGGATCTTTTTGAGGAGGACTTCGAGTTCGTTCATCACCGCGCCTGTTTTGGTGACGAGTCCGGGCAGCGGCTCCAGGTAACGCTTTTCAAACTCCAGCGCCTTGGCGTCCCGCCACGAAGTTTTCGTGGCGTGCCAGTGTTCGGAGAGTTCGCGGGCCGTCTGGATCAAATTCATGTTCTGATTTTTGTTTTTTCAGCTCGCTGTATCAGGACTCACCTCAGCAATGCGAGTTTCGTTGTAAGCATCGAGGATTTTTTGGATTTCGACAAGGTGAGCTGTGGCAAGGGTGAGATCGTTCTCGATGTAATCGCGCAGCGCGTCGAGTTTTCGGGACAAAGGGGCGACCGCGCGGTCGTAGTCGCGCGCCCATGCCTTGGTGCGTTCCAGCTTGGCCTGCGCTTCTTCCAGCGCGGCCTTGGCCTTGCGCACGGCCATCTGCTGCACGCTCGGTGTCTCGACAAATTCGGACATGCGCGCGGACATGAGCTCCGCGTTCGCCTGATCGAGGCGTTTCTGCCGCTGCTTGATCTGCGCGGACCAGAAGGCGGGCTGCTCGGTCTGCAGCCATGCGCGGGTCTTTTTGACCGCATCCTGCGCCATTTCGAGCGACTGCCTCGTCTTGCTGATGAAGACGATCAGCGCGGAACGAAATGCCTCGATGGCGTCGAGGTTCGAGATGCGGGCTTGGTCGGCCATGCGGGAGTTTTTTTAGTTTCAGGTTCAAGGTTTCAAGTTCATCTCGATGCGTTTATCGTTGATTGAGGTAGTCCTCGATGCGCTGCGCCTTCCTCAGCAGGAATGGAGTGTGCTGCTCGCTCATCTCCATGAATTTCTTGATGGCTTTCATGGTGGTGAGGAACTCGGCGGCGAATTTCTCATGCTCCGCGTCCTGCCAGGTCTCGCCGAGGGCGGAGAAGCGGCTTTGCAGCGACGAGGCTCGCTGCTGCATGTCGGTGTTGAAGCGCTTCAGTTCCGCCGCGAAACGGCGGACCTCCTCGGGATTCATGATTGCCTGGGCCATGCGGGCAGGTTAGCCCGCCAAGGTGTTCAAGAGCAAGGACGATCCTTGCTCAATCCACATAGAGCAGCGCATTGCTGCTCATGAGCGCGTGGCAGAGGGCGGTGAGGCCGAGGAAGGCGGGATCACCGGGTGTTTTGGCGGGAGCGCCGAGCTGGACTTCCAGCGGCGTGGGGTTGGCCTTGTAGAAGTCGGTCTGGGCCTGCACGAACTCAATGCTGCCCTGCACGTCGGCCTCGGAGGGCGCTTTGCCGTTCACAAGCTTCCACGCGAGGCGGATTTGATCGGGCAGCTCCTTGCCGCCTTCGTTTTGCACGCGCTGGGCGAACTGCTGGGCGTGCACGCGCATGGTGGCGCTGTTCATGAGCAGCAGGCTCTGCGGGCTGACGGTGGTGACGGAGCGGATGTCGCAGCTCGGCTCCATGACTGGGGCGTCGAAGGTGGCGAACATCTCCAGCGGTCGTGAGCGCCGAGCCTGCACGTAGATGCTGCGGCGGAACTCGTCGCCATTGAGCGGAATGATTTTGCCGGTGGGACGGCCTGCGGTGTCCGTGGTGTCGATGCCGATCACGACCTGGCCTTCCTCATTGAACATGACGGGCACGGGCGCGCCGCCGATCCTCGGATTGAGCTTGCCGCTGATGGCGAGCAGCGAATCGCGCAGCGTCTCGGCCTCCAGGCGGCGCACGTTCATGCGGCTGAGGTAGAGATTGTCCGGATCGATGCGATCGCGTGTCGCATCACGCGTGGAGGCCTGCCGGTAGGTGCGCGAGGTCATGATGACACGATGCAGATGCTTCAAGCTCCAGCCTTCGCGCATGAACTCGGCCGCCAGCCAGTCGAGCAACTCGGGATGCGTGGGTTTGCTGCCAAGCTGGCCGAAATCGCCTGGCGTGGCGACGATGCCCTTGCCGAAATGCTGCATCCACACGCGGTTCACCATCACGCGAGCGAGCAGCGGGTGCCTGCCGTCGGTCAAAGCGTTCGCGAGAGCAAGGCGGCGGCCGGTGGTGGCCATTTTCGGGTCTTTCTCCGGCAATTCGACCTTCCGCTGGCCGGCGAGCACGGTGAGCTCGCTGGGGCCGACTTTTTCCTTCGGCTGGTCATGGTTGCCACGGTTGAAGACGAAGGTCGCAGGCACGAGCTCGGGCTTCGCTTTCGGTTCTTCGACAAAGGCGTGCAGAAACTCCTCCTTCGGCTTCGTGTCGCGCACCTTGGCCGCCGCGTCGCTCATTTCCTTCAGCTCGGCCGCATGCTTGGTCTTGTAGGTGGTGTCGTAGAGGTAGAGCGAGCCGGCGCTGAGCTGGTTGATGCGCGGCCAGGCTTTCAGCAGAGCGATCTGGTCCTTGCTGCGCTTTTTCAATTCCGTGCGGTAGGCGGCACGCAGCGCTTCACGATCCTTCTCGGGAGCCTTCAGGAGTTCCTTCTCCAGCACCTCGGTGATGAATTCCTCGGTTTTCTTCAGACGCGCATCGTCGATCTTCTTCGCCTCGACCTCGATCTTCGCGGCTTCCTTGGCCTGCGAATCGGTGAGCAGTGAGACGAGGCTGCGCGCGGGGTTGCGCCAGGCCTTGGGATCAAATCCGGGCTCAAACACGGCACGCAAGCGGTAGTAGTCGGCCTGCGAGATGGGATCGTAGCGATGGTCGTGGCACTGGGCGCAGCCAATGGTGAGGCCGTAAAGCGAGGTGCCGACCATCTTGATCGTGTCGGCGATATTGGCGTTCTTCGTGGCGTCGTCGCCCAATTCGCCGGTGCCATTGGGCGACATGCGCAGAAAGCCGGTGGCCGTGAGCTTTTCGATCGCGTCCGCCGACTCCTTGTTGAAGGGCTTCGGGATCATCTCATCGCCCGCGAGCTGCTCGCGCACGAACTGGTCAAAGGGCTTGTCCTTGTTCAGCGAGGCGATGACGTAATCGCGATACTTCCACGCCCACTTGCGCTCCAGATCCTTCTCGCCAAAGCCCTCGCTGTCGGCATAGCCAGCCGCGTCGAGCCAGTGACGGCCCCAGCGCTCGCCATAGTGCGGCGAGGCGAGCAGGCGGTCCACCAGTTGCTCGATGCTGGATGCTGGATTCTTGATATAGGCGGCGACGAAGGTATCGACTTCCTCGGGCGTCGGCGGCAAGCCGAGCAAATCGAAGCTGGCGCGACGAATGAACGTCACCGGATCGGCGTCAGGCGAGAACGAGAGTCCCTTTTCAGCGAGTTTGGCGGCGATGAACGCATCGATGCCAGGTTTCAGGTTTGAAGTTTCAGGTTTCAAGTTGGCGGCTGATGTCGCGCCCTGTGAACTTGAAACTTGAGACCTGAAACTTGGAACTTTCGGAGTGGAAATGGGCTGTAGAGACCACCACGCGCGATCTTCATCCGTGAAGGCATGCTCGGGACCGAGTTTCTCCGGCTCTGGCCGCGCCGTTTTGGCTCCTTGAGCGACCCAGGCTTCGAGTGTGGCGATGTCCTTGTCTTTGAGCTTTCCCTTTCCTTTCGGCATCTCGCCCTGTTTGACCAGCTCAAGCAGGTGGCTCTTCGCCGTGTCGCCTGGGACGATTGCGGGGCCGGTTTTGCCGCCTTTGACGATGAAACGCGCCAGACGCACGTCGAGGCCACCCTTGGTCTCTCCATCCTCGCCATGACAGTGAAAGCAGTGTGCCTTCAAAATCTGCCGCACGTCCTTTTCAAACGTCAATGGAGCCGCCGCAGCCGGTAAAGCGGCAACGAAGGTCAGAGGCAAAAGCAGGCGCGTTCTCAGCATGCCCAAAGTACGCAGACTCAGGCCGACATTTCTCGCACCGCATCATCCACCGCGCCGTCGAGCACGTCGCAGGCCTCGATGAGCGCCTCTTCGGTGACGGTGAGCGGCGGGCAAATCTTGACGGTCTGGCCCCAGGCGCCGACAGGCGCGAAGAGCAGCAGGCCGCGCTGATAGCACAGCTCGATGATGCGGTGCGCGAGGTCGTGATTCGGCTCTTTTTTACCTGGAGCAACGGTTTGCAGGCCTGCAACGAGTCCGGCGCAGGTGACGTGGCCGATGACGCTCGGATGGCGTGCCTGGATGGCTTTGCAGCGCTCGTGCAAAATGATACCGAGCTTCGCCGCATTGCCGGTGAGGTCTTCGGCGAGAAGTTTTTTGATGTTTGCAGTCGCAGCGGCGCAGCAGACGGGATTGCCGGTGTGCGTGCTGGTCATGCTGCCTGGCGGGAAGTGATCCATGATGTGCTGGCGGCCGATCACGGCGCTCAGCGGCATGCCGGAGCTGATGCCTTTGCCGCAGCAGATGAGGTCCGGCGTGACGCCGTAGTGCTCGAAGGCCCAGAACTTGCCCGTGCGGCCGAAACCGGACTGCACTTCATCAAACGTGAGCACGACCTGATGCTCATCGCACCATTGGCGCAGCTTCTGGATGTATTCGACCGGCGCAAAGTCAGGACCGACGCCCTGATAGCTCTCCATGATGACTCCGGCGATGTTTTCAGGCTTCATGCCGCTCTTTTCGATCGCTTTCAAAAAGGCATCGAAGGAGCTGTCGCCCTCCCAGTAGCCATCGGGGAACGGAGCGTTGATGATGGCCTTGTCGAGGTTCACGATCCACGACTTCTGCCCGGCCATGCCGCCGGCCTGCTGGCTGGCGAGCGTGCGGCCGTGATAACCGCGATCGAAGCCGATGATGCCGATTTTCGATGTTCCGCCGACTTTGATGCCGTGCGCACGACTGAGCTTGATGGCGCACTCGGTGGCTTCGCTCCCGCTGCTGAGCAGGAAGACCTTCTTCAAACCTTCCGGCGATACCGATGCGATGATCTCCTCGGTTTCGAGACGCTCTTCGCTGGGGAAGACGTAGTTGTGAATGAGGCCGCTGTTGATCTGATCGATCATGGCCTTGCAAATCTCCGGCGCGGCATGGCCGGCGTTGGTCACGAGCACGCCGCTGCTCCAGTCGAGCCACTTGTTGCCGTGCTTGTCGAAAACGTAGATGTCCTGCGCCTTGTCCCAGATGATGGGCGGCATGCCGCGCATGGAGAGAGGCTCCACCTCGCGCATGCGATCGAGCAGCGGGATGCTGTCCGGATGCGGCACCGGCGTGCAGATGCGGCGGTGCTTGGTTTCGACGTGAGGAACGGTTTGCGGGATGGTGCTGAATTCTTTGCCCATAATGACGACGATGATGCATGCGTCGTCATGACGCTGCTACTCGCTTTGATGCGAGTGAAGGTATTTTTGTGCGGCTCAGGGATTCTCGCGGCTCTTCACGGCCTTGAGCCGGCCTTTTTCGCCTTCCGGCCAATACGCCCCGTCCTCGATCCACTCACGCAGCATGCCGATCTGGTCGCCGGTGAGGCTGACATCGGTGCGCGGCATCATTTTCGGATGCGTGCCTCCGCGCTGGACCGCGCTGATGAGCAGGCTGCAATCGGGATCCTCCGGCAGGATGTAGTCGCGTCCGCTGGCGCTGCGGGTGAACGCAACAGCCTTGCTGGTCAGATTGAGAGATGGAGGTGGCAGCGCACCATTGTGGCAGCGCAGGCAGTGCTGCTCCAGGACCGGCTTCACCTCGGTGAGAAAGTAATGTTCGCGCTCGCTTTTGCTGACGACGGGAAGCGAGCAGGCGGTGACGACCAAAACGACGGGCAGAAGGCGAAGGATCATGAGGCGAGCATAATCACGCGATGCAAAGAGGCTATGCCGAGTTTGTGCAAAATTGGGCCGCTGCTTGACGCGGCCTGCGGAGTGTGGCGAGTTCGGCAGTATGAAACGCAAGCACCCCACACACCGGAATGGCCACTGCCGCATTGTTCTGACCGGTGGGCCGGGCGGAGGCAAGACCACGGCGGCCGATTTGTTCCGCCGTGAGATCGGCGAGAAAGTCGTGCTGGTGCCGGAGGCGGCCACGATGGTCTTCAGCGGCGGCTTTCCGCGTTCAACGCAGCCGATGGCCATCCATGCCGCTCAGCGTGCCATCTACGAGGTGCAGCGCAATCTGGAGGATGTGCAGGCCGCGCTCTACCCGGACCGTCTGCTGCTGTGTGATCGCGGCACGGTGGACGGCGCGGCCTATTGGCCGGGCGAGCCGCATCATTTTTTTGATGAGGTGGGGAGCAGCCTGGAGGCCGAGCTGGCACGCTATGACGCGGTGATTTTTTTTGAAAGCGCCGCGGTGGGCGGCATCGGCATCGAGGGGGGGAATCCGATCCGCAACGAGTCGATGGAAGAGGCGGTGGAACTGGACCACAAGTTGCGGAAATTGTGGTCGAAGCATCCCAAATTCATGCTCGTACCGCACAACCCTTCGTTCTTTAAAAAGATCTCGTTCGGGCTTGCGGTGCTCGATGGCATCGTCTCCGAACTGGGCTGCGAGGAGCGGCGAAAGAAGCGTTGATCCAAACGCCGCCATGCGCGTAATGACAAGCGCATGAGAGTCGAACTCGTCAACACAGGCACAGAACTTCTCCTCGGAGACACGGTGAACACGAACGCCGCATGGATCGGCCAGCGGCTCGCCGCGCTGGGCATCCAGGTGGCGCGGCAGACCATCGTGCCGGACGGCGCGGTGATTCGTGTGGCGATTGCCGAGGCGGCGCAGCGTTCCGATGTGGTGTTGGTCTCCGGCGGCCTCGGACCGACGAATGACGACCTCACCCGTGAATCCACCGCCGAGTTGTTGAGCCTGCCGATGGAGCTGAATGACGGCGTGATGGCGCATCTGAACGAGTACTTCGCCAAACGCGGGAAACCCGTCAGCGAGGCGACCAAACGCCAGGCCATGGTGCCACGCGGGGCGTTTGTGCTGCCAAATCCGTTCGGCACGGCCCCGGGATTGTATTTTCCGGCCGCCCTCGGCGAGATGCTCGGCTGGAACGCCCACATCTTCCTCCTTCCAGGGCCACCGCGTGAACTGAAGCCCATGGTGGAGAATGAAGTCGAGCCAAGGCTGCGTGAATGGCTGCCAGATGGTGCTTCGCGCCGTGTGTTGTATCTCAAAGTCACCGGCGTGGGCGAGTCGGATATCGTCGAGGCGGTCGAAAAACGGCTCGAATGCGTCCCCGGCCTCGATCTTGGCTATTGCATCCGTGGCGGCGATGTGGATGTGCGTCTTGCCGGATCGCAGAGTAGCGTCGATGCGGGCGCTGGCATCGTCCGCGAGGCCTTTGGCGACTGCATCACCTCCGAGGACCGTCGGATCATCGAGGAAGTCATCGTGCAGCTTCTCACCGAGCGTGGCGAATGGCTCGCCACCGCCGAATCATGCACGGGCGGCACGATTGCGAGTCGCATCACCGATGTGAGCGGTTCATCGCGTGTCTTTGGCCACGGCTGGGTGACGTATGCGAACGAAGCAAAGCAGCAGCATCTCGGAGTGCCCGCTGAACTTTTCGAGAAGCACGGCGCTGTCAGCGAGGAAGTCGCCCGTGCGATGGCGGAAGGGGCGTTGAAGCAAAGCGGCGCGGATCACGCGGTTTCCGTCACCGGCATCGCCGGCCCGACGGGCGGCACGCCGGAAAAGCCCGTGGGCACGGTTTGGATCGGGTTGGCTTCGAAAAACGCGGAGACCTGGGCTTTGAAGCGATTTTATCCCGGCGCACGCGACCGTTTCAAGCTGCTCACGTCACAAGCGGCGCTGGACATCCTGCGGCGGAGGTTGTGCGGGCTGAAACTGCGGGTTTGAAAGTACGACGGACACTCCTGTCTGTCGAGTGTGGCGGAGCGTTGATCGACGGACAGGAGTGTCCGTCGTACTGACTCAATGCGCCGCTTTCACCTGATCCCAGACCTTGCTGTACTTCGCGAGGTCGGGGCCGAGGTCTTCGATGACCTCGCATTTGGCCTGCAACTCGGCGGGAATGGTGATGGCAGGGTTTTTGAGGAACTCGGGGCTGACTTTTTCGAGAGCAGGTTTGTTGGGGCAGTAGTAGCCCATCCATTCCATGTTTTCGGCAGCGATGGCGGGATCGAGTACGAAATTGATGAAGGCGTGGGCGAGTTCGGCCTGCTTGGCGGTCTTGGGGATGACCATTTCGTCGCAGCCGATGGTGACACCTTCGCGGGGGATGAGGATTTCGACTTTCGGGTTTTCCATCTGCACCTGGAAGAGGTCGCCGCTGTAGCCGTGGACAAGGTGAAACTCAGCGGAGTCGATGCCGGCCTTGTAGCCTTCGTTGTCGAAGCGGGCAATGTTCTTCTTCCAACGGATGAGCACGTCGCGTGCGGCGGCGAGATGGGCCTCGTCGCGGGTGTTGATGCTGTGGCCAAGGGATTTGAGCGCGGCGCCGATGCTTTCGCGCATGTCGTCGAGCAGCGTGACACGTCCGGCTAGCGCGGGACGGTCAAACATGGCCCACGAGGCCTCGGCGTCCTTGATTTTGTCTTTGCGCACGGCGATCGCCGCGTAGGCGAAGGTGTAGGGTACGCTGTGCTCCATCGTCTTGTCCGTGACCTTGGCAAGAACAGCGGGATCGATGTTGGGCAAGTTCGGAACCTTTGTGTGATCCAGTTTCGCCAGCATGCCCTGCGCATTCATGACCTGGATCATGTAGGCGGTGGGAAACACGAGGTCGTAGCCAGTCGCTCCCGCCTTGAGCTTTGCATACATGCTTTCATTCGAGTCGAAGGTGTCCACGACCACCTTGCAGCCGTGCTGCTTTTCGAATTTCTCGACGACCTCGGGACTGACGTAGTCGGCCCAGGTGTAGATGTGCAGCGTCTGTGCGCACGCGCTGACTGCGAGCAGAAGAAAGCAAACCAGCGTCTTCATGCGGCGGCGGGGCGCAGCACCGGAATGGCTGGCTGGCGACGTATGGCGGCCTCGGTATTGTAGGCCGCAAGCAGGAGGCAGGAGAATGTCAGATCACTGAGGAGTGATTGACGCAGAAACCATGTCGTGGGCTGCATTCCGGGCAGGCCAATGCCCGTGGTGAGTGCTTGCACCCATCCGGCGAGATTCTTCGTGTATGCGGGCTCGACGAGCCAGGAGACGGTGTTGGTGACGAGGTAAAAACCAATTCCGCAACCGATCACGCCGAGCAAGGTGCCGACGAGGCCGATCCTGCCACGAAGGCGAGCAGCCAGCCATGCGACGAGGCCGAAGCAGCCGTAAACCGCGACCGCTTCCCAGTGCAGCACCGCGCTCAATCCCGTGGCCGCGATGCCGATGACGAACAGCAGCACAGGGATGAGCAGGAAGGAGACACGCTTCGGAAACACCAGTGTGCCGGTGAAAGCGAGAGCCATCCAAGGAGAGAAGTTTTCGAGCCAGGGGAGGTGAACAAAACCAGCGAGCTTGAGATAGCGAAAGGCCACCGCCGCCAGAATCAAAACGATCGGGACGAGGAAGGCGCGTGAGGATTGGGATTTCATGTCGGAAAGGAAGGTTGATACGACGACTTTGCTCAGACTGCGACGCCTTTCTTGCGGAGGAAGGGCACGAGTTCGTCCACGCCAAAGTCTGCAAGCACCTCGCCGTCCCAGTCCATGGTCGGCGCCTTGCTCTGGCCGCTGAGGTCAATCATGGCCTGCATGGCCTCGCGATTGCCGGTGACGGTGACTTTTTCATACGCGATGCGGCGGGCGTCGAGGTAATCGAGCACTTCATCACACCACGGGCAGCCGGTTTTGACATAGAGGACAGGTTTGATCATGCCCGCATGATGCCGCGTCGGGGCAGGGAGGCAAGCGCGGGTCCGGGATTCGCGGTTGACCACCCCCATGCATGCTTTAATGTCACGCCGCAGTTTTCTGAGTCTCCCAACGCTCCGAATCCCGTCCTTTTGACCGAGTTAATCCCCCGAATGCGCCATCTACGACCCCAGACCGCGCTGAAGGTGACGTTCCACTGGACGGAACGCCTGAAAGCGACTCCCGGCACGCCCCCAACGTCCGCCGGAATGTCCTTTGAGCCCGCAGGGCCATCGTGGCCCGGCTTTGAAAACCGCAGCAGCCCGTGGTGGTGCTGTGGCTGGCCGCAGGTGCGGTCCGCCATGTGCCGCGGAGCCGTGGAAGAGGCATGCCGCCCGTTCCCGCCCGCCGCCACCCCCAGCACCCCGGCCCTGCTCGAAAACGCAACCCACCCCTACGCCAACGCAAACCATGTCCGATTATCCCAATCGCAACCGCCGTCGCAATCGCAACCGCAATCGCGGCCCCCGTCCTGACGGTCCTCGTCCGTCGCGTGAAAACCGCGAAGCCCCGCCCTCCGGCCTGCAAAAGTTTCTGAGCATCATCACCTTTGGCCTGCTCGGTAAATCCTCTCCCAAAAAACGTCCTCAGTCACCGAGTCGTCCAGCTTCAGCCGCGAATGAACCCGCTCCGCGTCCGCAGCGCGAGCCGCGCCAACGCCGCGAGTCCCCGGCGGTGAATCCGGCTGAAATCACCACCGAACGTCTTTATGTCGGCAACTTGTCTTACGATGCCACCGAGAGCGACCTGTTCGAGCTCTTCAATGGTGTCGGCGGGGTGCGGAACGCCGAGGTGGTGGTGAACAGCCGCACCCAGCGCTCCAAGGGCTTTGCCTTCGTGACGATGGGCAGCATTGAGGAGGCGCGTCGTGCTGTCGCCGAACTGAACGGCAAGGATTTCATGGGTCGTCCGCTGCAACTCAGCGGTGCCAAGCCGAACACACGCGGGGAGGGGGAAGCCTCCGCTCCACAGCAGGATGAACCCGCCGCGGCGGCCGCCTGATTTTTTTCCGATGTCCTCACCAGCCCGCAGGTTCACGCCTGCGGGCTTTTCTTTTGTCGGCGCTCGCAGAAATTGGGTGCCGTAGTGAACAAAAGTGTGTTGATTGCCTTCAAAGCAACTCATAACCACCATGCCTGCGACCCCACTGCTTGACCGGGAACCCGAACCCGGAACCACGATGACCAGCGCGCCCATCGTCAAAGTTACCCCTGAGGAAATCCGCGCCGACGAGCAATTCTGCAGTCAGCTTGAAGACCGGGCGCTGCTCAGCGGCCCCAATCGCCGCCTCCGTGACCTGCAACTGCTGTGGAGCGTGGCGAAGGACTTCATGAGCGGCTTCCGTGCGCTGCATTTCGTGGGGCCATGCATCACGGTCTTCGGTTCCGCTCGTTTCGACGAGAATCACAAGTATTACCGGCTCGCCCGGGCCACAGGAGCCGCCATGGCAAAAATGGGCTTCACCGTCATGACCGGCGGCGGTCCAGGCATCATGGAGGCGGCCAACCGCGGCGCCAAAGATGCCGGCGGGCGCAGTGTCGGCTGCAATATCCGCCTGCCCTTTGAACAGAGCCACAATCCTTATCTCGACCGCTGGGTGACAATGGAGCATTTCTTCGTACGCAAGACGCTGCTCATCAAATACAGCTACGGCTTCATCATCATGCCCGGCGGCTTTGGCACGATGGATGAGATGTTCGAGGCCCTGACCCTCATCCAGACCCGAAAACTGAAAAGTTTCCCCATAGTCATCATGGGCAGCGACTTCTGGGCGGAGATGCGCCAGTTCATGGAGCACATGCTCAAAGGAGCCACCATTAGCCCCGAGGATCTTGATTTGATCAAGTGGACCGACTCTGTGGACGAAGCCGTCGCGCACCTGCAGGAGAAGGCCGTGACACAATTTGGCCTGAGACGCTTGCGCGTGCCGCATAGCAGCGCATGGCTCGGAGAGAAGACGCTTGAAGGCGCGAATTGAAACGCCACACTCGCGTCCTCCCATGGCTGAACATACGATGCCCCTCTCGAACGGCCTCAAGCTGGGCTATGCCGAGTATGGTGATCCGCGGGGGGAGGTGATGTTTTACTTTCACGGTTGGCCGTCCTCGCATGTGCAGGGTTCGCTGTTTGATGAAGCGGCCAAAAAACACCGCATCCGGCTGATCTGCCCGGATCGTCCTGGGATCGGTCTCTCCGATTTTCAACCCCGCCGCTCTCTGGATGACTGGCCGCAGACGCTGGCGGAGCTGGCAGCACATGTGGGCGCTGACAACTATCATGTCATGGGCTGGAGCGGCGGCGGGCCATATGTGCTCGTCACAGCGCTGAAAATGCCGAAACGGCTCCTTTCCGCGTCGATCATCTGCGGCGCGCCACCACTGAAGTTTCTCGGCGACCGCGACATGTTCTGGCTCTACCGCGTCATGATTCAACTTCGGCACTATTTCCCGACCGTGCTCGGAAGCGTGCTGCGGCTGGGCGGCGTGATCGCGAAGGGGTCTCCGCAAAAAGCGCCGCTTAGATGGCTCATGAAGCTGCTGGGAGATGAAGACCGTCGCGTGCTGCTGTTGCCGGGGGTTTACGATGTCGTGCGCGATGCGACGCTAGGGGCGCTCAACCGCGGCCCACGCAGCGTGATCGCCGACGCGGACATCTATTTGAGCGAATGGGGTTTCGAGGTCAGCCAGATCACTTTTCCCATCCACTTCTGGCACGGTAAACAGGACAAAAACATCGCGTGGACCTACACCGAGCGCATCGCATCGCTCATTCCTGCGGCCACGACCCGCTGGTCGGAGAGTGACGGTCATTACTCCATGCCCATCACGCATGCCGAGCAGGTGCTCATCAGCGCGATTCAAGGAAACAGCGTGTCAACGGGAAGTCCGGGGCAGCAGGATGGGGATGCCGGCATCGATGGTGAAATGCTGGGCGCCATCCTGCGTGGTCAAGGCCGCTGAGACGCCCAGTTTGGCGCATTCCTCAGCCGTGGCACGGCGCAGGGGCTGGCGCGTGTCCGGGCAGCGCATCAACGGGAGGAAATCATCCAGCCAGAAGGTGTTGTTTTCGGTGCTCATCAATATTCAGACATGGAGGAATCAATCTCCCGCGCCCAGGCGATGATGCCGCCGGAGATGTTCCAGACGTCGTTGAAGCCCAGCTCGCGTAGCCGGCTCACGGCACGGGCGCTGCGACCGCCGCTTTTGCAATGCACGAGGATGCGTTTGTCCTTCGGCAGCTCGTTGGTGCGGTTTTCGAGCTCGCCGAGAGGAATGAGCGTGGCGCCCTCGATGCGGCAGATGGATTGCTCGTGCGGCTCGCGCACGTCGAGGAGGAAATGGTCGTCTCCGGCATCGCGGAGCTCTTTGAGTTCGTGAACGGTCATGGCTGGGAGGTCGGGGGATGCTGCGGGGGATTTGGGGATGCCGCAGAAGTCCTCGTAGTCGATGGGTTGGGTGATGGTGGGGTGGGAGCCGCACACCGGACAATCCGGATCGCGGCGCAGGGTGAGCGTGCGGAAGCGCATGCTCAGCGTGTCGAGATGAAGAAGCTTGCCCAGCAGCGGCTGGCCGATGCCGGTGATCAGTTTGATGGACTCCAGCGCCTGCATCGTGCCGATGAGGCCTGGCAGCACGCCGAGCACGCCGCCTTCCGCACACGAGGGCACGAGGCCCGGCGGCGGTGGTTGCGGGCACATGCAGCGGTAACACGGGGCACCGAGATGCGGCGCGAAGACGCCCACCTGCCCGTCAAAGCGCAGGATGCTGCCATACACATTCGGCTTCTTCAGCCACACGGCCACATCGTTGCTCAGGTAGCGGGTGGGGAAGTTATCCGTGCCGTCGATGATCACGTCGTAGCCCGCGGCGATGCGCATGGCGTTCTCGGCGCTGAAGCGCTCGGGGTAAATCTGCACATCGAGATGCGGATTGATGTCCAGCAGGCGCTCACGGGCCGCGTCGAGCTTCTTCCGGCCTAGGTCTTTTTGACCAAACAGGATCTGTCTCTGCAAATTGGTCACTTCGACGACATCCGGGTCCACGAGGCCCAGCCGGCCGATGCCCGCCGCCGCCAGGTACATCGTGATCGGCGATCCCAAGCCGCCCGCGCCGATGCACAGCACCCGAGCCGCTTTCAGCTTCCGCTGGCCCTCGATCCCGAATTCGGGAATCGCGAGGTGCCGGGCATAGCGGCGCAGTTCGTCGGGGGTCAGGTTGGACATTTGGGTTTAACGATAGACATCTCCGCGATGGCGGACACGGAAGACTCTCACCACACGGATGGTGTCAGTGATTTCATACAGCACTCGATAGTCACCCACGCGGATTCGCCAGTCCGACTTGCTGCCAGTGAGCTTTTTGGCACCCGCAGGCCTTGGATTGCGTGCCAGGTCGAGGATGGCATCCTCCGCACGCTCGCGGACTGCGGGAGCCAGCCTCCGCAGGTCCTTTTCCGCCGCTCGATCAATGAGAATCTCAAACACGGCTCTTGCGTCGGGTTTCGGCGAGATACTCGGAGAAAGGCCTGAATGAAAGCTTTCCATTCCTTGCTTCGCGCATGGCGGCACGATCCTCGGCATCTTCCAGGCGGGCGATCAGCCGCTCATACTGCTGCAAGGGCAGGATGATGGACACAGGCTTGCCATCACGGGTAATGAGGTCGGCTTTCTGAGGCTTGATCGACATGTTAAATAACTAATGGATGAAGCTGCTGAGGTAAAGCACCAGCTTGCAGGCCCATCCTCCGCGTCTAATCTGCCTCCATGCCCGATTGGACTCCCCCAACCCATGTCAATCTGGTCGATCTCGGCTTCATGGACTCGCGTTCGAAGCTCATCGACCTCGCCGCCTTCCTCGACCGCGTACAACGCGTCGGCCAGGACGGCGATTTCCGCGTACAGGCGCTGAAAAACGCCCTCACGCTGCTTTCGCAAGACAAACCGCAGCGGGCCAAGGACGTCCTACTCAGCTTCAGCGATCCCAGCACTGAGCCCATCGCCAAGGCCACCATCCAAGGTGCCATCGGAGCGCACAAAGGCTGAACTTGAAACTTTAAACCTGAAACTCGGAACTCCCAGGGATGAACTACATCGAACCCCACGGCCACATGGTCAGCCGCACCACGGATTGCTACGAGCGCATGGCACTCGCTGGCTGCCAGGCCATCTGCGAACCCGCGTTCTGGGCCGGCTTTGATCGCGCCAGCGCCGACGGCTTCTACGACTACTTCCGCCAGATCACCGAGTATGAGCCAAAGCGTGCCGCCAAGTTCGGCATCAAGCACTTCAGTTGGCTCTGCATCAACCCGAAGGAGGCCGAGGACCTCAAGCTCGCCGAGGAGGTCATCGCCCTCATCCCGCAGTTCATCGACAAGCCGGGCGTGCTCGGCATCGGCGAGATCGGCTTGAACAAAAACAGCCGCAACGAGCTCGCCATCTTCGAGCGGCACCTCCAGGTCGCGCAGGACTACGACCAGCTCGTGCTCATCCACACCCCGCACCTGGAGGACAAGCTCAAAGGCACGCGTTTGATCGTCGAGGCCCTCAAAGGCTTCTCCAAGATCAAGCCCGAGCGTGTCATCATCGACCACGTCGAGGAGCACACCATCGACCACGTGCTCGACAACGGCTTCTGGGCCGGCATCACGCTCTATCCCGAGAGCAAATGCACCCCGAACCGCGCCATCGACATGCTGGAGCACCGCCACGCCGAGCGCATCTGGATGAACAGCGCCTGCGACTGGGGCATCAGCGATCCCCTCGCCGTCCCCAAGACCATGCAAGCCATGCGCCACCGCGGCTGGACCCCCGAAATGATCCAATGCGTCGCCTGGGACAATCCCCGCGCCTTCATGGGGCAGTGTGAGAAATTCAAACTGTGATGACCGCACCGAACCTCGACACCATCGCCCTCATCGCCGGAAACGGCATCTATCCGGAGACTTTCGTCCACGCGGCGCGGAAGGCGGGTGTCAAAAAACTCGTCGCGGCAGCCTTCACGAACGAGACGAAGCCTGAACTCGCCGGTCTCGTGGATGCAATTGACTGGTTCCGCGTCGGCCAGCTTGGCAAAATGATCTCCTTCTTCAAAAAGCAGGGCGTCACACAAACCGTCATGGTGGGCCAGATCGCTCCGAAGAACCTCTTCGACCTGCGTCCGGACCTGCGCACGCTCATCATGATGGCAAAGTTGAAGCAGCGAAACGCGGAAACGCTCTTCGGCGGCATCGCGAACGAACTCGCCAAGGACGGCATCACGCTCCTTCCCGCCACCACTTTCCTTGAGGATCTCATGCCCGGCCCTGGCCACGTGGCGGGGTCATCGATCAAAAAACGTCGCCAAGAAGATGCCGAATACGGCTTTAAGATCGCCAAGGAGAGCAGCCGCCTCGACATCGGGCAGACGGTGGTCGTCAAAAACGGAACCGTGCTGGCGGTCGAAGCCTTTGAAGGCACCAATGAGGCCGTGAAACGCGGCGGCGCGCTCGGTCGCGGTGGTGCCACGATGGTCAAAGTATCCAAGCCGAACCAAGACATGCGCTTCGATGTGCCCGTCGTCGGCCCCGACACCATTCGCACGGCTGCGGGTGCCGGGGTTGATTTGATCGCGGTGGAAGCTGGCAAAACCTTGATTTTGGACAAGCAGGAGGTTTTTAGGCTCTGCCAGGAGGCCAAGGTGAGCATCATCGCCTTGGCGTGATTTTTTTCTCGCATTTCAGAGGCCGGTTGGGTCTAATCGAGGTGGATAGGGGAGAAATCCCTCGTCCTGATAACATCATAACCAACCCATAAACGCACTCATAAAATGAAAACGAAACACAACCACGCCTTCACTCTGATCGAGTTGTTGGTGGTGATCACGATCATCGCGATTCTCGCGAGTCTGGCCGTGCCCGCCTACAGCGGCATTCAGAAGATGGGCAATCAGTCCAAAGGCATCAACAACTGCAAGCAGATCATCCTCTCGCTGAAGCAGTTCTCCAAGGACAACAACAGCCAGTACACCGATTCGGTTACGAACACCCAGACTGGCGGCGTCGCTGCAACGGCGAATGACGCCTTCAGGTTCCTCATCCAGGAACAAATCGTCGCCGACGAGCGCATCTTTGGCTGCCCTGCAGGCTACAACCCCGATGGCAACATCGGAGTGGCCCCAGGATTTGGCATGGCTCTCACTCCTGGTGAAAACCACTGGGCCATGACCGCCGGTCAAACCGACGCCACCCAAGGCAACATGCCTCTTGTCTATGAAAACTCCGCCACTTACGGCTGGCCTCCGCAGTGGAATGCGGATGTCGCCGGTCAGATCAAACCGGGCCGCACATGGCCGGGCGGCGAAGTCATCATCGGCCGCAATGATGGCAGCGTTCAGGTGGAGAAACTCAATGGGAAAAGAGGCACCGTGGGCCCGAAGGTCATGGCCGGTGGCATGGATTCCTTCACCCAGGCATCTCAAGGCCAGCCACAGCGTGTTCTTCCTGCTGTCATCGCAGGAGCCGCGATGGGAGGCAGCTACAACAACATGCAGCAGCCAGGCGGACTGCCGGGTGGCCTTCCTGGTCAACCGGGCGGACTGCCGGGCGGCCTTCCGGGGCAACCAGGCGGATTGCCAGGCGGCCTTCCTGGCCAGCCGGGCGGTCTCCCGGGTGGACTTCCCGGCCAGCCTGGTGCGCTTCCTGGCGGACTTCCGGGTAATCCCTGATTTCCGTTAATCTCGAACCAATCGCGCCGCCGGATGCAAACCATCCGGCGGCATTTTTTTACCTCCCGGCAAGGTTTCGGGCAAAAAACTTGACCCTTTGGCGGCTTCCTCGCTTACTGTTGCAAATCGCACCGTTCTGTTGTTTCTCCGACAAAATGCCGAATTCAAACTCCCTTCGCCCTCTTCGATCAAAACGCCTCCGTGCAGGTGTTGTTGGAATCGCGGTCGCGATGTTCACCGCAGCATCTTCAGTGCTCGCCTTCGACACCGTCATCCTTGATCCCGGGCATGGAGCTCATGATCGAGGTGCGGCGATCGGATATGTCTATGAAAAGCATCTTGCGCTCGACACCGCGCGCCGGGTGGAGCAGTTGCTAAAAAAAGAGGGGCTGAAAGTCATCATGTCGCGCAGCCGGGACGTGTTCATTCCTCTCCAGGACCGCTCGGCGCTCGGTAACAGCAAAGGCGGGGCTATTTTTGTCAGCATTCATTACAACTACAACCGTGGCGGCAGCGGCTCGGGCGCCGAGACCTATTACCATTTCTCAAACAGCTACATGCTCGCGGCCTACATCCAGGCCTATCTCGTGCAGCGCAGCGGCATGACGAATCGCGGGGTCAAGAGCGCGAACTTCCACGTCATCCGTGCCACCACGAAAAACCCCGCCGTTCTCGTCGAGTGCGGTTTTGTCAGCAATTCGAGCGAACGCGCCCGCATGATGACCGGCGAGTTTCGCAAACGCATCGCCGAGGGTATTGCTCAAGGAATCGTGGCCTACCGAAAGGCTGAGTGATCAAGCCTCCGCCTTCGCGGCAGCCACGTTGCTGACATCTGCGTCTTTGGACTTCTCAGCCCAAACAAGATACAGGCCATACACCAGCAGCACGATCTGGCTGAGCCAGAAGCCGTAGATCTTTGGCCAGGTGCCATCCGTGAAGCCGTAGGCATGCAGACCCACGCCGAGTTGGTTCACACCAAACCATGAGAAGATCACGATGCAGCCGAGGATGAGGTTGCAGTTATGCAGGCCGACCTCGCGGATGTAGCCTCCGAGGCGGGCGTGGAGGATGACGAGGCACATGAGCACAATCATGAGCGCTCCATTTTCCTTCGGATCCCAGCCCCAGAATCGGCCCCAACTGTAGTTCGCCCAGATGCCGCCCAGAACGGTGCCGACGAGCGCGAGGAACAGGCCGCAACAGATGAAGCCATAGGCAACGCGGGTGAGGAAACGGCCTTCATCGGACTTCGGCCCGATTTTGCCAAACAACCGCTGGATGAAGTAAATCATCGAAATCAGCGCCGCGACCATGCAGGCGGCATAGCCAAGGTTGATGAGCGGCACGTGGGTCGAGAGCCAGAAGTTCGTGATGAGCACGGCCTGGAGCTGCTGAAGGGTGTCGGTGGCTTCGCTGGCCTCGAATTGAATGGCAAGGAACATGCAGGCCGTGCCGCCGACCGCGGCCACGAGCAGCCCGAGGCCGCGTTTCGTGATCCACTCGGCCACGAGGCCAAACAAGGCCACCGAGGCACCGATGAAGAGGATGGTCTCATACAGTGTGGTGATCGGCGGACGCTGCATGATGAGGCAGCGAATGACCACGCCGGTGACCGCGTAACCCGTCGCGGTGGCCAGCAGGAGCCAGGCGGCTGCCTTGGTGATCTTTTCCAGCTTCGATCCCGGAGCGATCCAGGACAGCGCCACAGCCACAAAGCCCACGAGGAAGATCCACTGGGCATAGAAGAAGTAGTCCGCTTTGATCGAGTGGCGCTCCAGCGCGATGAACTGGCCTTCGCCACGCGCCTTCGCGGCATCCTGGACTTTGGTCAGCAAGGCTTTCGAGGCCGTTTTGAACTTCGCGGCATCCGGCAGCGACAGATAGATCTCTTCATAAGCCGCCAGCCAGGCCAGTTGATCTGCGGTCACTTCCTTCTCGCCATTGATGGCGCCAAAGATGATCTCACCAGGGCCATGCCACACTTCATCGACTTTCGGAGCAGGTGGGAAGATGCGGAGCTGCTGCTCGGCATTGCCGCTCATCATGGCTCCAAGGGCGCCTTTGCCGAAATCGCGGAACCACGGGATTTGCATCGGCGGGCCGCCATTCGTGCGAACGGCGTTGGCGAGCGCATTGAGGTTTTTCGAGAGGCGCACGGGCTTTTCAACGCCTGCGGGCAATTGATCGACCTTGTCACCCACGGGTGAGCGGATGAAATCGAAGTGCCCGGTGATCATCTCATAGTCGAGGAAGTTTGCGGCGAGCTGCACGATCATGCGCTGCTCGGGAGTCTGCTTCTTCGCGGGGATCTCGCGATACTCGCTCATCTTTTCCATGAGCGTCTGCCGGGCCGGCTCGACCTCGGCAAAGGTGTATTGATCCCGCTTCGCCTTCGCCGTGAGGCCCAGCTCGGTGATGGCGGAGGAGTTATCGACCTTGAAGAGCGGCACGAGCTTCGCGATGTCGGGACGGAACCAGCTCAGCAGCAGCCACTCTGTGGCATTGAGCTTCACCGGCTTGTCGCCCTCCTTCACAATGTGCTTTTGCGTAGCCGGATCGGTGATGGGCTTGCCATCCATTTCGCCATTTTCCGTGAGCCAGATGCTCCGACGGGCGCGAAAACGCAGCAGCCGGTAGCTGGCGATGTTTTCCAGCGGCTTGATGCGGCCCGATTCCTGCACGGGCAGTGACGCAAAGGTCTCCACGACCTCTTTGTCGCGAAGTATATCGAGCGTGGGCAGCTCGGCGGCCGGCGCAAAACTCGCCAGGGCGAAGGTGAGAATCAAAAGAAGACGTTTCATGGCTTGGAGGGCTTGAGAAAGGTTAGAGCAGCTTCCACATCGCGAGGGCGAAGGCGGCATTGAAGGCGACGATGAGGCCGATGGAGAACTTCCAAGGCTCCACTTTGATGAAGCGAGCGAGCATCATGAGGAAATGCAGCAGCAGGCCCTCGGCGACGATGATGCAGGAGATGAGCGGCCAGTGGTCGGAGGGGTTTTCCACGATCTGGAAGCCGCTGCTCTTCACGCCGCTGCCACTGCGCGTGCCGTCGTCAAAAGTCTGCTGGAAGACCGCGAAGCCCTCGCTGCGCACGGGCTCGTTCATGGTGATGACGCGTTTTTCCTCACGGCCATTCTCGAGCTTGGTCACCCAGCTGGTGAAGCGACGCGCACGCTCGGTGCCGGGATGCTTCTCCTGCTCGGTTTTGTCGAGCTTGATGGCAAACGGCAGCTTGTAGGTGCGGTGGACGAGGGAGAGCAGATACTTGTCACTGCCCACGGTCACGGTCCACGGCGCTGCAGCGAACTCCCACAGGATGCCCTTCTGCTCCGCGCCGGTCTTTTTATCCTTCACGATGGCCACGCAGGCGCTGGCGAGCTGCTCATCCGCCATCGCCGCGCCAGATTCATCGAGCATGCTGACCTCCTGGATGAAGTAGCCGTCAATGGCATCGCTGCGGGAGCCGTCGCGGTCGGGCTTGGGCTGCGCGTGCTTCTTCCAGTTGGTGATCATGAGATCAAACGGCAGGCTCTCGTGCGTGAAGGTGCGGCCTTTGCCGGCGGAGAGGTCGGAATACATGGATTGGTCGATCACGAGGGCGCCGCGCTTCGCCTTTTCATCCGTCTGCACCTTCTCGATCTCGATGACGCGGTCGTGGAAGCTCAGGAACTCATCGCTCGTCTCGCCCTCGCGGAGGCTCATGTTTCCCTCCACCGCAAAATGGTAGCTCACCGCGCCCGCAGCGATCATGAACAGGATGGCAAAGTGCGAGATGATGACGCCAATGGTCTTCGGCGACTTGCGGATGCGAATGATGCCGCCGAGAAACATGTTCACGAACAGCACCGCCATCAGCGTGTAGCCGCCGGGCAGGATGGGCAGCGGGAAGGTCACATTGCCGATGTCCGCATACGCGTTCAGCGCCAGCGCCCGCCAGCACGCGCCGATGTCGATGCGATCGACGAAGAAGGACTCAAAGTAACGCGCCTGGCTGGCCACGAGGCCAAACTCTGCCTGCTCCAGCGTGCCGAGGAAGGTGATGAGCAGCAGCAACGCCAGCACGACCGTGGCAAGGCCGAAGCTGGAGAGGAAGCTGATGAGGCGTGATAGGGGGCTGAGAGGACGAGAGGTCACGGTGGGGGTGGCGAGGCTGGGAAATGACGAATTCAGAATGACGAATGACGAATGAATGACGAAGCCCAAATGATGAACGCAGCCAGTTCGGGCTTCGTCATTGGGCATTCATTCGTCATTCTGAATTCTGGTTTCGTCATTCCTTTGGCAGGTTCGGTTTGATCGACTGGCAGAAGGTATCAAAGGCGGCGTTGTTCTGCTCGACGAGGGCTTTGGGGCCGGTGAGCTTCACGAAGATGGTGGCCTGCTCGGTGCTGTGGATGAGGCCAAGCATGCGGTAGCCGGTCTTGGCGGTGTCGGCACCGAAGCCTTTGAAGTCGCCATCGAAGGCCACAAAGGTCGCCTCGCGGTTGAAGAAGGGCTTTTTCGGCAGCTTGGCGAGTTCGTCGGGCGTGTAGGCGGGCTGGCCCATCTGCATGCGCCAGCGATTCACGTTGGCCTCAAGGCCACCCGCGGAGCCGGGCATGAGGGAGATGTAGCACTCGCCTTCTTTGTTGGGGCCAAAGCGCAGGTCGAGCAGGCGCATGCCCATCGGGTCAGGTGTGGTGTTTTCACTCCAGCCATCCGGCACAGTCCAGGTGAGCAGACTTCGAAAGTCCGGGCGCTGCTGTTCTGGTTCGTTTTTGGCATCGTCAAAGAACCGCGTGGCGCTGGGGATGTCGATGTTCGGCTTGGCAGCGTGCGTGGAGATCTCACGCGATTCGGTGATGGCCTCACGCTCGCCGAGGCGATCGCAGGATGCGGAAAGTAGGCCGCAGGCGACGACCGCGCAGCGGTGGAGGGGGGATTTCATCGAGGAGAAACGCATGAATGGGCTGGATGATTAGCAGCATCCGGGTTGAACGCCATGAAGATACGCTAGCGCATGAAGCAAAGATGTGGGCTGGCGACAGTTCGTCACCGCATCAGACTATTTTGCCGATGATCTAACGACGAGCCAGATTATGAACCCTTGTGATCTGTGTGGCAGGCCTTGCAGTTCACGGCGGTCTTGTAGGCGGCGACGCCGTTGGCGTCCTTGGCCTGGATTTTCTTCACCGCGCCGATGAGCGCCTGGCATTTCGTCACCCAGGCGGCCTTGTCACCCTTGGGCGGGGTGGCGGCGCACATGTCCTGGTAAACTTTGAGCATCGTGCCGAGTTCCGCATCACTTGCGGTGCCTCCGGCGACTTTCTTGCAAAGAGCATCGTCGGGCTTGTGATACTGCTTCATGGCTGTTTTGATGACATCGCTGCCACCGGCGGCCGGTTTGGCGGCCTTCGGATCAGCTTTGGCGGGAGCGGGCGGCGGGGCAGGGGGAGCGGGCGGCGGGGCGGTCAACTTCGCGATCTCGGCCTCGGTGAGGCCCACGTTGACCTTTAGGCCGGGAAGCTGGCCTTCGAGCGCCTTCGCACCATTTTGCGTGACACCGGTCTGCCAGACGAAAAGCTTCTTCAAGCCCTTGGCGGCGGCCAATTTGGCGATTCCACCGTCCGTGACCTTGTCGCCGTAAAGGTTGAGGTATTCGAGGTTTTGCAGGCCGGCGAGCTTCGCGAGACCGGCGTCGCTGAACTTGGTGTTTTCAAGGTGGAGGCGCTCAAGATTGCTCATCTGCGCCAGCGTTTCGGCCGCGGCGTCGGTGATCTGGCTGCGGGCCAGATCGACCCACACGACGTGCTTGGCGATCGGCGCAAGCATGGCGAGTTCTTTGTCGCCAAATTTGTCGGCGGCGTTGATGACGCCGAGGCGGAGCTGCTCGGTGTCCTGGGCGAGGGGCATGAGCGAGGCGTTGAGCGCCTGCATCTTCGCGCTGATCTCGGCGACTTGTTTTTTCTCGGCTTCGGTGAGTGCGGCAGGCTTGGGCTTGGCGGCTTTCACCGGCGCGGCGGCTTTCGGCAGGCCTTTGGCCAGGAGAACGGCCAAGGCACCCTCCACATCGGCGGTGGGCTTCGTGGCGGCGACGGTGGCGTTCTCGGAGGCACCGGTTTCGATCCACCACTTCAGGATGGCGACTTCCTCCTTCGTGAGCTGCGGCTCATCGCTCGGCGGCATGTGCTCGTCGTCGTCGGTGGGCAGGTTCGCGCGGATGAGCATGAGGCTGTCCTTGCTGTTTTTGGCAATCACCGTCGTGGGGCCGTCGCCACCACCTTTCATGATGGCTGCGTAATCGTGGAGCTGAAGCTTGCCCTTCTTCTTTTCCTCGCCGTGGCAGCTCACGCACTTCGCGGCCATGATCGGGGCGATGACATCGCGGTAAACGACCGCTTTCTCGGCGATGGCAGCGTCCAGTTTGCCACCCGCGGCAGGTGTGGCGGCGGGGGCGGCTGGTTTGGCAGCGGCAGGCGCCGGGGCAGCTGGCTTCGCGGCGGCAGGAGCGGCAGCAGCCGGAGTGGCGGCAGCCACGGCAACGGGTTTGGCGTCGTCCTCGGCCGTCCAGCCGTTGTTGATGTGAGCGTTGGGCAGCTTGCCCTTCAGCGCGGCCACGCCGGCCTTGGTGACTCCGCTCTGCCAAAGGTAGAGCGCCTTCAGCTTGCCAAGAGCGGCCAGCTTCGCGATCCCGACGTCGGTGACTTTCGTGCTGTAGAGATTGAGGTATTCGAGTTCGGCGAGGCCTTTGAGGTGATCGAGCCCCGCGTCACCGACGGTGGTGCCTTCAAGGTGCAGTTCCTTGAGGTTCTTCATGGCCGCGAGCTTCGCGAGACCGGCGTCGGTGACTTTGGTGCGGGCGAGATCGAGGGAGGCGATTTTGTCAGCAATCGGGGCCAGCGCGTCGAGTCCGGCGTCGGAAAACTCCTTCGCGACATTGAGCGCCGTGAAGCGAAACGTCTTCGCATCGGCGGCGATCGGCATCAGCGAAGCGCCTGTGGCGTTCACTTTCTGCATCGCAGCTTCGACGGCGGGATCAGCGGCTTTTTTGTCATCGGCGGCATGCGCGGCGAGGGCGAACGCCAGGGCGAGAGTCAGGGTGGTTGTTTTCATGAAAATGGCAGGGGAGGGTGGTTGTTTGAACCAGGCAAGAAAAGGAGCGAATTGGACTAACCTTTCACGATGGCCTCGGCGGCGGCCTTGAGTTCAGCGGGGACGGCGGCGGCGTCAAACTTCTGCGTGTTGCTCGCGCCCTGCTGGATCCACCATTTGATGAGCGCGGTCTCCTCCTTGGTCAGCTGGTCCTTGCCCTCAGGAGGCATGTGCCCGTCCTCGTCCTCGGCCGAGCTGATGAGCTGAACGGTGACGCTTTCGTCTGGCTTGCCGGGCACGATGTTCTTGTCCCCGCTTTCCTCGCCGCCTTTCATGGTGAACTCGAAGGTGTCGAGACGCAGCTCGCCCTTCTGTTTTTCCTCACCGTGGCATTTGTTGCACTTCGCCTCGAAAATCGGCAGGATGACGTGCTGGAAGACCAGCTTGTCGCCACCGGTCGCGGGAGCGGGAGGCGTTGGAGCTGTCGGCATGGGTGCTGGAGGCGTGTTCGGGGCGGTCTCGGGTGCCTTGGGCGGTGTTTCGACAACTTTTGGAGTCTCGGGGGCTTTTTCCTCCACCTTTTCCTCTTTCGGCTCCTCCACCAAGCCTAGCATGAACTTCTCCATGCCGACCATCGGCCCTTTGATCCACGCCGGGGCGTGTTGGGTGAGGAATTTGCTGCCGTGGCTCAAATTGCCACCGAAATGCGCGCCGAGGCCCATGATGCCGAAGCTGATGAAGTAGAGTGCGCGATAAGCGTTCAGCAGTTCGGTGCTGTCGCGCCCCATCGCCACGATGCGCACGGCAAGCGAAAGCAGGACGCCTGCGGTGCCGATGAGCGCCATGGTCTGGTGCAGGCTGAAATTGCCGCCAGTATAGCCGCCCTCACGCGAAAGCATGATGCCCGCGAAAACGGCCATCAAGGCTCCGGCGGAGCCGACGATGAGCATGAGCAGCGAAGCCTCGCCAAACTTCTTCTCCCCGCGCTGCGTGGAGCAGATCAGCTCGAAAAGGCAAAGCAGACCCAGAATCCCCACCGGCAGGTGCAGCAGGATCGGATGAAACCTGCCGATGAACAGCACCGTGCTCGAAGGCTCGACCTTCGGAGCCTCATACAATGGCGGAAAAATGAGCAGCCCGAGCAGGAAGACCACAAACATGGCAATCGTGGCGATCCAGGCGGCGGTGAATGATTTCGGTTCGTCGGTTTCGGGCGAATGCGAAGACATGGGGGAAATGAGCGAGGGTTGGTGAGATATGGCGCTTCTAGTAACGGCAGCCCAGCGAAATATTCATCACGAACCTGATGGCCGATGCTGCCAGTTTTCACATCGCCTTTTGTCGGATGCTGACCGTATCCTGTCGCTCCTTTTCCCCCACCCATGCCCAAAACCGTCCTCCACTGGTTCCGCCGTGATCTGCGCCTCACGGACAATACCGCGCTTCATCACGCCACGAAGGCCGCGGAGCAGGTCGTGCCGGTGTATGTGCTCAATGATTGGAAAAACAGCCACGGCTGGACCGGGCCGAACCGCCAGCAGTTCCTCTGCGGCAACCTCGAATCGCTCGCGAAGAACCTCGAAACCCTCGGCAGCCGGCTCATCGTGCGCTGTGGCAAGGCGGATGCCGAGCTCGAGC
The DNA here is from genome assembly GCF_044236155.1 of Prosthecobacter sp. GTDB lineage: Bacteria > Verrucomicrobiota > Verrucomicrobiia > Verrucomicrobiales > Verrucomicrobiaceae > Prosthecobacter. Next base: position 80,641 of record NZ_JBIIHA010000023.1, read on the forward strand.
GCCTCGTGCGCGAGACGCAGGCTGGCGCGATCTATTTCAACCGCGACTACGATCCCTTCGGCCGCGAGATGGAAAAGAAAATCGCCGCGGTCTGCACGCGGCTCGGCATCGAGTGCCATGGCTTTGACGACAGCGTCATGCACGCTCCGGAAACCGTGCTCACCGGCTCGGCGATGCCTTACCGGGTTTACACGCCCTACTCGAAGAACTGGCTCAGCCTCGAAAAAGCCGCGCCACTGCCCCGCGTGACCTGGTTGGGCCCGAAAGCGGCCGAAAGCATCACCAGCCTGCCGCTGCCCACGCTCGCGCATTGGAAACTGCCCGAGCCCACGGCGCAGATTCTGCCCTCCGGCGAGCGGGCGGCTCGTGATCGCATGAAGCGCTTCATCGAGACCGGCATATTGAAAGGCTACTCCGCGAATCGCAACACACCCAGCGGCCAGACCACCTCGATGCTCAGCCAGGACCTGCGCTACGGCCTCATCGGCATCCGCGATCTGTATGCCCGCTGCGCCGCCATCGAAAAAGGCAGCACCTACATCAAGGAGCTCGCCTGGCGTGAGTTCTACTTCGCCATCCTGTGGTTCTACCCGGAGGTCTTCGAGCACGAGTTCAATCCCGACTGGCGCGGCCTGCCTTGGCCGGGCACCGACGCTGATTTCCAGCGCTGGGCCACCGGCACCACCGGCTTTCCGATTGTCGATGCCGGCATGCGGCAGCTCTTGCAGACCGGCCTCATGCACAACCGCCTGCGCATGATCACCGCCATGTTCCTCACCAAGGACCTGCACTGCGACTGGCGGCTCGGCGAGGCCTTCTTCATGCAGCAGCTCGTCGATGGCGAAAACGCCAGCAACAACGGCGGCTGGCAATGGTCCGCAGGCACCGGTGCGGATGCCGCGCCCTACTTCCGCATCCAAAATCCCTGGCTGCAAAGCGCCCGCTTCGATCCCGAGGGCGCCTTCATCAAAAGATGGGTCCCGGAGCTCAAGGACGTGCCCGCCCCGCTCCTCCACGAACCTCCGAAGCCCGGCCTCCCTCTCGCCAAAGGCTACCCCCTCCCCATGGTCGATCACCACACGGAGCGCGACCGCTGCCTCGCCATCTTTGCGAAGCACAAGGCGGAGCGGAGCTGATGCCTATCGTCAATAAGCACTTGGGACAGACGTGCCGGACAGCTCCACCCCCGGCTTGATCCTGCGGACCAGTTGTTGTTCAATTTAATAAAGGAAAGAGATGATTCATGACATGACATTAGGGCGTGTTTTAAAATTGGTTTCTGAGGGATAAAGTGCAGATGGCAAGAAGGACAAAAGCCATGAATGAAACATCGGTTTTGTCATACCGGGTGGCCACGCGTTGCATGCGTTTGATCTTTTCAA
>NZ_JBIIHA010000048.1:0-7996 GCF_044236155.1 Prosthecobacter sp.
TCCGCCTCAACGCCAGCATCCTCGCCGTGCAGGTCTTCATCGGCAGCGCCTACGAGCGCCAGAGCCTGAAGAACATGACCGACCTCGTCGATGCGGCCTCCCGCTACGGCATCGGCGTCATGGGCGTGGTCGCCGTGGGCCGTGCGATGGCCCGCAACGCGCAGTACTTCCGCCTCGCCACCCGCATCATGGCCGAGCTCGGCGCGAACGTGGTGAAGTGCTACTACACCGACAAGGACTTCGAAACCATCACGTCCTGCTGCCCGGTGCCGATCGTGATCGCTGGTGGCAAGAAGCTGCCGGAGCTCGACGCGCTGAAGATGTGCGCCAGCGCCATCAAGCAGGGCGCGTCCGGCGTGGACATGGGCCGCAACATCTTCCAGAGCGATGCTCCGGTCGCCATGATGCGCGCGGTGCAGGGCGTGGTGCACGGCGGCCTCAACGCCAACAAGGCCTTCGAGATGTACAACGACCTCAAGAAGAAGGAACTCAAGAAGAAGTAATCCATTCCAAGGAGGGGGACCATCCTGGTCCCCTTCCCTGCCACCTCTCATTAACTCCGACCATGGAACTCAAACCCAACCAAGTTCGCCTCATGATGCTGAAGGTGGCCGATGCCATCATCGAAGCTGAACCGATGCTCTCCCAAGCCGATCGCGACCTCGGCGATGGTGATCACGGTCTCGGCATGCAGCGCGGCATGGAGGCCGTGAAGGTCCAGTTGGAGAAACTGGAGCCCACCACCGTCGAGCAGGTCTTTGCGACCACCGGCACCGCGATGATGACGAGCATGGGCGGAGCCTCAGGAGCCATTTTTGGCACGCTTTTCCGTGCCGGTGGCAAAGCGCTCGCCACCGCGGGTCGCTTCGATCCGCCGGACCTGCCGCTTTTCCTCGAAGCAGCTGCCGAAGGCATCATGAAGCGCGGCGGAGCCAAACCCGGCGATAAAACGATGCTCGATGCGCTCGTCCCCGCCGCTGAAAAAGCCAAGGAAGTGACGAATCTGCCTCTCCCCGAAGCTCTCACCGCCATCGCCGCTGCGGCGGAGGCGGGCAAAGAAGCCAGCAAAGCCATGATCGCCCAGTTTGGCCGTGCGAAGACGCTCGGCGAGGCCTGCATCGGCTTCCCGGATGCCGGAGCCTGCTCCGTGGTCGTCATGCTGAATGCGATGCGTGATTTCGTGCAGGCGTGACGTTTCACGCGGCATGCTCCGCTATTTATTCGCCCTGCTGTTCGCCACGTCCGCCTTCGCCGTCACGCCGGAGGTGCATCGTGACCTCTTTTACTCCGAGGCGAAGGACAAGCTACAATCGCTCGACGTGTATTCGCCGCCGGAGGGCAAAGACCATCCCGTCATCGTGTGGATTCACGGCGGCGGCTGGTCGAAGGGCGACAAAGCCTCGCTCCAACAGAAGCCGCAGGCGTTCGTGGACAAAGGATTCGTGCTCGTGTCCGTGAACTACCGCCTCGTGCCCGCCGTGACGGTGAAGGACATCATGGCCGATCTCGCTCAATCCGTGCGCTGGGTGCGTGAGCATGCCGCCGAGCATCGCGGCGATCCAAACTCGCTCATCATCATGGGCCACTCCGCCGGAGCGCACCTCGCCGCGCTTCTTTGCACCGATGATCGTTACCTGAAAGCCGCCGGAGTGCCGATGACGAGCCTCAAAGGCTGCGTGCCGCTCGATGTCTCCGCTTACGACATCCCCAAGCGCATCCAAGATGTCGATGACGGCATCTCCAAGACCTTCAAGACCATCTTCGGCACCGAGGAAGCCGCTCAACGCGAAGTCTCGCCCGTCCATCACATCGCCAAGGACAAGGGCATTCCACCCTTCCTCATCCTGCACGTCGCCTCTCGCGATGACACCAAGGCCCAAGCCCACTGGCTGGCTGGCAAACTGACCGAAGCCAGCATCGCCGCCCGCGTCGTCGCTGCCGAAGGCAAAACGCACGGCACCATCAGCAGCGATCTCGGCGGCGCAGCCGATCCGCCGACGCTGGAGCTTTGGAAATTCCTCCGCGAGGTCACGGGCAGGCCTTGAGCGAGCTTTTCTCCGCAGATCAGGCCTTCGAGACGCGTTTAGGCACGCGTCCATGAAACGCCTCGTTCTCCTTCTTTCGTCATTCATCATCCCACATTCGTCATTTGCCGCTGAAGGCTTCAAACCTCTCTTCAACGGCAAGGACCTCAGTGGCTGGGATGGGAATCCGGAGCTGTGGAAGGTGGAGAATGGGGAGATCGTGGGCACCACGACGGGGCCGGAGCAGTTGAAGTACAATCAGTTCCTCATCTGGCGCGGCGGGGTGCTGAAGAATTTCGAGCTGCGGGTGAAGGTGAAGCAGAAGGGCAACAACACGGGCATTCAGTATCGCAGCCGGGAGTTTGCGGAGGCGGGGAAGTGGTCGGTGGGTGGGTATCAGTGTGACATTCACTCGGCCGCGCCGAACAACGCGATGGTCTATGGCGAGAAATGGGGCGGCATCCTGGTGCAGAACGGCCAGAGCATGGTGATCGACCCCGAGGGCAAAAAATGGCTCGTGGGCGAGCGTGAGCCGGTGAGCGTGGACATCGCGGAGTGGCATGAATACACGGTCATCGCGCAGGGGAATCATGTGGTGCACAAGATCGACGGGCAGATGACCATCGATTTGCTCGACTTCGGGGCAAAAACCCAATTGCTCGAAGGTTTGCTGGCGTTTCAGCTTCATCGCGGTCCGGCGATGGTGGTGCAGATCAAGGACGTGATGCTCAAAGAGCTGCCGGAGGCTACGGTGCCTGCGTTTGACAAAAACGTGATCGCCAACGCGAAGCCGGTGGAAAAGGCGGAAGCGAAGTCGAAGGGCAAAGGCAAGGCGAAGGCCCAATCGAAGGCCGAAACGGCTGCCGCACCGATCCAGGCCTCGTCGGAGTGGAAATGGCTGTGGAGCGATTCGCCGTACGCGAAGAGCGAGGCGCGGCTGAAGAAGGAATTCGATCTCGGCGAGGCGAAAGTGAAGGAAGCAATGCTGCGCGTGAGCTGCGACAATGGCGCGGAGGTTTTTCTCAATGGCGAGCCGGTTTTGACGAATCCCGACTGGCAGCGGCCGACGCAGGCGAATGTGACGAAGGTGCTACGCAGCGGCAAAAACGAGCTGCGGGCCGAGGCGACGAACAAAGGCAGCGCGGCGGGTTTTCTCGCGGTGCTCACGCTGAAGCTTGCAGATGGCAGCGAGCGCGTGATCTTCACCGATGCGTCGTGGTCCGCCGCAGCTCCAGGAACGGAAGAGTGGAAGCCGGCGAAGGTGGTGAACACGTATGGCAACAAACCGTATGGCGAGATCTTTGATCGCTCGCGGCAAAAGGAGACAAAGCCGACTTCGGATGAAGTCATCGCGCCAAAGGACATCAAGACGCTGCCGGGCTTCAAGGTGGAGATGCTGCACAAGGTGTCGAAAGAGAACGAAGGCTCGTGGGTGGGCCTCACGGTCGATGACCGCGGCCGTCTGCTCGCCACGGATCAATACGGCGGCCTCTTCCGCGTCACGCCGCCACCAGTGGGCAGTGGCGACAAGGCGCAGGTGGAGAAACTCAGCGCCGAGATCAATGGGGCGCATGGTTTGCTGTATGCCTTCGACAGTCTTTATGCGTTGGTGAATGAGAAGCCGAATGTCGCGGGCCTGTATCGACTGCGCGACACGAAGGGCACGGGCCAGTTCGATGAGAAGACGCTGCTGCGCGAGATCAAAGGCCAGGGCGAGCATGGCAATCACAGCATCACGCTCTCGCCGGACGGAAAGAGCCTCTACATCGCGTGTGGAAACGGCACCGCGCAGCCGCCGATCGAGCACACACGCGGCTCGCGGCCCTTTGCGGATGATCAAGTCGTGCCGCGCACGAGCAAGGGCGCTGAGTTCTCCGACACGGAGCCGCAGGCCTTCACGTGCAAGGTTTCGCCGGATGGAAAACGCTTTGAGATGATCGCCGACGGCCTGCGCAATCATTTTGATACAGCCTTCAACGCCCTCGGTGATCTCTTCACCTATGACAGCGACATGGAGTGGGATGCAGGCACGCCATGGTATCGGCCCACGCGCATCTATCACCTCGTCAGCGGCGGTGATTACGGCTTCCGCGAGTCATCGGGCAAGCTGCTCGGTTACTGCCCGGACATCGTGCCGCCGCTCGTCGATGTGGGGCCAGGTTGCCCGACCGGTGTCGTTAGCGGACTCGGCGCGGCGTTTCCCGCGAAGTATCAACACGCCATCTATGCCTGCGATTGGACCTACGGCACGCTTTATGCCGTCGTGCTCACGCCGAAGGGCGCGGGCTATGACGCGAAGCTGGAGGAGTTCGTCTATGGCAAGCCGCTGCCGCTCACCGATGCCGTCATCGGCAAGGACGGCGCAATGTATTTCGCCATCGGCGGACGTCGCACGCAGTCGGCGCTTTATCGTGTCACTTACGAGGGCAAAGAGAGCACCGCACCTGCCGCCGCGCCCGTCGAGACGCCGGAGCACAAGCTGCGTGTCGAGCTGGAGCGCCTGCACGAGGAAGGCACTGGCCCCGAGGCCATCGACCAAGCGTGGCCGCATCTCGGTCATGCGGATCGTCTCGTGCGCTACGCCGCCCGTGTGGCCATCGAGCGCCAACCCGCGAAGCTGTGGGCCGCACGTGCGTTGAAGCAAAGCGAGCCCTGGGCCGTGATCGAAAGCGGTGTCGCGCTCGCTCGCATGGGCGGAAAAGAAAATCAGACTGCCTTGCTCGCGATGCTCCATGCGCTCGACTTTGTGCAACTCGATGCCGCGCAGCAGCTCGCGCTCGTGCGTGTGTATCAAATCAGTGTCGCTCGCAATGGCCTGCCGGAAGGTGATTCGCTCGCGAAGACCATCGCACGACTCGATGCGGTGTTTCCCGCAAAGACGAACGACTTGAATCGCGAGCTGTCGCGCACGCTGGCGGCGCTCGGCTCCTCCGAAGTCATCGCGGAGACGATCCAGCTCATGCGCACCGCGAAGGACGATCCCGTGTCGTGGCTTTCGGTCGAGCGCATGGCCCGCAACGACCGCTACGGCCCCAATTTCCTCCGCGCTGGCGACGCACGGCCCAACCAGCAACAGATCGCCTATGCCTACGGCCTGCGCTTTGCCAAGAACGGTTGGACGCCCGAGCTGCGCCGCGAGTTCTTCGCGTGGTTTGCCAAAACGGGCCCGTGGCTCGGTGGGAATCAGTTCCGCGGCTTCATCGACACCATCCGCAATGACGCGCTCGCCTCCGTGCCCGACGCCGAGGAGCGCAAAAAGCTCGCCGTGCTCGCCACACCGAAATTCATCGCCACCAAGCCGGAGGCGATCAAGCCACCCAAAGGTCCCGGCAAGGCCTACACCGTCGATGAAGTCACCGCTTTGGCCTCGAAGGTGCAAAGCGGCCGCAACTTCGACCGCGGGCGCGAGCTTTTCATCGCGGCGGCTTGTCAGGCCTGCCATCGACTCGGCAACGAAGGCGGCGGAGTCGGCCCCGATCTCACCGCCGCGGGCAATCGCTACACGCTGCGCGACCTCGTCGAAAACATCGTCGATCCCAGCAAGGTCATCTCCGACCAATATGAGAGCAGCATCCTCACGCTGAAAAACGGCAGCACCGTCATCGGCCGCATCACCGCCGACGAAGGCGGCATCCTCCAAGTCGCCACCAACCCCGCCGCCCCCGGCCAGACCACCGACGTCCGCCACGACGCCCTCCAAAGCCGCCAAGTCTCGCCTACTTCGCTCATGCCTCCCGGTTTGATCAACGCGATGAATGCCGACGAAGTCGCGGACCTGCTGGCCTACATTTTGTCCGGCGGCGACAAGCGCGGGAAAATGTTTCGGAAGTAAACCCGCTTGCCAGATCCGACACAGCTTTTGCTGGCATGTTTTGTGTGAAGGCCGCGTTTAACCACGCGACCAACCATGAAACGCCTCGTCTTCCTCTCCCTGCTCGCCTTTTCCGCTCTCTCTGCGCAGGACGGCTTCAAACCGCTCTTCAACGGCAAAGACCTCACTGGCTGGGATGGCAACCCAGAGCTGTGGAAGGTGGAAAACGGCGAGATCGTCGGCAACACGACCGGACCGGAGCAACTGGCCTACAATCAATTCCTCATCTGGCGCGGCGGGAAGGTGAAGAACTTCGAGCTGAAGGCGAAAATCCGCCAAAAGGGCAACAACACCGGCATCCAATACCGCAGCAGCGAGAACACCGACAAAAAATGGTCCATCCGCGGCTACCAGTGCGACATTCACCCGAACGCGCCTTACCGCGCGATGATGTATGAGGAAGGCGGTCGCGGCATCGTGTCGCAAAACGGCCAGAGCGTCGTCATTGACCCCTCCGGCGTGAAATGGCTCGCGACCGAGCGTGACCCGGTCGAGGCCGATGTGGCCGAGTGGCACGAGTACACCATCATCGCGAAGGGAAACCACCTCGTGCACCAGATCGACGGCAAAACGACCATGGAGCTCACTGATTTCGAAGAGGCGAAGCGCTCGCTCGAAGGCCTGATCGCCTTTCAGATTCATCGTGGCCCCGCCATGGAGGTCCACATCAAGGATGTGATGCTCAAAGAGCTACCCGAAGGCGGTGTCATCGATTTCGCCAACCACCCCATCCCCAGCGACGCCCAGATTATCGAGGCGAAGGCTCCGAAGAAGAACGGAAAGGGCAAGTAGGAGCTTGGTTGCGAACTCGGTGTTGAAAATCACCCGCTCGTAACGAAACTCTCCCCATGTCCGCCGCCCTGAACACTCTCCACGCCGATGGCCGCATCGTTTTCTCCTTCCCGGAGGAGGCGCTTCCTCACAGCGAGCAGGTCAGTTTCGTCGCTTTTGTTAAAGCGGAGTGGACGGCACGCCAAAGCCGCCTGACACAGCAGGACGCGGACCGGCTCGCCGATGAGGTGGACGCCTCCTGGTGGTCGAAAAACAAGCAGCGCATCCTTTCCCAGATTGCCGCGGCATGAGCCCCTGCGTCGTCATTGATGCGAATCGCATCTTTTCGGAGCTGATCGCAGCGAATCATCAGCTCCGCCGGGCGCTAACCAACCTGCCGAACACACGGTTCATCTGCCCGAAATACGTCTTTGTCGAAATCTTCAAGCACAAGGAGCGCATCGCTGATGCCAGCGGCCTATCCGAGCCGGCACTGCTGTCCCTCCTGCATAGCATCCTCGAGCGGATCGAGTTCATTGATGAGGACAGCGTTCGCCTAGGAAGCTGGACCGAAGCATGGCGGCTTTGTCGCGATGTGGATGAAAACGATACCGCCTATGTCGCGCTCGCCCTGGATCAGGATGCGGAACTTTGGACTGGAGATCGGGTGCTCGAAGCAGGATTGCGGAAAAAGGGCTTTACTCGCTTTTTTGCGCCGCCTCAGTGACCCATTATTAAGTCTGAAAGATTTTCAGACGGGGCGAGATTTTACCTTTGGCCGACTTGGCCAAGACACCTTAGAGAGCGCCACCAATCAAGACAATCATGTTCAAGCGGTTCTTCGAAGATCACAAGGATGCAATGCACTACGCAAAGGTAATGCCCGTCCTCTTGAAAGAATTTGGATTACAAACACATCACATCGAGAGCAACACATCCACAATAAGCTCGGTGAAGTTTTGTGGTGAACTCCGGAGACAAGGTCACAATGTCGAATCGACAGCGCTAGCCTTGGTAATCGCGCTTCAGGCTATGCGGCTCGCTTTTCCAGAAAAAACAAACGCTTTGCCTCCTCATGGTGGGGACTGGATTAGAAAAGCGCTTGACTGGACATTAGCAGGGAAAGTGTCGGCAGAATTAATGCGCATTCTAAAACGGCTTGAGTTGAGAATTTGGGAAATCGACATCGAAAAAGACCCAGAGGAAAAAGCCCATCGGATCAAGCAGGCTAGGGCGTGTTTTAAAATTGTACAGATAGAGCAACTGGTGTAGCGAGAAGAATGGAATTACATCCAAGCTATCAGTTGGCGGTGCCCAAGCTGGCCCGTGT
>NZ_JBIIHA010000024.1:0-81621 GCF_044236155.1 Prosthecobacter sp.
CGATGGTGGCGGGCGTCTCCCGCAGCGCGAGGCGGGTGGCGCGCTCGAAGGTGACGAACAGCGGCGAGAAGCCGTCCGCGGCCCACTGGGCGGCGCTGGTGGGATTTGGCACGGAAGGCGGGAAAAACACGTCGTAGCCGCCGATGTAGCTGAGCGTGGAGGGCGTGGTGCTGGTGGTGGAGTCCGCGTAGCGCTTCACGGAGGCGTAGATGCCGTTCGGCTCGGTGGCGCCGGTGAAGCGGATGACGTCGATGTCATAGATGGCGTTCACCTTGAGATAGCCGGGGTATTTGCTGTAGCCGAGCACGAAGATGCTGGCGTTTTGAGGAACGGGAACGCCGTCGTTGAGGGGATTGCGGTAGTCGCGGTAGAGCGTCTCGGGTACGGAGGCGTTCGTGATGATGTGGACGCGGAATTTCTGCGGCGTGTCGAGCTCCTCGTGCAGCGCGGGATTGTAGGGAATGACGGCGGGGCGCCAGGTGTTGATGCTGTCGCGCGGAAGGCAGAAAACGGCGGTGGCGCTGATGGTGTCCGTGAGGAACTGCTCCCGCAATTCCTCGGCCTGGGAAAGCGCGCCGTATTGAGGCGCCATGGCAACATTCAGCGTGCTGGTGGAGAGGCCGTAGAAGTTTTGCAGGCGGTTGAGGCCGAGCGGGACGGTGACAATGGATGAGACGCTCGGCTGGCTGCGGACGATGGTGCCGTAGGAGACGACAGCGCCGCCGATGACCACGGCGGAGAGCGCGAGCACCAGCAGGAGTTCCACGGAGGTGAATCCCCCCGGCTGATGGACGCGGCGGTTCATTTGGGCGCAGGTGCTGGCGTGCCGAAGAGCATGCGCACGACGGATTCCACGGCAGGTGCGGGGCGGGGCGGGGCGGATGCCGCAGGGGCGGCAACTGCAGGCTTTTCCTGCGCGGACGCTGTTTGCGCCGGCATTTCCCTGACTGCCTGCCGCGCTGGCTCGGGAAGAATGGGGGACTCATCGACGAACTCCGCACGCGGAGGCGGGGGCGGCTGGGAGACCGCGGCCGTGGCGGGCTGTGCCTGCGGCTTGCCGCTGGCGATCTCATGCAGCGGCAGGTCCATCGTGGCGTTCACAGCGCTGGAGGCCTTCCCCTGCTCGTCCACCTGCCCGAGCATCTGATAGCGCACCTTGGGGGAGATGTTGATCGGGATGATCATGAGCTTCGGCGGCAGGCCGGTGGCACGCTTCTCCTGCCAGGCGAGTTCGATGAACTGCTGGGTGATGTTCTTCACGCGCAGCTCGACGAGCTGCTCCGGCAGCACGGGCGGGACAGTGCCGCCGGTTTCGAGGATGATGTTTCCTAGCAGCACCCGCATGCGGCCGTCCTCCATGCGCTTCACGCCGACGACGGGGAGCTTGAGAAGTTTGTCGCGCACTCGGTTTTCCTCGGTGTCTCCAGGGGCGAGCCTGTTCTGCGCCTCGCTTTCGGACTCAAAGGGGTTGTGCTCCTCGGGTTTGACGTTCTCCGGCGTTTTCTCGTCCGGCAGCACGAGCTGGTACTGGACGCGTTTTTCCGTCTCTTCATCGGCAGCGCCGTCCTGGGCGCGCACGGGCATGCTCATGAGCATGCAGAGCAGGCCGGTCCATGAAATCAGTCTGTGGATGCGGTTCATGATCATGGTTTTTTGGCGTTGTCCTTCTCCTTGCCCGCTTTTTCCTTTGCCTTGCCTTTCTCGGCATCCGCGGCGGCGAGATCAAAGATGGGGGTCTCGAATGACACCTCCATCTTCAACTGGCGGCCGGTGCTGCCGCCGGTGATCTGCACGACCTTCATGCGCGCGGTGGGCAGGCGGCGCTCGATGTCGCCGAGCCAGTTCAGCACCTTGGCGTACTCCTCCTCGATGGTGAGCGTGGTGAGGAGTGACTTGGGGATGATCTTGTTGTTGGCGGAGGTTTTGAGCTCGGTCTTGCGGGAACGAACGAGATTGATGCCGCGCTCACGCAGGCTGAGCTCGATGGTCTGCTCGGCCTCCTGCTGGGTTTGGATGCGTTCGATGGCGGGAAGCCAGCCGCGCAGGAAGCGGCGCACGTCCTCGGTGTCCGCCTTGAACATGGCGGTGGAGATCTCGGCGGTGGAGCGCTCGTTCTCGGCGGTGGTGGCCGCGGTCTCCGCGTCCTCCGCCTCCGAGCGTGTGCTGGAGACCTTGTTGTGGACCATCTGGGCGGCGTAGGTCATGCCGCCGATGATCATCAGCAGGACGACGCAGGCGAGTTGCTTCGGGTTCATGGCTGCGAAAGAAGGAAGGCGGGTTTAGTCTGTCTGGCGGACGAGCGTGGAGTGGTATTCGACGACATCGCCGTTCTTTGTCTGCTGCGGGGAGTAAGAGCGGTAGAGAAGCTGTCCGAGCGCGGACTCGATGGACGCGAGCTCGTTGGGAACCTGGGAGCCGTTGAGATGGATGGTGAGCGCCAGGTTGGCAGGGACCTGCTCGCTGCGCTCGAGCGCCACCTGGGTGATGCGCGTCTCCGGCTGCACGGCGCGGGCGATCTTGACCGCGATGGGCTGGATGTTGCGCGCACCTTCCATCCACTGGGCGACTTTTTCCGCCTTGGTGGCCTCGGATTCGAGGCTGGATTTCTCGCTGTTGAAAGCGTCGCGCTGCTCCTCGCTGAGTTTTTTGCGCTCCTCGGCCTCGGTCTTCTGCCTGAGGGCGCGTTTGTAGTTGAAGTAATCCATCGTCATCACATAGGCGCTGCCGATGAGGGCGACGTAAAAGATGACGGGGATGGCACGGAACGTCGAGGACAGGCGGCGCGAGGTGTCGGTGCGCGGCGTCTTGAAGTCGTGGCAGAGGTATTCGTTCATGGTTTTTCGCGTGGATCAGTGTTCGCCGATGATGGACCAGAGCAGGTCATCCTGGGTGAGGTCCGTGGCTCCGACCTTTTCGAGGTGGAGCATGAGCTCGGTGCGGAATTTGTTGTCGTGGCCGTCACCGACGAAATATACCGGGCTGCCCTGCGGCACCTTGGCAACGAGCGGGCTGATGATCTGCAAGGCCGTCTCCACGGCCTCGGGGCCGAGGCCGCTGCGGCAGCGGATGTCCTTCCACTGGCCCTCCTGCTGCACCAGGACGCCAAGCGAGCCCTCGCATGCGGCGATGAGCACGAAGTCCGAGGGCGTGCCGCCGGAGCTTGCGCGGAAGATGCTCAGGATGGCATGCTCCAGCATGGCAAACAGGCCGCAGCAGACACGGCCGGGCTTTAGATTGATCGTTTTAAGCACATCCTCGGTGACTTTCACCAGGGACTCCTCGACGGCGAGGAGCAGGCTGGCGGTGGTCTCGGGGTGGTGGCAGATGGCGTAGCGCTTGCCGCGGTCATACTTCGGTCCGAGGACGGCGCGAGGGTTCGTGCGCAGCAGGCTCACGCAGTTGTCGCCGCGCATGAGGTTGTTCTCCAGGCTGATGATGAAGCGGTGGTTCACGGAGACGGAGCACCAGCCTCCTTCGACCATGCCGCGCCATTCGTCGGCGCGCTGCGGCGCCGCGTCGGCCAGCTCACCCTCCTGGACGCCGCCTTCCTCAAAGCGGCCGCGTTTGTTGACAGAGCGCCAGCTCACCGAGCCGCGGCTGACGTTGAGAAGAAGAGACTTGCGTCCTTCATAACGCTTTCCCCAAGCGACGGCGGAGTCGTCGGGGTCGGCTTTGAAGGCTGCGAAGCTCAGGACAGATTTGATTTCATCCAACAGCATAAATGGAGGTCAGTTGTTCTTTGGAAAGGAAGTCGTACACCTCATGTTCGGTGTAGCCGGTCTTGCGCGATGTGGCGGGCTTCCAGCCGTCGGCCATGCGCATGTTCAGGCAGCGTTCGAAGCTGACCATGCCGCGTGTGAAGCCCGCTTCGAGCTCCTGGTCGAGGTTCTTGAACTCGCCGCGACGGATCATGCCGCACACGGAGTCGTAGGGCAGCAGCAGCTCGTGAATGGGGAAGCGTTTGCCGCGATTTTCGTCAAACAGCAGGCGCTGGCAGAGAATGCCGCGGATGGAGTCCGCGAAGGAGAGCATGGCGTTCTCCATGCGGTCGCTCGGGATGAGCTTCAGATAGCGCTGCACCGTCTGCGCGGCGGAGGAGGTGTGCAGCGTGGCGACGACGACGTGGCCGGTTTCCGCGGCCTGCAGCGCGATCTCCGCCGTCTCGCCGTCACGAATTTCTCCCACGAGAATCACGTCCGGCGCCTGGCGCAAAGCGGCACGCAGGGATTTGTTGAAGTCGAGCTCATCGGTGCCGATCTCGCGTTGTGAGACGAGGGAAGGGATGCCGGAAGGATAAACGAATTCGATGGGGTCCTCGAAGGTGAGCACATGCTCCTGGCGGCGTTTGGCACGCTCAAGAATCATCGAGGCGATGGTGGTCGATTTACCGGAGCCTGTGGCGCCGCAGACGAGGAACAGGCCGTTTTTGGCTTCGAGGAACGCCTTGATGGCCGGTGGCGGCACCATGAGCTTGCTGATGTCAGGAATGCTCTCCGGCAGCAGACGCAGCACCCAGCGCGGACGTCCGCGGGTGACCATGCGGTTCACACGATAGCGCCGCGGACCGAGCTGCAGCGCGTAGTCCACGCAGCCGGGCGTGAACTCCAGCGGGCGCTCCGGCTGGTAGATGAACGAGTCGTAGAAGAGCTTGCCGTTGCGCTTGTAGGTCAGCGCTTCCCACGGGGTGATGTAAAAGTCGCTGACGCCGGAGTCCTTCGAGAGATGAAGCATCCGGTAGCCGAGCTGACTGCGTTCGTGAATGTCTTCCATGAGCGTGAATGTTTATCGGTTGCTGGTGAAGCGGGCGCGCAGCTCCGCCTGAGCGGTGGCACCTTCAAAGATGAGGAATTTGCTGCCCTGCACGACGCCCGCGCCGGGGTCGAGCGTGGCCCACGAGAGTTCGAGCCGGTATTCGACACCGTCGATGGTGACGCGGATGTCCGTGGTCGGGTTTTTGAGTTCCACGATGTCCGCGCTGGCGAGGCGGTCGCTGGTGTTCTCGGTGCTGGTGAGCCCGAGGTCGATGTGCGTGGTGAAATTCAACGAGGGCTGCGTGAGCGACAGGTTCACCGAGAGCGTGACGCCGGTGGCCTCGCTGTTGTAAAACGTGGTTCCGTTCAGCAGCATCAGCTCGCCGAATTTGAACCAGGTGTTCGGCGTGATGGTGTCGAACTCCTCGGGGGTGAAGCTCAGCACGTTTTCGACGCCGGCGTCGAGGTATTCACCGTTGCCGAGGTCGAGCTTGGTGTTCCCGTGCTTGAAGGTGGAGCTAGTTGTCCCGTTTTGGATGTTGGTGACGAGGTTGGTCCCGCCGATGGCATTGCCCCAGTTGGCCTCTCCCGTGCCGCTGAAGCCGCTGGTGAGACGGTAATAGGTCTGCGAGTTGGTATTGCTGGTGGAGTATTCGGCAGGACGCGTCGATTCATTGACCGCCTGTAGGTTCATCGCGGGTGTGAGCGGGATGGCGGAGCCGGTGTATTCGATCCACGCGCCGGAATTGACGCGGTACATCAGCTTCGAGACCTCGGGCAGCGCGCCGTTGCGGCTGATGGTGGCCGAAGTGGGGAAACTGGTGAACGCGAAGGTGCCGCCCGCAGGAGTGATGGCGGGACGAGGTAGTTTTGTCACCGTGGGTGGTGTGGAGGTGCCGCCGCCGCCGGTACCACTACCACCGCCGCCAGTACCCGTTGCATCATCCGCAGGTGGTTCACTCGTGGTTGGAGCGGACTCGTTCGGATCAAAGCCGTTGGCGGAGGCTGGGGGGGCGAAAGGCTGCGGGTTCAGGTAGTTCGCCGCAGGATCGGTCACGGAGGTTCCCCAAACCCAGCCCTTCGTGCTGGAGTTAAACGCGAATGTGGACTTGGTTCTCGTTTCAGTGCCGAAATCAGCCCCGGCGAGTGATTCGTCGAAGTAAAACTCGGAAACGGCGCTTCCGGTGGCCTTGTTCAGCTCAAAGCGCTGCTTGGTCTTGTTCCAGAAGACACGTGGGTTGTTGTCGGCATCCGGCTGCGAGGTCATTCTAGCGCGCAGACGGACATCCAGCAGACGCCCTGAGGCTGCTCCCACATGCTTCTGCCACTCGGCCTGTGGACGAATGCGCTTCATTTTGTCGAGTACGGCCTGCGGACTGGTAAGGCCGGCCACGCTGCCGCCATCCGCCACGTAAAGGGCCACCATTTGATTCAAGGTGGAAACATCAGACTCCAGCTTCGCAACGCGAGCGGAACCAGCATCATCCATAAGCAGGGAGACGCTCACCTTCACAATAACGCCGATGATGGCGATGGTGATAATAAGCTCGAGCAAGGAGTGACCTTCACGGCAGTGGGAACTGCGTGTTGCGGATTCGCAAGTCTTGAAACCACTCGGCGACATAACGACTGTACTAAATAGTTCAAAAAGCCTAAATTCAAGGAAAAGATATGGAAATTATAATAAAGTTGGAAGATTTGGCCATTTGGTTGATGCTTGTTTGGATTCAGTGAGTGTTGCCATAATTAAATAATTAGGATCAAACAGTGATAAATGGCATTTGATTTATATTTCCATCTCTGTTATAATTTCAATAATATGCGCCTTTCTACCGGTTTGTTCCAGCTTATTCTTTGCGTCGTTCTGACGGCTTTGCCGGACACGCTGCTGCGCGCCCAGTTTAATCAGAACAACATGCACCTGCTTTCGCCTGAGTATGAAGCGGAAGCTGCCCGGCTGCGCTCCTCTGCTCCGCAGCAATACGATTTCTCCAAGGCCATGCTCAGTGACGTGCTGCGCTTTCTGGCAACTGACGCGGGCATATCTTTCTTCTCCCTGCCAGATGACAGTCCGGACGGCGGCAGGCTCATCACCTTTTCAATTAAGGCCAGTCCTTTTCAGGTGCTGGAGACGTTGTGCAAGGCCAATGGCTTGGCCATCATTCCCGACAACGGGATTTGGTACATCCGCCCGGCCGATGACCGCGAACTCATCGGGAAGTCGTATGAAATTCGCCACAACGCGCTTGAGCGTGTGGAGCGCGTCAGCGCAGGGGGCGGGATGACATCTGCGGCGGCGGCCAGTAGCGGAGGCGGGGGTGTCAGTCGTGGCGGTGCCGGTGGTGGCGGCGCGTCCGGTGGTCTTGACCTCCAGGGAGCGAGCCAGACCTTCGCGGTGCGTCGTAGCGAGGTTATTAATGACATCCGCGCTCTTCTCGGCCTGCCACCGGAAGAAATGGAGGCTGGTGGCAATATCGGCGGTGCTATTGCAGGTGGGGGTGCCGGCGCTCTGGGGGCTGGTGAGGATGAAAACGCCGCCCGTGCGATGAATTCGAACGAACTGAGTGCCGTGCGGAAGCCGAAGGTCATCTGGAAATCGGACTCCAACACCCTCTACATCGTCGCCACACGTCTTCAGCACATGTGGGTGGAGGGCTATCTGGCCGCTGCGGACAAGCCGCAATCCTTGATCGCCATCGAGGTGAAATTCATCGAAACGTCCCGCGATCCGAAGCGCGAATTTGGCATTGATTGGTCGGGCACGTTTGAAAACGGAAACTTCCGCCAGGTCAATAAAACCGAGACCGGAACCGATGCCTCCGGCAACCCCACATTAAATGTTGATTACACCTCGGTGCCCACCACGGGAGGATTCCGCACGGACCTGGCTCCTTTGCTGAGCTCTGTGAATTTGAATAACGTGGGTGCTTCCCTCGGCTGGCCCGCGCTCAGCATTCTCAGCGCGCAGGACTTGAATGTGAAGCTGCGCGCCATTCTGCGTGACGAGGAGACCAACACCACTTCCTATCCGCGCATGGTCACGATGAGCAACCGCGAGGTCGCCATCCGCAGTGTTGTGAACCAGCCGGTGCTTGACGCCAGCTCCACGGCGAGCGCAGGGGCTGTCGGCGCGACCACCACCACGCAGGTCGCCTACCTGCCCATCGGCACGGTGTTGAACATCCTCCCCAAACGCATGCAGTCGGACAAAATCATGCTCAACATGGCCGTCACTGTCTCCAGCATCATCGGCACCGAGGTGATTTCCGGAAATCCATATCCCATCGCTTCATCGCGTGTTTACAGCGCACCGGTGGAGATCGATTCCGGCTACACGGTGGCCGTCGGCGGACTGGACGAGGCGCGCGAGCGTGAGGGCGAGGTCGGAGTGCCGTTCCTTAGCAAGATCCCCGGCTTGAAATGGCTCTTCAAATACAAAAGCCGGAGCAAGAACCACAAGAACCTCATGCTCTTCATCACTCCGACCATTATCGACGCCCGCAATGGCGGATTGCCTCCGGAGCCCCAGTCCGTCGTGCCGCAGCGTCCGAACCTGCCGGGCAGGCCCAAGGTGGATGCTTACAGCGGCGCGCTCATCGGCGGCAGCGCGGCGTTGCCAAACACGGTGGCCTATCTCTCGCGTGAAGCTGAAAAGCTCGGCAACACCATCGAGGAAAGCCGCATCACCGACGATGTGGGTCAAAAGCTCAAGGAGTTGAAGATCGCCGTCACGCAGGTGCATGCCCAGTGCGAGACACTGAAACTGTCCGAGCCCGCGAAGTTCGCCATGATCGACCAGCATCAACTGCTGCTCAAAGACATCCTCGAACGCCTTGCCTACTTCCAGCGCGCGCTGTTCACAAAGAAATACCTCTGATCGGCCATCCGGCTTGGGATTTCTGGCGGCGCATCACGCGCCAAGCAATGGCGGACAGGGAGGGATTCGAACCCTCGGTACCAATCCCTGGTTTTGAAAACACACTCTCCCCAGTGAAAGTGTGACTTAACTGACCTCTTTGACCTTGATTTTCAGCAATGATGTTGCCACTCTCGTTGCCACTACTTCAAGGCCATGGCCTCACTCCGCAAAAAGGCACGTTCACCGTTTTGGTTCGCCTGCATCACCATGCCGGACGGAAGGAGAGTCCAGCGTTCGACCAAGGAAACTCTGCGCAAGCCAGCGCAGGCAAAGGCGGATGAATGGGAGCGGCTGTCCAAGGAACGCGCCAAGGCACGTCAGGCGCACCGGGTGATTGCCGAGATCTACAAGGCCAGCCACCAGGAGGATCTGCCGGACGCGACGGTGGCGGATTTTGTGAAACGCTGGCTGGAACGCAGAAAAGGGGAGGTGTCCCCGGCAAGCCTGGATTCCTACAAAGCCACGACTTCGATCTTCATCCAGTGGCTGGGAGACAAGTGCAAACGCCCTTTGGCGGACCTGGACACGCGGCAGTTCGTGTTGTTCCGGGACGCCCAGGCCGCGCGTGTGTCACCCGCGACCTGCAACAAGTTCATCAAGCAGCTCAGGGTGGTCTTTGAGGATGCAAGGCGGGATGGCTACATCGCCGAGAACCCGGCGAAGGATTGTCCACGTTTGAAAGTGGTCTCCGCGGAGAGGCGGCGCCCGTTCACCATTGAGGAACTGAAGGAAGTTCTCAAAGTCGCCACTGACGAGTGGCGGTCGCTCATCCTGTTCGGATTCTACACTGGTCAAAGACTCGGTGACCTAGCCGTCCTTTCATGGAACAACATTGACCTCGGGGCAGGGGAGATCCATCTGCGCACCGCCAAGACTGCGCGCATGGTTCGCATTCCGATTTGCGGCCCTCTGATGGAGCACATTGAAAGTCTTTCCGCCGTAGATGAGCCATCAGAGCATCTACATCCGAAGGCCGCCAAAGCATTTTTAAAGGGGAACTCCCCTATGGTATCTCGCCAATTCGGTGACTTGCTGGCGGCCGCAGGTGTGACCGACAGACGCATGCACGGCAAAAGTTCGGGAAAAGGGCGCGCCGCTGCCCGTGTCACCAGTGACCTCTCCTTCCACTCCCTGCGCCATACGGCGACCAGCCTGCTCAAAAACGCCGGCGTATCACCCGCCGTGGTGCAGGACATCATTGGTCATGACTCGGCGGAAATGAACACGCACTACACCCACATCGAGCTGAACACAAAGCGCAAGGCCTTGGAGACCTTGCCATGTCTGACTTCTCTACACTAGCGCTATGAAAAGCGGAAAAAACTCCAAAGCCCAGCGTAACGCAGAATTGCTTTCCCACACCGTTCAGGCGCGTGACATTCCTCCTTCAGGTGAAATCGATTTGATTGGTGCGGACGTTGAGCGGATATACCGGGAATATCCAGGCTTTGAGGCTTTGGTGGCACGGCTTTGTAAGCGAATTGCATCACTGGTGAGTTCCGATTCAAAATATGAGAGAATCGTAGCCAAATATGGCCCCGATGGCGTTGACCGAATTAGCTTCATTGCCACGATGTATGCGATCTCTGCTTTGCAGTATTTAGAACGCATCATGGAGTCGTTTGCTCTGTCCGGTGACAAGGGAAAGGACATCAAGTCGAGATACCTGATTAGCCTTGAGCAACCTAAAGCAGCTTACCACTTTTTGCATGTTTTCCTTTTCTCTCGTGACAAGCGCAAGACGCGGGATGTCCACGAGGACGATCTGTTGAATCACACCACGCCGTTTCTGCTTGATGCGATGACCGACGAGGTCATCCGGGGACGCTCGATTTCAGAATCAATCAGGAAATACTCAAGCTGGGTATCGAAGAGGGCTGAAATAGGGGATGCCAGTTTTTTCGTTCAGTTTGGCGAGTGGGTTACAAAGGCGACCACTCGGAGCTTGGCAAAATCTTTTGAGCGGTGGTTGCTGACTGGCTGGCTTCCGCTGGCGCTTTGGACCCTATCCCCGTCAGAAGCAGTTACCATTCTGCGCGTATACGCCAAAGTGCTCCGATCTTGTGGTGGCGTGCCTCCGAACCTGGGCACGGATCAAGAGGTTAAAAAGAACATCAGACGCTTTAAAATGAGATTGATGGCGGTCGAGCGCAAATAGGGGGGGCTAGTTGCGCTTTTGCGACCTTGGTGACAACGGCTACTTGGTTGATCCTCTATGAGGACTCCAACCATCTATATTAATCGCGGGCACGGTGACGAAGACCAAGCGGCATGGTCCCCCAATCCCGACTGGCTCCGTGTCGCCGAAGCCTGCGCTTACTCGCGGGTGAGCAAGCCAAAACTCTATGACCTCCTCAACCGCGGGTTGGTGAAGTCGGTGTCCCTCAAAGAGCGTGGTCAGATTAAAGGCACTCGCCTGATCTCTTTCA
The DNA here is from genome assembly GCF_044236155.1 of Prosthecobacter sp. Lineage (GTDB taxonomy): Bacteria > Verrucomicrobiota > Verrucomicrobiia > Verrucomicrobiales > Verrucomicrobiaceae > Prosthecobacter. The sequence continues at coordinate 11,100 of NZ_JBIIHA010000024.1, forward strand.
GCAGCCTGAAGGCATTCCTCGAGTCCCGCGCAAGCGGTGGGGCATCAGCTGAAAAAGACTAGTCCTAGTTCCATCCGTAAAATCAACGTCCCACCCGACTATGAAAACCCCTGAATCCACAAAGACTCGTCACTGCAACCGTCTCGACTTGAGTCGCTTTAAAGCTCTGATGACCTGGCTGACGGAATGTTCTCCCGCGGTCGGCAAGGTCAGCTTCGAGGCGCTCGCCAAGGAGGCGTCCATGGCCCTGCAGTTTCGTGTCACCAAGGCCAACTGCCGCACTGCGCTGCAGGTGTGTAAAGAGTTGGAATTGGACCGCGCCCGCGGAGGCAATGTCTAGACGCCGATGAATGCGCGCTCGACAGCACCAAAGCCTAAGACTCGGCCCCGCTTGGGACGTCCGACCAAGAAAGTGAGTGTCTTCGTGCGCCCCTTTCTCTCCGGCCTGGCCATGGGGGAATCTCGTCGCCGAGCCGCAGCGGCAGCAAGGGTCAGTCCCAAGACGGTTCAGCGCTGGCTTCGCACTGACAGCAACTTCCGCAAAGAAGTGCTAAAGGCTGAAAAGCGCGGGAGTCACAAGGCCCCATACCTCCGCTGGCTGCATCATCCTTTTCGCGGACTCCGCCCACCGTTGTCTGAAGGACAACATCAGCTTCCTCGCCCCCAGCCACGCTTTAACTACTGAATCGTCGGTCGAATTTTGCACCCAGCCCCCCGCGCTCGCACCCGCACACACGCGTGTACGCGCACGAGAAAAGGCGCCGAAAATCCCCCTCCCCAATACACAGACATACCCAAAAAACAAAACGCCCGCCGCCTTTTGGGACAACGAGCGCTCTGATTCCAAGTCAGCGTCAATACTCCTGAGGCAGGGCTGGTTCAACCAAAACTAACATGAAAACCACCTCCTCCATGGAGGGCGCCGATTGGCCCCCTCGCAGCCGCCGCTTTGCCCATGGCAAGCCCCCGGCCTCCCCTCTGCTTCGCCGCGAGCCATACCGTGACACCGACCTTCGCGGAGTGCGCACGCTAGCCAGCGTGCTCAACCTGGTGCTTGCTGAGCTCGGAGAAAGAAAATCGCCATGAAACCCATCGACGACTTCTCCGGTCATGGGCTGACTGCCACTGACAGTGAGCGCCAGATCATCGCCGCGATGCTTGAGGGCACCACTGATCACCTGCCAGCCATGGCGCGCATTCTTCCTGATGCATCGGCATTCCTGGACCGTGAATGCAGCTTGGTTTGGGTCGTTGTATTACGCCTCCACGCCGCTGATCAGCCTGTGAGCTTCCACACGATCAAATCGGCCATGTTGGCTGATGGTGAGGTGAAGGAACCCGGCGATAACCTCATCGCACTCCAGGGTACTCATGCTTTGATCACGCAAGAGCATGCGGAATGGCATGCCAAACAGGTTGCGATGGCCCAAGCCCGCCGTCAGGCGGCAGAAGCTCTGCGCGTGATTGAATCCGCTGACACCTCCGCTGACGAGCTGGCGGCCTTTCTCCGAGAAAAGGCGGGAATCCTGGATGGCATCGCCATGAACACGGGTGAATCCTTGCCCGAACCAGTTCCCATCACCGTGAATCTGCACCCGGTGATGCCTTTTGACACTTCCTGGCTTCCCAAGTCGCTGGCGCCTTGGATCTCTGACGTCGCGGACCGTATGCAGTGCCCACCCGACTTCTCGGCGGTTGCCGCGATGGTGGCCTTGTCGAGTGTGGCCGGCCGTCGCTTTGCGATCCAACCCAAAGAGCAGGATGAAGCCTTCTTCGAATTCCCACACCTGTGGGGCATGATTGTCGGCCGCCCTTCTTTGATGAAATCTCCTTCCATGCAGGCGGCGATGCGCCCCCTTCGCGAGCTCGAGGCAGCGGCGCTGCAGGCCCACAAGGAATCGGACCGCGACCTTCAGGCTCAGAGAATCGCAGGGAAAATCAAACGCCAGGCGCTTGAGCAAGAGGCAAAGAAGGCCGCTCGGCAAAGCCTCGACTTCGACTACACCCAGCTTCTTGACGAGGAGGAACAAGACCGTGTCCCGGTGCGTCGGCTGATCGTGAATGACGCCAGTCTGGAGGCGCTTGGCGAGGTGCTCCGCGACAACCCCATGGGGACGCTCCTCTACCAGGACGAGCTGGCAGGTCTCTATGCGATGTTGGAACGCGAAGGCAATTTGAGCCTTCGCAGCTTTCTGCTCCAGGCATGGAATGGCAAAGAGCGTTTCACCTTCGACCGCATTGGCCGCGGCACCCGCGTCATCGAGGCCTGCGCCGTCAGTGTTCTGGGCAGCATCCAGCCTGGGGTGATTGCTTCCCATGTCCGTGCTGCAAACTCCGACAGTGCTGGCGCCGATGGCTTCCTTCAGCGCTTCTCTCTCACGGTCTGGCCTGATATTAGCCCTCACTGGCGTGACGTGGACCGTCCAATCGACCAAAAAGCCGAAGATGCTGCCGCCGACATGTTCCACCGCATGGAGAGCCTGACGCCGACGGAATGCGCGCGGCTTGGTATCCCGCGCAATCGCGATGGCATCCCAGTTTTCCGCTTTGCGCCCGATGCCCAGGAGCGTTTCCGCGCATGGCGTTTCGAATTCGAAAATCGCATTCGTTCCGAGGCTTTGACACCTGCCCTTGAAGGTCATCTCATCAAATACCGGAAGCTCGTCTCGGCGCTGGCAGTCCTCATTCATGTCGCCGACTGGCAGTCAGGTCATGTTTCGATGTCTGCGCTGGATCGTGCTCTATCGTGGGCAGCCTACTTGGAGACGCATGCCATGCGTCTTTATGGTGTCGGCAGCCAGGCTGACTGCCAGGGCGCGATGGCCCTGCTTAAAAAGCTGATGAGCGACCCATCTGCCTTACCCGAGCCGTTCACGGCCCGCGACGTCTATCGCAAAGGCTGGAGCGGGCTCGCCACGGCTAATGCCGCCGAAGCGGCCTGTGAGCTCCTCACAGGCCACCACTACCTGCTCGCAACCCAGCAAAACCCTACCGACAAAGGGGGGCGTCCTACTTTTCTTTATCGTCTGAATTCCCGCGCAAAACAAAAAGCGCAGAACTAGAGAACCGACAAAACTGACAAAACCTAGTTCTGTCAGTTTTGTCAGTGCCTTTCCCTACCATTTACGCCATCCTCATCCCCTCCACCTCCTCGGCCACACGGCGCACCAAGTCCGGCGGTCCCAGGACCTTCGCCTTGCTGCCCCAGCTCAGCACCCAGCGAGTTATCTCCTCCAGGCCGGAGAGGTCGGCTTGGAATTCGATGACGCTACCGTCGGGCTTCAGCTTGCGGATCGCTTGGGTGGGATGCCACTGCCGCTCTGCCACGACGCGGGCGGCGTAGCCCTCAAAGCGGATATGCACCTCGTGCCGCTTCCGTTCGTCGCCGGCGTAGCTCCACACGCCGAAGCCGCCACCCAGATGGTCGCGGGCGTTAAAACCCGGCTCCCGCCTGAATTTCGTGCGCTCGACTTGGAGGTTCGACATCCGCTGGAGGGCAAAGGTCCGCATCGCCCCACGCGCAGGATCAAAGGCGATCAGATACCACCCGTGCTCGATCTGGCCCACATGGTGCGGCCGCACTGTCCGCCGCTCCGGCTGGCCCGCCGTCAGCTTCCGGTAATCAAAGCTCACCTCACGGCAGCCCCGCACCGCATCCAGCAGGTCGCCAAACAGCGTCACGTCCGCCGCCAGCACGCCGGCCGCCTTCACGCTGAAGGCCTCGTCCAGCTCGTGCCAGGCGATAGAGACCTCGCCGGGACAAGCCTCAGCGATCTTGCTGAAGCTCTCCGTCAGCATCCGCTCCAGCCGCGTGCCCAGCAGAGGCTCCAAAGCATGGCGGGCCAGGAACAGCGCCACCAGATCATTCCGCGAGAGCTGCAGCATCGGGAACTCATGCACCTCCTGCGTGTAAAAGTAGCCGTGCTTGATCGCGTGATACTCCAGCGGCAGACCGAGCTGGTCCCGCATGAAGCTGATGTCCCGCTGGATTGTCTTTGGCGCCACCTCGATCTCCGCCGCCAGCGTCGTGCAGTTTGGGAAACGCCCCGCCCGGATGATCTTGTGGATCTCCATCACCCGCCACATCGCCGGCCGGCTCACCCCGGAGCGGGAGGAGGCGGCAGGAGCCTCCTGGTGGAGACGACGAGCGGGCGAGGGCTGGGGGCGAGGCATGCCGGGAAAGTTGAAGCAAATGAGTGCCACTGTCACCCCATGATTGTCCGACCCCGGATGCTATAAGCTGATCCATCCGTCGTGTTGTCTGCATCCCCTGACTCAAGCCATGCCCGTCCTACCCTCCGGCCTTCGATATACATTCAGCGTTCAGCCTTTTTGGGACTTGGTGGGGCGGGTCAGTGATGAGCTAAAACAGGACGACATTTGGCGGTTCACACCGGAGTTCCTGCTGATTCGGGAGCCTGACGACCTGCGGCGCTACATTGGCATTCTGTGGGTCGTGCCCGAAGCTGCCGATCTGCGCACGTCGCCCCATTTCGCCGGCCATCAGAAGCGCTTGCCGCCCGGCTGGTGCGTTCTGGACAGCGGGACCACATTCGACTGCCTGCCAGCCCATTTGGACGCGAAAGACCGGCATTCCTTGTCCGGCCTTTGGAAATACCTGCGTGTTCGCCCGACTGTCACGAAACTCCTCAACGTGGTTCACAAGCACCACAAGCGCATGGCAGACTCGTCGTCGGAGGACTTCCGGCGAATCGCCTCGTGGTTTCCTCGTAGCCAACCACAAGGCGAAAGGCAGCCCGCCTTGGTCGAGAATGATGAAATTTAGGACCCACCACCCCCACGGATGTCCCACCCCCTGTGAGAGAGTGGTAGCCTCATGAACCCACACCTCACCGAAATCGCCTACATCCTCGACCGCTCCGGCTCAATGCAGTGCATGCAGGAGCCCGCCATCACCGCCTTCAACGACTTCCTCAAGGCCCAGCTCGACGTGCCCGGCGAGGCCCGTCTCACCCTCGTCCAGTTCGATGACGCCTACGAGGTCCCCATCGCCGCCCGCTACCTGAATGATGTGCCCCAGCTCACCGCTGCCACCTACACCCCACGCGGCGGCACCGCCCTGCTCGACGCCATCGGCCGCACCATCGAGGAGACCGACCGCCGCGTCGAGGCCATGGCGGCGAGCACCCGCCCCGGCAAGGTCATCCTCGCCATCTTCACCGACGGCTTTGAGAATGCCTCCAGCCGCTTCACCAGCGCCAGCATCAGCGATCTCATCCGCCGCTACCGCGATGAACGTGGCTGGGAGTTCCTTTTCCTTGCCGCCAATCAGGACGCCATCGCCTCCGCCGGCCAGATGAGCATGGACCAGCATCTCAGCGGAACGGTGGACTACACCGCGGATGCCATCCGCACCACCGGCAGCGCCATGGGACGCAAGGTCCGCGCCCTGCGCATGAAAAGCGCCGGCAAGCTGGACGCCAAGGCCCAGGAGGACCTCAGCAAATCCATGAGCCAGATCGTGCAGGAGGAGCAGGGCAAAGCCTGACCGCCGTCTCTGACTCACCCGAAACCAAGAACTAGGAACCAAGAATCTGCCCCACGTGCCTCCACCTCCCATGAACCACCGCCTCCCCCTCCTCCAGCGCCTCCGCCGTCGCCTGCCCCTGCTGCTGCCCACCGTCCTGCTGACGCTCCTCTACCTCGCCGGAGCCGTCCACCTCGCCCTCCAGCAGTGCCGCCTCACCAGCCTGCTGTGCCTCGTCGCCGCAGCCGCTACCGTCGCTGTGAGCCGACGGCACACCGGCTCCGCATTCCCGCCCCCTTCCTGCCTGCCGTGGAAATCTTGAGCGCACCCTCTTGCCACCGCCCGCATCCCCCGCTTTCATCGCCGTCACATGATCACCGGTGAAATCCGCAGCAAAGTCGATGCCCTCTGGAATGCCTTCTGGACCGGCGGCATTTCCAATCCCCTGGAGGTCATCGAGCAGATCACCTACCTGCTCTTTTTGAAGCGTCTGGATGACCTCCACACCCTGGAGGAAAACAAAGCCGCCCGGCTGAAGCGGCCCCTCGAGCGCCGCATCTTCCCCGAGGGCGCGGATCCGAAAAAACGCCCCTACGACGACCTGCGCTGGAGCCGCTTCAAGCACTTCGAGGCCAAGGAAATGTTCGAGGTCGTCAATGACCACGTCTTCCCCTTCCTCCGCACCCTCGGTGGCGATGGCTCCACCTACGCGCACCACATGAAGGATGCGCGTTTCACCATCCCCACGCCCGCCCTGCTCACGAAGGTCGTCGATATGATCGACGCCGTCCCCATGGAGGACCGCGATACGAAGGGCGACCTCTACGAATACATGCTCGGCAAGATCGCCGCTGCCGGGCAGAACGGCCAGTTCCGCACCCCGCGCCACATCATCCAGCTCATGGTGGAAATGACCGCCCCCACGGCAAAGGACACGATTTGTGATCCCGCCAGCGGCACCTGCGGCTTTCTCGTCGCCGCTGGGGAGTATCTGCGGGAGCACCAGCCCGAGATCTTGCGTGATCCGCAGATGAAGCGGCACTTCCACGAGCAGGCCTTCCACGGCTACGACTTTGACAACACCATGCTCCGCATCGGCAGCATGAACATGCTCCTCCACGGCGTCGAGCAGCCAGACATCCGCTACCGGGATTCCCTCGGCCAGGACCACGCGGGCGAGGAGGAGAAATACACCCTCGTCCTCGCCAATCCGCCCTTCGCCGGCAGCCTCGATTACGAGAGCTGTGCCAAAGATTTGCAGCAGATGGTCAAAACCAAAAAGACCGAGCTGCTCTTCCTGGCCCTCATCCTCCGATTGTTAAAACCCGGCGGCCGCGCCGCTGTCATCGTGCCGGACGGCGTCCTCTTCGGCTCCTCCACCGCCCACAAGACCCTGCGACGCATGCTCGTCGAGGAGCAAAAGCTCGACGCCGTCATCTCCCTGCCCGGCGGCGTGTTCAAGCCCTATGCCGGCGTCTCCACCGCCATCCTGCTCTTCACCAAGACCAACTCCGGCGGCACCGACCACGTCTGGTTCTACGACGTCCAGGCCGACGGCCAGTCCCTCGACGACAAACGCACCGAACTCCTCCCCCCCGAAAAACTCGGCCCCGTCCCCCTTGCCCTCCGTAGCCTTGGCGAAGGAGGGAGCGCCAAACTCTCGCCTGAAGAGCACGCCAAAAACAACCTCCCTGACGTCCTCGCCCGCTGGCGCACTCTCCCCCAAATCATAAGTCATAAATCAGAAATCATAAATCCCTCCGCCGAAGCCCAGCGCCCAAGAACAGCCCAATCCTTCCTCGTCCCCAAAGCCGATCTCGCCGCCCAAAACTACGACCTCTCCCTGAACCGCTACAAAGAAGTCATCCACGAAGAAATCGCCCACCGCCCACCCGGCGAGATCCTCGCCCGCCTCGCCGAGCTGGAGAAAGACATCGCCCAGGGCATGAAGGAACTGGAGGGCATGCTGAGGTGAAGGACGAAATCCGAATGACGAAGGACGAATGGAAGAGCGTGGCGCTCGGTGAATTTGCCGAGTCCGTTGACTATGGCGTAACTGCATCTGCCACTGCACAGCCTCTTGGCCCCAAGTTTCTTCGCATCACGGACATTCAGGATGGCGCGGTGAATTGGGACAGCGTTCCGTGGTGCGAGTGCGATACACGCACAGCGACCGATGCTAAGCTCAGGGCGGGAGACATTGTCTTTGCGCGGACTGGTGCGACGACAGGGAAGAGCTTCTTGATTCGTGACTGCCCGACTGATGCAGTGTTCGCTTCCTACCTCATCCGCGTTCGTGTTGGCACTTCGGCAGAGCCGCGATTCGTCAGCCACTTTTTTCAAACTGAGAACTACTGGGCACAAGTCGCGAAAGGCGCACGAGGCGTCGCACAACCTGGCGTCAACGCGACGACACTGAAGGCTCTCCTAATCCCCCTGCCGCCGTTGGCGGAGCAGCGGCGGATCGCGGAGGTGCTGGACCGGGCGGAGGCCTTGCGGGCCAAGCGCCGCGCCGCCCTCGCCGAACTCGACTCCCTCACCCAATCCCTCTTCCTCGACCTCTTCGGCGATCCCGTGACAAATCCCAAGTGGCCAGAGGTCATGGTGAGCGACTTCGTCGCGGGATTTGAAAGCGGCAAAAGCATCGTGGCTGACGATGAGGACGACACTACGTCACCTTATCGCGTCTTGAAGGTGAGTGCCGTGACGTCACTCGAATTTCGCCCCGAACAGAGTAAAGCCATGCCGCCGGACTACAGCCCGCCGCCATCGCACTTCGTGCGCACAGGTGATCTGCTTTTTAGCCGAGCAAATACCGCCGAACTCATTGGCGCGACAGCTTATGTGGCGTCCACTCCAGCTAACTTGCTTCTTCCCGACAAGCTCTGGCGCTTTGTCTGGCACAAAACACCCAAGGCCGATCCCCACTTTGTTCGGTTTCTATTCCAGCAGCCCAAGTTCCGCCGAGAGATCAGGCAACGGGCCAGTGGCACGAGCGGTTCGATGAAAAACATCTCCCAAGAGAAAGTCCTCACGATCAAGGTCGGCCTCCCGCCCATCGCCCTCCAGCAAGAATTCGCCCGTCGGGTGGGGGCGGTGGAGACGCTGAAGGCGGCGCAGCGCACGGCGCTTGCAGAGCAGGACGCCCTCTTCGCCACCCTCCAGCACCGCGCCTTCAAAGGAGAGTTATGAGTGAAGCCATCAAGCGTTATGTGCTCGGTTACGACCCGGGTGGAGACGGCAATCACGGCATCGCCTTGTTAGAAGTCGCCGAACAAGATCAGCGATGGATGCCGGTCCAATTGTACGCGGAAGTGAGATCCACTGTCGCCGACGTCATTCATTTCGTGCATGAGCGCGTCGGTCAACGCGGGGTCATTGTTGCAAGTGGCATCGACACTTTGACCGCATGGAGCACGAAGACATCAGGATGGCGGCCGGCTGACGTGCGTCTGCGAAGCTACGAGGACTACGCTCCTGTCACCCATAGTGTGAAATCACCGAATGGACTGAGAGGCGCCATGAGCATCAATGGCGCAATCCTACTGCATTGGCTAAAAGGGCGCGACGATCACGGCGGTATCATCACTGAGTCACACCCCAAAGTGACCTTCTTTGCTCTGACCTGTCTCAACGGAGCCCCGTCCCTTCATCCGTGGGCTACTCGTGATCGGCGGGGGGTGCTTCGGGCATCGAAGCAGCAGGCTGATGATTTTCTGCGCGGCTGGCTCGGAATGGCTTCGCTCGCTGGTTTTGGTGAGGCCACAACAGATGATGGATTTGATGCCTGCATCGGCTGCGTCGCAGCCCTGAAAGGTCTCAACCGGGAATGGACCCACGATCTTCACCAGCCTGACGATCCGGAGGTGGTTCATCCCTTTGGTCAGACGCATTACTGGTGGCCGCATCCGCTCTAAGTCATGACAAGCAACTTCGTCGTCCTCCCATCCAAATCACCGGCATCGCAGCGCCGCCCTGGCGGAGCAGGATGCCCTCTTCGCCACCCTCCAGCACCGCGCCTTCCGGGGTGAGCTGTGAGGTGAATCGTTATAAGCCGGCTGGTTTGGTTATAACAAAGAGATTCAAGTTCAGCCTTGTTTCGTCAGAAAAATAAACCTATTTTTCTGACAGAATGGCCCGCCCACGTTCCAGCAACAACCTCGAAAACCAGATCCTCGCTCGTCTCCGAGCAGGAGCTGAGGGACGGGTGTTTGCCAGTGTGGAGTTTCTGGACTTGGGCAGCCGGGCGGCGGTGGATCAGGCGCTGGCCCGCCTTTGCCGTGCTGGTGAGGTGGAGCGGGCACGACGCGGCCTTTATCATCTGCCGGGGAAGACCCACTGGTTCGGCAAGCTGGGGGCCATGCCGGACGAGGTGGCGCAGGCCATCGCCCGCCGGGACGGGCTGCGCATCCAGGAAGGCGGTGCCTACGCGGCCAATCACATGCGCCTGACCGAGCAGGTGCCCGCCCGCATCATTTACGACACGGACGGCCCGTCCCGCAAAGTGAAGCTGGGCGGGAAGTCGGTGATCGAATTCAAGCACCGCTCTCCGCGCAAAATGGCCGGGGCTGGTCGTGTGACCGGCATGATGATCTCTGCTCTGGCGAACATCGGTCGGAAAAACATCACTACCGCACGGGTGGATCACCTGCGCCAGGAACTGAAGCCGGAGCACAAGCAGCAACTGTTGGCAGACATCGCCCTGGCACCTGCGTGGATGCACCCGCATCTGCGCCACATCGCTCAAGATAAGACAAACTCATGAAGACCTCCTTTGCCCAACTACCTGACGAGGAAAAACAGGCGACTTACTTCGCTACGGCGAAACGCACCAACGTGCTGCCCGTGATTGTGGAGAAGGACTTCTGGGTGTGCTGGCTGCTGGGGCACATCTTTGCGGCACCGAGCCTGGGGGATCATTGCGTGTTCAAGGGCGGCACCTCGCTCTCAAAGGTGTTTGCCGCTATCGACCGCTTTTCCGAAGACATCGACCTCGGGCTGACGCCCGCCTCGCTGGGCTGGAGTGAGGCGGATCTGGATGACGCCCCAAACGTGAGCCAGCGGCGGAAACGCATGGAGAAGATGATGGCGGACTGTGCGGAGGCCGTGCGCACGCGTTTCCAGCCGGAACTGGAAGCCGCCATTCAGGCCGTTTTGGGTGCGCCGACCGCCGGAGCCACTTGGCTGGCCTACACGGATGATGTGGCGGCGCATTCGCCCGTGCTGCGGTTTCATTACCCCAGCATCGTCCCGGCAGGCACGGACTACATCGAGCGAGCGGTGAAGATCGAGTTCGGCTCCCTCACGGACCAGCGGCCCACGGGCACGCACCAGATCACTCCACTGATCGCAGCGCTGGGACCAGGGGCGTTCACGGATTTCCAGGCGGAGGTGGTGGCGCTGGAGATCGAGCGCACGTTTTGGGAGAAAGCCACGATCCTGCACGCGGAGCATCATCGCCCAGCAGAGCAGGCGTTTCGGGATCGCTTCGCCCGGCACTACGCAGACTTCGCCGCGCTGTGGCGGCATCCGCGCGGCCCGGAAGCCGCCGCCCGGCTGGACCTGCTGGAGCGCGTGCGCCTGCACAAAAGCCGTTACTTTGCCTCAAGCTGGGCGCACTACGAAACCGCCGTGCCCGGCACCCTGCGTCTGTTGCCGCCCGAATCCCGCCTTGGCGAGCTGCGCCGCGACTACCAGGCCATGGAGCCGATGTTTTTGTCCACGCCGCTGAAGTTTGACGAAGTGCTCGCCATTTTGCGGGAGGCGGAGCAAAGTCTGAACGCCGCATGACCTCCCACTTCACCTTCCTCGCCGCTGAATGGCCAGCCCTGCATGAGGCGACGGTGAAAGCGGAGCAGATGGCGCACCCGGACCCACGGGCGGCGTGCTTTTATGCCCGGCGGGCGCTGGAGATGGCGGTGGGGTGGCTTTACAAGCATGATTCGGCCCTCACGCTGCCCTACCAGGAAAACCTGAGTGCGCTGATCCATGAGCCGGGCTTTCGCAAGGCGGTGGGGGATGCGGTTTTCTACAAAACGAATGCCATCAAGGACCTGGGGAATCTGGCGGTGCATAGCAGCAAGCCGGTGCGCCCCTACGATGCGCTGATGGCGGTGAAGGAGCTGTTTCACGTCTGCTTCTGGCTGGCGCGGCATTACTCACGCGGCGCGAAGCCGGTGGACGGTGTCTTCAATCCCGAGCTGCTGCCAAAGTCCGCCCCGCTGCCGCCGCAGACACTGGATCAGCTCCAAAAGCTGGAGACTCAGCTCCGCGAGAAGGACGAGAACCTCAAAACACTGCTCTCGGACAAATCCGAACTGGACGCCGAGCTGGTGAAGCTCCGCGCCGAGATCGCCGAGGCGAAAAAGGCGAATGCGGCGCAGCCGGACACGCATGACTACTCGGAGGCGGAGACGCGGGATTATTACATCGACCTGCTACTGAAGGAAGCAGGCTGGCCGCTGGATCAGGAGCGGGATCGCGAGTTCCCGGTGACAGGCATGCCGAACGCGCCGGGCACGGGTTTCGTCGATTACGTCCAGTGGGGCGATGACGGCAAGCCGCTGGGTATTCTCGAAGCGAAGCGCACCCGCAAGAGTCCGAAGATCGGCCAGCAGCAGGCGAAGTTATATGCCGACTGTCTGGAGAAGATGTTCGGCCAGCGCCCTGTCATCTTCCTGAGCAACGGCTACGAGCACTGGATCTGGGATGACGTGAACTACCCGCCGCGCGAGGTGCAGGGCTTTTACAAGAAGGACGAGCTGGAGCTCATGATTCAGCGCCGCAGCACGCGGAAGAAGCTGGCCGAGGCACCGATCAACAAGGTGACGGTAGAGCGCTACTACCACGAGCGGGCCATCCGCCGCGTGGGCGAGACCTTTGAAGTGGATCACCAGCGGAAGTCCCTGCTCGTGATGGCCACAGGCTCCGGCAAAACGCGCCTCGTCATCGCCCTGAGCGAGCTGCTGATGCAGTGCAACTGGGCCAAGCGCGTGCTCTTCCTGGCCGACCGCGTGGCGCTGGTGAACCAGGCGGTGAATGCCTTCAAAAAGTTCCTGCCCGATGCCACGCCGGTGAATCTGGTGACGGAAAAGAACGCGCAGGGTCGCGTCTATGTGAGCACCTACCCGACGATGATGCGCCTCATCGACGAAACGAAGGACGGCCAGCGCCGCTTCGGTCCAGGGCACTTTGATCTCGTCATCATCGACGAAGCGCACCGCTCCGTTTACCAGAAGTATGGTGCGATTTTCCGCTACTTTGACTCCCTGCTCGTGGGCCTGACCGCAACACCGCGCGAAGAGATCGACCGCGATACCTACAGCCTCTTCGAACTCGAAACCGGTGTGCCGACGGATGCCTACACGCTGGATCAAGCCGTGAGCGATGGCTTCCTGGTGCCGCCGCGCTCCGTCTCCGTGCCCCTGCGCATCCAGCGCAGCGGCCTGCGCTATGACGAACTGACCGAAGAAGAGAAAGCGCAGTGGGATGAACTCGAATGGAACGAGGAGGGAGACATTCCCGACCGTGTCGAGGCGGAGGCGATCAACAAATGGCTCTTCAATCAAGACACCGTGGATAAGGTGCTGGAGCACCTGATGACCCACGGCCAGAAAGTGGCTGGCGGTGACCGCCTGGGCAAAACGATCATCTTTGCCAAGAACCAGGACCACGCGGAATACATCGCCGAGCGCTTCGACGCGAACTACCCGCACCTCAAAGGCAGCTTTGCCCGCGTGATCCATTGCGACCTGCCGTATGCACAGAGTTTGATCGACGACTTCTCCATCGCGGCCAAAGCGCCGCACATCGCCATCTCGGTGGACATGCTCGATACGGGCATCGATGTGCCGGAGGTGGTGAACCTCGTCTTCTTCAAGATGGTGCGCTCGAAGACCAAGTTTTGGCAGATGATCGGCCGCGGCACCCGCCTGTGCCCTAACCTCTTCGGCCCGGACCTGCACAAGCAGTTCTTCTTTGTCTTCGACTACTGCCAGAACCTGGAGTTCTTCCGCCTGAACCCACCGGAGACCGGCGGATCGAATAGCGACTCGCTCTCCAAACGGCTCTTTGCGCGCAGACTGGAGCTGATGGGCCATCTGGATGCTTTGCCCGCTGCTGAAAATGTGGTCCAAGAGCAGTCCAATCCTCTGAAAGCACTGCGTCAGGACATCGCCGTGCTTTTGCAGACCGAAGTGGCCGCGATGAACGAGGAGAACTTCATCGTGCGACCACAGCGCCGGGTGATCGAAATCTATCGCAAGCCCGAAGCCTGGCTGACGCTCGATGGAGCCGCCCTGCACGAGCTTTCCCACAACGTCGCCGGCCTGCCGACCGAGCTTCCCGCCGAAGACGAGGAGGCGAAGCGCTTCGACCTGCTGTTGCTCAATCTCCAGCTCACCCGCGTGCGAGCCGAGCCCGGCTTTGCCCGCCTGCAACAGCAGCTCAAAGACATCGCCGGCCTGCTGGAAGAGAAACAGGCAATCCCGATGGTGAAGGAAGTCATGCCCCTCATCCAAGAACTCCAAACCGATGAGTGGTGGCAGGACGTGACCCTGCCCATGCTGGAGCAAGTGCGCAAAAAGCTGCGGGCACTCATCAGGTTGATCGACAAACAGGCCCGCAAGCCGGTATACACGAACTTTGAGGATGAGATGGGAGAAGTGGCGGAGATCGAGCTGCCCGGCTTCACCTCGGCGGACAACTTCGACCGCTTCCGCGCCAAGGCCCGGCACTTTCTCAAGCAGCACGAGGACCACATCGCCATCCACAAACTGCGCACCAACGAAGCTCTCACGAAAACCGACCTTGCCGAGCTGGAGCGCATTCTCATCGAAAGCGGCATCGGCACGCCCGGTGACATCGAGAAAGCCAAGATCGAGAGCGGTGGTTTGGGGCTGTTTATCCGTTCCTTGGTGGGATTGAGCCGGGAAGTCGCCAAACAAGCACTCGGACAGCTAACGGAAGGCAAATCCCTGACGGCCAACCAAATCGAGTTCGTGAACCTGATCGTGGATCATTTGACCGAGCACGGAGCGATGAAGCCCGATCTTCTCTACGAGTCGCCCTTCATCGACATCAATCCGCAGGGGCCGGATGGCGTTTTCGATTCGTCCCAAGTCGATCAGCTTATCGGTGTTCTTAGCGTTATCCATGCACGCGCGGCGGCGTGAATGGTCACCCAGCGCCAAATGGCAGGAGTGGGCATTGGGTGCGATAGTGGAGGTTCATATTCGCCTCAAACATTCACTTCCCCACCGCGAGGCGCTGAGCGAACTTCATCGGCAATCCGGCTGCAAGGATGGCAGACTGGGTGGCGGAGACGTCGTAGGCGACCCTGCGCCACCAGACGTCCTGACGGTCGCGGCGGTAGATGAGGTAGCAGGCACGCTCGTCCTTGTCGCGTGGCTGGCCGACAGAGCCGACGTTGATGACCTGCTTCCGGTCCGGGCGGATGGATTCGAGGCTGGTGATGTCGAGCGCCCGATCCTCGCCTTCGACGAACATGGCAGGCCGGTGGGAGTGGCCGATGAAGCAGATCCTCTGCTGCTGGTGACGGAAGTGCCAGGCGGCGGCGGAGGCTTCGAGGATGTAGTCCCAATTCTGGGGTTGCGGCATAGAGGCATGCACGGCCTCACAATCACTGCCCTGCCACGTCAGCGGCAGTGCCCCCAGCCAGGCGCGGTGCTCCGGGCTGAGCCGCGCACGCGTCCAGCGGATGCCCTCACGCGTCTCGGGCGACACATTGGGCGGATCATCCTCAGAGGCGACATAGGCATCGTGGTTGCCCTGTAGGATGCTCAGAAAGCCCCGTGCCCGAAGCCGCTCGATGCATTCCGCCGGCTGGGCGCCATAGCCCACGACATCGCCAAGGCAGAGAAGCTCGCGGATGCCCTGGCTCTCGATGTCCGCCAGCACGGCCTCCAGCGCCGGCAGGTTGGCATGAATGTCACTGATGATGGCGATGGACTCACTCATGGTGCGCAGTCATAAGCTTCCGGTCGGCAAGGGTTGCAACTGAATCCACGGTCAGAGGGCGGAGTTTGGCCAGCGTTTCACGCACTTCCTGCCAGAACGCCTGCTCGGCCTGGGTGGGTGGCGGAGGTAGCGCATCAAGCCCGACTTGCGGGCGAAACGCGTCAGCGCGTCGGTTTCATCGTCGCTTGAAGTTGGCGCACTGCTTCCAGTGTCATAGGTCCCTGCGTCCGCAATGCTTCGCGCCGTCCGCCGGAGAAGTCCGGAACTACCACCTTGGGAGGAGTGGGCTTTGTTGAGGGCGTCTTTTCCATCGACGTAATAGTCGCTCAAAAGAGTTGATTTGACAACGGCTTTGCTCCCCATCGCGAGGGCGGGTTCTTTGTAGTTCGCAGCGAGTTGCCAGAGGGTTTTGGCGTCGGGTTTTTCGTCGCCGAAAAGGGAGATTTTGCGGGGGGGGCGGCGGCGTCGAGGGCTTTGGCGTAGCGGTCGAGGGCGTCGAAGAAGCGCAGGAGGGATTCTTGCAGCGGGGTGGCCGGTTTCCATCCTTCTTCCTGGGTGAAGGGGCGCACGAAGGCGGTTTCGATGCTTTCCCCGCGCTTGCGGGAGCGGAAAAAGTCGTTCCCAAAACGCACGGTGAGCGGGTCCTCCAGACGAAAGAGACGCAACTGTCGGGCCGACTGCGGCTCCGGGAAAGTCGCAGTCGTGTGTTCATTTATGTATGCCGTGGTCATGGGGCTATTCAGTCCGCCTCCCTCACGACCAGTCTGTCGAGTCGCTCCTCGACCTCACCCGCCAAGATATCGAGCAGGTCATGCTGTTCGTCCTCTGACAGCAGCGCCAGTAGGCTGTCCAGCAGCGTGGTGGTGGATCGGATGAATTCACGGGCGTTTCGATTCATGATGGAGGGAATCATACCCCAAGGGGTGGGACAAAGGCAGGGGGGGGCAGGAGCGCCGCTACCGCCTAAAACAGAAACTTTTCGGCGTGCCCCGTAACTCTACGCTGAGGCTCTGCGCCTGACCAGTTGCTGTAAAACGCTCTCCATCTAAACAATGCCCGCGTCCTTCATGGATTGGATCATCCATGTGTTGTTCCATTCCACGGCCTTGTGGATCATCTCCTTCTCATAGGCGTTGCGAGAGCTGAAGGTCACCGATGGTTTGCCGAACAATTCGTCGAAATAGAAATACGGCCGCAATTCCACCGGAACCTCCTGCCACATCGGCCACTCCAGCAGACGGGGATCGGGCTGGAAATCCTTGTCGGGCTTGTTCTGTCTTTCCCAGACACCGTAGATGTCCAGCATGTCCGGTTTGGACCGGCAGCTTTCGTCCGTCATGCCAATCGTTCCATCCTCCAGTCGGCGCAAAAATGGCCAGAACTCGCGCGGGTAGGGTTTGAGTTCATCATCGCTGAGCACGGGTTCAGGCAGTTCGATGTTCTTCGCGCGTTGGGCTTTGCAGCGCTCGATGAACTTCAAAAGAATGTACTTCCCATGCTCGCCTTCAAGCCAGGCGTTGATGGTCGAGCTCCATCCCGGGGGGACGTGCTCTCCAAAGGCAAGTGATCCCATGTTGATGCCAAGCCAAAAGAAGCGCCCGCCCACTTCTTTGACCAGCGGAATCATTCCCGGGACTTGGTAATTGTTCGCTGGAACCGGTTCCATGCGCCAGATGCGGCGAATGTTGCGGGTGACGATGTGGTCGCGGCGTCGGCGGTAGTCCGCCGTGATTTTTTCGAGCCAGAAGCATCCTTCCGTAATGGGTCCGTGATCATGACCGGGTGGAGCCACGCAATCAAGATGAGCATAAACACGGCTACCGTCCGGCAACTGAAGCGGCGTCTGCCCGTGAGGATCAAAGTGCTGGAGCACATTCGATCCATCGGGGTTTGGTGTGCACAGCCAGAGTTGACGCATCGAGGTGCCGAAGTCCGGTTTGCGCCGCCGGATCCGGAACATGACTCGCGGAAGGTTCGGATTGTCCCGCAACAGATGAAGCAATGCATCGTAGTGGCCTGCATTGACCATGTCGACGATCAACGACTGTGTCAGAGTGGTGGGCAATCCCATGGCTTCATACTTTTTCAGAAGCGGCAGATTTTCGTCCGCGAGCACGTGGTGCAGAAATGTCGTGGTCCATCCGCCTTGGGCGTTGCCTTTGTGAAACAAGGGGATCTCCCAGAATTCAGCCAGCGGCACAAGCGGCGCTATCGACTGCTTTACCCAATCAAGATCCTCCTGCCGGTAGCCGATGAGGGGATGGCCTGCCGGAATGAGCGGCCCTTCCTTTTTGAAATCCTCTGACTTGTAATTCCGCCCGCCCCCGAAACATGCCCCGTGCTCCAGAAGTCGGTCCACCAAATCCCAGTGGTTGCCCTGCATGGCATGCATGAGCGGTTTGTGCCTGCCCTCGCATTCCAGGCCCTGTGCATTCGCGCCATGCGCGAGCAGCAGGTCGATCATCTCCCACGCTTGCGCGTTATCCTTCACCCGTCCCAACGCATGAATCGCAAAAGACAGTGCGCTGAACCAGTCGTTGTAACTTCTCTCAAGATTCCAGCAGGGAATGTTCGGGGAGGCCCCGCGCTCCAGCAGGATGCGCATGGCGGCCGGATGATGACACCGCACGGCCGCTTCCAGCAGCACGTCCAGCAACCGGGTGCTGTGCTGGGAGAGTTGCCGCGCGAAACGTTCCTGCTCCGGGTAGCTGATTCTTGACACGTGCCCATCGGCAGAAAAATCGCGGTGGGCCAGAACGAGTTCCAGGACATCGAGACGGTTCGAGTCAATCGCATTGGCCCCGATCTCAGCGGCAGATACAGCGTCCAGCGAAGCGTCCGGAAGCTTTCGCCGAATCTCCGAGACCACATCGAATACAGTCGGCGCAGAGGCACCGCTGAGTTGATCGCCAATCAGGAGGTCGAGGGACTCTGGGCTGGCCGCCCGGCGCATGTGTCTGGCAAGGCCGGCCAGAAAGCGCCCGCGCGCGAAGGCGGAAAGTTCCGGCCAGAGGATGGCGGGCAGACGCCGCATCAGCAGGGATCCCACCGTCCATGCACGCTCTTCGAGCAGGGGCAGGATTTTCAATATTCGCTCCCTTGCGAGGTTGTCTGCCGCCGCTTCGAGTTGCCCCCATATTGTCTCACCTTCCAAATGGTCCCTGATCCCGCCGTAACGCAGCGCAAAGCCGTAGTGCATCCAGTCCACGATTCCCTGAGGACGCTTGATTCCTGTCAGAGCAAGCGCCTCGATGCATTCGTCAACGATCCGTGTTTTTTCTGGAGTGCCCATGTTATTTTCCATGTGTCCACACTACTCTATGGGGTGGGACAATAGCAGGGGGATGTCTTCGCTTTTTTGACTGCCTGAAGATCGCCAAGGGCTCGGCTTCTGAGTTCGAGGAATAGCAACCGCGGCCGTTCATTCGCCCGCCCACTCCTTGACTGTCTGCTTCTTGGGACTGCAGGAGATGACGGACGGGATTTCCACCGATTCGTTTCCCTTCAACGCTTTGTCTCCCTTGGCTAGGGAGATTGTGTTCACGCTCTTGACGCCCGCGAGCGTCTTGGAACCCTCAAGCACCGCAAGGTCATCGCGATAATAATCAAACCATGGCAGACCTGCCTTTTCGTATTCCCGTGCTGTGACGGGCGTCTGCGGCGGGTTCTCACCGGTGATTTCACGCCACAGCAGGGCGTCACACAAATGCACGAAGCAACGGCTGCTCTGCTCCATGTCCCAGTCCTCAGGAGCATAAGGATCTTCAAAGATCTGCTGCCGCATCCGACCTCCGGCACCGAGCCCCATCTCGGCTTTCTCGCAGGCCATGCTCATCGAGTAGCAAATCCCATGCTCCCGCCTCCGAATAGGGATGAGATCATCCAAAATGTCGGCCATCCGCTTCGGCAGCCTTGGACGCAGCTTGGACTCAAAATACTTGCGGGCCTTCATCGGGATCGCCTGAAGCTGCACGCCACCAAACTCAGCTTTGCCGGAAAGCTGCTCCTCCACAGAATACCCGGCCCCGAGCGGCATCGCCACAAACTGCCTGATCACGCCTTTCTCCACGGCGAACCCATCCAACCAGCGCTGCCCGGGCGTCACCACGTAATCCTGCGGTTTGCGGTTGAGCCCCTCCTTCCAAGGCTCGCCGCTCACTGCGTTGATCTTCCCCGCGGCGATTTTGATCGCAAAAGGATACCCGCCCCTGAAGTTCAACCAGAGCGCCTCAGCCTGGTACATTGGCATCACCACACCGCCGCGCTCCAACCACTTCTTGGGAACCCCGTCCGCAAAGTCATCCACGTGCCGCAGAGGAAAACGGCCAAGCCCAGGAGGGAGGTAATGGGTCCTGCCATCGTCGGGAATGCGCAAGGTGCGCTGAAACTCAATCTCCACACGGCCCGCCTTGTTGTAGCCATAGGACTCCGTCTCACGCAGCACGCACTTACGCAGCTGCTTTTCAATATCCTCATTGCTCAGTGCGCAGACCACGCTGCGAACTTTCTCCTGATAGTCGGGCGAGCTGCCGAAAGCGCGTCTGGCTGACAGGAACTCTTCGATCACCTTCTCGCGGTCTTCCGCAAAGAAGGATGGCAGAATGGCGGTCACATGCGCATTGAGCAAACCCTCGACTTCGGCAGCGATGGAGGGAAACGAAAAGCGAAGTGAGTCTTCGTGGATTTCAATCATGGGGTTGGGTGGTGTTGGGTTGGAGTGTTCACCAGGTTCCATCCCGCACCTCGCGCACGAGACGGAGGACGGCATGGTCTGGCAGGTTCTTGAGTTGCCGGATGAGGTCGGCAAAAAGGCGGGGGCGTGAGCGGATGATCGCCAGCAGGTCGGAGGACACCTTGCCCGCGAGGGCGAGCAGCACATCGGGGTCCTCGGCGAGCTCGACAGCCAGTTGCCGGATCACCCCCTCCCCAGGCGGCGGCTGTTCATCTCGTTCGATCTTGCTGAGGTAGGAAGGTTCGATGCCCACCCGCTCGGCGACCTTGCGCAGGGAGAACTCGCGGTCACTGGCGGCTTTGGACTCTCGGGACTCACGAAGAAACTGGCCAAAGGAAAGCGGCTTGGGCATGTGTGTAGTATGTGCTACACACTCACCCCAAGTCAATGCGATTCTTTTCGGCTCGTTGACTCCCCGCGCAGGACATGCCCCGCCTGCGCTACCGTGCTCCCAAATCTCCCTCCCGCCTCGAAGAACGCTTCCTAATGCTCTGGAAGCACGTCAGCGGGCCGGAACTGGTGAGAGAATACCGCTTCCATCACGAGCGGCGTTGCAGGGCCGATTTTGCGCATTTGGAGGCTCTTGTGCTGATTGAGATCGAGGGCGGCATCTGGGCAACGGCCGCCAAAACCAGTGCGGCCGGGTTCAATGCCAACCTGGAAAAATGCTTGGATGCCGTATTGCCTGGCTGGCGCGTCTTCCTCCTCAGACCGGACCGGAACACGAGAAAGAACGTGAAGCGGCTTGCCCGCTGATCGCCGGTGAGAAAACTGAAGGTTAGGAGATCCAACGATGTTTGCGAGAAAGTGGAAAGCACAAATTCGCGTTTGAATGGAATTCGCGTGGTGGGGTCCATGCCCAAGGACACGGACAATCACGGGAATAGATTTCCTTTTTAAAAATCGGAGTAGATGAAGCGAGATTCGCGCAAACATGAACATCCGCGGACATCCGTCTAATGGTTGCAGAAGTTGCTTGAGCTAATCATTGGGTCCTTACTAAAATGCCGCCATGCCCAATTCGATTTTGAAATTCCAGATCGGTCCCGTTCAAGAGTTCATCGCCCAGGCACGAAGCACGCGTGATCTGTGGAGCGGCAGTTATCTTTTGAGCTGGCTGGTGGCGGCAGGGATCAAAGCTCTCCCAAAAGACGCCAGGCTCATTTTCCCTGCTCGCCAACGCCAGCCGCTGCTTGCTCAATCCCTCGATCCCGGCGCTGATGGCATTCTGATTCCCAACTTGCCAAACATCTTCATCGCATGGATTCCAGGTAACGCAGTCGATGCGGCAAAGGAGATCGAGAAAGCCATCCGTCGCGAATGGCAGACCATTGCAGATGCCGTCTGGAATCAGCGCGAAAAAGTCGGCCTGCCGGAATCCATGTGTAGACGACGCTTTCAAGCCCAGGTGGATCGCCACTTGTCCGTCTCCTGGCAAATCACTGAACTCATGGGCGATTACGCCGACGCCTATAAGCACAACGGCTGGCACCTCGACGCCGTGCGCCAGACCCGGGATTTCAAAGCGTGGGACTCGGCATTAAGTGCTGACGACAAATCGCTCATGGCCGAGAAAGACAGCCTCAGCGGCAGAGAGGAGGCTCTGGTTCTAGGCGATAACATCAAAGGCGAGTGGAACTTCCTTTTCAAACACCCGGATTACCTCGGAGCTATCGCCATCATCAAGCGTATCTGGCATCTGGCTTATCTCAAAGAAACGCATCACCTCAGAACAGGCTCCAGAGAATTTGAAATCCGCTCCATCCCAGCCATTGCCGCCCGCAGAACCGAATTAGACGACAACGCCCCCGCCCAAGAGAAGCAAGCAGGAGAAAAATACATCGCCGCCATTGCCTTCGATGGCGATTCGATTGGCAAGTGGGTGAATGGCGAATTCCTGCCAAGCGACAAAAGCCTCGAAGATCACCACAGTGATTTTAGCGCCGCGCTCTCTGATTTCGCCATGAACCGAGTTCGCCCCATCGTCGAAGCACTCGTGCCCGGCAGAGATGAGTGCGGACGCCCAGCCCAGGTGCCCCTCGGCCAGCTTATCTATGCGGGGGGGGATGATGTCCTATGTCTTGTGCCCGCCGACACCGCGCTAGAGGTGGCCGGAGCACTGCGCGCGGCTTTTTGCAACGCCACCGATAACACACCATCCACCGTCAAAAAGCCCGATGCCTCCGCCGGCATCGCCGTCGCCCACATTCACTCGCCCTTGCAGGATCTGATACGTGAAGCACAGCGCGCCGAAAAGCGCGCGAAGAACGATGGCCCGCGTCCCGCGGTCTCTGTCACCTTGATGAAGCGCAGTGGAGAAATCTCCCACTGGACTGCTCAGTGGGACAAGGGAGGCCTCGCGCTCTATCAGGCCATCGCCGCGCTCCTAAAGCCTGATGGCCTCAGAGGCAGATTCCCTCACCGTGTCTGCCAGCTTCTTTCGCCCTACCTCACACAGACCACGGGCCTTTCGAAGCAGGAAGACGCCATTGATGCTGCTGCGACCAAAGACCTCATCCTTCGCGAGTTCACCCACGCTGCCATTCAGCAGGGTTCCAAGGAGCTCTCCCGCGGGTTAAAGGAACCGCTTCAAACCTACCTGAACCACGTTCAGCCACAGGAGCCTCAGACACTCCTGAACGCCGTCATCAACCTCTGCACCACCGTCGCTTTTGCCGACCGCACCAAACCTGCTGAAAAGCAACCCGCCTCCCCCGCATGAACACGCTCCTGCTTCAGCCCACCGATGTTCTTTTCTTCCGCGATGGCCGCCCGATGGGCGGCAGCCTGAGCGGTCATGCCGCCGCCTGGCCACTCCCTACTGTCACGAATGCCGCCGTCCATGCTGCCTTGCACCGTGCCGACCTCGAAAAAAAACTCGGCGGCAAGTTGCATGGCCACGATCACCACCGTCGCAATGGCGAACGCATTACCGATGTGCGCAAATTCGGCTCCCTCATCACCGCAGGCCCCTATCCCGTGCTGTCCGGTGGCAGGACGTGGCTGTTCCCGCGCCCGCTCGATGCAGGGCTGGACAAGGGCGGGAACGACTGCGCCGCAGCTACGCTGCTCCCTCTTGCCAAAGGCTTTAGCGCCGACCAGTCCAGCCTCCCGGAGCCTCTTCGCTACGCTTTGGCCAATGAAAACGGTCCCACCAAAAAAGCTCCATCCACGTGGTGGAACGCCGCCGCATGGGAAAACTACCTCGGAACCTCCACCAACAATGCCGCGCCCGAGTTTCACGAGGACGCCGACTTCGCCGACACTGAGTTCAGCTACGGTATCGGCATGAATACCGACACCGGCACCCAGGACGGCGAGCGCTTTTACTCAGCCCATTACCTCCGTCTTAAACCTGATGCGCGCCTCGGCCTCCTTGCCGAAGCCCGGGACAAAATTAACAGCGACCCCAACGACAAGCGCGACCTCATTCCTGTACTGTTCCCCAATTCTGGAACCCGGACTCCGGTTATCGTCGGCGGTCAGCAGCGTCTCTGCACCGTTGAGGCGTATCATCGATCCGCCGTGCCCCTGCCCAAGGGCAAATGCGGCGGCTTCAAAGGCCAAGATCCTGAAGGAAAGGACATCTGGCTGGTGAAGTGGGCGCTGCTGAGTCCGGCCATTTTTCCGGCCATTCAGGCAGATCCCTCCAAAGGAATCACCGCACACCCTGGCGGCTGGCTGCCGAATTGGATCTGCCAGCAAAATGGTGCGGTTCTGCTGAAAGCAGGCGACACGTCCCGGCGCGAGCGGGAAAGCCGCGAAGCTTGGCGGCAGCGTGTCCGATCCGAGCCAGTCATACCTGCCACCCTCGTCGGTGCTGTGGTTGGCAAACCTGTCCCCGTCACTGGCTACGCGCTGCCGAACAACACAGACCCTGACCGGACCGAGGGCGGACCCAAGCCCACCCACCTCGCCGTTGGCGCAGGCAGTGTCTATTACTTCACCTGCGATAGCGAGGACGCCGCTGCCAAGCTCGCCGGCGCCCTGAACTGGCATGGCAAGGATGACTTTAACACCATCCGCAACCGCCGCTCCACTCTCTTTGGCGAAAAAGGCTTCGGTCTCGGCGTCTGCGGCACCTGGCAGTTCCACTCCGGTAACCTTCCTACTACCTGATATCCTTCTGATTACACCTACGTCACTTAGCAGTCAAACTTCCCCCTTTCCATCTAATGAACACCCGTATCCTCCACCTCTTCACCCGCACTCCTCTCCACGTCGGTGCCGGGGCCTCCGTCGGAGCCATCGACCAGCCCGTCATTCGCGAGCGTCACACTGGCTTTCCGGTCATTCCCGGCAGCTCACTCAAAGGGGTGCTTGCCGATTTCTTTCTTAAAGACCGTGCCAAAGGGCTGCGTAGCGATGAAGGCACCGCGCTCTTTGGCCGCCAGGATCACGAGGTGGTCAAGGATGATCCCACGCAGGCCCATAAATCCGGCGATCTCTCCATCGGTGAGGCCCGCTTGCTGGCTTTTCCCGTGCGCAGTGCGAAGGGCTGCTTCGCCTGGGTCACCAGCCCGCTGCTCCTGAAGCGGTGGGAGCAGGCCACAAGAAAGACCGTGACGCTGCCGGGCACGCCCGCTGGATCAGACATTTATGGGGACGCGGCCACACTCGCGGAAGGCGGCAAGATTGTCCTCGAAGACTACGCCATGGATCACCAAGGAGCCTTTGCTCCGGGGGGCGACCTCGCGGCCGCCATTCCCGACCCACTTTGGAGAGACCTGCATCCGACCCACCTCTGCCTGATCAGCGATGACATGATGGCGCACTTCGCCCGCACCGCCTGCGAAGTGGCCCAGCACGTCTCCATCAATGATGAGTCCGGCACAGCCGATGATGGCAAGCTCTTCAACCAGGAGAACGTCCCTGCCGACACCCTCTTCTACAGCGTGCTCACCGAGCTCCGTGGGGGTGCGCACGACAAGCTCAGGGGTAAGCTCCCGCCCATCCTCCAGATCGGCGGAGATGCCACCACCGGCCTCGGCTTTTGTTCCACCCACCTTTCCTGAAACCTTCCACCCGGACACCCAACGCCATGGAAAACCTCGAACAACGCCGCGCCGAAAACGCCCTCAGCCGCGCCCATGCCTGCCGCAAGCAACCGGGAGAGGGGGA
The DNA here is from genome assembly GCF_044236155.1 of Prosthecobacter sp. Lineage (GTDB taxonomy): Bacteria > Verrucomicrobiota > Verrucomicrobiia > Verrucomicrobiales > Verrucomicrobiaceae > Prosthecobacter. The sequence continues at coordinate 36,419 of NZ_JBIIHA010000024.1, forward strand.
CTGCCTCTCCGGCTATCCCGGCCTCATCATCAACAACGGCCTGCTCGCGTGTCTTGCCTATAGTTTGGAGAAAGAAGGACAGCACCAGCGGGTGGGCGATGCCATCGCCTTTCACCTGCATGAGATGGAGATCTGCGAGCGTGTCGGAGGCGGAGCCTCCGATGCCCAGTGGCTCCTGCAATACCTCTCGAGTCAGGTGAATGGCCCCCGCAACCAGCCTGCCACCGCCCACACCCTCCGTCGCGCTACCGACGAAGCGCTGGCCTTCCTCGGCTATCTGAAACGCTTCGTCAAAACCCCGCTCGCCAACCTCCAGCCATGATTCATCTCCTTCCAAGCACCAGAGCCGTGATTGCAGAGCTTGGTAAGCAACCACCAGGCAGGAAGGCTGCCCGCACTCTCGCCGCCAGCCGCTACATCGACTTCCCCAGCGGACCAGACGATAAGAACTGGCGCCGCCAAACCTCCACCGCCATTAAAGACGGCTCCATCAAGGCCACGGAAAAGCTCAATAGCTGGCGCAGCTTCGCCCTCGACCTAGCCGGGCCGGAAAAAGAGAAGTCTCCGCGCCTGCTCTTTGCCCGCCAGCAGAGCCGCCTCTTGATGAACATGGCCGGCGGCGTGTTTGAAAATGGCGGTCTCAGCCTAGACCGCCTCAGCGGCCTGCCCGTGATCCCCGGCAGCGCTGTGAAAGGTTGCGCCCGTCGCCTCGCCCTCGCCGCCCTCCAGGAGTGGACCATCGGCCAACTTCAACCGGAGGATCCCCAAAACATTCTTTCTCCCGTCATCCAGGACTTCAAGGACCCCGCCGAAATGCTGCTTCAAATTGCCCTCGTCTTTGGCTGGAGCGACCTTGAATGGCAGGGACGGGATGATTTCGACAGCGAGAAGAAATGGCTCGAAAAGCGCCCTGACTTCGCCTGGGCCTGTGACACGCAATGGGACCAGATTCGCGAGGCCGTCGTTCCCAAGCTGTTGAAGCATCTCCACCTTGAGCCCAAGCCCGATCATGCCGCCAAGCCTTGGAAAAGCCTCCCCCACTTCGCCGGCACCATCGCCTTCCTGCCCGCTTACCCTTGGGAGAAAGACCCCGGCATTGATCTGGATGTCATCACCTGCCACCACCCGAAATACTACAACCAGGAAGCAGGCTACGAAGACGCCCCAGACACCGAAGAACCCGTGCCGGTCATTTTCCCCGCCATCGCCCCCGGCCAGACCTGGGCCTTCCTCCTCCACCCCACCTGCCGCGCCAAAGACAGCCATCTCACCCACGCCCGCCGCTGGCTCGCCCACGGTCTGGAAACCTTCGGCATCGGGGCCAAGACGAATGCGGGATATGGGTGGTTTGAAGTCCCAGACCTAGCTCATGAGAAGGAGGAACTTGCAAAGAAGGCGGCAGAGACGGCAAAGAAAGCTGCTGAAGCCGAAGCCGAAGCTGCCAATTATGCCCTTCGCAGCATTCTGCCCGATGCGTCCGTTATCCAAACGCTTCAAAGCCTCCGCCCAGACCAACTGCGTGCCGTCATCAACAAGTTTACAGTTGATAAGAAGTGGTGGCCGAAGCTCCCAGCACCTGAAGCGGTTCCAGGCTATCATCTGGCTCTCTTGGAGCATCTCACCCAAAAGGATCGGCAGCTTTATGAAACCGAAAAATCTCGTCCGAACTCCAAGATCATCACTGCGCTTCAAGAGCTAGCTAGGCTGTATGCAAGGCAGTTGCCAGACTAATCTCATTCTCATCCGCCATGCTTCGACTTACCTATCACTTTCAGATCATCACCCCGTGTTTCAATGGTGGTGCAGAACCAAGCCAGTCAGCAGAATTGAGAGCTTCCACTTTTCGAGGGCAACTACGCTGGTGGTTCCGTGTGCTTGGCGGTTTCAAATCGCTGACAGCGACTCTTCCAGACGTGAACAAGCAGGAATCTCTCATCTTCGGAGAGGCTGCTGGAAATGGAGGGAGAACGGGCCTGCTTCATCTGCGTATCTTGGCGCAGGACGGGCTTTGCACTTCATCGAAAGATGCTGACGGCATGGCGGCACTACCGGTTTCCGAACGCGGATACCTGCTATTTCCGCTACGCTCGAAGATCGACAGGCAGACTGGACGGGTAGTGGAAGATAAAAGCCGGGGTGTTTTTGACACCACGGGAATCAAGCCAGCCAAGCTCCCGTGTTTTGACATGATCCTCCAATGGCGTGGACAAGCTTCCCTGAAGGATGATCTCGATGCCTTGATGACCGTCTTCGGCCATCTTGGCGCTATCGGTTTTCGCAGCCGCCGTGCGATGGGAGCCTTGGCTTTGGATAACTCCGTCCAGTCTTTGACGAAAGCTCTAGCGAGGTTTCAAAACGACGCTGCGATAGACGTTCGCCAGATATCAGGGACGCAAAAGTCACCTGATGACTGCATCAAACACCTTGCTTCATGGCTGCGGGATTGGAGATCTCATGGTCGCAAGATTGACCACGCGAGAGCACGGCCCCCGCATCCACCGCATAATTCCGGGTTCACTCGTGCTGAGAACGATCATGATCGAGGATATGAATTCCTGAATCATCGTGGAACTGCCGATCAGACTACATATCGCCCAGCTTTGGGCCTTCCAATAGTCCAGCGTTTCAGCGACGGCCGCACAGCAAAATGGGAGAAGAACTCAGGCGCCGCCAAAGGTCGTTTTGCCTCGCCTGTGCTTCTCCGCCCCCATAAAGTCTCAGACACAGACTGGCGCTCACTGGTCATCTTCCTTGATGCAAAAAAATGGAAAGCTGGTGAGGAGGTCCATCTTCAAGAAGGAAAGCGCACTGAGTCACGCCAAGTCTCTCTAGACCTCTACAACGCCATGAAAGGCGATGCCCGCCTGAAAAAATTCCCATGACCATCCCCTGGCACTTCACTCCGCAGCCTGCAGACCTGCCCATCGAGCAGGTCCGGGAGCGGTTTGACCACCCGGAGATGCCGGAGAAGATGGAGTTGATCTGTGGCAATATCTTCTGGGATGACACGCAGCGCTTCCACCTTTTCGGCCTCTTGATCGAGGACCTGGGCACAGAGGCAGTAGAGAGCTTACCCCCTGAAACATCCTCGGACATCCTGTCAGTAGCGGCGATTGGCAATCGTCGTTAGTTTGGCTGACATAAAGACATCCTGATCCACCCACGACTGCCAGTCGCCTTTACAAACACCTTCATGCACCCCGTTACCCTCATTCAGCTCATCAGCGAGCAAACGATGCCGAATCTTCTGCCGCTGCTGGCCTTGCAGCCTGCTGCTGTGATCCATCTCACAACGGACAAGACAGCGCACCGTTCGTCTCGCATTCTCGATGCTGCCAAGGCGGCTGGAGTGTCCCCTTTACACGAGAACGTGCGGCTTTCTTCGATGCCCTCCATCCGCGAATCCGGCCGCGCCGTTGAACGTGCGATCCGGCTCGCGCGGGAGCGCTCCATGAAGCCCGTATTAAACTTTACCGGCGGCACCAAGTTGATGTCCATCGGTGCCTATGAGCAGGCCGCCAAGGATCAATGCCCCAGCTTTTACGTGGACACCGCAGAGCGTCGCTTCGAAAATGGCGGAAGCAGTCCCGGGTTGGATGAGCTCGTGGGGAAGGGATTCTCTTTCCAGGACCTTGCCAACATCCTCAACCTCGATGTCATCGTTGCCGCTAATGGACATCGTTCTATCAGCTCGGGTCGTGACTGGCATTCCCTTCGTGCGGCGGCCATACATCTGCTGGAGCACCCGGAGCACGAAGAGTTGGCTCACGAAAGTCTTCACGGAAAAAAAGGACTTCTTCCAAACGGAAACGAGCCGCGTGATTCCGCCGGGTGGCTGGCTTTGATTGACCGTACTTTTACACTACCTGCAACTCTTTTACCTTTATTGGTCGATGCCGGACTCGTCCGTCAAGCGAGTGATTCTGCTGCGATGTTGATGGATTCAAACCGGAATGATCTCGAGCAACTCGTGAACAATCCAAATACTCCGGGTTACTTTTCAGCCGTCGGCCCGCTTCAGCAAACGCTGGCATTTTTGACGGGGGGCTGGTGGGAAGTCGTGGTGGCGGATGCGATGGATCGCAGTGGTCGTTTTCGTGATCTTCGATGGTCAGCGGAAGTGACCCAACAGAGCGGCACGCGTGTTGAAGAGGATCTCACTGCCATCGATGGGGTCGAAGCCGTCTGTGTCTCGTGCAAACGAGGCGGTGCGGGAAAGAACCGCCTTTTGAGTCATTTGGAGGAGTTCGATTCTCGTGCCAAAGCCATCGGAGGGCAGTTTACCCGCCGGTGGATCGCGGTATGCCACCCTCCGTCCGGAGCGGCAGGTGTTGCTGTGCAGAGACGTTCGCAAGAACTCGGCATCAAACTTCTCTCGCCCTCTGATCTGACCCGTACCGACCCCTTTGCTTGAATCCGCCATTCTCATCCACTGCCGCCATGTCCACAAAACGCTCCATCAAACCAACCAAGCAGCAAACTGTTCTACTTGCCGTCACCGGCCTCTCACCCGCCATCGTCACCGAGACCGTGTGGGCACTGGCTCAGGAGAAGGCACGCGTCCTGCCACGACGCGTGGTGTTTATCACGACCGCAGTCGGGGATGAAAAGCTAAAGCAGCAGTTGTTTACGAATTTGCCAGCCTTGGGTGGCCAGACGGCATGGGAGGCACTACGTGCGGCTTTGAATGCGGGAGACGATGAACTCATCGCGGAGGACACCCGTGTCATCGGCAAGGCCGACCATAAATCCGGCATGCTTCAGCCGCTCCAAGACATCCAGACCCAGGAGGAAAACGACATCGCTGCCAGTTTCATCCTCGAAGAAGTACGCCGAGTTGTGGAGAATCCGGACAACCGTCTCGTGGCCAGCATTGCTGGCGGTCGCAAGACCATGGGCGCATTGCTTCATGCTGCAGTCACCTTGATCGGACGTGAACACGACAGGCTCACGCATGTGCTGGTCAGCGCGCCGTATGAAACCATGCCAGGGTTTTATTTCCCGAGCCAACCCGGAACAACCATCAAAGATCGCGAGGGCAAGGAGCACGCGCCATCAAAGGCTTTAGTTCAGTTGGCAGACGTTCCGTTTGTGCCCCTGCGGAACCGGTTTGAGGATCTACAGAACATGCCAGGCAGCTTTAGCGGTCTCGTGCGCAGGTTTAGCCGGGAGATCAAAGAGGATGCCCAGCGTCCTCGGTTGATCGAGATTGGATATCGCAAGAAATGTCTCTGGGTTGATGATCAGCCTGTTTCGATGCGGGTAAAAGCGCTGGCGGTACTTCATTTTCTGCTCAATCAACAAAATCAGAATCTCACCCCCATTGGCCAGCCGGAAGCTGCAAACGATATGAATCACTGGCTAAAAAATGCCGATTGTATCCCCATCGGTGTTCGTCCCAAATCTGTGGTTAGCGATGACATCCGCCACGAACTCAACCACCTGCGCACTACGATGAAGAAGACTGGTTGGGAGATTCCGAAACGGTCACTGACCTTTCCTCCCTTTACTCTCAGACTTCGGGATTAGCGGTGGTTCGTTACACAACTCTTCACAAACCGTATCCCCAGCGGGTCCTTGATGTAGACTTTCGTTACTGTATCTCGTTGCATTTGTCTGGCGCATAATTGCCCGTCGATTGGGATTCGCCTGTCCGACTCTCCAAGCTGGAGGTCTGTCGGCATCTCATTCAGTTGCCAAATCCTGACACCCACGGATGACGTCTGAAGCGATGAAGCGAAGTTGTGCGGACACTGGGCAACATCGTCCCCATGCACACACCACGCATACCGCAGTTCAAATGCCGCGCCTTTGTATGGCTTAAACCTTTCTTGCAACGACCACGAGACTGCCTTCGAGGTAGTAGGCCGAACAATCGCATGGCACCAAAGGTAAATCATCAATGCCCTCTCGCGCCAAGAGCGTGAAATGGGAGGATGTCCTCCGATGTTCCACCCGTGGCGGATGGCAGTTAAAATGAGATGTTCACCTCATGAACACTCCGGTTCTTCTCGGAAACTCTTATCCACTCAGCCTTGTTCGCCGCAGGGTTGTCATCGAACCACGCCCACTTGAGGAGTTGCGCACCGAAATTGCGGCTCGAGGACTGATCTCATTCTGGGGGCATGCCAACACGCTGACCGTTGCCCGACACATACTCGGCTACGATCCCACGCCGCCCTACAACCGCCCCGCGCTCACATTGGATGCCGAATGCCTGCCCTCACTCTCAGGTCAGTCATTCGACCAAGTCTGGCTGCTCTCGCCCGACTACCGTGCCGGGTTCCGGCCCGAGATTGGAAAAGAAGTCGGCAGCGAAGATATTCTTGGCTGGCAGGTGCTGAGCGTTGTATTCGTGCAGACCTCTCCATGAATTTCAGCCGCGTCATCATCACGTCAGGCATTTCCGCCATTAGCGAACGTAATATTCTGGGACAACTGCTGCGCATTAATCCCGGTCCGATTCGTTTCGTTGCGGGAAAGCAGAATCCGGAACTGGCCGAAGGTCACGCCGTTGAAGACGCCGCCGCACATGTTCGAAAACTGGCGGTTTCGGAATCGTGTATCCAAGACGCCCGGGCACGTCCGCGGGACGTCAGTGCAGAGTATTCTCTTCTCACCGCGTTAGCCAGAAAGGGACTTCTTCACGGAAAGCCAGACGTCGTTCTGCTCCACACCGATACTCTGAACGGGCGACTAGCCGCAGAGGCCGTCAAATCGCTCATGGAGGAACTGTTGGAGTGCCGGTGCCACTTGCGCGAGGTGGACAGCTTCGACACGAGTGATCCCGTGCGTTTGAAGCAGGGGCTTGGGGCGTTCATGCACAAAGTTGTCAACGAACTGCGCCACCTGGACGCCTCGTACGCGTGCTTTGCACCGCAAGGAGGCTACAAGATCATGGCGTCCCTTGGCTACGTGGCTGGCTCCTTTTTACAGTTCCCGACTGCGTATCTGCATGAGGACAACCAGACGCTCCACATCATTCCCCCCATTCCGGTGGCGCTCGCCCCTGATGAAATGGCCGATCTGGGACGCCTAGCACGCGAGGTGCGAAGCCACCCGGAGCTGTCATCTCTAACCGCACAGGATCGAGAGTCCGTGTTTGCTCATCCGTGGCTGTTTGAAATTTCCGAGGGCCACGTCGAGCCCAATGCGTTCGCGCAATTCCTAGGTCTGGAAACAAAGCCGATTCTCCTCTCCTCGGATGCGTTGAAGATTCTCGGCGAGGTTCACAATTCCGATGCAATTCGAAAGCGCATTCAGAGCCTGCCGACATTAGTCGAGGAGTTTAACAAGAAGCGGGGTGCCTATGGCGGTCTTTTGGATCACGAGAGAGAGTTTACCAATCTGAACAAGCAGGGCAACCGCCCCATCTTCCACATTTGGAAGGCAGCGGCAGGGGACTTTTACGTGGCATGGAAGGAAAGAGAGGACGGCGCCCTGCTCATCAATCGTATATGGGGAGCGGGGCACACGTATACGCGTGACGCCGAGACTGCCTGCAGCAGCAATAGCCAAGGCTTGTTCGATGATCCTTCAACGGTCAGATGGACTCCCATCGAAGAGATCGAGAGCACGTTGCAAAAGAGCGACGTCGATGGCCATGCACAGAATGCGGTAAAGAATGAGTCGGCTGATTCTCGTGGTCCATCTGAAAGGGGGCCTGAGTTTAAGAAACTTCGAAAGGAGCATGCTCTGTTATTGCAAAAAAATGCCGAGCTCAGGAAATCCATAGGGCGACTTGGACAGCAGAATGAAGAACTAAAGCTCAAGTTTCGGCTCTCACAGATGCAGGCCGATACGTCAGAAGACGATTAGCCTTTGCTCCCTGCTCAGGATGACATCCCGCGATATCCTGCAGAGCGCCTAAGCTGGGGAATGAAAGTAGAGAGTCTGCATGCACTCCTACCTCCTCCCCGAAGCCGTCAACTACCACCTCAACAAGAACTGCAACTTCCGTTGCAAGGGGTGCTACGCCACGTTTGACGAAGATTCCACTTCTCGCGGAGTCAAGCTTTCAAAGGAAGAGATGTTCCGTATCGTGGAGGCGGTGGCTGCTGCGCCGCTACCGTCCGGCAAGACGGTGCGCAAGCTGACCTTCGCGGGTGGCGAGCCGACGCTCTGCCCGTGGCTGCCGGAACTCATCGGCCATGCGAAGGCATGCGGCCTCGTGACGATGCTCGTGACGAACGGTTCCCGCTGCACGCCGGAGTATCTGCGCCGCCTGGCACCGGTGCTGGACTGGCTGACCGTGAGCATCGACAGCCTCGCCGAGGAGACGAATCGGGCCATGGGCCGACACAACTCGAAGGGCCAGCCCCTCAGTGCGGAGACGTACGCCCAAATTCTCGCGGACGCAGCCGTGCTGGGCCTGCGCACCAAGATCAACACGGTGGTCAACCGCATCAACTGCCGCGAAGACATGAGCGGTTTCATAGCCGACAGCGGCATCGCCCGCTGGAAGGTGCTGCAGGTCATGCCTGTGGAAGGGCAGAATGATGCCCACATCGATCTACTCACCCTATCTCGTGCGGAGTTCGATGCCTTCGTGGCACGCCATCAGCCGCGTGTGGAGGCCGCCGGCATTCGCGTCGTGCCGGAACCGGTCACCAGCATCCGCGGCAGCTATGCGATGATTGATCCGCAAGGACGTTTCTTTGACTCCAGCGCGGGACACCACACCTACAGCCAGTCGATTCTCGAGGCAGGCATCGAGGAAGCCTTTGCACAGGTCTCGTTTGACCGCGCCACCTTCGAAGCGCGTGGCGGGAGCTATGAATTCCTCTCCCAATCGACCATGCCGACAACCGCGGATGTCCTCACATTGGATGCCAACCACCAGCCTTCGTAACACTGCGTCATGAGTTATCACCGCACATCCAATTCACGTCGCTTCCATCGCTACTGCATCGAATGCGGATGGGGACACACTGAGCATGCTTGGAACATGGCAACCTTCTGTGTGCAGTGTGGCGCGCACCTGCCAAAGCATTCGGCAGTGGATGGAGACCAACCACGCCAAGCCAAAGGTGGCACCAGTCGAAAACGCACAGTCCGCGCAAATGAAGACGTGGAGGTCATCCCGCCGCCTCGTAACCATGCCTCGGGGACCTGGGCGCGAAAAAATGATGGGCAGCCGCGCAAGGTCCGAAATGGAAAGCACTCCTCAAGGCATCATGACTCTGCTGACAGTGAAGATTGGGTGTCACAGGCCCAGTCATTCGTGGGCCGGAATCCGTACACCAGTGCCACCATCGGGGCTGCTGCAGGCGGCCTTGCGATTGCGGCCGGCGGGGCTCTGGCCACAGCCGGCGGGGCCATAGCTGCCATGGGTGGAACTGTCATGGGTGCTTCGGCCGTCATCGGTCTGCTGGCCACTTTTGGTTCTATGGTCGGACCTAAACGCAATCCGAAGACGGCCTACGCTGGTGCCTGCTTGGCGATCGTCGGCGGCTTGATTGGGGCAGCAATCAGCGTCACCGGCGCCCTCGTGTCCGCCCTCGGCGTCGCCTTGGGATTCGCCGGGACAGTCGTCATATCAGTCTCAGCCTTGGTCGCCGCAGCGCGTTCTGCGCAGCTATGCTGGGAGCACCGTGAAGACATCAAGCGCCTGTTAGGTGCGATCAAGGAAAAACTGCCGGGGGCAAAAACCGTCAAATTCGAAGTCCAAAAAGAGCTTCTTGAGCTGCGCCCGGTCATCAAGTGATGGCCGATTCACACACGTCGGGATTTTTTCAACATCAAATAACCCAAGCCATGAACATCCACAAACTCATCATTCTGAGTGGCAATGCCGGCTCCGGAAAAACAACGATCGGCCGGCATCTCGCACGATTGCTCGGCCACGAATTCGTGTCGATGGGAAACTTCAGCCGTGACCATGCGAGGAATCACCACGACATGGACATCAATCAATTCCAAGACTATTGCAAAGCTCATCCCGAATTGGACAGGAAACTGGATGGCTGGTTCGTGGATGACATCTTGGCCCGATACAAGATCGGTCAGGGGTTGGTGGTCGACCATCGTCTTGGGGTCCATTTCTTTCCTTGGGCAACCAGCTTTTTCCTCCATGTCTCGGATTCAGTCGCCGCCTCCCGTGTTGCTAGTCGAAAAGACGAGACGGGTGAAACCATCGGGGCACGCAATCAGAAGATGCGGAGCAGGCTCCAGGCCGCCTACAGCTTTGATTTCACAGACCCGGCCAAGTATCGGATGATTGTCAACACCGACACACTTGGGGAATTGGATGTTGTGGAGAAGATCCTTGGTTTTCTTGCCTCAAATCAACCGGAGCAGCCCATGCTGCGCGCCATACAATGAAAACCATCTACATTCGTGATGCGGACACCACGCTCGCTGTGGACACTTCTCACTTCACTTTGCGCAGCAAGGGACGGCGGCTCGGCCGCATCCCGCCCGCCATGATCGAGCAGGTCATCGTCGATCATGGGGTGGAGATCACACGTACCGCGCTGGACCGCCTCGGCACACTCGGGATCCCGGTCACTTTTCTTGGCAAGGAAGGACGTGTGCAGGCGCGGCTCGTCGCTCCATGGCAGCCTGATCCGGCGGCCAGGCTTGGACAGGCCGCTGCTTGGTTTGATCCCGCTCTGCGCCTTTTGCTGGCTCGCCGTTGGATCGACGCCAAGCTTGCCAACTGCCACAGTGTCCTGCGTCGTTATCTCAGTAATTATCGCGACGACAGGCTCGCCGAGATCGGAAGGCAGATCACACGCCATCGGAATCAAGTGGCTGAAGTCGGAAATATCCCGAGCCTCCTGGGTGTCGAAGGTTCCGCGGCGCGCCTTTGGTTTGAGGCCCTTGGGAAAATGCTGCGCACTCCCTGGCTGACCTTTACCGGGCGAAACCGCCGCCCGCCCGCTGATCCGGGAAACGCCGTACTTTCTTACTGCTACGCTGTCCTAGCCAACCAGCTCCTGGCATGTGTGGAGGCCGAAGGGCTCGACCCCTATGTCGGCTGTATTCATGGCACGGAGGCCCGCAGGCCTTCGCTGGTTCTCGACATCATCGAGCCTTTCCGCCCGGCTCTGGCCGACAGGCTAATGCTCCGGCTTCTGAATCTGGGGGTGCTCAGGGAAGAGCATTTTCATCAGCCTGACGGTCCTGCCAATGGCGTGCGTATCACCCCCGATGGTCGTGAAGCAGTCCTCAAAGTTCTTATCGACTGGGCAAAGGAATGTGACGAGGCCTTCGGCACAGGGAAGCTGCTCACTGCACCAGGGATGCTCATGCAGAGGGAGGCCGGGCGCTATCGTTCGCACGCAGCATCAGGCACGCTGGCGGATTTCATCCCATATCACCTCGACCCGGATCAGGTCCGCCGGTGATTGCACTCCATGCCACGCCCAGGCACCATGCTGTACCTCGTCACTTACGACATGCCATCCTCGCCTGCGGGTGACCGGCGGCGCGCTAGGCTTGCCCGCTACTTGGAAGGACTGGGGCTGCGTGTGCAGATGTCCGTTTTCGAACTCGAACTCCCACCGCTGAGATTGCCGGTGGTCTGCGCGGAAATTGAAAACCGCATTGATTCTGCGGAGGACAGCGTGAGGATTTACCCTCTATGTGGGACATGCTCGGCGAAAGTGGCTCGTCTCGGCTCGCAAGCTCCGGTGGAGCATGCTGCGCTTATCATTTGGTGAGCCAGCACCGGACAAAAGGTTACGAATGCTCCAAATCACTGATTGCCAGCACCTTACCCTCAGATGAGATGACCTTTCATTGCCACCAAATGCTTCAGACCGTCCGCCAAGTGGGAGGTTACGAAAACGCGGTTGCCAATCCTTTAATTATCAACACCTTCAGAAGGGTGCCGTCACCACGACCACCCCGCCGAAAGGCATTGGAGACCCGGCTTGGCGTAAGACCAAGGTGCAAATGTGAAGGTCACCACGACCACCCCGCCGAAAGGCATTGGAGACTTCCAGCCGTTCCGGTGCCAGAACTTTCTTTTGAGTCACCACGACCACCCCGCCGAAAGGCATTGGAGACCATTGCTGGCCTTTTTCTTCGTGTCGATCAGCTGGAGTCACCACGACCACCCCGCCGAAAGGCATTGGAGACGTGGAATCCCAGCTAGGGTAAGTCTCAGGATTTCTGGTCACCACGACCACCCCGCCGAAAGGCATTGGAGACCCGGCTTTTCGTGTTATTTCTGTTCAGATTGCGCCGCGTCACCACGACCACCCCGCCGAAAGGCATTGGAGACCTCCTTTGGCTTCAAACTCATAGATCGCATATTGCAGGTCACCACGACCACCCCGCCGAAAGGCATTGGAGACTCGCTGACCTTCACCTTCAGTTCTTCCTTCTCCCGTCACCACGACCACCCCGCCGAAAGGCATTGGAGACAAAGAGTCTGAATTTGTTGTAATGGTAGCTAAAAGGTCACCACGACCACCCCGCCGAAAGGCATTGGAGACGTCGCTGACCTTTGCCTTCAGCTCGGCTCGCTCGGTCACCACGACCACCCCGCCGAAAGGCATTGGAGACCCCTCCGGCTTGGCGTAAGAAAAAGGCACAAATGGTCACCACGACCACCCCGCCGAAAGGCATTGGAGACCACCTTCAGTTCTTCCTTCTCCCGAGCCTGCTTCTCGTCACCACGACCACCCCGCCGAAAGGCATTGGAGACAAGCCTTAGCTGCATTGACGTTAATGTTATTTTTTAGTCACCACGACCACCCCGCCGAAAGGCATTGGAGACTCTAATTGCAGAAACTCGTCAAACGCAATATCGCGCGTCACCACGACCACCCCGCCGAAAGGCATTGGAGACCCTGCGCCTTGTTTTGTTTAGGCCGTGACCAACTCCGTGTCACCACGACCACCCCGCCGAAAGGCATTGGAGACCCGCTTTGAGCAGCTTGATCACAGCGGCCTGTCCTTGTCACCACGACCACCCCGCCGAAAGGCATTGGAGACGCTGAAGGCGCTGAGCTCAGACAGAAGAGACTGAGGTCACCACGACCACCCCGCCGAAAGGCATTGGAGACTGCTCTGGGGCGTCCCACGCCTCAAACGTGGGAAAGTCACCACGACCACCCCGCCGAAAGGCATTGGAGACATGTAAGCCTTAGCTGCTTTGATATTGTTTTGTAGTCACCACGACCACCCCGCCGAAAGGCATTGGAGACTGTGCGTTTTCCAACTGCTCTTGCAGTCTTTTAGTCACCACGACCACCCCGCCGAAAGGCATTGGAGACCCAAGCCGAAAGGAGGCCTCAAACGTAGCATCAGCGTCACCACGACCACCCCGCCGAAAGGCATTGGAGACGCGTGATGGCGTGCGCAGGCAAGGACCCGGTCAACGGGTCACCACGACCACCCCGCCGAAAGGCATTGGAGACTCGATTTGCTCCTGTGTAGGAGCGTGGCGAGATATGAAGTCACCACGACCACCCCGCCGAAAGGCATTGGAGACTCGATTTGCTCCTGTGTAGGAGCGTGGCGAGATATGAAGTCACCACGACCACCCCGCCGAAAGGCATTGGAGACACTGCGGTTTGCCGCCCTCTGCGGGCCTCTGCGAGTTGTCACCACGACCACCCCGCCGAAAGGCATTGGAGACACCAAGGACATTCCTGTTCCTGAACCAGGTTTTTGGTCACCACGACCACCCCGCCGAAAGGCATTGGAGACAACGATACCAACCTCCTACTGCTTGGGTCAGCAGTCACCACGACCACCCCGCCGAAAGGCATTGGAGACTGGAATGATGGCGAAGTTAGCATCCATAATTTCCAGGTCACCACGACCACCCCGCCGAAAGGCATTGGAGACCGGAGTTGTGTCCCTGGTCCTTTAAGACCGGTTTGCTGTCACCACGACCACCCCGCCGAAAGGCATTGGAGACTTCACTGCATGATGCCAGCAGCATGGAAGTGGCGGTCACCACGACCACCCCGCCGAAAGGCATTGGAGACCGTTGATTTTGATTTTCTTCATAGCATTGGATGTCCTGTCACCACGACCACCCCGCCGAAAGGCATTGGAGACCCATTTTCGCTGATGACTTTGTGCCCCCACTCGGCGTCACCACGGCCACCCCGCCGAAAGGCATTGGAGACCCTGGTTGCCTGCGTTGCGGGCGGAGGCCGTTTCTTGTCACCACGACCACCCCGCCGAAAGGCATTGGAGACACCTTAACCTTCAACTCCTCGCGCTCGTTGGCCTGGTCACCACGACCACCCCGCCGAAAGGCATTGGAGACATCTTCCAGGTGGGTTTCGCAAACAGCCCTGAGGTCACCACGACCACCCCGCCGAAAGGCATTGGAGACTGAACACAGCCACTTTCCTGACAGACCCATCTGGCGGTCACCACGACCACCCCGCCGAAAGGCATTGGAGACCCGGACGGCGGGGTTGTACTCTTTTACCCTGCGGTCACCACGACCACCCCGCCGAAAGGCATTGGAGACAACAGAATACCTAACAGAATCATAAACAGAATTCGAAGTCACCAGCACACAGCCACACGAACCTTGTCTGGTTGATGACAAGGGCGGGAAGATATCGGCGGATGTCCGGCCAATCGCAGGTTGAGAACTTGCATGGCAATGATGGGGCGCTGGCAGCCAATCCTTTCCCACCATGAACCACCCGACGCACATGCCCGACATCGCTGACTCGTCCAAAATCGCCGCCTTGCTGCGCCGCAGGGTGCAGCACGCCAAGATCGGCCGCGTGTGGAAAGATAGCGGCATTGCTGGAGCAACCCTGCTTTCGCTGGCTCGCGAGATGACGCCGGATCTGGCCGCCGCCATGCAGGAACGCCTCACCGGCATCGACCACGCCGCCCAGCTCGCCCGCACGCCTGTCATCGGTGTCTGCGGCACGGTGAACTCCGGCAAATCGACCTTGGTGGCATCGTTTCTGTCCGAGCCGAACCGCCGGCGTGTGCTGGTGGGCGACTATGAAAAGGAGGCGACGCAACGCTTCGTCTTCTGGCTGCCGGAGTCCCTGCGCTCGGATGGCGTGGCGATGCGCTGCTTTGCCCAGATGTTTGCCAGCCAGTTCGGCAGCCCCGCGGAAAACCTCGATGAGGATCCGGAAACGGCGGCGCGGCAATACAACGCCCGCGATGCGAAGGGCGTCAAACTGGGCATCCCGCTTGTGGCGCATGACGCCGCGCTGGACGGGCACCATCTGAGCTTCCTGGACTGCCCCGATATCCAGCGGCCCTGCGGCGGAGAAAGCGCGGGCTCAACCTCTCATCTGCGGCTGGATGCGCTGGTGAAGGCCGCGCGTCTATGCTCCGCATTCATCCTGGTGTGCAGCCAAGAGCAGATGGCGGCCAAAACCGCGCTGACGATCCTGCATGAACTGCACCAGCATGCGCCTGAACTGCCGGTGTTTCTCGTGCTCAACAAGGCGAACGCAGACGCTGCCAAGGACATCGCCAACGCCGAGTCGGTCCTGACGGACTGGAAGGTGCGGGACATGATAAGGGCCATCTACCACGCGCCCTACCAGCAGGAGGTGCATGGGCGCTCTCGGTGGCCGGTCTTCACCAGTCTGGACGGGCGGGACATTTCCAAGCTGCCCGACTCGCTGGATGTCTCCACCTTGGGCCGGGCCTTTGTGCGCAGCGGGATCACTGAAATGCAGAGCACTCTGAACCAGACCATCGAAGCGCTGGTCGAATGCGAGAAACAAACCGGCGCAGAGGTGCGCCAGGTGCAAAAGCATGTGCGCCAGTTTCTAACCGAACACTTCGTCGATGAGGCGGGTCATGTGCGCACACTTTTCTCCGAAGGCATTTCGAAAGCCATTCTCGATTCCATGGAACGCACCGCACCGTGGGAGATCGGTGTTGCGCTGTGGGCCAACAAACCCTTCACCAGCCTCATGAAATCCGTTCATGAGGGGGCGTCCGCCTTTGCGGAATGGGTTCGCTCTTACATTCCGCTTGGTGGGGCGAAACCCGAATCCCCGTGGAAAAACCCCGACAGCATTCATACCGTGAAGCCCGATGCCTTCGCGGATCACATGAAGCCGCTGCGCTGCGTCCGGACCGATGTGGCAGAGGGCGACCTTGCCAAAGTCTGGACGTTCGCTCTCCGCGCGCTCAAGGACCTCGACATGTCGGAGGACACATGCGATGCCGATGTGCTCGACAAGATCATGACGAAACTGTGGGAGGAAGTGCCATGGTACAAACGGGCTATCGCCACCTTTGTGCTGCCCGCGTCGTTGATCGCGACGATGATGGCGGTGCTGTTCGTTTCACAAATCGACTTCGGCGCCACGGCGGTCAAACTGGCGAGCATTCAAGAACTGCTGACGGCGCTGGGCATCAGCGCGTTGTTTCACAAGGCGGCGGTCAGTGACCTCACGCGCTATCTGGAGAAACAGGCCGGGCTGCAGCAGGTGGCCAACTTGCACGCGGCCGTCCTGGACGGGCTGTGCCTGCCGCGGGAGGAGGATGCGGAGCTGAGGCATCGCATGACCGGCCGTAAACTCAGTCTGCCGTCACCCGGCGTGGCATCGCAACCCGCGGTCATCCGTGTGCTGGCGCAACCGGTCATCGAACTGGATCATGACGCACTGCAAGGCATCCGCGACACCCTGGATCAAATCGAACCATGAAGAACAATATGAACGACACCTTCATTCTTACCCGCGTGGACGAAGTCTCCGCTGCCATTTCATTGCTTCTCGGCCCGTCCGCCGAGGCCGCCGGCGCGCAGCGCGAGCTGGAAACCTTTCGTCGCGAGGCGGATGAGATCATCGGGCGGCGCGGCATGTCATCGACCGTCATCGCGGTGGTGGGATCCAAAAACTCTGGCAAGTCGTGGCTTTGCCGTTCCCTCCTTTTGAACACCACCGCACGCGAACGAATTCCCTGTGGCTCCAGGCGAGAGGGAGACACGGACAAGTTGATGTGGATTGGCGCGCAGCTTCCCGGTGAGCTGGACTTCTCCTGCGAAACAAGCATTCCGGTCCCGCCGGAAAACCTCTTCGACCTGGGCCGTCCGTATGTCCTGCTGGATGTTCCCGGTCACAATGAGGCCGATGAACAGCGCAGGCAGCACGCGCTGCGCAGCATCACGCTGGCACCACTGCGCGTGGCAATGTTCACCTGGGACACGATGGGAGATGAGTCCAACGATGCCTTTCTGAGAGAAGGTGACGGTGCCACTGTTCTGCCCGTGATCGTGGATCATCAATACCCGCGTGCCGAAAACCTGAGCCTCCCTGAAATAACCAGGCTGCGCGAGCGCCTGCAACGGTGCTGCCCGCTCAGCGAGGTGCTGCCGCCGGTGCTGATCCCCGGATTCGAACACCGCGGCGACCGTGCGGCCGCCGAGGAGCAGGCAGCGATGCTGGCACGAAACGCCATTCGTGAGGCCATGACTACCACGGCTGCCAATCCATCCGCCATGCTCGCGGCTCGCCTCGGATCACTGCGACAAAGACTGGGCACCCGGCTGGCCCCATTGATCACGCGTCTGCGTAAACCGCTGGAGGATCTGGAGAAAGCGGAGGAGCGCGCCGCGGGAGAGGTGCTTCAGCGTCTGGTGGGCAGCACCGAGGAACTGGAGCGCAGTGTGCGCTTTCAAATGCTTTGGCGCATCGCCAGCTCCCTGCATCCCGTGATGTTTCCCTTCCGCGGTTTCATGACCATGCTCGCGCTGGTGAGCGGAGCGATCGACCGGCTGGCGTTTGCAATGCTTGGCAGCATGCCCTCCCTGGCCCTGAGCGCTTTCCAGGCCGTGCGCAACGTCAGGAGCCTCACCACGCGCGGGAAAAGCCTCGATCATGAGTTGAACGCACGCGCCTGCACCCTGATCTCGGAGGAGCTCATGCCTGCGCTGAACGCACTCCACAGGGCTGCGCGTCACGCCCTGCCGGAGGGCGTGACGGAGCACCTCCGGATGGCCCCTGGCGAGATCAAGGTCAGCGGTATCGAGCAACTGCGGTCCAGATCCAGCAAGATCTTCGCAGACTCCGTCGCGAGCTTCACCACACGGTTTCCGGCCTTTATGATTGGCGCTGTGGCGACTGTGATATTCTGGACCCTCGCGGCGGGCCCGCTCTGGGCGCTCTACCAGTCTTTTCTGCTCGCTTGGCGGACCAGCTTTGAAGGCATGAACACGTTTCAATGGCAAAACTTTCCCGTGCCTTCGCCGGGCTACGTTTTCGGCAATCTGATGATGACCATGCTGCCGGTCATGTTTCTAGCCTTCATCACCTGCCTTGTTTCAACATTCGCCAAACGTCTCACCCGTTGCGCAAATGAGATCACCAGTCGGCACCATGAGTTGATCGCGGAACTCACAACCCGCCATCAGGTGTTCTTTGCAACGCGAGATCAGGTGAGGGAGGCATTGAAAACCATCTTACATTTTGTGGATACTGAATAAGAACTCCCCACGTCTCGATGGGGAATCCATTCCAGCTCTGCTTGAAAAAATTGAAGCCGCGCGGCGCCGCAAGGCGGCTTCCAAAAAGAAACGCTAAAATTCAGCTCACGAGCCATGAAAAACCTTTCCAAAATCCTTCGCACTGAAACCGAGGCCATTTGTTATCCCGATGGCCGCATGGTGGGCTCGGATGGTCATGAGCAGGCGCGGCTCCACCTAAAGCGCCGTCTCAAAGAAATCGGCTGCAGGCCGTATGTGGGGAAATCACTGGAACTGCCCTACAAGTTCAAGAGCAAGGCTTTTTGTAATCTGGCAGGATGCCTGCCCGGAGCTGATCCAAGCCTCGCGCCCATCTTGATCGGTGCCCACTACGACAGCGTCATTCCTTTCCCCTGCGCGGATGACAATGCGGCGGCAGTCGCCATCGCGCTTCAGGCGGGCCAACTGCTGGCGGAGCAAGGCGGCCTCGAACGCGACGTGGTGATCGCGCTCTTTGATGCAGAAGAGCCTCCCTACTTTTTGGGGGACGGCATGGGCAGCCACCGCTTTTATGAGGATCATGTGCTGGGCAAGAGAGAGATCCACGCTGCCATCATTATGGACCTGGTCGGGCATGATATTTCGATTCCAGGTCATGTGCTCTCGCATGTGCCATACCTTGGAAAAGCCGCCGGCCTCGTTCCAGGACTGGCCCAAAAGGACATCACGATCCCCACGCTGGGCCAGTTGTTGTTTGTAATGGGCAGCGAGAGTCATGAGGATATGGCCATGGCGCTGGATTCCATCGGCCAGCCTGCCGGCTTGAAGATCATTCCCACGCTCAATCGTTACATCGGCGACATGAGCGACCATGGAGTGTTTCGGCGCAACGGAGTGCCCTACTTTTTCCTCTCCTGCGGGCAATGGGCTCACTACCATGCGCCCACCGACACCCCAGACCGGCTCAACTACCACAAGATGAGCCACATTACCCACTATGTCACCGAGCTTGCGAATTCGATTAGCTCGTTGGAAATGGCAGGGCGGCGGCAAAAAGAACGCACCCATGACACACTGAAGTTGGAGATGACCTACCTCAGGCAGTCCTTGGGCATGCTTTACCAGCCAGTCATAAAATGGCTCAAGCTCAATGGGGTGAACAACCGGAAGGAGATGGACGCCTTTGTCCACCAGCTGCTCCGCGCAGGCCTGTGCTAAACCAGCCGACATCCCCGGATGTCGTTACATTGGAGCTTCACGCAGACCTCCACTAAACCATCCAGACAATCCCAATCACACCAAAGACCATTCACCTCTGCCCAACAGGCCATGATGAGAAAGCCTAGGAAGGGCTTGCCCGCGGTTATCGCGATGCCGCAGACTTCTCCAATCTGGTGGTCGCCAAGGGCCATGACGCCGCGGCAATCACCTTGTTCGCTTGCATACTATTAATCCTGCATCACGACAGAAAATCAAATCGGGCGATTCTCCCTTTGCGAGAGGCGCGCTATCCAAGTGCCGGACTAATAACTGCCAAGGCCGATGCTTGGTCGTGATGATTCCGTCCTCTGAATCCCCGCAAATCTGTCCAACGAATCCTTAACTCCATCCAATATGAAACTGTCTTTGAAACATGTGCGCCAACGAGAGAATCATACCTGCGGCTTGTGCGCCAGCCGCGTGGTTTACAGGCATTTTAAGCTAAAAAACAAACACCTGCGCAAAGCGATGCAGGTGGATGAACCAGCACTGCCATTGACCGACTGGGATGGCACACTGCCGTGGGACATGCTCAGGACCTTCAGGCATGATGGATTTGTGGTGGATGCACTGGCCCCGGATTTCTCATCGTTCAGAAAAGTCATCAACAGGTTGGAACGCGGCCAGCCAGCCGTCGTGCTTCTGGGACCGCTGCGGTGCCTTCATTGGGTGGTCATTGGTGGCTACGATCCCAGGAAAAAGGAATTCCTCATTGTGGACTCAACCTCGGACACCAAGTCCGGCTGGCGAACATTAACCACAGAGGAGGCTCTTCACGACTTCCTTCTGATTTTCTCCATCCGGGGCAATGACGGGGTCAAAAGAGAGTGTTCCATGATGGAGTTGATATGGGAGATGACATGCATCGTTCCGGAATTTTTCAAACTTGGAAGCGTATTGCCCAACTCTAGAGACCTTCCCTGGCCATTTTGATAGATGCCCCGTGATGCACGCACCACACTCCATTCTATTATTCTCAACTACACGATGGTTGAAGAGCGCTATATCTTTTTCTTTTTATCTAGCGCGCAAAAAGGAACCTGCGCTGTGCTCACTCGTGAACTAACAAGTGCAAGAGCTATCAACCATGAATACTCACCTGTTGAGCGAGCGATGGCTTGGGGTCGTCGAGCATGCGGTTCTTAACGCCTCTGATTTGCGAGTTGCTCTAAATGAAGCGGTGCGAGCAATTGGTGAACAAATAGACGCCACCGCCTCGATGGATTTGGAATATAAATGGTTCAAAAGTCGCCGGGAGCTTGCGCAAGTGTTGTCCAGCGAAGCGGAAGATGACTGCTGCCATGCCTGTTGGTCATTGGTGGAAGCAATCATGGATCTGCATGACCGAAGCGACCCACTCGATAACATGACATTCGAAAAGGAATTTGAGTCAGTTATCCAGATTTTTCCTCAAGAGGATTTGGGCGAAAATTCGCCAAGTAATCATCTCTGGACGAAACTTCTGGTTGGTTGCCTCGTTTTTGTTCAAGCGTGGTCCATTTGCGAGGTTGAAGGTTGATGAATCAAGAACACTCAGGCGGCATGTTCGCGCTTGCACTTGCTTTGGATTGTCCTGCCTTGTAATTCATCACCCCGGCCGAAACTCTTTAGAACAGTTTCAACTGTGGGCTATCGTCTCCTTCGATCTCAACCGGGGTGTCCCCGGCCTGCGGCACCGGGGGCCCCACCGCCTGCCACACCTCCTCGCTCTTATTTCTCGGGTTGTTGACGGCCGTGGAGACCCGGTAGGCTTCGAGCTGCTCGTCACGGCTGGGACGCAGCAACGCCTGCACCTGTGCTTTGTCCAGACCTGGGTCCAGCCAGGCGCTTGCGGCTTCCCCCTCCAAGACCAGGGGGCTGCGGTCATGAAACTTCGCCATGTAGCGCCCCGGCGGGGTGGTGATGACGCTCATGGAAGTCACCACCGCACCACTCTCCTCATCCGCCGCATCAGGGCTCTCCCAGACATCCCAAATGCCCGCCAGCAGCAGCGGCTGATCGTCCGCGCGGTGGATGAAGAAGGGGCTCCCGCTGGCGGGCCATTCATGCCAGCCACGCACCGGAATCAGGCAGCGCTGTTTCAAGATCGGCCCGCGGTAGGAGGCTAGGTCAAAGACCGTCTCACACCGCGCATTGAAAGTGAGCATGAACTTCCGCCAGACCTCTGCCTTGGTCCCTGTTGCCCAGGCCGGGATGAGGCCAAAGCGCATGCGCTCGCAGCGAAGCTCGCCAGCACTCAGTGTGACCACATCTGCGTATTCGGTGGGGCAGATATTGTTCACGGCCTTCATGGCGGCTTTTTTGTCCTCCCGCTGCTTTTTGCGCTGCTCAATGCGCAATGCCCGCCCAGGGAGGGACAGGGAGGGTAGTTTCGAGAATTGGTTGAGGCGACCGCACATCGTCATCAACCAACTGTCTTTGAGACGCCAGGCAAGCTGGGCCTGACATCAGTTGGAGCGCAGCTTTTTCACCATCTCCTTGATGATTGCCTCACCGACGCCTCGCCGCCTCATCTGGCGGTCGTTCCAATGCAGTGCCAGCGGTCGCCCGTAGTCCTTCAGCGGTTCAAACTCACGGGATACCACCCCGGCCTCGGCAAGTCCCTTCATGCCGAGAGAGGGCAGGATGCCGGCACAGACACCGCGGATCACCATCTCCTTCATCTGAAGCAGCGAGGTGCATTCCACGGCTGGCGTCAGGCCCGGACAGGCGGCCTCCAGGATGCCACGAACTTTGGCATCAAATTGTCCGCCGCCCGAGAGGACGGCCCAAGGCAGATATCTCCAGTCCTGAGGCATGGCGAGGCCATGCTTGGTGCTTGTCCGGACCAGATGGCGGGCGGCACAAAGGTGGAACGACAGCGAGGTCAGGCGCAGGCTCGCTTTGAGCCGCTGCTCCTCGCTCAGCGCATCCTCCCGTACCACGGCAAAGTCCAGCGAGCCCTCCCGCACCGCCTCCACCAACTCACGGCTGCGCATCACCTCCAAATGCAGCGAAGCCCCCCGCAGGGTCTGCCGGATGTCCTTCAAGGCCGGAATGACCAGCCACTCCAGCAGGCTGGCCCCGGCACCGATGCGGAAGGTTTTGGGCTGTTGATGCTGCTCACGATGAAAATCCCGCAGATCCTCAAATTGCTGCCGCACAAGCGTTGCCAGGCGCTCGCCGGCCGGGGAGAGGGCCAAGGTCTTGCCTCGGCGCATCGTCAGTTCGGTGCCGAAGAAGACCTCGAGTTCACCAATTTGGCGGCTTATCTGGGCCTGTCGGGAAAGGCGGTCAGGGGCCGCCTTGGCAATCGAGCCCGCCTCCGCCAGCGCCATGAAACTGCGCAAGCGGTCCAAAGACAGGCCATCACGGGAAAAGAGGGGATCATTCATAACTTACTCCAAAGTAAGTGATACAACATTTTGCTGCATAGTCGAATGAGATGTCTGAGGGAATAATCAGCCGTCATGAAAAACCAAGCATACGACCTCATCGGCGACCTCCACGGGCAGCACGACAAACTTACCGCACTCCTTCACCATCTCGGCTACGAACCCCAAGGGCAAGGCTTCCACCATCCCGAGGGCCGCCAGGTGATCTTCCTCGGCGACTACATCGACCGCGGCCCCAAAGTGCGGGAAGTTCTGCTCACTGTCCGGGCCATGGTCGAGGCCGGCGATGCGCTGGCAATCATGGGCAACCACGAATACAACGCTGTTTGCTACCACACCCCGGACGGTCAAGGCGGCTGGCTCCGGGAGCACAGCGAGAAAAACCGCCGTCAGATCACGGCCACCCTGCGCGCGTTTGAGGGACGTGAGGCCGAGTGGGCCGACTGGCTGGAATGGATGAAATGCCTCCCGATGTTCCTGGACCTTGGCGCGCTGCGCTGCGTCCACGCTTGCTGGGACACCCGCCGCATCAAACGCCTGAACACCCGCAGCCTCATAGATCAGGCCTTCTTACACGCCAGCGCCACCAAGATGACTCCCGAACACCGAGCCGTCGAAAACGTGCTCAAAGGCCCGGAAATCCCCGCCAGCGACGGCAACCTGTTCCGCGACAAAGAGGGCACTTATCGCAACACCATTCGGAGCCGCTGGTGGGACATCCGCGACGGACTCACGATCAGTGACCTCGTCATGCCCCCCGGCAGCATGGCTGATTCGATGAAAGTCGATGCCTGGCTGCTCCAGCGCCTGCCCAACTACGGGCCACAGGAGCCACCCGTGTTCTTCGGTCACTACTGGCTGCCCGCCGACCGCCCCAAAGCCCCGCTGGCTCCCAACATCGCCTGTCTCGACTTCAGCGCCGGCCTCGACGGCCCGCTCGTGGCTTACCGCTGGGAGGGAGAGCGCCATCTGACAGCCTCCAATTTCGTCACATCGAACATCCATTGAAAGCAAGGTCATGAACAACGACTCGAACATTCCACTCTTCATGCAGGCAACACGCGCCTGCGCCATGCAGATGCTGAGCAACGCCAGCTATATACAGCGTGAACTGCCCTCGCTTGACGTTCCCGCCGAGCTACGAGCCAAGATCGAAACAGTCTGTGGTTCGCTCGTCAACACCAAGCATGATGTCATCACCGAGATCTTTGAACTCGAGGAACTGCAGAGGGACGGGGCCAGTGAAGAAAGACTCTCCGAAAAAATGGAGCGTATCTCGAAGTGGTTGTGCGAATCCATTGAGGAGATGCACGAGCTTGTGCAAGAAGTGCAGCAGCTTGTTTCACATGATCCGAGCCATTCGGTCCTGTTTGTTCTGATCATCGAGTCCGCCACCAACATTGCAAACTCGCTGCCGGGTGCGTTGAGTGATGAAGAATGAAAACGGCCAGCAGGACATGGATTCACGTGAACATCATGCGCGGTTGGTGATGTCGCGTGAAGAACCGTTTTTTTGAATGTCGTGCGGTGTCGTTTTGCCATCCACGCGAACCTTCACTTAACCTCTTTTAACGTGGCTGACTTGGTTTGCTATGTTGCCACTAGTGTTGCCACTTTTCCGATTTCTGAAGCGTAACTCACTCATTATGAGGGTGGCGGACAGGGAGGGATTCGAACCCTCGGTACCGGATTAGGGTACACACGCTTTCCAGGCGTGCTCATTAGACCACTCTGACACCTGTCCAGATGCTTGCTCCTGAGAATGGAGAGCGCGGATAGTGGCGCAGCCAAAGGCGCAGGCAAGTTGATTTTGCCCTTCTTCGCTCAAGAGAGAAAATAGCGCCTACTCGGCTTTCTTCCACGCGTGGACGATGTAGGTGGATGCGGAGGCTCCGAGCGCGGCGACGGCTTGTTCCTTGGTCAGCGTGTCCTTGCTGGACAGCACGGTGACTTTTTGCGTGCCGGGCTTGTCGCCGGGAACGATTTCAACCTTGGAAACGCCCTCGAGCTTGGTGAATGACGCGGTGACATGATCCTTGCATCCGGCGCAGACCATGCCGGTCATCTCCGCGACGTAGGTGACAGGTTTGCTGTCGGCCGCGATCAGCGGAAGCAGGCTGAATGCGAAGAGGGCGATGAGAAACCGTGTGCGATTCATAAGATGGAGGTGTGGAAGCACAATTAGCTGGTGTGTTCGTGCAGCCAAGTCCAAGTTTCCGCCAGTCATCCACGTTGCAGGAGAGAATTTCACATTCAGGCGCATTTTTTCGCTTCTGCCGGTGTTCTGATGTGTTCTAGGCTCTTCCAACCATGAAATCGACCTCCCTCCTTGCTCTGCTGGCCGTGATGCTGGCTTCTCCCGCCAGCGCCCAAACCCCGCCTCCTGCGAACGAGGCCGAGGCGTCCGCTGTTCCCAAGATCTCCCTGACCCCGGGCCAGTTGGATCACATCATGAGGGAGCTTGAAAAGGTGGAGGCGCAGATCGGGCAGGGCAGGACCTCCGTCCTCAGCGCCGCGCTGGCGAAGTTCAAGGCAGCCCTCGCGAGCGAGACCGCCGCTGTGGCGTTGTATCTCGACTGCTACAAGCTGGAGAACTTTGAGCGCAAGGATCTCAAGCAGACCGACTTCATGGAGTGGCGGGACAGAAACGAGGAACGACTGAAGGATGACAACTTCACCAAGGCGCTGCTTTTCCAGCTCGAATATCTCGTGATGACCATCCAGGCCCAGAGCATTGATGATCCCAAAAAACTGGGGACCGTCGTGCCGGCTCTGCAGGCTTTCCTGGCGAAGGAAATCGTGGCCGTGCAGGAAACCATGAAGCACACCGCCTCGGGCGCGGTTCAGGTGAAGGACAACGGCGGTGGCAAGGGCGGACGCGGGCCCCGTGGCGGCGGTGGGGATCTGGGCGGTGCCAGCCCGCTGGCCGGGATGCTCCGCCAGTCGGTGAAATCGACCGAGTTCAGCCGCGCTTTCAAGCTCGACGACCATCTGAAAAGCAAGCAGTGGGAGTACTCGCCGCTGAACATCGCGGGCATCTATTCGAATGTCATTTTCCCCTACTATCTCGCCGAGAAACCGGAAGAGCTGGCGGCCCAGTGGGACGCCCGCATCAATGCCGAGATGAACCTGCGCAAATCAGGCATGAGCGAGACGGAGTTCAACATCCTCCAGGCGGAGGAGCTGCCGCGTCTGCAGTGGGAAAAGGACAGCTACCTACTCACCAACAACATCAACGCCATCAACGCGCTGGCGGACATGCTCAAGATCATCCAGAACAATCCAAGCCACCCGGACGCCTCGCGCTGGCTGGAGGAGTTCAAGAATGTCATCAAGGCGGTCATGCCTCCTCCGCCGGTGGAAAAACCGATCGGCAGCCAGTAAGCTCGCGGCATGTTCCGCTGCCTGTACGCCGTCCTCCGCAGTTTCGCGCCTGCGTTTGAGGGGCTGTGCTGGGCCTTGCGCACGCAGCGCAACTTGAGGGTTCATGCGGCCGCCGTCGTGATCGTCACATCGGCGGGCGTGTGGCTCGGCTTGCAGGCCTGGGAATGGTGCGCGGTGCTGCTCGCCGCGGGCCTGGTGCTGACGGCGGAGTTGTTGAACACGGCCGTCGAGGCGCTGGCGGACCGTGTCAGCCGCGAGCGTGAGGAGGCGATCCGCCGCGTGAAGGATGTGGCGGCCGCCGCCGTGCTCATCGCGGCGCTGATCTCGGTCGTCGTGGGCTTCATCGTGTTTTTGCCGAAGCTCTGGCGTCTTTTCGAGAATGTTCCGTCGACTCCTTGACGCAGCGGGGCAGACTCCTATGATGCGCGGCCTTTCCGCCCCCTAAAAACCCTCACCGCAGCACTCCCGATGGCCATTCTCGTTGAAACTGACACCCGCATCCTCGTCCAAGGCATCACCGGTGATTTTGGCTCGCGTCACGCGAAGGCCTCCATCGACTACGGCACGCAGCTCGTCGCGGGCGTGACTCCGGGGAAGGGCGGCCAGGTGTTCGAGCACGGTGGCAAAAAGGTGCCCATCTTCGACACCGTTGCCGAGGCCGCGCGTGAGACCGGCGCGACGGTCAGCGTGATCTTTGTGCCTCCGCCCTTTGCCGCCGACGCCATTCTTGAAGGCGTGGACGCCGGTCTCGATCTCGCCGTCGCCATCACCGAGGGCATCCCGGTCAACGACATGATCAAGGTCAAGGCCGCCATGAAGGGCAGCAGGACCCGCCTCATCGGCCCGAACTGCCCCGGCCTCGTCACTCCCGGCCGTGGTGAGAAATCCCACGGCGGCTGCCGCATCGGCATCGCTCCCGGTTACATTCACAAGCGCGGCAATGTCGGCGTCGTCAGCCGTTCCGGCACGCTCACCTATGAAGCTGTGTGGCAGCTCACCACCCGCGGTTACGGTCAAAGCACCTGCGTCGGCATCGGTGGCGACCCCGTGAACGGCACGAACCACCTCGACGTGCTCAAGATGTTCAACGACGACCCCGAGACCGAGGCCATCATCATGATCGGTGAAATCGGCGGCAACGCCGAGGTCGAGGCCGGCCGCTGGGCCAAGGACCATTGCAAAAAGCCCATCGCCGCGTTCATCGCCGGTGCCACCGCGCCTCCCGGACGCCGCATGGGCCACGCAGGTGCCATCATCGGCGGCGCGGACGACACCGCCGCCGCGAAGAAGCGCATCCTCGCCGACTGCGGCATCGCCGTTTCCGAAACTCCTTCGGACATGGCCGCCACGCTCCTCAAGCGCTGGGGCAAGGCCTGAGCCTGAAGCACGTCGCTCGTTCGATTTCCAAGCAACAAAAAAGCCGGATCTCACGATCCGGCTTTTTTGTTGAAGCGGGGAAGAACGGGTCGCTCAGTTCCAGAAGTGATACCACTGGTTCAGCCAGCCGGTCACGGCGGCGATGCTGCCGACAACGAGCACGCCTTCCAACAGCAGGCGCAGACGCTGGCCGCGTTGCGCGCGCTGCTGGGCGATCGGCACGCGGCGGCGACGCGGGGCGGGGGAGGAAAGCTCCATGGGCGGAACGATGTTCACGTTCGCCAGCCGCCGCTCGCGTTGAATCCGGGGCTCTGCGGTGATCGCGCACTCGAGGCGGTGGATCTGGCGACTCAACTCGTCCGCACGTTTGGCGAGGTGGCGTGTTTGACCACGTGTCGAAAGCTCATGATTGGCCTCCTTCGCCGTTTTCGGGCGGCGGGAGCGGACTTTGCGGTTGCCGGAGAACAGGGCCATGTCGGTGAAGGCGGGTGGAGGGTGAAAAATCAGAACATCAGTCGGATCAGCACGATGGCGACGAGCACCGTGGCCATCAGCGGCAGGGTGAAGGCGAAGCCGCGCTTCATCCACGTCATCAGGTCGTCCGTGCTTCCGTGGGCGGCGGTCAGCAGCGGGGCGTTGGCGTCATCCAGGCTCGCGGCGCCGTTGAAGGACGCGCTTTCGGGCGGGGTGATCATGTGCAGGCGGCGCAGCCCTTTGGCGAAGCCGCTCTCGGCCTCCTCGATCGCCGCCAGCGCGCCGTCCAGCTCCTCGTCCACCTGCGTGCGGTGCCATTTCTCCGGCTGCAGCGACTTCAAAATCTCCAGGTGGCGGCAGAATTCCTCGTGCGTGATGCGCAGCTCGTCCGCGCGCTTCTGCGCATCGTCGAGTTCGTCTTCCAGATGGTCGTTGGCGCGTGAGATTTTTTCGAGCAGGTCGCGTTTGCCGGCCACGAAGCGCTCCTGCTTCAGGCGCAGGTTTTCCAGATGCTGCTTCTGACGCTCGATCTCCTCCTGCTGCTGGCGCAGTTGGGTGAGCTGCTCCTGCGCGGCCTTCACCTTGAAGTCCACGTTCTCCAGCGCCATCGGATCGTCCATGAATTCGGGTGCGGAGTCGAAAACCAGCAGGTTTTCTTCCAAATGACCGGGGGCGGAGGCGGTGGCGTGAGATTTGCGAGTGACCATGGCAGTGCTGAAAATTAGATTCAGCACGGAAATACTACACATGTCTTAAATATTCCAGATTTTTCGTCCGCTTACGGGCAAAAAAATAGGGAAGGCCTCCAAAAACCACCGTCAGCACAGCCAGTCCACCCAGCGCGCCCAGCTCCGCCCACCCGTTGTTCGCCACCATTTCCACCGCGTCCTGCCGCAGGTTCCGCCACGACGGCAGCAGGGTCAGCACCGTCCCGCCCACGATGTACACAAAGCTGGCGATCAGGCACACCGTCCCGCCAAAGCCCGACACGATCCGCGCCGGGTTCGACTCGCGAAAATTCGGCACCAGCGCCCCCAGCGACAGCGCCAGCGAGGTCAGCCCGTAGCTCAGCATCAGAATCGCCGCGCAGAAAAACAGCACCCGTTTCCACGGTAGCGCCAGCGACACCCCGGACACCAGCACCAGGCCCGCCATCACCAGCCCCAGCACGCTCGCGCTCAGCCGCAGCTTCAGCCCCAGCACCCGGTGCAGCGGCAGCGGCGACAGGCCCAGGATCCACAGCCGCTGCCCCTCCAGGCTGAACTGCGGGTAAATGAAGCGCGTCGTCAGCGTCGAGAGCGCCAGGCAGCACACCAGCAAGTTCAGATGGCTTACCACCGTGATCCAGAACGGGCTTTGCAGGTCGTAGCCCAGCTTCCGCAGGTTCATCGAGTAAATCAGCAGCAGGCTGAAGATGATCGCCGTCTGGCCCCACTGCACCGGCTCCCGCACGAACACCCGCACCTCCTTCCGCAGCAGCGCGAAGGACGCCCGGTCCAGCGCCAGCGCGCGCCGCAGCCACTCCGCGGCCCGGCCCGGCTTGCGGCCGGTCATGAGCTTGTCCGCCTTCGCCCCGCCGGCCGGGGCCGCGCACATCACACGGTTCCACGCCGCGTAAAAATGCCCGCTCGCCACCCGGCTTGTCACCACCAGGCTCATCAGCGCGTGCGCCAGCAGCACCAGATTGAAAAACAGCATCCTCTCCGTCAGCCCGCGGCCCGCCGCCTGGATCGTCTCCGCCACCCACGAGCTCGGCAGCAGCGGGTGCATGCAGATTTCCGTATGCCGCAGCAGCTGGTTCAGGCTCGCCGTCAGATCGCCCGAGTTCATCGTCTCAAAGCTCGTCTGCCATCCCGGCAGCGTCCGCGCCAGCAGCACCGCCAGCACCACCGCCGCCGGCTTCCACATCCACCGCCGCGCCCCGCGCACCAGCGCGATGATCAGCCAGGTCGAGACATTCGCCGAGATCGCCACCAGGGACAGCAGCGCCGGTGCCACCGCCAGCAGGAAGCCCGCGTCCGCCTGATAGACCCGCGCCAGCGCCAGCAGGATCGGCGCGCTCAGCACCAGCAGGCCCCAGCTTGCCAGCAGCATCCCCTCCAGCGTCTTCCACAGCACCAGGCTGCGCGGCGGCAGCGGCAGCGCCACCTGCCACTCCATCTCCCGCCGCCGGAACAGCCCCATCCCCGTGATCGTCGCGTTCGAGATCACCAGCATCACGAAGAAAAAGAAAAACAGCAGGAACACCATCCGCTCCGTTAGCAGCGGGCCGATCAGCGGCAGCTTCGCCACGAACTCCAGCCCGCGCGCCACCAGGAAATACGCCGCCACGCCATACAGCACCAGAAACGTCCCCACCGTCGCCCCCAGCAGCCGGTTCTCCCGCAGCCCCGCCCGGATCTTGTGCGCCAGCATGCGCCGGTGCGCGCTCGCGAGCAGGGAAGTGGCATGGGCGACCGTCATCTCTCCAAATTAACCGTGTTCCCCCACCGCGCCAGCCTCCAATCCGCTTTGGAGCGGCGACGATTCATCCTTCGCAGTAGCCTCCGTTCTCCGTAGCAAGACTGCGAAGGATGAATGCTACGGAGAACGGGCCCATCGCCATTCAGATGAACCGGCCGAGAAAGAGACAAGAGGGGGAGAGTTCCTGGTTATTGGTTATTGGTTATTGGTTATGAGGGGAGCGCAGCCGAGCGGAGCGAGACAACCGGAACAAAGTGGAGATAGCCGAAGGCAAACTGCCAACGGCAGCCCGGAGGGCGAAGCGGACAGCGAAGTCAAACCTCTTGTCCGCTTTGGAGTGGCGACGAATCCGTTCTCCGAAGCATCTGCGAAGGATGAATCGTCGCCATCCATGGAAGTCAGCCGCCTCGCGGGCGTCCGCTGTTCCTATTCAAAACCCGCAGCCGCCGCGGCTCACGGCAGCACGCCGCCGGTGGCGCCGATGGCATCGATCACGCCTTCGCGGACACCGTCGAAGGTGTAAGTTGAAGTGGGCGAATTGAAGGGAGCGGAGCCGATCTTCGACGCGGTGGACATCAGCGTCGCGCGGACGGACTCCGGCGCGAGAGTGCCGCCGGCCTGCTCATACATGAGAGCCACCACGCCCGCCGTGTGCGGCGATGACATGCTGGTGCCGGACATGCGGGTCGTTCCGCCGCCGAGGCGGGTGGACAGGATGCCGACGCTCTGAATGTAGCCGGACACAATGTTCTCCTGGTCAGCGCCCGGCGCGGAGATGGTGACGCCGACGCCCGTGCTGCTGTTGAAGGCGCCGTCCGTGGTGAAATGAGACGCGGTGTCGGCTCCGATGAACCAGCCGATGTCGTCCGTGCCCGCCTTCGCGGTGGTGCTGGCCACGGCGATGACTTCCGGGTAGGTGGCGGGGACCACTGCGGAGACCTCCTTGGTCGCATCGTTGCCTGCTGAGACGACAATGGTGATGCCCATGTCCTTCAGTTTTTTCACGGCCGCACGGTAGCTGGGGCTGTCGCCGAGGGTGCCGGGACGGCCGAGGCTCATGTTCACCACCCGGATCCGAGGATTGACGGTGTTGGCATTCTTCGCCACCCAGTCCAGTCCGGCGAGCACGGTGGAGTCATAACCGCTGCCGGCCTTGTCCAGCACCTTCACCGCATACAGCGTGGCATTGGGAGCCACGCCGACCACATCATAGCCATCGTAGCGCGCCGCGATGATGCCGCCCACGTGCGTGCCGTGGCCGTTGTCATCCTGGCCGGCGGTGCCGCCCTCGCTCAGTTGCAGCCGGGTCCGGGAAACGATCGCGCGGAAGGAGGTGCTCCCCCTTGGCAGGTCCGGATGATTGAAATCAAGGCCCGTGTCCACCACGGCGACGCCCACGCCACGACCTGTGAAGGCGATGGTTCCTGGAACGGCGCCGATGCGCGCCACGCCGGCGGGCAGGACTTCCTTGGCACGGGCCGTGGTGGTCGTCCCGCCACCGCTCGGTTTGGCGTGCAGACCGATGACACGATCCTCGACGACGGAAACCACATTCGGATCCTGCTTCAAAGCGGCCACCCGCGCGGCCGGGACATCTCCCGCAAAGCCGTTGAGGGCGTTCGCAAACTGCGCGTCCGGCACGAGCGCGTGCTTCGCGGCGACCGCGGCCGGCGAGGCACCCCGCTTGAGCTCGACGATGTAACGACCGGGCACCTAATCGCCCGGCACCTGGGCGTTGGCGGTGGTCAGAGTGGCCAGGACGAGTCCGAGAGCTGGGAAGAGGCGTGGTTGCGTCATATTAATTTCAGTTTGAAAAAAATAACGGATTTCCCCTTCTCCTGGCAATCCTATTTGATGGGTTAACCCTCCTTGCCGCGCCCGCCCTCCATGGAGCGTCGGCTCTCCCCATCTCCTTGTCTTGCCCTCCTACCTCCGCAGCGCGTTGATCAGCTCGTCCAGCTTGTTCGCGATGGCCTGCACCTCCCACTGCGTCGGTGGATCGCTCACGGTCATGCCGAGCAGGCTCACCGCATTGCTGTTGTTGCTCGTGCCGTTGATCGCGCTGTTGATCGCGCTGTTGATCGCGCTGTTGAGCTGCATCTGCGTCACCTCGCCGGGCGGGCCTTGCGGTCCTGGGCCTCCGTCGCTGCCGGTCTGGCCGCGTGGAATGCCGAAGGTGAAGCGCACGTTGTAGCCGTCGAAGCTGGTGTTCACATAAGCCGAGTCCCACGGGTTCAGCGTCGTCACGCCATCCACCACCGTGCCGGCAAAGGGCGGTCCCTGCGGTCCTTGAGAGCCTTGCGGTCCCTCGTAGCCCTGCGGGATGCCGAAGTTCAGGCGCACCGCGTTGCCATCAAAGTTGGCCGACACATTCGGCCAGCTTCCCGGCGGCAGTTGCGTCACGTTATCCACCACGAAATTCGTGAAGGGCGGTCCCTGCGGGCCGGGGGAGCCGTCCATGCCGTTGGTGCCGGGCGGCCCCGCATCGCCTTGAAAGCCGCGCGGGATGCCGAAGTTCAGCCGCACGGCGCTGCCGTCATAGTTTGCCTGCACCGTGGCGTTGTCGCCGGGGTTCAGGGTGCTCACGCCATCGACCATGAAGTTCGTGAACGGCGCGCCCGGCGGGCCCGGGGCTCCGTCGCTGCCGTTCTGGCCCGCTGCTCCCGGCGGTCCGTCGCCGCCCTGCGGCAGGTCAAAAGTGAGGTGCAGCACGTTCCCGCTCACGCCCACCGTCACCGCCGCCGGGGAGCCGGCGGGCAGGGTGTTCACGGCGTCCACCACCGCGTTCGTCACGCCGCTCACGGCGTCGATGAGAGCCTTCAGGCCGTTGAACTGGGCCCGCATCGGCGCGGATTCGAGCGGGGCGTTGGTCGGCGGATAGGCGGGGTCGAAGGGCATGGCGTTTCAGAAGAGAAGGAGAGGGGGGCAAACGCCGAGGGACGGAGGCGTTTGAGACAGCCGGAAGGCTGGGCGAAGCCCGACAGCGCGGGGAGCGCTGGAGTCAAACTGGGAGAGGGGGAGAGGGGGGGGGCCTGGTTCTTGGTTGGTGGTTATGAGTTATGAGTTATGAGTTACGGGATATGGGTTAGTGGTTGAGAGGGGCGCGGGCGTTCGCTTCGCGGCTTCGCAGCCTGCCCGCTTCAGTGGTTCCTCAATAGCGGGCAAGAGTGCCCGCGCTCCCTTCTCGAGTCGGCCGGTTTGAGCATGGAAGGGGGTTAAAATGTAACGATGCGAACGTAATGAGGGAGGAGGTTGCCAAACCCTGCGGGTCATTGGGTGAAACGTCTCTGGC
This sequence comes from Prosthecobacter sp., assembly GCF_044236155.1. Classification (GTDB taxonomy): domain Bacteria; phylum Verrucomicrobiota; class Verrucomicrobiia; order Verrucomicrobiales; family Verrucomicrobiaceae; genus Prosthecobacter. Next base: position 70,416 of record NZ_JBIIHA010000024.1, read on the forward strand.
GTGATGTCCACAGAACTGCGAATAAGTCAGCAAAACACACAGAAAGAATGAATCACCGTTGGTTAATGATAGTTGAAACGGCATTTACAATGGAGCCTTTTTCCCGGCCGGTGATGCACTTCGTTTTTCGGCTGGGTGCCGGATTACGGGCCGTCTGGCGGACGCTGTGAACAAGTCAGCGGGGAAGGGGAGGGGATTGTGTTTGTAACGCTTTGTGTAACGCGGTAAGCGAATCATGGAGACCTCTCTCGTAACCGTTCATGCGCTCGTTTTCGGTCCCCGGGCCTCCCCGACCATCGGTGGTCGGGAGGCGGTGGCTGGCGGGAGGACGGAGGCGCTTGCGAGGTTCGGGGAGTGGTTGAATGTAACGCTGGAAGCGAAACATCTTTCCGCTCGCCTGTCAGATCACCCGGATCTGGGCGGGGTCGCTCCAGGTGCCCATGACCCCTTTCAGGCCGACGGTCCGCACCCGCACCCAGACCAGGCTGCCGGGGGTGTAGCCGGTGAGCTCCGCCTTCCCGCCCTGGAAGATGCCCTTCGTCTGCCAGGCCGACTCGGTGTTCGGGTCGCCCGTGTTGGTCTGGACCTCGTTGGTGCTGTTCTTGCGGTCGGGCTTGTAGCGCGCCACCAGGCTGCCCGGCAGCTCCCCCTGGGTCAGTTTCAGGTTCTGCGGGGCGGCCGGCGGGGTGGTGTCCGGCGTGCGGGCGGTCGTGTAGGCGGGGAAGCCGCTCTGGTTCACGATCGTCGCGTCCCCCTTGGCCACGCCGTTGACGTAGTGGCCCAGCACCCTCAGCGCCTCGTCCAGCTCCTCCCGGGCGGTGTTCAGTGCCAGCACATCGGCGGAGGCGTTGCTGGCGCGTGCCACCAGCTTGGCGTCGTAGGTGGTGATCAGGGTTTGCAGGGCCGCCATCGTCACCGGCGGGGTGGCGAAGGTGGCGGCGTTCGCGTCCATCTGGTCGTGGATGGTCTGGGCGATGGGGCCCAGCTCGGCGTTGGTGAAGTTGCTGAGGTCGATGCTGGCTTTGGTGTTGTTCATGGCTTGGCGTTTGGGTGGGCTGGCCGCCGCGTCCCAGGTGAGGCCGGAGTCAAAGGTGAGCCCGGGCTGGTCCCAGGTGAGCGCGGAGGTCATGGGGTGGGTGTTCGGGTTGGGGGTGAAAAAGACGGGGCGGCAGGCCGGGAGGCCTGCGTGGAGGACGGCCGGCCGTCGTGAGCACGTCCGCCCGCAGGCGGCGGCCGGTCGGACCTGATCCGAGAAGGCGCAGATCCCATGGGCGAAGGCGCAAACCCCATGGGCGACGGCGCAAATCCCATGGGCGAAGGCGCAAACGCCATGGGCGAAGGCGCAAATCCCATGGGCGACGGCGCAGATCCCATGGGCGACGGCGCAAATCCCATGGGCGACGGCGCAAATCCCATGGGCGACGGCGCAAACCCCATGGGCGAAGGCGCAAATCCCATGGGCGAAGGCGCAAACGCCATGGGCGACGGCGCAAACGCCATGGGCGACGGCGCAAATCCCATGGGCGACGCCGCAAATCCCATGGGCGAAGGCGCAAACGCCATGGGCGGCGGCGCAAACTTCATGGGCGACGGCGTAAATCCCATGGGCGATGCCGCAAATCCCATGGGCGACGGCCTCCGGGGGCTGGACGGCTGGCGGAAGGGCAAAGGCCTCGCGTTCATGGGCGGGAGCTTTTCGCATCCCGGCCCCGGGGGCAAGGCAACCGGAGTTGCGCAGGCTTGGCCCGTTTGCTGCTGCCCCTCTACTTCGTCCGGGGCTGGCGACGGCGCACACGATCCGCCGCGTAGCCGAGCAGGAAAACGACGTTCACATCCCGGCCGTTGGACCACTTCGTCGTCAGCGGCACCGTGAGGACCATGTTCTCATGGTGCAGGTTGTGCACATGCTGGCGGGTGATGCCGGACCGGCGTGCCAGCTCCGCCTCGGTCAGGTTTTGCCGGGCATCGTCTCCGCGCATCAGGCGCAGCAGCTCGGCATTGAGTGCTTCCGGATCCACCGGCCCGTCCCAGACGGTGACGATGAGCGCGTCCCTCGGGACCAGGCGCCAGACTTTGCCGCTGTCCTTGCGGCCCTTTCGAGTTTGCTTGGCATTCATGGGTGTTGAATGGGTTGGCGACGGCGGATTGAACCGAAAAACCGCCCGTTTGTGAAGCCCGATTTTTCAGCCGCCCCGGAAGGCCTTGAAAATGAACCGGAAAAAGTTTCACCCGCCTCCTCCTTCGTCATGAGCTGCCCTTGCCATCAGCACTACTCCCGGCTTGAATAGGAAAACACCCGTATGGCACGCAAAGCATCCAGCCACCCCGCCGACTCCACCGCCACCATCGGCTTTGAGGCCAAGCTCTGGCTCACCGCCGATAAGCTGCGGAACAACATGGACGCGGCGGAATACAAGCACGTCGTCCTCGGCCTCATCTTCCTCAAATACATCTCCGACACCTTCGAGGAACACCGCGCCAAGCTCCTCGCCGGCCAGGGCGACTACGCCGGGGCCAATCCCGAGGACCCGGACGAATACAAAGCCGAGAACGTCTTCTGGGTGCCCGCTGATGCCCGCTGGTCCCACCTCCAGGCGAATGCCAAGCAGCCCACCATCGGCAAGATCGTCGATGACGCCATGGTCGCCATCGAGCGCGACAATCCCCGGCTGAAGGGAGTGCTGCCGAAAGACTACGCCCGCCCCGGCCTCGACACTGCCCGGCGCGACAGCGCCCTCTCCCCACGCGCAGCCACACCGCAGAGCCTGAGCGCAGCGAAGGATAACCAGCGCCTCGGCGCACTCATCGACGTCATCGCCACCATCAGCCTCACCGCCGCCAGTGAGGGCGAGAAGACCCACCGCTCCGTCGATCTGCTCGGCCGCGTTTACGAGTATTTCCTCACCCGCTTCGCCAGCGCCGAGGGCAAGAACGGCGGACAGTTCTACACCCCAAGTTGCGTCGTGCGCTGCCTCGTCGAGATGTTCGCCCCCTACAAAGGCCGCATCTACGACCCCGCCTGCGGCTCCGGCGGCATTTCCCGAAACTCGGAAAGCCGGAGCGAAGCGGAGACAGCCAGCCGCAGGCTGCCCGTAGGGCGAGCGCAGCGAGGCAACTTCGTCGAATCCCACGGCGGCAAATTGGGCGACATCAGCATCTACGGCCAGGACAAATGGGCGCGGCGGCAGCGCCCATTTGGTCTCGCAAAGCGAGCCCGCAGGGTGAGGCTGCGGCGGCAGCAGCCGAAACAAAGCAACGCCACCACCCGCCGCCTCGCTATCATGAACCTCGCCATCCGTGGCATCGAGGCCGACATCGGCAAGGAGCACGCCGACACCTTCCGCAACGTCCAGCATCCCGACCTCCGCGCCGACTACGTCCTCGCCAACCCGCCCTTCAACGACTCCGACTGGTTCCGCAAGGACGACGACGTGCGCTGGCAGCCGAGCGGAGCGAGACAGATTGCCAAAGGCAACCCGCAGGGTGAACGCGGCGGCGTTCATCAATTCGGCGTCCCGCCCAAGGGCAACGCCAACTTCGCCTGGGTGCAGCACTTCATCCACCACCTCGCGCCGCAGGGCATGGCCGGCTTCGTCCTCGCCAACGGCAGCATGTCCTCCAACCAGTCCGGCGAAGGCGACATCCGCCGCGCCCTCATCGAAGCCGACCTCGTGGACACTGCCCTGCGCGATAGCGCATTCACTCAAAGCGAAGCCATCCCGCAGGTCGTGAGCGAAGCGAAGGACAACATGGTCGCCCTCCCCGGCCAGCTCTTCTACAGCACGCAGATTCCCGTCTGCCTCTGGTTCCTCGCGAAAAACAAAGCCGCCGACGCCAAACGCGGCTTCCGCGACCGCCGCAAGCAAACCCTCTTCATCGACGCCCGCAAACTCGGCAAACTCATCTGTGCTGACATGCGAAACCCGTCGCTAAACTAGCCGAGAAAATGAACACCAATCCCGCACTCGGACGCTTTCTGCTCAACTGCTTCTCCGTTGAGTTCTCTGTTCAATCCATCACGGTCGCTGAGCTGCCGTGGACTGAAGAAACAGACATGCGTGAGCTGCGGAAGAGTCTTGGGAGTGATTGGTTCGTTCTGAGGCGTGGCGACAAAATCTACGGGCTGGCTACTGTTCCCAAGCCTGCGATGGAGTTCGGGCAAGCGACGACGGTTCTTCCGCTGAGCGGTTACGATGGACTGGATTTCATGCGAGCACGATTGAATGAGGCTCTGCCAGAACTTTTACCGAAATACCAAGCGGAGCGCGTCCGGCCATTCCAATTCCTCGCCCGTAAGGATGAGTTCGTCGCCAGCTTTGCCGCCAATCGCCAATTGCCTGAAGTCGTAAAGCGCGGCTTTGCCGTCCGTCCGCGATTTGAATTGGAAGCCCGGACTATCGAATTGATTGAAGGAGATTTGCGAGTGGCAGTGGCAATATCAGTGGCAATGCAGTGGGAAGTCTCAGCGAGCCTCGTTGACCTTGCGAATCAGGGGGTTCAGCTTGATGGCCTCTATGTCGTCTTAAAGCACCCTCAACCCGGCGAACGCCGTTTGGTTGGCCGCATCAAGAGCTTGAACCAAGGCAACGTGGAACTTGACGAGACTATGGACGGACGAACGTCCATCGCGGCTGATTTGGTTCGTTTGGAAGGAAGCAAATTCAGTTTTAAGCGCTGTCTCTCCAAGCTGCTTGGCCAACGGTATCGCGACTTCGAAGCGCAGCGCGAATCATGGGAGGCGACCTACACCAGCGGCCCGAGTTTTGATTCTGTGCTTGGTAAATTGTCGAGCAGTCTCAAGCCGGTAAATCTCGGCCCCGGCATCGTGGCTACAATCGGTGCCGCCATTCCGATACTGAATACCGAGGGAGCCCAAATCTACCGGGAGCTTCCTCCAGTCGAGTATTGTTTCGACGCCGCGAAGACGAAGCGAAAGACGATTCCGTGGAACGGCTTGGTCGAGTTCGGCCCCTACGATAGCGACACATTCGAAAAGCGAACGCCGCGCATCTTGGTTGTTGTGCCGCAATCGGAGCAGAACAAGGCGGAGCAGGTTTTCGGAACTTTCCTCGACGGTGTGCCGAACGGGCAATACCCGGTCGGTTTCGCCCGCTTGTTTAATCTGCGCCAAGTCAAATTCGACACCTGCCCTGTAGCAGACCAGCGTCTTGCACCGAACCAACACGCTGCAGCATATCGCGCAGCAATTGAATCCCATCTTAGCAGCGGGGCAAGCTACGATGCCGCGTTGGTGGTAGTGCCCAATTTCAGCCGTCAGATGCCTGACGACCACAACCCGTATCTGCACGCCAAGGCGCTGTTGTTGACGAATGGCATTCCTTCACAGGAGCTGCGGGTTGCGACGCTGCACCAGCCGGACATGTCGCTTCAATACACACTCCGAAACATTGCGGTCTCGCTTTACGCGAAGATGGACGGAGCACCTTGGACCGTCAGTCAGCCGCGAACCTACAACGACGAGATTGTAATTGGCATGGGCATGGCCGAGGTGGCGGGAAGCAGGGTCGAGAAGCGCCAACGCCACATGGGAATCACCACTGTCTTCCTGGGAGACGGCAACTTTCTCCTCTCGAACATTTCGAAGGAATGCACATACGACGAGTATCCAGAAGTCTTGAAGGCATCAACAAAGTCCATTCTCGCCGAGGTCAAACGGCGCAACGGTTGGCAGCCCGGTGACCGAGTGAGGATAGTGTTTCACTCGGCCAAGCCGCTGAAGAACGTGGAAATTGACGAACTCATTGCCGAGTGCGTCGCCGATGTCGCCGGGGAGCAGATTGTCGAGTTTGCGTCCCTCCAAGTCTCCCAAGACCACCCATTCAAAATTATCGACCGCGCACAGCCGGGAAAGAAATACGGCCAAACGATGAAGGGGGTTTACGCCCCCGCCCGTGGATTTGTCATGCAGCTTGGAGCCAGCACCCGGCTGTTGGCGACGAATGGGCCAGACCAAATCAAACGCCCCCTCAGCCCTCTCCCTGCGCCGCTGTTGGTGCATCTGCATAAACGCTCCACGTCGAAGTCGCTGGACGCGCTGACGGAACAAATCCTCAAGTTTACCTCAATGACTTGGCGGTCCACTTCTCCTGCGGCAATGCCGGTTACGATTTACTACTCGGAATTGATCGCCGAGTTGCTGGCCCGCTTCCGCACACTGCCCGATTGGTCACCCGCTCTGCTCAACACAAAGCTCCGCGCGAGCAAGTGGTTCCTATGAACTCGGCAATGACACATAGTTTTGGTGCCGAGTTGACGCGAATCGCGGCAAACTTGAAGGAGTCCACTGTCTGGCCTTCGCCGGCGACCGGTCTTGCTCTGCAACTTCTAAAACTCTGCGGCTGTGACGAGCGCAGGACCAGTCTTCTCGGCTCAACTCCCTTTCCCGTAGGGCCTCTGGATGCAGCCCCAGCCGCCGCCGCCGCTGGATTCGCGATGGCCGTATCTGAGCCACAGCCTGAGGAACTGTCGCGCTGGCGGGAAGGCATGAAACGGCTTGTGAAGCGGGAGCCATTTCCACGCGACCGCCAGACCTTTGCCTACCGCCCGACAGAGCTAGTCGGGTTGGCGGTTGGTATCTCAACAGCCGAAGGCCGAAGCGGCGCGTCAGCTGTGTGGCTTAGATCAGTTCTCCAAGACTTGCCGGGTAAGAGCCCTCCAACAAATGCGTGGGCGCTTCTGCTCTACCACTACGCTGCTGCCATTCTTGGCGTCGAGTTCTCGCTCGCAATCCCCGCCCGACTTTCGGAATACGACACCACTGAGCTTGGTTTACTGATTGCACTGCTGGCGCAAAGCAGGGTGTTCAAGGCATCCGATTTCGAGCCGAATGCTGTCCAGAACGCCTTGCTTGAGCGGGTGGTAACTGAAAGCCCCATTGCTCGGGATACTGAGCGACTTGCGGCATTGTATGGCGCTCTTTCGCTGAGCCTGAAGACCCGCATCTCTGCATCCATCTCATTCGACCACACGCTTCCAAAAACCACAATTATGAAACAGAAAATCCTCTTCCTCGCCGCAAACCCGACCGGCACAACGCAATTGGCACTCGATGAGGAATGCCGACAAATCACGGAGAAAATCAGGGCAGCCGACCACCGCGATTCGCTAGAATTGATCACGCGCTGGGCCGTGCGCCCCGAGGACTTGCTCCAGCACCTGAACGAACACAGGCCCCACGTGGTTCATTTTAGCGGTCATGGCACTTCTACGGAGGAGATCGTCCTTCTCGACAAGGACCGGAAGCCAATGACGGTTCCCGCGCCGGCTCTAAAGCAGCTCTTCGCTACATTGAAGGATAACATTCGTGTCGTGGTTCTGAATGCTTGCTTCTCGAAGCCACAGGCAGCCGCGATCACCGAAGTGGTGGATTGTGCGATTGGCATGAACAAGGCAATTGGCGATGATGCAGCGATTGCGTTTGCTACGGCATTTTATCAAGCAATCGGGTTCGGAAGATCGGTCAGGGTGGCATTCGAATCAGGAAAGACTGCATTGATGTTGGCCGGGATTCCCGAGGAAAAGACTCCTGAGTTACTTTGCCGAACGGGTGTGGACCCATCCGCACTCGTGTTGGTCGATCCAAACCCCGCACAGCGAAACCCCAAGTAGGCTCATCGGATTCCGGCGCTGTTCCGCCGGTGAGCCAGACTATTGCAGCAGAAACTTGGCAGACCATTAATGCCGCCTTCGTAAAGAGCCTCGCTCCTCTCACGCGGGAAGAGGCCCTACTGTATTTCGATGGAGCGGTGCCGAGATGGGAGCATTCTGTGTCATCGTCCATTCCCAAGAGGCAAGCGGCGGAAACCGTCATCAGTCGGCTTTCCGCACGCAGTCCCAAGCAAGGTGGGTGCTCGCTTCAGTTGATTCGTGGGGCGGGCGGCGAGGGGAAAACCACGATACTGCTTCAAGTAGCCGCTGCTCTGGCGGGAACCGGCTTCTGGAAAGTGCTTTGGCGGCCATCAGCGAATCTTCGATTCACCTTGGACCTCCTGGCGCACCAAGATGACTCCACGCAATGGCTGGTCGTTGCTGATGACGCTGAGAACTTGATTGTAGATGTGCGCCAGGCGGCGATGAAACTCTCGCAAAAAGGAACATCGAACATTCATTTCCTTCTCGCCGCTCGCGATTCAGATTGGCGATTTTTCCGGGGTGACCAAGTTGGCTGGGCTTCGTGGTTGCAGCGTCACAGCGATATCTACCTTCGCAATGCGACTGAAGAAGATGCACGCCGCATCGTTGAGGCGTGGCGGAACTGCGGGACTGAGGCGATGGGAGCGCTGGAAGCCGAGAAAGACCCCGGTGAGCAAGTCAGGGCATTGGTGAATGCAATCAATGATGCAGCCCATTCTCAGTCTGAAGGCTCGCTGTTTGGGGGACTACTAAGGGTCCGGTTTGGCCCGGCTGGCCTGAGAAGCCACGTCATTTCGCTTCTGGAGCGGCTTCGCTCGATGCCGATCGAACATAGTTCAAACAAGAGTAACCTGTTCGACGCCCTGCTCTACGTTGCAGCGTGTCACGGCGTGGGGATTCCCGGAATCGATGCGAATGTGCTCGCCGACCTTGTGGGCGTAGAGCGGGGTCGGGTGCAGAACCTCGTTGTTCGACCACTCGGTGAAGAAGCCGCCGCCGTGCAAAGTGCTGGGCATATTATGACCCGTCACAGTGACGTAGCGCAGGCTGTCTTGGTTGAAGCCGAAGCGTCATTTGATGCAGTCCTGTCGGAAATCTTGGGACGCTTGGTTAGCCAAGCTGTAAAAACCGGAAAAGGAGGCGTCCGTTTTCACACCTTCAATGACATCGCGCACCTCGGGCCAAGGCTTTTGGACGAAAGGGATGCTCGATTCAAATTGCCGAAGCAGTTGTCGAAGGAGACTTGCAAGGCCATCGCTGTTGCTGCTGCGCGAGCTGATGCTGAAGTTGAATCAGACCGATTGGTGCCGCTCGTTGATCTCGCAAAGACATACCGCGCCTCAGGCGATTGCGCAGCCGCAGCGGAAGTCTTTCGTGAGAATCTAGCTTCAGCGGCGGAGAAGGTTGACTGCGTTGAAGTCATTCGGGGCTTTTGGTATGAATGGGCCGTGTGTGAAGGCACCATCGGTGAGGATCGCGAATACGCAGCAGCGAATGTGTGGTTAGCTGGGATTTCGCTTTCAGACATGCTGAACCCTGTCGAATTGACAGATCGTAACGTCAAGCTGATCTGCGCAGGGATCGCAGAGGCGTTCAGGCGAATGTGTGATCCAATGGCGGATACTGTTCTCGCAAGGGCGCACCGAGCATCCGCATACCTTGGGAAAATGGTTGAGCTGGATTCCGAGACATCTTCTTATTTTCAAAAACACCACAAGTCAGCTGACAACATTCGGACTGGTCATCCACACAATCTGGAGACAGCCATCGATTGGATCCGGAATGGCGTTCTTGCGGCAAGGGAAGAGCTAGAAGATTCGTTTTTGCTTGGGCTGGCCAATCCAAACGAGCTGGCTTTCAAGCTCCTTGAAACGACTCTCCATGGCCGCAGGTCGGGCCGGTCTCCGAAGTCCTTTTCCAAACGGCAACCTTGGAAAAAGAAGCGACGATACTGATTCCGGAAGTAATAGGTTACAAGCTGGCGAACCGCTTCAAGGATGCCAAGGACCCCTTCAAGATCGTGATCGTGCGCGACATGTGGCTGACGGGCTTTGATGCGCCCTGCCTGCACACGATGTATGCCGACAAGCCGATGCAAGGCCACGGCCTCATGCAGGTCATCGCCCGCGTGAACCGCGTTTTCCGCGACAAGCCCGGCGGGCTGGTGGTGGATTACCTCGGCCTCGCCGATCAGCTCAAGAAGGCGCTCGTCACCTACACCGAGAGCGGCGGGCAGGGGAACCCGACCTTCGACACCGCCCAAGCCATCGCCGTGATGCTGGAGAAACACGGTATCGCCTGCGACCTGATGCACGGCTTCAACTGGGACAAGTGGACCGCCGGCAAACCCACCGAACGGCTCGCGCTCATCCCCGCCGGACAGGAACACATCCTCGAACAGGACGACGGTAAGAAACGCTGGGTGCAAGTGGTGACGGAACTCTCCCGCGCGTTGATGAGCGCCCCCGCGCTCACCCTCCGGGCTGCCTGTCGGCAGTCTGTCTCGCTCCGCTCGGCTCGCCCTCTGCGCCGCCAGCGATGAAGCCACGGAGATCCGCGATGACGTTTCCTTTTTCCAAGCCCTGCAAGCCGCGCTGAACAAGCAAAGCAGCAGCAACAAGAAGACGCCCGAGCAGATCGACGCCGCGATCCGGCAGCTCGTGAGCAAGGCCATCACCACCGAAGGCCAGGTGATCGACGTCTTCACCGCCGCCGGATTGACTCCTTCGCCCCCGGCTCAGTCGGGCTACGCCCAATGCTGCGCATTGTCTGTCTCGGTCGCCCCGCTGGCTCCCTCGGCTGCCCAAGCCGGACATCAGCATCCTGAGCGACCAATTCCTCGCCGAAGTGCGCGGCCTCAAGCACAAGAACGTCGCCGCCGAGTTGCTGGAGAAGCTGCTCAAGGACGAACTCAAAGTCCGCTCCAAGCGCAACCTCGTGCAGAGCCAGGTCTTTTCCGAGAAGCTCAAGAAGACCCTCAACGCCTACCACAGCCGCGCCATCAGCACGATGCAGGTCATCGAAGAGCTGATCAAACTCGCCAAGGATCTCGACGCCGCGACCAAGGCAGGCAAGGAGATGGGACTGACCGAAGACGAGAAGGCCTTTTACGACGCCCTCGCCGCAAACGACTCCGCGAAAACCGCGATGGGCGACGCGAAGCTCAAAGTCATCGCCGCCGAGCTGATCACCCAGGTGAAGAAGAGCGTGACCATCGACTGGACCCTCCGCGAACACGCCCGCGCCAAGATCAAGGTCATGGTGAAACGCATCCTGAACAAACACGGCTATCCGCCTGACCTTCAGGAGGAAGCCGTAAAGACCGTGCTCCAGCAGGCGGAGCTGCTGTGTGCGGATTGGGTGTGATAAGGAGCGGGCAGGCTGCGGAGCCGCGAAGCGAATGCCCGCGCTCACGTCAGGCCTCTGACTACGGCGAGCATCGGAGCCGGGGCTGGAGGCGGAGTCCCCCGGGCGTATGAGCGTCGCGCGAGGCCAGGCTGGCGCGCTCCCTTGCCTTCGTGGTCTCCTGTGAGGTTTGCCGATTGGGAACAGG
>NZ_JBIIHA010000006.1:0-229039 GCF_044236155.1 Prosthecobacter sp.
CCACCCGGTATGACAAAACCGATGTTTCATTCATGGCTTTTGTCCTTCTTGCCATCTGCACTTTATCCCTCAGAAACCAATTTTAAAACACGCCCTAATAGACTTATATTCGACCTTTGCCTGTACTTGCCGCCCTGTCTTATTCATTCAATGGCACATACAATTGTCGCTAATGCGAATGATCCCAAGAATATAGGCTGGGGTCAGCTTTTTGTGAAAATCAGGGGTTACATTGATGGCTCTTACAAGGCCAAGAAGGACTCAATCTTTGACCAGGGCAATATCCCTCAGTACAAAATCGGTGCTGATCAAGCACTCAAGAAGACTCCTTGAGCTAAAAATGATGGGAAAGGGTTTTGAGTATCGCTGCTCCCAAGTCGGAAAACCTTCCGTTTGACGCCATTTAACAAATGGCTCACCCCTCACCAAGGCTGTTTCCGATTTATCCCCGTATGCTCTGGCGCTGCTGGAGAAACATCGGTCGATGTTGGCGTCAGCGACAACGATGAACGGAGCTGCCGCGCCCGTCGACGGGGACACTCATCGATCAAGCTGTCCATGTCTTGTAGATGTTGTTACCAGAGCAAAGCCCTGACTCTTTTGAGTCGCACGGCAAGTCAGGCGATGTGGCGGCGTAGGTTTGGGAGCAACTCAACACCACCCGCATGAATCCCAAGACTGCCTCCATCACCAGCGCCTTCAGTCCCGCTCGCGGAGATCTGGTGCGCGTCGGCTCCACACGGCGCGGTTTTCTTCAGACTGGGCTCGCTGGTCTGGCAGGTGTTTCGATGCCTTCGCTGCTCCAAACGCAGGCGCTGGCGGCCGCAACCGGGCAGGCGAAGCGCAAGACCAACGTGATCCTCTTCTGGCTCTCCGGCGGCCCGAGCCACATCGACATGTGGGATCCGAAACCGGACGCGCCGAGCGAGATTCGCGGCCCCTTCGGCCACATCTCGACGAAAGTGCCCGGCATCCATGTCTGCGAGCATTTGCCGCTCACGGCGAAGATCATGGACAAGCTCACGCTGATCCGCTCGGTCGATTGCAGCGCCAGCAATCACACGCCGATCACCATGCAGGCCTGCAATCCGCTCGCGAAGCGCACCAATGATGGGCGCGATGGCGGTGGCTGGCCGTCGATGGGCTCCATCGCGGCGAAGTTTCGCGGGGCAAATGCGCCGGGCATTCCCGGCTATGTCGCGTTGGCTGACTCACTGCCTGCCGACATCTGGGGCGCGGGCCACATGGGCGGCGACTTTGAGCCGGTCAGCGGCAAGGATTTGTCCGGCCGCCTCAAACTCTCCGAAGGCCTGACCGTCGAGCGCCTCGGCAATCGCCGCGATTTGCTGGCGCAAATGGATGACTGGAAGCGCAGCGTCGAGGGCAATGCTCAGATCGCCGCCGCAGACCGCTACACGCAGCAGGCCTACGAGGTGCTCATGACCGGTAACGCGCAACGCGCCTTCAATCTCGATGCCGAAACGCCCGCGATGCGTGATCGCTATGGCCGCGACAGCATTGGCGAAAAAGCGCTGCTGGCACGTCGTCTCGTCGAAGCCGGGTCCACCTTTGTGACCGTGAGCGGCGCGTGGGGTTATTTTGATCATCATGGCGATGAAGTGAAATGGGGCGGCATCAAAAAGGGCCTCACGCCGCTGCTGCCCAGCGTGGACCGCACGCTGCACGCCATCGTCACTGATCTCGAAGAACGCGGCCTGCTCGACAGCACGCTCATCCTCATGATGGGCGAGTTTGGCCGCAGCCCGACGATCAACAAGAACGCCGGGCGCGATCACTGGCCGCGCGTGATGTCCATGGTCGTCGCCGGTGGCGGCATGAAGCACGGTCAGGTCATCGGCAGCACCGACCGCCAGGGTGGTGACATCGACAGCCGCCGCGTCGCTCCGGGTGATCTCGCGGCCACGGTGTTTCATCATCTCGGCATCGAGCAGAACACCCACTGGACCGACCCCCAAGGCCGCCCTCGTCCTATCGTCGCGGATGAAGGCAAGGTGATCACCGAATTGGTTGGCTGAGTCTGGTGCGCGAGCGCATTCTCCCGCATCTCATGAATGCCCGCCTCATCTTCGCGCTCCTCGCCACCTCGCTTCCACTTTCTGCGCACGATCTCGTCATCGCCAACGGTCGCGTGATGGACCCGGCGAGTGGACTCGATGCCGTGCGGCACATCGGCATCACCGGTGGCAAAATCAGCGCGATCTCCGAGACGCCGCTTTCCGGCGATAAAATCCTCGGCGTGGCCGGGCATGTCGTTTCACCCGGTTTCATCGACATTCATGCGCACGGCCAGACCACCGGCGACATGCAGATCCAGGCGCGTGATGGCGTGACGACGGCGCTTGATGTCGAAGTGGGTGTTTATCCGGTGGAACCCTGGTATCGCTCGATGGAAGGCAAGGCACCGCTGAATTATGGCGCAACAGTGGGTCACATCGCAGCAAGGTTTGCAGCGTTTCATCCTGGCATCGAAGTCGGCCACTGGACGGTCAATCGGGCGCGTCTCGCCGGTCTCGGCGCTTCACCTGCGGGTGCCAACAAAATCGCGAGCGAGGCCGAATTGAAGCTCATGGATGAGGCGATTCGGCGCGGGCTTGATGAAGGCGCGTTGGGCATCGGATTCGGCATCAATTACACTCCAGCGGCTGATCCGAGCGAGATCGAGGCGATGTTTCTCATCGCGGCAGAGCGCAAGGTGCCCGCTTTTGTCCACACGCGAGCCTTTGGAATCGCCGCCATCCGCGAGGCCATCGACACGGCGAAGAAGACCGCTGCTGCGTTGCACATCGTGCATGTCGGCAGCAGCGGCATCACGGATGTGCCGGAGGTTTTGAAGCTGATCGACACCAGCAAGGCCGCTGGCATGGATCTCACGACCGAAGTGTATCCCTACACCGCCGCATCCACCGCGCTGGAGTCCGCGATGTTCAACTCCGGCTGGCAGGACAACCTCAAAATCAGCTATGGCGATCTCGCCTGGGCCGCGACGGGTGAACGGCTCACGCAGGAGACGTTTGAGTCGTATCGCAAGCAAGGCGGCTGGGTGATCATCTACATGATGAAGGACGAGAACGTCGAGAAGGCCATCGCGCATCACGGCGTGATGATCGCCAGCGATGGTATCCCTTTCATCGATGGCAAAGGTCATCCGCGCGGCGCAGGCACCTTTGCGCGTGTGCTCGGCCATTACTCCCGCGAGAAGAAACTGCTGCCGCTCATGGATGCGCTGGCGAAGATGACCATTCTGCCCGCCAAACGTCTCGAAGGCCATGTGCCGATGATGAAAAACAAAGGTCGCATCGCCATCGGAGCCGATGCAGACATCGCCGTCTTCGATCCGGCCAAAGTGATCGACCGCGCGACGTTTGAAGCGCCAACCACGCCCTCGGCAGGGATTCCGCATGTGCTCGTGAACGGCACTTTCGTCGTGCGTGATGGCGAACTTGTGAAAGATGCTCGTCCGGGCCGCGCTGTGAGAGTCACGCCATGAAACACCTCCTTTTCCCGCTCCTCCTCGCCACCACCGCTATCGCCGATGACGTGCCGCAGTGGCGCGATCTTTTCAATGGCAAGGATCTCACCGGCTGGGTCGATGTGAACACCAGCAAGGACACCTGGAGCGTGAAAGACGGCCTGCTTGTGTGCAAAGGCCTGCCCATCGGCGTAATGCGCAGCGAGAAGCAGTATGAGAACTTCATCCTGCACATCGAGTGGAAGCACACGCAGGCAGGTGGCAACTCCGGCGTCTTCGTCTGGAGCGAAGGCAGCACGCCGCCGAATCGCCCGCTGCCGAAGGGTATGGAAGTGCAGATGCTGGAACTCGAATGGCCGAAGCTGCATCCGACCAAAGACGGCCAGCCGAATCATCCAGGCTATGTTTCCGGCGAACTCTTCGGCGCGAACGGCCTCGAAGGCATTCCCGACAATCCCCGTGGTCGCCGCAGCATGTCGTGGGAGATGCGCTGCAAGGGCAAGGGTGAATGGAACACCTACGACGTGGTGTGCGTCGATGGAACCGTGAAGCTCTCGATCAATGGCAAGTTCGTGAACGGCATTAGCCAGTCCACCGTGCGCAAAGGTTACCTCTGCCTCGAATCCGAAGGTGCGGAAATTCACTTTCGGAACATCAAGATCATGGAGCTACCCGGCGGTCGCGTGACGCCGGAACAGACGGCTCCGTTGGTAAAGTAGCCATCTGGCTCCTCGCGATGGCTACTTTGCTGTCGCCTTCACCAACTCGTCGACCTTCGTCGTGATACGCTCCTCCACCGTCTCGGTGTAAGGCGCTCGGTGGCCATACTCAAACATGCCGGTCACGCCTTCGTAGCCGCCTTCTTTGAGCACACGCAGGCTGGGAATGTAGCTGGTGAGGTCGTTGTTGTAGCCGCAGACCCAGGTGTTGTTCCAGCCGTAGGCCGCTTTGAACTTGAGCGAGTAATCCACCACCGTCTCGCCCGTCAGCGCGATGAACGTGAAGTCCGTCCCGATGCGCCAGACCTGAATGGGATACTTCACTCGATCTGGCGGCGAACCGAGCGCCTCGTATTGGCGGATGAAATGCTCGAACTCGCGCTTCGGCATGCCGGTGAGGTTTGGTACGCGTTGCTTCAATTCATCGAGCGGGATGCCCGGCTGCATTTCCAGATCTGTCTCGCCCATCGCAGCCTGGATTGGCCTGCTGAGCGGCTTCATCATTCCAGCGATGACTTGGCGCACTGCCTCAGCCAAAATCTTGCCATACATGCCCGCCAGTTCCGTTGCCTCGACATCCTTCCCGCGAATGCGCGGCAGCGGATTGGCATCTCCGCCGCAATTCTGCACAAACATCGCCACGGAGCCGGGAAACGACTTCTCCAACTCAAGCTGCGCAAAGCCCGCGTAGTCGCCATTGATGCTCAAGCCGCCCAAAGCCGTCGTGTGGCATGAATAGCCGAACACGATGGCCTTGAGGTCATTTCCAGCTTTCACCGTGATCACCGGCACATCCTGATCCACCTGCCCGCCGAGCGCACGGCTCTCTGGCCCACGCGAACGCCGCCGGTTCACCGCCACACCAGCCAATCCTTGCTCAAAGGCGACTTCCGCAGGCACAAGGTTCGCGATGGCCTTGCCGATGACTTCATCATACTTCGCATACACCATCGCCGTGTAGCGATCCTTCGCCGCCGCTTCCTCAGCCGTGAATTCATAATACAACCACAGCACATCCTCCGTCACCGGGCACGAGTGATTGTGCGACGTATTCAAGATCAGCCGCTCCCGCGGGATGTGATGCCTCTCCAGCGCAGACTTCGCGATCACCGCGATCATCTTGTCGCTCAAACCGACGAGATCGGCGGTTACGAGCACCGAGGTCGCGCCCGAGTCATCCTTCAGCGCCAGCGCCTTGAGCCAGATCGGATGCTCGACTCGCTGCGACATGCGTGTTTTGCCTCCGTAGCCAGCGAGTGGTACGGACTCCTTCGGCGTGATGTCCGCCTTTGCCGCACCCGCTTGCCATCCCGCGCATGCATGAGAGGAAACGATTAGAAAAAGCAGTAGCAGGGGTTTCATGGCAAAAGCGTTGAAGTGACAAACAGATGCCCGACTATCGCGCCGAACGTCTCCCGTCTTGCACCACCATGAAATCAGTCAGCGCCGCCCTGCTTCTCACGGGGCTTTCCATCCTGCCGCATCTCCATGCCGCACAGCCGAATGTGCTTCTCATCACCGCCGACGACCTTCGGCCGGAACTGGGCTGCTACGGCTCGGTGGCCAAGACGCCGAACCTGGATGCCATCGCGGCACGTGGCACCACGTTTACAAAGGCCTACTGCCAGCAGGCGGTGTGCAATCCCAGCCGCTCCAGCATGCTCACCGGCCTGCGACCGGGCACGCTGGGCCTTTACGTCAACGGCACGCACTTTCGCGAGCTGAAGCCGGACGTGACCACGCTGCCGCTGTGGTTCAAGGAACACGGCTACACGACGCGATGCAGCGGCAAGCTCTTCCACAACTGGCACACAAAGGAAAAAGGCGACGCGCGCTCGTGGTCCGAGCCGGAATTCCTCCACTACGCGAACCACGGCGACGACACGCCGCAGATCAGCGGCCCGCTGCCGGAGAATCACGCGAAATTCTGCGAGGGCCTGCGCAAATACGGCTCCGTGGGCATGTGCGAAAGCTACGACGTGTCCGACGAGGCCTACTACGATGGCCGCGTCGCTGCCGAGGCGGTGCGCATCATCCCTGAACTCAAAAACGGGCCGTTTTTCCTCGCGGTTGGCTTCTGGAAGCCGCACGCGCCCTTCAACGCGCCGAAGAAATACTGGGACATCTACGACCGCGCCCAAATCCCAGCATTGAACCCGACGCGCCCGGCAAATGCACCGGAAATCGCCTTCCATCAAAGCACCGAGATCCTCGGCCCACCTGATCAGCAAAAGCAGCCCACGCCCGAGCAGATCGCCGAGATGCGCCACGGCTACTTCGCAGGCATCAGCTACATGGACGCGCAGGTCGGCAAGGTCATCGCCGCGTTGAAGGAGCATGGCCTGCTCGACAACACCGTGATCGTCTTCTGGGGCGACCATGGCTACCACCTCGGAGAACACGGCCTGTGGGCCAAAACGAGCAACTTCGAACTCGATGCCCGCGTGCCGCTCATCATCGCGCCACCGCAGGCCAAGCAACGCGGTGTGCAAACCGCCGCGTTGGCCGAGATGCTCGACATTTTCCCCACGCTCAACGCCCTTTGCGGCCTGCCCGCCGCGCCCGGCCTCGAAGGCACCAGCCTCGTGCCTGTTCTCGATGATCCATCCGCCACCGTGAAGCGCGGCGCCTTCACGCAGCACCCGCGTCCCGCCTACGCCGACCGCACGCCGTCGAAACAGCCCACCACGATGGGTTACAGCATCCGCACGGCCAACTGGCGCTACACCGAATGGCGCAACTGGCAGACCGGCGCGATCGAGGCCCGCGAACTCTACGACCACACCTCCGACCAGCCAGAACTCGATAATGTCATCGCCAACCCGCCCGACAAAGCCGCGCTCAAAGAAGCGGAGAAGCTGCTGCATGCGCAGTTTCCGCTGAAGAAGTGAGTCTTGATCGCCCTACGCGAGAATCCCCTTCACGACCTTGCCCTTCACGTCTGTGAGCCGGAAATCACGCCCACCGTAACGGAACGTGAGCCGCTCGTGATCGAGGCCGAGCAGGTGCAGCATCGTCGCGTGCAAGTCGTGAATGTGTACTTTGCCATCAATCGCCTCGATGCCGAGATCGTCCGTCGCGCCGTGGATGTGGCCGGCCTTCACACCGCCGCCGGCCATCCACATGCTGTAGCCCTTGTTGTTGTGCCCGCGGCCGTCCTGGGTGGCATCATCGGGCGTGCGGCCAAACTCACCGCCCCAAAGCACGAGCGTGTCCTCCAGCAGACCGCGCTGGTCGAGATCGTGCAGCAAGCCCGCGATGGGCTTGTCGATCTGCGAGCAGTTGCGCGTCATGCCGCTTTGCAGTGAGCCGTGCAGGTCCCACTCCATGTGGCTGATCTCGATGAAACGCACGCCCGCCTCGGCGAATCGACGCGCGAGCAGGCACTGCCGGCCAAAGGTTTCGGTGGGCGATTTGTCCGCGCCGTAGAGTTGCAGCGTGGCTTTGCTCTCGCCGCTGAGATCCATCACGCGCGGGAGCTCGCCCTGCATGCGGAAGGCCAGCTCGTAGGACGAAATGATGCCCTCCACGCGCGGATCGCCCGTTTGGGCGAACAAATCGCGGTTCATCGCCTGCAGGAGGTCGAGTTGCTGACGCTGCGCGGCGTTGTCGAGACGTGAATTCGTGATGTTGCCGAGCTGGAGCTTCGCGCCGGGTTGGTTGGCATTGCCGAGCAATGTCGCGGAGGTGGACGCAGGCAAAAACGCGCTGGAATAGTAACTCAGGCCGCCGAGCGCCGTGAGAGGATTGATGCTGATGAAACCGGGCAGGCTCTCGTTTTCCGATCCGAGTCCGTAAACCGTCCACGAGCCCATCGACGGCCGCACAAACTGAAAACTGCCCGTGTGAAGCTGCTGCAGCGCTTGCGGATGGTTCTCATTGTCCGTGTGCATGCCGCGCAGCACGCAGAGCTTGTCCGCCTGCTTCGCCAGCTCGGGAAACAGCTCCACGATGTCGATCCCGCTTTGCCCATGCTTCGCGAACTCCCAGCGCGAGCCGAGCATCTTCGTGCCTTTGTTGCGTCCCGGCTCGCCATGCCGTCGCGTGAGCTCCGGCTTCGGATCAAACGTCTCCATGTGAGAAGGTCCGCCGCGCATGCAGAGAAAGATGACGCGCTTTGCCCTCGCCGGAAAATGCGAAGCCAGCCGACTCTCCGCCGAAGCCATGCCTGCAAACGCAAGATAACCAAAACCTGCGGAGGCTTGCTGAAGGAGCTGGCGGCGGGTGTGCATGGGTGAGTTCACTTTTTAGAACGTGGCTTGGCACTCGATTTCACATGGCTGGCGAGTTCGGCTTCGATCTGCGCCACGGTGGGCAGGCTTGACTCAAACTCAGCGGGAAGGTTCTCGACGAGCTGTGTGGCCCATTCTGCCACGCCGATGGGCTTTTCAATGCCACGCAGCGCATACTCGACGACGAGCTTGTTGCGGCCTTTGCACAGCAGCAGGCCGATGGTGGGCTGGTCATCGGCATGACGGAGGAGATCGTCCGCTGCGGAGAGATAAAGATTCATCTGTCCGGCATCGCCTGGCTGAAACTCGCGGTTCTTCAGCTCGACGACGACATAGCGCCGCAGTCGCAGATGATAGAACAAGAGGTCGAGATAAAAATCCTGGCCACCGACCTCCAAATGCACCTGCTTGCCGACGAAAGCGAACCCAGCACCGAGTTCGAGCAGGAAGCGCTGGATGTGATCGACGAGCGCCTGCTCGACCTCGCGCTCCCTTCGCGGATCACCCGTGCCGATGAAGTCGAAAAGATACGGGTCTTTGAAAATCTGCGCAGCGAGATCCGAGTCCGCAGGCGGCAGAGTGAGTGGGAAGTTGTTCTGCGCCTTTCCGCTGCGCTGATGGGCCTGGGATTCGATTTGCAGCGTCAGGATGGAGTGCGACCAGCCGTGCTGCGCCGCTTTTTGCGCATACCAAAGCCGCTCCTGGGGCGTTTTGAGCTTGTCCAGCAGCGCGATGTTTTGCTTCCACGGCAATTGTGCAACCACCTGTTGCACAATTGCTCCATCCGGCCACGCAGCGGCGAAGGCACGCATGTATTTAAGATTACGCGGCGAGAGCCCGCTCATGTCAGGGAAGGCTCGGCGCAGGTCTGCGGAGAGGCGGTCGATCACCTTTGCGCCCCAGCCCTCGGCCTGTTGGCGGGCTAAGATGGAACAGCCCACGTCCCAGTAGGCCACCACCATCGCCGCATTGGCCGCCAACACGGTGCGCAGGCGTGCCTGAGTGAGGCGGCTCTTGATCTCGCTGAGAAGACTGCCGTATCCATCTGGCATGTCGCCCGCAGGAGCCACGGCGGTGAACCGTGCATCCTCGCGCGCACGACCACGAGCGAGACGCGCAGGAGATGTGGCGAGGGCTTGTGATTTGGGTTTGCGGGTGGGCATGACGATCTTCCGTTGTTCACCTCACCACACGAAACTCCGCGCTGCCGATGATGGTTTGGCAAAGAGAGGTCCAGGCGGTCTCGGGGCCGCCGGTTTGCAAATAGGCGAGAGCACGGGCTTGCTCCGCAGGAGTGGGAGCGCGGAAGAAAGCGCGTTCGTAAAGCCTGCGCAGGCGTTGAGCGTCGTCGGTGAGAGTTGTGTCACTGAGCAGGCGCGTGGCGGTGTGGCGGGCTTGTTCGAGGACCCAGGCGTTGTTCATCAAGAAGAGCGACTGCGCGGGCACGAGACTCTCCTCGCGCTGCGCCACAGGCCGCTCGGGCGGCGCGAAGTTGAAGAGCGGAAACATCTCCGGCAGCGTGCCGCGCACCACGGGCAGATATACGCTGCGATGATGATCCACGATGGCCTCGACCGTCAGGAAGGGCTTGAAGGTGAAAAGCTCCGCGTCCTTCTGCGGATGAAAACGATCAAGAAACGGCTTCTGCGGCGGATACGGATCAAGCTGGCCGCTGAGCGCGAGAATCGAATCGCGAAGCATCTCCACCTCGACCGGACGCGGTGCCATGCGCCAGAGCCACACGTTGTCAGGATCACTTTCCAGGCCGCCGGGTGATTGATCGGTGCTGCGCTGATAGGCCTGGCTGAGCACGATCTCGCGAATGAGCTTCTTCACGCTCCAGCCCTGCTGCATGAAGCGCACGGCGAGGTAATCGAGCAGCTCGGGATGACTGGGCTTGGCGCCATTCACGCCAAAATCATCCGGCGTGGTCACCAAAGCGCGACCAAAGAGCTTCTGCCACACGCGGTTCACCATCACGCGGGCGGTGAGTGGATTGTCCCGATGCGTGAGCCACTGGGCCAGCTCCAAGCGGCCGCTTTGCGACTTCGATGGCTGGTTGGCACTAGGAATCGAGATCACCTGCAAAAAACCGCGTGGCACCGAGTCGCCGAGGCTCGTCGTTTCGCCGCGGATGTGGATGCGGCAGTCGGCAATGGCCTCGCGATCACGTGCGCCCATCGTCCAGGCCGGTTGCGGCGGCGCGGCGTCTTTGAGCGCCTCCACATCGTCTTCGAGTTTTTTGATTTTGACGTTCCACTCGGCGATCTCGGCCTCCATCGCCTTCAAATCGGCCTCCGCCTTCGCTTTGGCAGCTCCAGAGGCCGATTCGACCGCGCGCTTGGCCTCCGGCAGTCGCTTCTGGATGCGGTAGCGATCGCTGCGCGCCGTGTGCATGGCGAGCATGTCAGCATCCAGCTTCGTGAAGTAAGCGAGCGCCGCTGGAGCGAGTTTTTGCCCAGCGTCACCACCGAGCGCGTGAAACTCCGTGTGATGAAACATCGTCGCCTTGATGCCACGAGGTCCGTGGCCATAAAGCGGCTGCGTGCTGCGCAAAATGCCCGCGATAGCGTAGTAGTCGGCCGTGGGGATGGGGTCGAATTTGTGATCGTGACAACGCGCACAAGCCACCGAAAGCCCCAACACGCCACGGCTGATGACCTCGATCTGCTCATCGACGACATCCATGTGAAACAGATCCTGCTTCAGCTCCTCGAAGGCCTTCGCGCCCAGAGCGAGGAAGGCGGTGGCCGTGAGTCGCTCGTCACGCTGCGCGGTGTCCTTCGCCGGCATCAAATCCCCCGCGATCTGCTCCTGAATAAAGACATCGTAAGGCTTGTCCGCATTCAACGACGCTATCACGTAGTCGCGATAGCGCCACGCGTGGTAGTTCATGACATTCCGGTCGCGCCCGTTGCTGTCCGCATAACGCGCGACATCCAACCAGTGCCGCCCCCAGCGCTCGCCGAATTGTGCGCTGCTTAAAAGCGCATCAACAAGGTCGGAAAGATCCGTCTTGTCAGACACCTCCTTCGGCGGCAGCCCCGTGAGATCGAGATGCAGCCTGCGGACCAGTGCCGCACGACTCGCAGGCGCGTTTGGCTTGAGTTTTTTCTCCGCCAGCTTCGCGTCCACGAGACTGTCGATGCTCGCGCCCGGCACGATTTGAGGCGGTTGGAGGCTCCAGAGCTTCCGGCCTTCCTCCAGGCTCAATCCGGCTGCCATCGCGGAAGTAACCGCGAGCGCCAGAATCGGAACTAACATGCGAACGGTCATGACGGGTTCATTTCACCTCCGCGGCCATTTCCAGCAGCGCATTCATGAGTTTCACCGAAGCCTGCGACTCCGTGTTGTTCGTTCCGGGCCATGTTTCATAACCGCCGAGCTCAAAGTGACGCGGCGTGGGCATGTAGCCGTAATAACCGTGCGCCAGTTCGACCATGAAGGACTTCGCAAACGGACTGCGCTTGCGGAATTCGACACCGGTCTCAGCAAAGGTCTCGCAGGGCGAGGAGCCGATGCAGATGTCGCCGATGCGCAGGATCTGCGCGGGGAATTTGGTCTCTGGACTGGCTTGAGCGAGGCGCTGCACGCGGCCTGCGTAGGCCAGCGGCAGATCGGCCTTGCCGCCTTGAATGCGCGGAGCCTTGGCTTCCGTTTCTTTCGCCCAAGCAATGAGTTCATCCGGGATGCTGCGCCACTTCACATCGAGCTCGCGGTAGCGGGAGGCCAGCGGAGCCTCGCTCTGCCATTGGAGATTTTGCAAAGCGCCGTTCACCTTTGCAGCCACGTCGTCGGCGACGTAGCGCATCTGCTCATACGGTTTTTTGCGCGGCTGCGGCGTGCGGAAGTTGATGTTGTTCGCGTCGCCGCTGGTGCCATTGGCCATGAGGGCGACAAAGGGCGGATACTCACCGCCACCGGTCTGCAACTGCTTCAACGCCTCACAATAGTAACCGTAATAATCCGCCGAGATGTCCGCTCCATTCACACCGCCGACATAATGCAGCGAGTAGGCCGAATAAACCGAGATCATACGACCACCGGGTTCGCGCAGCGCGATGATGCTGATCGTCGGATCAGGCTCTCCCGCCGGTTCGACGAGCGCTGGATTGCCCGCGCCCGGATTCATCTTCACCTTGTCGATCTTCCCAAAAGGATTCGGCGGCATGGCACCTTCTTTGAGGAACCAGCGGCGAATGTGCACATGCTCCGGCACGTCCACCGTGCCAAACGCGATCTCCGCCGGGCGCAGCAGGTTCGCAGCGCGCCGCACGCCGTCCGCGATGCGTCGTGCGACAAACTTCTGGTAATCCGTGAGCTCCAGATCGGAAAAGTAGCCGCGCACCGGTCCGCCGAGCGCGTTCACCGCGGAATGCGTGTGCGTCCCGCTAATGAGCACGTTTGCCGCCGGAATGCCGGCTTCCTTTTCGATCAGCTCACGCGCCTTCAGCGACACGCTGCGATGCAGCCCGAGCAAATCACACACCACCAGCGCCAGCTTAGTTTTGCCATCGTCGAGCACGAGGCAGCGCGCATGCAGCTCATCATGAATATTCGTGCACGGATACGGCGCAAAACCGCCCACCACTTCACCGCCCAGCTCAGGCGTGATGTTCGACGTGGCCGCACCGGCACGGAGTTCCGCGCGGGCAATGTTCAGCGAGGCAAAGAGAGCAATGAGGGGCAGGAGAAGGCGCATGAAGCCAATACAGTTCCTCGTAGCATGGCCTTTCCAGGCGGTATCAGTCGAAGGGAGGCGTGCTAGAAGCCTATCCTACCCAAACAAGTCCAACACTGGCTTTCCACCATCCACGATGGGAATCGGCCGGTTTTCGCGGTTCATGAGCATCAGATCGGGATTAATACCCAGCGCCCAGTAGATCGTCTTGGCGAGGTCTTCGGGCGAGACGGGCTTTTCGTCGGGATAGGCGGCTTCTTTGTCCGATTTGCCGTACACGGTGCCGCCGCGCACGCCTGCGCCAGCGATGAGCGCGGGAAAGCAGGTGCTCCAGTGTCCGCGGCCCCAGGTGGCGTTCGGCGTTGGTGTGCGGCCCATCTCGCCGATGGCGACGACGAGCGTTTCATCGAGCAAGCCGCGCTCGTGCAGGTCGGTGAGCAGCGCGGCGCAGCCTTGATCAAAGCTTGGCAGCAGGTGATCGCGCACATCGTCGCTGTTGCGATGCGAATCCCAGCCGTAACCGTCCACGCAGTCGTAATGCACCGTCACAAAACGCGTGCCCGCCTCGACCAGCCGCCGCGCCATGAGGCAGCTCTGGCCGAAAAGATGCCGCCCGTAGCGATCGCGCATCGTTTCACTCTCGGCGCGGATATTCAGCGCACTGCTCGTCTTATCAGAGGCGATCAGGGCCATCGCGCGCTTGCGGTGCAGGTCCATCGCATCCGCGTCACCGATGTCGAGACGTGTTCGCACGGCCTCAAATTGATCCAGCAGGCCCACGCGCTCCTGAATTCGCCCCACCGGCACCACGGGCCGCAGGCCTTCGATCTCGAAACTTAGCTCGCCATCCGCGCAGGCACGCCAGTAGGGATTGTCCTTCACATCTTGCTTGTCGATGACCGTCGTCATCGGGTTGTAGGCCTGGCCCAGCCAGCCCGCATATTCGCCGGGGCGGATGTATTGGCCGCGATCCTGCAACCGGCCGAGGCGGTTTGGCAGCACCGCATACGAAGCGAGGTCGCGCTCCATGCCGCCAGGCAGTTTTTGGCTCAAATACTCCACCACAGAACCCATCGACGGCGAATCCTTCGGCGTGGCTGAAAAACCGCCACCGACCGGCAGATGCCAGCGATGTCCCGTTTGCAAATAATGCCCCGCGCCGCTGTGATCGTTGTAGCTGTGCGTCATCGAGCGGATCACCGCGAACTGGTCCGAGATCTTCGCCAGCCGGCCGAGATGCTCGCTGATGAGCAGGTCCGGCGTGCGGCTCTTGATGGGCTTGAACGGCCCGCGCACCTCGCGCTTCGCATCCGGCTTCATGTCGAAGGTCTCAAGCTGACTCGGGCCGCCGAACAGGAACAAAAAGATCACCGACTTCGCCTTCCCACCCGCAAAAGCCTGCTGCGCCTCTTGCGCCGCCAGCACGCCCGGCAGCGTCATCCCAAACAATCCTGCGCCGCCAATCTGCAAAAGCTCACGACGCGAGACGCCGGAGCAGTTGGTGCGGGAGGTGCCGTTGATGGTAAGCATGCGAGCGGAACATACGAACCCAGCTTGGAAGCCCTTTCTGCCTCACGGCGTCCAATCCTTCGGCAGACTCAGCGACCACACCTCGCTTGACAGTGGTCGTGCGTGCCCACCCGCGACCCACAGTCTATCTTGGAAAACAAACACCGAATGCTCATGCCGCGCCTTCCAGCACGTCTTCGTCTCAAGACGCTGCCAGTTCTTGCCATCGGCGCTGTGCCACACGTCGCCAAAGTTGTCTTTCTCTTTGGACCAGCCGCCGAGCACCCACATGCGCCCGCGATACACCACCGCGCTGAACCACAAACGCGGCTCCCACGGTGCGGACTCGGTCTCGCAGGTCCAGTTCACGCCATCGCTCGATGACCACACGTCATTCTTCGCGTGGTAGGCCGGTGTGTAGTTCCCGCCGCCGAGAACATACATTTTGTCGTTCAAAACGACCGCCTGATGATAAGCACGCGGCGACCACGCGGCCTGCGCGGTCTCCTGTTTCCACGTTTTACCGTCCGCGGACGACCACACATCGTTTTTGAGGCTCGCTTCATCGCCGAAGTAATAGTTCTCCGTGCCGCCAAGCACCCACATGCGTCCACGATGCTCCACGAGGCCCGCTGCGAGCCGTGGTGACCATCCAGCACTCGCGGTGACCTGCTCCCAATTCACGCCATCACCCGAGGACCACACCTGATGGCTCGCCGAGTGCCCCGGAAGCCGTCCTTTGTGCCAGCCGCCCATGATCCACATTTTGTCGGCAAAGGTGACATTCATCGGCAGATCGCTGTGCAGCCACGGCGCGCTCTTTTCGATCAGCGACCACGATCTGCCATCGCTGGAGGCCCAAACATCCCGCGGCGGCTCCTCAAACGACTGAAACCATCCGCCGCCGATCCAAAGCTTGTCTTTGAACACCCACTCCGCCTGCGAATCGCGAGCCTGCCATGCCGCGGTGCCTTCCAATTTCCAATCGGCCTCAGCAGCGGCTGCGCCGCTCAGCGTGAAAAAAAGTGGCAGCCCGAGCTCTATCGCAAACGCGGACAGCAACTTGAACCAAAGCCTGAGCTCCAGAGTCAAGTCCGTGTCTCGGCGTGATTTGAACCAGGGATTCATCGTTGCGAATACAGAACAGCTCGTGCCGCTTTAGTTGAAGTCCACGAATGATGCACCGAAAGACATGTCAGGCTTCAACTCTGTCTGCATCAAGAATGCAGATGTTTTCATCCACCTAGTCCTCGCCCGGAATCTATGCAATCAGCTCCGGGATCGCCCGCCCATTCTCCACGATGTGCACCGGGCGGCCGTTGAGGTCGTTGAGGGTGACTTTTTGGTAGTCGATGCCGAGGTGGTGGTAAATCGTCGCGAGGAAGTCCGCGGCGTTGCAGGGGCGCTCGACGACATCTTCGCCGCGTTTGTCGCTCGCACCGATGACACCGCCGGTCTGGATGCCACCGCCGGCCCATACGTTGGTGAAGGCACGCGGCCAGTGGTCGCGACCGGGTTGCAGCGTGCCGGTGGGGCCGCTGGCATCGCCCGCGCCGGTGCTGCGGTCGAAGCTGATTTTCGGCGTGCGGCCAAATTCGCCCGTGACGACGACGAGCACCTTCTTGTCGAGCCCACGCGCGTAGATGTCCTCGATGAGCGCGGAGACGCAGCGGTCGTAGGTCGGCATGCGGAAGCGCAGGGCCTCGAACTGATGCTGGTTCACCGCATGGTCGTCCCAGTTGTTCACGCGGCCACAAAGCGGCCCGCTGAGACTGCTGGTGACGATTTCCACGCCTGCTTCGACGAGACGACGAGCGAGGAGGAGTTGCTGCCCCCAGCGATTGCGGCCGTAGCGGTCGCGCGTGGCTGCATCTTCTTTGCTGAGATCAAAGGCGTCGCGTGTCTTTGGATTAGTGAGCAAGGTGGCGGCCTGGGCTTCAAACTCATCCAAGGCACCGAGCTCGCCTTCGCGGTCAAACGCACGCTCCATTTTGTCGAGGCTACGGCGCAACGCGAGACGGTCGCTCAGGCGGCGTGTTTCAGCTTCGTCATCGAGTCCGATGTTGGGCACCTGGAAGTTTGGACGATTCGGATCATCACTGACGGCGAAAGGTGCATACGCATCGCCGAGATAGGCAGGGCTGGAGTATTCCGGCGACGCAGCAGGCACGCCGATGTAGTTCGGCAGCGGATTTGCTCGCCCGCCTTCCTTGGCACGCAGGTAATGCGCCACGGACATCCAGTCTGGCAGACGTGGCTTTGGCTTGTCACGCGTGTCTTTGTCACCGGAGAACATCTGCATCGTGCCCGCCGGATGCCCACCCGCCGACTGGTTCATCGAGCGCACGATGGTGAACTTGTCCGCGATCTTCGCGTTCATTGGCAACAGTTCGGTGAATATCGTGCCCGGCACCTTGGTGCTGATAGTCTTGAAGGGGCCGCGATACTCGCTGCTGGCATCCGGCTTCGGATCGTAGGTGTCGATGTGCGACTGTCCACCCGGTAGCCAGACCATGATGATGGATTTGCGCTCGCTCTTCGGCAGGGCCGCGTTCGCCGCGCGCAACTTGAGCAATCCTGGCCAGCTCAGCGTGGCCATGCCGGAAAGGCCGAACTGCATGAAACTGCGGCGCGTCAGCGGACCTGCGCAACGCACGAGAGACGGGGGCTGGATGATGGAGGACATTCGCTGAAACCTACGGGGTGAAATGAATCGCTTTATCCCTGAGATCGGTCACTTCGCGCCAAACGCGGCAAGTTGCTTGCCCGCACCATCCCAAACACGCAGCAGGCTGTCCTCGCCACCGGCAACTAGCGTGGTGCCGTTCGGCGTGCTGACGGCGGCTTGCATGTAATCGGGCAGATCGGCGATGTTGCGCACCTCGGTGCCCTCGTCGTTCACGATGCGGACACGATTGTCGCCCGCCGAGGTGATGATCTGATTGGTCGCGCCAATGAATTGCAGCGAGGTGACTTCCTTCGTCCAACCTTCGATTTTCCGCTTCCGCTCACCGATGAGCATGTCCCAGGTCACCACGGTGCCCTCGGCACCTGCGGTGGCGAGCACGCGGCCATCGCTGCGGAACGCCACGGCTGTGACGTGATGCGTGTGGCCTTCCAGAATGTTGAGCTGCTTCCCCGTGGCGATCTCGGTGACGCGCACGATCTTGTCCGAGGCGCCGGAAGCCAGTGTTTTGCCATCGGGCGAGAAATCGAGGCACAGCACCGAGTCGGTGTGTTTTTCTTTCCATGTCTGCGTGATCTTGCCGGTCGCGGCATCGATGAAGATGATGTCGCCGCTGCGTGAGAGCTCGCCGCCACCTGTTGCGAGCGTTTTGCCATCGGGGCTGAAGCGCACGGCATTCACGCGATCAGCAAACAAGCCCTTCTCGTCAATTTTACGCTCCAAGGTCCAGCGCGGCAGCGTGCCGACAATTTGGGTGATGGCCTTCGTGGCGACGAAAGTGCCGTCAGGCGATGCGGTGATCGTGGTGTTCGCCGAGGCATTCGAGCCGGTTTCCTCGATTGGCGTGCCGGTGGCGGTGGCCCACACCCGCAGAACTCCATCCTCAAACATTGCGGCCACACGCTGCGCATCCGTGGAGAACGACACGGCGACAGGTTTGGAGGTGGTTTTGGTCTGAGACTGCTTCAATGCCGCCAATTCGGCGGCTGCTTTGTCCTGCGCGGTTTTTGCGGCGGTGATGGCCGTGTTGGCAGCGGCGACGGCCTTGGCGTTGGCGGCTTTCGAGGCGGTGATGCGCTTCAAGTCGTCCTCGGCATCCTTCACGTTGCTCTCCGCGGCGGAGACTGCGGCGAGCGCCGAGACCTCGGTCATTTTCGCCGTGATGAGCTTGTCCTGCGCGGCTTTGAGTTCCTTCTCAAGGGCCGCGTCTTTCTTTCCGGCGAGTTTCGCGGCCAGTTCATCGACGGCCTTCTGCGCGGCTGTTTTGGCTTCGGTGGTCGGCGGCACGGCCTTCTGTTTTTCGGGCAGCACCTTGGCCATGGTCGTGATCGCATCCTTGGCTTTGCCGAGCAGCACTTCGAGCGCCTTATCCTGTGCCTCGATGCGGGCGATTTCGCTTTTTTGAAACGCCTGCTCCATCGTCTGCGCGGCGATCGTCCAGTCGAGCTGGGCCATCTTTTGAGAGTTCGCGACACTGCCGCGCAACTCGATGACCGGCTTCGCCGTCGCCACATCCCAGACGCGCACGGAACCGTCGTCACAACCGGTGACGACTTGTTTGCCATCCGCCGACATCGCGCTGCTCAGAACGACCACTTTGCCTGCGGTGGCCAGTTTCTTGATCAAATCGGCGCTCGCAGGTGCCGAGACCGATTTCACGCTGCTCGACGTAGGTTTTGTCAGATCGAGCTTCCACAGCTTTACCTCGCGAAAACTGCCGCTGGCAAGCCTGGTGCCATCCGGGCTGAATGCCAGCGATTGCACCAGCGCCCGATGCGCCGCACCATTCTTTTCCGCAGCATCTCCCACCTGCGCAACAAGCTGCCGTGTGGCGAGATCATACACAAAGATGCGGTTTGAACGTCCGCACGCGGCATAGCGGCCATCCTTCGAGATTGCCAGGCAGTAGATGGGATCAACGCTTGCCGCGAACGCCTGCAACACGACCGTGCGCTCCTGCGGCTTCGTGCTTTTCGCCCCTTGGTCGATCCATTGCTTCAGCGTCTCGATCTGCTCCGGCGTGAGGTTCACCGCGCCGGACTTGTTGTTCGCCGGCGGCATCTCCATGTCATTCGCATGCAGGGAAGCCTGCACGACGAGGCTCTCCGCGCTTTTGCCTGGAATCAACGACGGCCCCGACTCGCCGCCTTTGATCATGAGTTCCGGCGTCTCCATGTTCAGATCGGCCTTGGTGGTCGTCTTGTTGTGGCAGGAGATGCAGTTCCCCTTCAGAAAAGGGTAAACATCACGGTAGAACTCGAGTTCTTCGGCAAAAGCCGACGTAACCGACAGCGCGAAGAGTAACAGAGAAGTCTTCATCACTTGCTGGCGGTGGTGACGGCGGCAGCCTTTACACTCACGCGAATCGGCTGGGAGATGAGAATTTCGACCGTGTCCGTCGGATTCGCGGCGGTGGTGACGGACTTCATACGAGAAGATGCAGCCGTCATCGCGGCTTCGGCGGCTTTTTGCTTCTCGGCGGCTTTCTTGGCAGCCTCCGCATCGGTGGCGGCGATTTTTTTTGCCTCAGCAGCCGCAGCGGCGAGAGCAGCTTCGGCTTTCTTTTGCTCGGCCTCAGCCAGCGGCACGGCGGCGGGATTGTAGCGGTATTTGCAGATGCCGAGGCTTTGCAGGGCGAAGGTGTAATCGCCCGGCGCGATCTTCAATTCGGCCAGATTCAGCACCAACTCATGCGTGGCGGCCTTCAGCGGGATGTCGAACTCCTTGAGGGCGCTGAAGCCTTCGCCGTAGGCTTTCACTTTGATGGACGTGCCGTTGAATTCGTTGCGCCAGGCGAGCTTGAGCGGGATTTTCAGCGTCTCGCCCGCTTTGGCCTCGAAGACTTTGTTTTCAGCCAGCGTGATCGAAAGCGGTGCCTGCTCGGAATCCGTCACGGAGACGGGAATGTCCGCCATGAGTCGCGGCGCGGGGATTTCGCCCTTCGCGTCCTTCACCGGCCATTCCATGCTCGCGAGCCGCACCGGGCGCACGACCTCCTTGCCACCGATGACGGCCTTGCCGGTGATTTTCGCCAGCGAGAAGCCACGCGGCGCTTTTTCATCCGCCGTGAGAATGAGGTGCCCATAGGTCTTGCCCTTGCCGATTTTCAAACCAGCGGCGCTGACGCCCTGCGGCAGGCCTTCCATCGCGATCTCGATCTCGCCATCGAAGCCGTCGCGACGCTGCACGACGACTTCAAACGCACGCGAGTCACCTTGGCGCAGTGACATCGGCTTCGAAAGCGAGGCACGGTCGCCATTGCGCAGCGTCATGTGCACCGCCCAGGCAGCGAGCGAGAAGTCCGGCGCCGCCTGACGCACGAGGAGACGATACACGTTGTGCGGATCGCTGCGCGTGCCGCCGAAGAGATCGCGCACCTGCAGACGATACGTGCCGTCCTCTTTGACCTCGAATTTGCCGAGCACATCCGGCGAACCGGCATCGTAAGGCGGGCCGTCGTAGCTGTAGCCGTTGCTCGTCACCTTCATCGGCGGCGCGATGTCATACAGCTCCGCCACATCGGTGAACTTGCCGTCCTTCACCTGCTGCACGAGCACGAACGGATCCGTGTTGAGCCCAAGGCGCTCACTCGCGACCTCCACCCACCACGTCTCGCCCTTCTTCGCGGTGAACTCATACGTATCGACATCCGCCGCCGGGAAAAACGCTCCCGCGATGTCGCAGGGAAGCGTGATCTTGTTTGGCGGCTCGCTTTCCTTGGCCGGAGCAACGGCGGCGAGTCCCTCAGGCGGCCACGACATGGCGCTCACCGTTTGCGTCTGCGGCTGTGGCTGTGCGGGGCCTTTTTGCAAAGCGAGTCGATAAAAATGCCGCTCGCCGCCCTGGTAGGTCAGGTCGCTCACCTTGATGATGTATGTGCCATCCGCAGGCGGTGTGAAGTCGATCATGCCGCCCGTGCGGTTTACTTTGAGGTCTGCACCCTTGCCATCCGCAAGGATGAGCACCGGTGTGAGCCGCGAGTCGATCCCAACCGCCGCGCAATCAATCGCCACCGCCTGATCCTTCACGCCCTGGAACGAATAAAAATCCACCGCGCGCTTTGTCATCGTCGCGTTGCAGATCGAGCCCACCGCGAGAGGCAGCGCCGTTTCGAGCGTGTTGTTCGCCTTCGTGCGCACCACTTCCGGCAGCTTGTTGACGGAAAACGCGCGCACCGACGACACACCGAGCCGCGACATGACCCGCGCATCGTAAACACCCACCGGCGCATCCGCCGCGATGCTCACCGTGAATTTGTTCGTGGCACCCGCGACCGGCTTCGCCGTGATTTTTGGCGAGGAGAAGGTCAACTCGGTCACATCCTCGATATTTTCACCCGTGATGGTGACTTCGACACTTTGCCCCGCCTGACCGCCCATGGGCATGATGGTGAGCAAACGTGGCAGCGGCAGCGTGACCTGCTGGGCAAGCACGGAGACGGCAAAAAGGATGCTTGCGGCAATGGTGATGGTTGTTTTCGAGAGCATGGTCATCTTAGTGGTTAAACAAAAACTCCTTCGTGTTCAGCAGAGCCCAGAGCAGATCCTCGTAGCCGTTACGCTTGGAGCGTTGGGAGTCGAGGGGCTTGCCGGTGGCGTCGATGCGGGGTTTGGCGAGATGGGTTTCGGCGATTTGGACTTCGTCGGCGGTGGGTTCGCGGGAGAAGGCGGCGAGGTAGAGTTCGCGGATGCGTTTGGGCTCGGGCATCTCGGCTTTGGTGAGTTGCTCGGCGCGGCCTCCGGCGGCGGTGAGCTTGGCTTTGACGTCCGGGGCGTTCATCAAGTGAAGGCTCTGCGCGAGGCTGGCGGAGGAGACGCGTTCGCATTCGCAGACGCTGGTGTTGTCGGGGCGGCCGAAGACTTTGAGGAAGGGGGAGGCGCGGGTGTAGCTGTTGTCGGGCAGCGAAATGGCGCGGGTGCCAGCAGGGAGGTCGGCGAAGTCGGTCTTTGACGCGGTGACCATGTCGATGCTGTCGAGCAGGACCTCGGCGGTCATGCGCTTCGGGTAAAAGTGGGAGAAGGCCTGGCGGTCGATGGCGTTGTGCTCATTCGGCATGGCGCTGAGCTGGTAGGTGTGGCTCTGCGCGATGACGCGGACGAGGGATTTGAGGTCGAAGTTGCTGTCGGTGAAGTGCTTCGCGAGGGCTTCGATGAGCTCGGGGTTCGTCGGCGGGTTGGTATCGCGGAGGTCGTCTTCGGGTTCGATGAGGCCGCGTTTGAAAAAGTGCTTCCAGTAGCGGTTCACGAGCGCTTTGGCGAAGAAGGGATTCTTCTTCTGCGCCATCCAATCGGCGAGCGCGAGGCGCGGATCGTCGTCGGGCGCGATGTCGAGCGGTGGCTCGCCGAGGCCAGCGGGCTTCAGCATGACACGGGTTTTGCGATGCTCGGTCTGCGCGGTGCCGCGCTTGTGGAAGATGAGGTCCTCACCGGCGATGGCGGTGGGTTTGCGGCCGATCTGGCTGAAGAAAGCGGCCATGTGATAGTACTCGGCCTGCGTCCAGCGCTCGAAGGGATGATGATGGCACTGCGCACACTGCATGCGCACGCCGAGGAAGAGCTGCGCCACGTCCTCGACCTGTGTGGTCGGTTCTTTGACGCGTTTATACCAGGCCACGGGCGGATTCGAAACGATGGTTCCGGTGCTGGCGAGGATCTGGCGCACGAGTTGATCGTAGGGCGTGTTCGCGAGCAGGTTGTCACGCATCCACGCGTGGAAGGCGAAGTTCGCGGTGATGTCGGCGGCCTCGGTGCGCTGGTTTTTGAGCAGCGCGGTCCATTTGTTCGCGAAGTAGTCGGCGTAGTCGGGTGAGTTCAGCAGCGCCTCGATGGCGCGGTCGCGTTTGTCGGGCGATTTGTCGGCGATGAAGGCCTTCGTTTCCTCCATGGAGGGAAGTCGGCCACCGATGTCGAGCGAGACGCGGCGGAGGAAGGTGCTGTCGTCGCAGATGGGCGAGGGCGGGATGCCGATCTGCTTTAAGTTCGCGAAGATGTGCTGGTCGATGAAGTTTTTCACCGGCGGCAGCGAATCAACCGGTGCGCCGAGCGGGATGAGCACGCTGCACACGCTGACCTTGCCGCCGAAGCGCACCATGACGGCGACATTGCCCGGCAGATCGAGCGTGTTGACGAGGCCGCTATCGGTCGCGGTGGCCATGGCGGTGTCATTGGCTTCAAAGAGCGCGAGCTTCGTCACATCGCGGCTGCTGCCGTCGGAGTAGCGGGCGGTGACTTTGAGCTGCTGCGCCGTTTTTGGCTTCAACGAGATGCGTGCTGGCTCCACGGCGATCGTGTTGAGCACCGACTCGTTCGGCTGCGTGTAGGGCATGCCCTCGGCGATCCAGCGCACGAGCGTCTGGTAGAACTCGGAGCCGGGCTCCAGGTGCTTCCCACCCGTGTGCGGCACGATGGCGGCGCCTTTGGTGATGAGCAGGCTTTCCTCCGGTGCCGGCGGGAAGACGCGGCGGCCCTTGCCCTGCTTCACGATGGCCTCGTAGTCCTCCTCCGGCTCGAAACCGAGCACGCTGAGGCGAAAGCCGCGCTGACCGGTGATCGCCTTCGCATGGCAAGCTCCCGCATTGCAGCCGGCCTTCGTCAAAATGGGCTGGATGTCCCGCACGAAGCTCAAAGGCTCCGCGGCGAGACCGGCCGTGGCGATGCAGATAAAGAGAAGGGCTTTCCGAAGCATGATGCAAACCTACGCCGCGAGAGCGTGGTTTTTGGCAGGGGAATCAATGGTTCGCGACTGCATCACGCCCGCGCACCTCGCGAAACTGCCGACTGCGCACGATGTGCTCTACCAGCGTGCTAAAGCGCAGATCACTCTTCATCATCTGCTCGATCAACGGTTTGTCGGAGAGCTGAACGCTTCGTCCGAGAGCATAGCCGAGGAGTTTGCGGCAAAACTGACGCGTGAAATCATCGCGCCGCTTGGTGAGCAGGTAGTCACGAAGGCTCGCGAGGCCGTCCACGGCGGTTCCATCGGGCAAAACGGTCTTTGTGTCGGCTTGGCGGGCACGGCCGATGGCGTCGAAGCCTTCGAGAGCGAAGCCGTAAGGATCGATGCGCTTGTGGCAGCCCATGCAGTTCTCATCGCGGCTGTGTCGTTCGATGAGTTGGCGCTCGGTAAGGTTGGCGGGGGCTTCTTCCGGCAAAACGGGCACGCCTTTGGGTGGAATGGGCAGTTTCTCGCCCAGTATGACTTCCGTGAGCCAGGTGCCACGAAGGATGGCGCTGTTGCGCGAGGCACCGGCTTGCTTGGCAAGCGTGGCAGCGAAACCGAGGATTCCGCCGCGGCCTTTTTCGTGCAATCCAGCGATGCGTTGCCAACCGCCTTTGGTTTCGAAGCCGTAGTATTTGGCCAGATCCGCGTTCACGAAGGTGTGGTCGGCATCGAGTAGGTTCAGGACGCTGCGATTGTTCTGAATGAGATCGATGAAGAAGCGGGTGACTTCCTCCTGCATGTCATCGCGGAGATCGAGGAAGGTGGGGAAGTGACGTTCACTCTTTTCATCCAGCGTGGCGACATCGCGGACATGTAGGTATTGACAGCCAAACTCCGTGGCGAGACGTCGCACTTTATCACTCTTCAACATGCGTCGTGCCTGCTCAACAAGGTCACCTAGGTCAGTCAGGTCAGCGGTTCGCAGTTCCTGATCCGGCGCTGAAGACCACAGAAAGTAACTTAACCGCGTGGCGAGTTCGTTGGGGCTCACCGGCCCTGTTTTCGCCAGTGCTTTCTCTCCGCGATACAAAAACGCGGGCGAAGTCAGCACGCGAACGAGCATGAGGCGCGGATCGAAGGCTTTCAGGCCCTTGATCTCTTTTTCTGAGAGCGGTCGTCGCCAGGCTTTTTCGGCGAAAGCCAGCACTGCGGCCTTTTGCGGCTCAATGGCGGCTTTTTGCAGCTCTTTGAACTTGGCGGCGGCTTGCAGGATGGGCTCGCGCATCGGCTCGAAGGCGCTGGGCTTGGCGTCTTGCGTGGCGAACTGGAAAAGCTGCTCAAAGACATCCACCTGCTTCAGCGGCCATTCGCTGACGAAGCGCAGTTCGTCCCATGCGCGGTCCAACTCCGCAGTTTCGGCTTCGGAGAGCATCAAACGCCGCAAAGCTTCGTCCTCGCGATAAAACAGCGTCAGCGTGACCACCTCGTCCACCGGCACGATGCGGGTGTAGCACAGCGCGATGGGAAAAAGAGCGCGAAACTCTTCAAATGCTGCCTCAAAGCGTCCGCGGGCCTCGCTGCCGTCATTCACGATGATGGGAGCACTGTGCTGCGTGACGAGGTTGTTGTCACTCCACTGGCCGCTTTTGACGGCGGACTCCGATTTCCCGGCCACGAGGCTTTTGGAGGCTTCGGGCTTCTCCGTGAGCACCTGCATCTGCACGCTGCCGGAAGTTTTGGAGGTCAGTTTGCCAGTAACGACGAACTCAGTTCCGCTGGCGAGAGCGGCGGGGATTTGGACTTCGAGGATGGAAGGGGATTTGGCCGTTAGGTTTGACGGGATTGACGTGGCTGACCCGATTGACAGGAATGGGCGAAGAAGCGGTGAAGTGAGCGGAAAATCCTTCTCCAAAAACTGCCGCACCTTCACTGCCAGTTCGCGAGAGGGTTTCTTCCGCCATTCTGAGATGACGGCGGGAAGATCGGGCGCGGCGTCGAGGCTCGCGGGCTGGCTGAGGAAATGCCATAGGCCGTTGGGATTGCCTGCGAGGATGTTTGGAGACACATCTTTGGCGAGGTCCCAGGTCTTTTGGGCGTCGCTGAGCGTCACATTCACGGCGGTGAGATCACAGGCGTGATTTCCATCGCGCGGACCTATGACGAGGGCGACGACTTGCCCGGCCTCGACGCGCACGTTTTCAAAAGGACCCATCTTCAAAACCTGCGCGCCCTTCGTTTCGCCTTTCGCCAGCACCTCGCTGCTGTGACCACGGCGCACCTCGAGCTGCCAGGTGACGCCATTGCCGCACTCGGGATGGGCGTCGGCGACATCGCCTTGAATGCGCAGCGTGGCGGCTTTTTCAGCCTTCCAAGCGATGACTGATGCCCGAGTGGGCGAGGGATGAGTGGCGATGCTGTGCGCCTTCATCACGCCGGGCGTGCGCACGGTGGCATCGGACGAGTTGGCGAGGACACTCAGCGCCTGCTCGCCCTGCCAGCCTTTGATGAAGTTGTAATCGGGTGTGCTCTCCAGCTTCTTCGTGAGCAGCGGTTCGAGCTTCGTGGTGCCAAAGCCGAGGTATTCGCGCCACGCGGCCATCAAAGTGGGATCAGCATCGTCCTTGCCAGTGGCGATGGCATTGAGACACTGCTCGGTGTTGGCGATGATCTTCGTGCGTTGAGCTTCGAGATGCTTCACGAGCGTGGGCAGGTTGCTGATGGGCAGATCGGGCCTGCCGGGAGCGACGAGACGTGGATTCTCCCAGATCACTTCATCGCCGTTGCTGCCATCGCCCGCGTCGGTGGTGGTCAAATAAAGCGTCACATCGCTCGTGGAGGCCAGTTTGACGCGCATCTCGTGTTTTGGCACGAGCGGCGTGACTGGTTCCTGCCAGGCCTTCGGGCCGTTTTCCTTACCGATGTGGCCCACGTTGGCGAACCGCCACAGAACCTGCTGCCAGGGCTCGATGTCGGCCGCGGTGAGCTTTTTCTCGCGGAACTTGGCCCGCAGCGGATCGAGCAACACGGACGGCTTTGTGCTCGTGAGTGCCTCGCGGAGGATTTGCAGGTATTTCGGGCTCAAGTCGTCTGCATTGCCTCGGCCTTGAAGTGCATCGAGATACTTCGCGAGCGGCAAACGGCCGCCGCCCGTGCCGGTGTCGAGCTTGATGCCTTGCGCGACGGTTTGCGATGCCTCGCCGGAAGTCGTGTGCTTGGCGTAGATGCCTCGAATCCGCGCGAGGACCTCATCGGTCCAGTCCTGCGAGGAAGTGCTCGCTGACCACCTCATGCCATGTGGCGTGAAGACCGCATGTGCGGCCACTTCCTTCGCTGCATCGAGATACTTCGTGAGCAACGCGGGCGACATCACCAGTGCCGCGCCTGCATTGGTAAAACCTTCGCCAGCCGCGCCATCGACCGGGAACTCACGCGCGGGATCGAGCGACTCCACGCCGGTCAAATCGCGCAGCGTGTAGGTGTATTCCATGTTCGACAGCCGCCGCAGCACGACGGGACCGGGATCGCCGGCATTCGCGAGAGCGATCTGATCCAGCGTGCCGCGAACCCAGTCGGTGAGTTGTTTTTTCTCCGCTGCGGAGAGCTGCTTTTCCTTCTTTGGCGGCATCTCGCCGAGCTGCATCTGGTCGAGCACATTTTCCCAGACGTGCGGTTCTTTTTGAATGTCCGAGGCTTCGAGATCGAGGTCGCCCTTCTGCTTTTCGGTCGAGTGGCAGTTCAGGCAGTAGGTTTGAAGGATGGCGCGAGTGTCGGCAGC
This sequence comes from Prosthecobacter sp., assembly GCF_044236155.1. Lineage (GTDB taxonomy): Bacteria > Verrucomicrobiota > Verrucomicrobiia > Verrucomicrobiales > Verrucomicrobiaceae > Prosthecobacter. The sequence goes on from NZ_JBIIHA010000006.1 coordinate 27,753, forward strand.
GTTTGCGGACGAAAACACAAGACAAAAGGCAGTGGTTTTAATGGCGCGGATTGCGGATGGCTTCTTCATGGGGAGCTCCTTACTTCTTGAGGCTGCTGGTGTAGCGATAGTTGAACCGGGCGTTAGGCGCGGCGTCGCCGTGATCAAGGAAGTCGATGGCATTCGCATCGGCGGGGATGTTGTCGGTCCATTTGAAATCAAAGCTCAGGAGCTTGTCGGCGGCGAGGTCAAGGATATGACGCTCGACGACGAGATGAAGTTCTCGCGGCCCGGTTTGCAGCGTTGAGGTGCTGACTGGCTCCCAAGCCTTGCCGTTCCAATGCTCGACGCTGGCTTTCTCCGGCGCACCGCGGGTTTGATTGAGGCGGAAGTCGTAGCCGAGGCGGCCTGTCTTGGCGTTTTGATCGGTGTCCAGAAGCAGGACCATCCAGTCGGCATCGGTGGCAGGTGTCAGCGTCTCGCGTGTCGTGATGTGGAAATAGAGATGCGTGGCATCGTGGGCGATGTGCGCGGTGTCGAGATCGTTGCGACCGGTCTTGTTCGTGTAGCGACCCGCGCCGGGAACCCCGTCGTGATCGCGGTGCGTCGTGTCGTGCAGGTCATCGAGGCAAGCGGGCTTCATATCGGCCCATTGTGCGAAGTCACCGGGGATGGTGATGGTCTTCGCTGGCGATGCCGCAGTCTGGGCACGCGCACCTTTGTAGCGGCGGATGCTGGCAATCATCTGCCAGTAGTAGTTGTCGCCATAACCGCCGCGCATTGGCTCGATGTCGCGGCTGAACTCCGGGTCATAGAGATCGACAAAGAAAGTCTCGCCCGCAGGCAGCACTCGGCCTTGGAAGGTCATGCTGCCATCGGAAAGGAAGCGCTGTGCCACCCATTCATTCCAGCCGGTGACGAAGACAAACTCCGGCTGATGCGGCAAGGCATGACGCCACTGCTCGTCAAAGTAGAGGCCATCGCCAGGACGACACTCTGCTGGCGCAGGCTGACGGCTGCCATGAAAGCTGCGGCCGATGTTGCTGGTGATGTGCTGGCTCACACCGACGGGCACACATTCGGCCTTGTTCGGTGCCTCATGCCAGCCGGGCACTTGCGGAGCGAAGTCCAGCCACGGCCACTTGTCTTTGCCATCGCCAAACCAAGCATGTCCCCGCGTCCATGCCCATGAGGTGCGGATCGTGAAGAAGGCTTTCACTTCTTCGCTCAGCCCTTCAGTGGGCGTGAGCAGCAGCGGTTTGCCCTTCCAGTGGAACCACAGATCGCGATGTCGGCCCGGCTTGTAAAACGTCTCCCACAGGTGCTGAACGACCGGAAGATGATTCGCATAAGGAAACAGGGCGATCTTCGGCACCCGATGCCCTTCAGTCCGCATCTGCTCCAGCACGGTGCAGAGCGCCTCGCGCTCGGCGTCATAGGTGATGGCGTTTGTGACATCGAGGATGAGCACGTCCACACCCGCATCACTGAGCATCTGCACATGCTTGCGGATCACCCACGGATCATCAGGACGATAGTAGCCAAAGCGCGGCTCGCTCCAGTAATGCGGCGCCTGCACCGGCCCCCAAGCTGGCGCTGCAGGATTCGCCTTCAGGATCTTTGCAATGTCATGGACCTGTTGGTTTCCGAACGCGGCGTGCCAGTTGAAGTAAAAGATGCCGACCGTGCGGTCCGGCTTGGGTGTCCCAACCTCCACGCTCAACGGCAAGGAGCGTCCAAGTGCATCTGTGGCGGCCCAGGTGTCCGGCATGGTGTCGCGTGCTTCGGCAGCATGAAGGAACGATGCGAGGCAAAGAGTGACGACACACAGACATGGCCTGAGACCCCAGAGCAGGAGAGCACCAGAAGAAGGCGCACGCAGTTTCACGCCAGCACCTCCTTCACGACGTGAGATTCCTCCACGCCCGTGAGCCGGAAATCGAGGCCGGCATGGCGGTAGGTGAGCTTCTCGTGATCGAAGCCCATGAGGTGCAGAATGGTGGCGTGGAAGTCGCGGACGTGGACGGGATTCACGGCGGCGCGGAGGCCGATCTCATCGGTGCTGCCGTGGACGATGCCGGGCTTCACACCGGCACCGGCGAGCCAGGAACTGAAGGCCCAAGGATGATGCTCGCGGCCTTTGGCCTCGGCGGTGTTGTTGAAGGGCGTGCGGCCAAACTCGGTGGTCCACACAACGAGGGTGTCGTCCATCATGCCGCGTTGTTTGAGGTCCTTGAGCAGTGCGGCGATGGGTTGATCGACGTTTTTTGCGAGCGGCACATGCGTCATCATGTCGCCATGCGCGTCCCAATTTCCGGAAGAGCCGGTGTCGATGAGTTCGACGAAGCGCACCCCGCGTTCAATGAGACGACGCGCGGCGAGGCATTGCCAGCCGAAGCCTGTGGTCTGGCCACGCTGAAGGCCGTAGCTGGCGAGTGTGGCGTCGGTTTCCTGTTTGAGGTCAAACGCATCCGGCACGGCCATCTGCATTCCGAAGGCGGTCTCGAAGGTCTGCATGCGTGCGGCGAGCAGCGGATCGTGTGCTCTTGTGGCGAGGTGCTCCTCGTTCACCTGGCGCAAGGCGGCGAGTTCGAGCTGCTGCCGATTCGCGGGCACGCGTGGAGCGACATTGGCGATGGGTTCCGCGCCGGGCACCACCAGCGTGCCCTGGTAGGCACCGGGCAGGAAGTCGCTCGAAAAGACCTGCGTGCCCGCGTAGGTCTGCTTTGGCGCGATGACGACAAAGCCGGGCAGATCGCGGTTCAGCGTGCCGAGGCCGTAAGTCGCCCATGAGCCGATGCTGGGCCGCGACTGTGCAAACGAGCCCGTGTGCATGCCGAGCGTGGCATTGTAATGATTCGAGTGCGAGGTGTGCATCGAGCGGATCAGCGCGATGTCATCCACGCAGGCCGCCATGTGCGGAAACAGCCCGCTGACCTCCGTGCCGCACTGCCCGTGCTTCGCGAACTCCCACTGCGGCCGCTTCAAATAGATGCGCTCATAGCCCGGGCGGCCTTTGATCTCGGGATGGTCGGCCTTGATCTCCTTGCCGTGGCCTTTCACCAGCTCCGGCTTCGGATCAAAGGTGTCCACATGCGACACGCCACCGGTCATGAAGAGAAAGATCACATTCTTCGCCTTGGCCGGGAAATGCGGCTGCTTCGGCGAGAGCGGCTCCGCGCCCTCAGCGAGCAACTGCCGCACGATGCCGGGGAACACGAGCGAACTTGCAAGCGTCGAGCCGATAAACTGGCGGCGGGGGATGGTGGAGGGTTTCATGGCGGAGTAAATTGAATGTGGCTGTCACGAGTGTGTTGCGCTAAACTCCGGCGCATGACGACTTTTGAACCCGTGCCAAAGAACCTGCGTGAGCAGATGACGCAGCGCATTGCCGCCATGTCCGAGCACGATTTGGCGCAGTTGTATGAGCTGTGGCTGCTCAAGGAAAAGATGGATGTGCGCGGCCAGATGTCTGAGCAAGCCGAGCGAGAAAACGCCGACGGCATCTGGGCGAATCTGCCTGAACTTGTTCGTGCATATCGTTCAAGGAAGAAGAGTGCATGACGGTCTGCGTGGACACGAACGTGCTGATTCAAGCACGTGCCATGAGCCATCCTTTCGGAGTGATCCTGGATGGCTTTCTTTTTGGCATGATGAACTGGGCTGTATCGAACCGCGTGCTTACCGAGTATGAGGAGATCATCGCTTCCAATGCGGGACCCGCGGCGTGGGCTGCGGTCGCCCGGTTCATCGAACTCGCCGATATGTCGGGCAACTTGGTGAGGATCAGTCCGCATTACCAGTTTCATATCATCGGCAATGATCCCGACGACAATGCCTTCACCGACTGTGCGATTGCTGCGCACGGAGATTACGTGATCACCGATGACCGCCACTTTGCGCCGCTCGCTGACGCCGGATACAAACCGCAGCCGATCACTCCCGTCGAGTTCATCGCTCGCTTCCGGGGTGTGCATGTACCGTGACGTGGTGAGCGGAATCATGGTTCAATCGACATGCAAAAATTCATTGCTCGCCATCAGCACGCGGGCATACGCGGCCCACTTCTCCGTGGGTGATGCCGGATAGCTGGCTAGGAAGGCCTTGGTGCGCTGCGTTTCGGCGGCGGTGGGCTTTCTTTGGAAAAGGATGTGCCAAGCTTGGGTGATGCGCTGGTCGTCGTGGGGCCGTGCGATGAGCTTGTTCGCCAAAGCAGCGGCTTGGGCATGGAAGAAGGGATCATTGATGAAGTAGAGCGCCTGCGTGGGCACGGTGGTCGTCTGGCGGGCGGCGGTGGTGGCATTCGGGTCCGCGCCGTCGAAGAGCGAGAGGAAGGGATGCCGCCGCTGGCGCTGCACCATGAGATAGGCACTGCGTTTGTTCGTCTCATAGACGGCGTTGAAGGGATTGTGCTGCGTGAACGTCCACGACGCCTCGGCGGGGAAGGGATGTGCCTCGGCAGGTGTGAGATCGATCTGCCCGGAGGCTGCAAGCAAGCTGTCACGCATCTCCTCCGCCGTGAGGCGTCGGCGCGGGAAGTGCGCCAGGAGCCGGTTGTCGGGATCAGCGGCGGATGGGACGGCGCTGGCGCGCTGATAGGCCGCGCTGCTCAAAATGAGCCGGTGCATGGCTTTCACGCTGAAGCCGCTTTCCACGAACTTCGACGCGAGCCAGTCGAGCAACTCAGGATGGCTGGGTTTTTCGCCACGCGCACCGAAGTCGTTCGATGAGCGCACGAGCCCCTGGCCGAAATGCCATTCCCAGATGCGGTTGACCATCACGCGGGCAGCCAAAGGAGATCCCGCGATCCATTCACCGAGCTGTTTGCGACCACTTCCTGACTCAGCGGTCACAGTTTGACCGCCGAGGATCAAGAGCCAACGGCGCGGCACTTCCTCTCCGAGTTTCTCGGGATCGCCACGCTGGTGAAACCGGGCGTTTTGCGGTTTTGCGTCCACCACGGCATAGGCAACCGGGACCACGGGCATCGGGTCAGGCTCGCCAATGGGTTTCATCGATTCACCGAGCTTTGCGATCGCGGGGCCGAACTCCGGCGCGGCGATGTGTTTGAGTTCATACGCCACCCCATCCCCTCCCCCGGGATGCACATCGGCCACACGCCCACTCAAGGTGACTTCACCCTCCAGAGGGCTGATCCAGGCGACCGAAACCGGCCGATTGACGCCGGGATGAACGAAAAACGAGTTCGCCGGGAGCGTGGTCCACACCATGACCTGCTGATCCGAGGAGTTCACGAACACGGACGGAGTGTCGCCCGAACTCCATGAGTTCAGCGCACTGTTGCCGTTGATGCTGCGGCGCTGATCGGTGAGAAACACGGGTGCCGCACTGACATCCAAAAAGCACCAAGCCGCGCTGTCATGCGCAGCATGTGGATTGCCCTGCATCAGGTCCGGCACGAGTTCAGCGACACTCCAGGATCGTTTTGCTCCGCCGCCCTCTGAGATACGCCACTCGACGAGGGTGCTGTCCCCGCCATGACCACCATTGGGAGAGACAACGAGTTGCAGGACCTCGCCTCTCCGCACACGGACCCGCTGCTCAAAAGCCACGCTGGCTCCCTCGCCGACTGTTGAACCGGTGAGCGCCTTGGTGCTGGTCGTGCTGAAATTGTTCAGCGACTCGCCGGTGGCCTTGGCAGCTGCGAGCTGTTTTTGTCTCTCTGCTTCGATTTTGGCATTCTTCTCCTGCCAGGGCTTCATCAGGGCATCGATTTCGCTTTGTGGAAGCAGCGGCACCATGTCACGCGGCTGGCCCTTCGGCTCGCAGCCCGGAAATGAGAAGCGCGTGCTGCTGAAGATACCGTAGAGTGCATAGTAGTCTGCGGCGGTGATGGGGTCGTATTTGTGATCGTGGCAGCGCGCGCAGCCGGTGGTGAGGCCGAGGAAGTTCTTTCCCAGCGTGTCGATCACGTCCTCATGCGTGAGATGCATGTCCTTCTCGATGTCGTGCCCGAAACGCCGGGCGATGGCGAGATAGCCGGTGGCGATGATGCCCTCCGCACGCTGCTTCGAGTCCGCCTTGTCGAAAAGAATGTCACCCGCGAGCTGCATGCGCACGAAGTCGTCGTAGCGCAGGTCACGATTGAAGGCATCGAACACCCAGTTCCGATATCGCCACGCATGCATGAGCGGGCGGTCGGTGTTCTCGCCCGCCGTGTCCGCATAGCGGACGACATCCAGCCAGTGGCGGCCCCATTGCACGCCGTATTGCGGCGAGGCGAGGAGGCGCTCGATGAGTCGCTGCAATGACGAATCAGGAATGACGAATGATGAACCTGAGGTGCATTCGCGAACGAACGCCTCCACTTCCTCGACGCTCGGCGGAAGGCCGGTGAGATCGTAGGTCATGCGGCGAATGAGCGTGCGCGGGTCCGCTTGTGGCGCAGCTGTGAGTTTCGCCCCTCTGATCTTGGCGTCGATGAAGGTATCGATGGACAAGGAGGGGCGGTTTTCAACCGCCCTGGGCGCTTGAAAAGCGCCCTTCCTTGGCAGCGGCTGAAACGCCCACCATGACTTTGCCTCCACCGCGTTCATGCCCGCGATCTTTGCCTCCGCGACACGCGGGTCAGGTGCACCCAGACGCACCCACTCGGTCAAAGCCGCAATGTCTTCCTCCGCGAGCTTGCCGCCCATTTTTTGGGGCGGCATCGAGAGGTCCTCATCGTGATAGCGCACGGCTTTGATGAGCAAAGAGTCGTCCGGTTTGCCGGGTATGATGGCAGGGCCGGAGTCACCGCCTTTTAGCCAGCCCTGCTTCGTATCGAGAGCGAGTCCACCCTTGGTCTTTTCCCCGCTGTGGCACTCATAGCAGTGCTCGACAAGCACCGGGCGAACCTTGGATTCAAAGAAAGCATGATCCTGCGCTGCGGCTGGCAGCGTGACGCTCACGAACAGCCACAGCGTTGCTTTCATCACACTTCCTCCAGCATGAGTTTGGCATCGCCGAAGGTTTTTGGGCGCACGTCCATCTTCTCCATCATCGACATGAAGAGACGGCAGAGTTGGCGCTCGGGCTTGTCTTTGTAGTCGAGCACGCGACCGCTCTTCAAACGATCGCTCGCGCCGCCGAGGACGATGATGGGCAGTTCGTCGTTGTTGTGCTTCGCGCCGACCATCATGCTGGAGCAGTGCATGAGCATGGTGTTGTCGAGCAGCGTGCGCTCGCCCTCGCGGATGCTGTCCATCTTGCGGGCGAGGTAGGCGAGCTGCTCCATGAAGAGCTGGTTCACTTTGAGATAATCCTCGCCGTCGCTGTGGCTGAGGAGGTGGTGGATCATGTAGTCGATGCCGTGGCCGGGCTGCTGCACGCTCGGAAGATTCGGGAAACGGAGGGCGCTGTGGTCGTTGTTGAGCTTCAGCGTGGTGATGCGTGTGGTGTCGGTCTGGAAACCGAGCACGAGGATGTCGCACATGAGCTTCATGTGCTCCGCGATGTCCTGCGGAATGCCGTCGGCGGGGCGCTGCATGTCCGGCTTGTCCAAAGTGGGCCGCCAGCCTTGCAGTTCGCCGCGTTTGTCGGCGTTTTCGATGCGCTTCTCCACCTCGCGCACGCTGTCGAGATACTCGTCGAGCTTCCGCTGATCGCTGGCGCTGATGTCGCGGCGGAGGTCCTGCGCATCGGCCAGCACGGCATCGAGCACGCTTTTGTCCGCAGGCGAGGACTCGTCTTTGAAGAGGCGATCAAACGCGAGCGCCGGATACAGCTCCAGCGGCGTCGGCGTGGTCGGCGAACTCCACGAGATGTGCGAGCTGTAGAGCATCGAGTAGTTCTTGTGCACGCTCGGGTTCGATTTCTCGCAGGCCAGCACGAGGCTCGGCACCTTCGTGGACCGACCATAGGTCTGGGCGAGCATTTGATCGAAGCTGGTGCCGCTGCGGATCTCACCGCCGCTCGCGATGGGTGCACCGGAGAGCATGTTGCCGGTCTGCGAAGAGTGGATGTTGCCCTTGCGAGCCTCCTCATGATACAGGCCGCGCACAAAGAGCAGCCTCTCGCGGAAGTCCTTCAGCGGCTCCAGCACGCGACCGAGTTCCATCGCCTTGCCCTCGCCCTTCGCCCACCATTCCTTGGATTGGAAGCCGTTGCCGGAAAACGTCACGCACAAGCGCACCGGGGCCTCGCTGGCTGGTTTGTTTTTCTTCGGCTCATCGCCCCAGACATTGACGGACTCCATCCACGGCAGCGCCATGGTGACGCCTGCGCCACGCAGGAAGGCTCGACGGTTGAAACGGTGGGTCTTCATGGTTGTTCTTGTTTCCTGGTTCAGTCGTTCTCCGGCAGCGCGGGAAGCCATTCGCGCCAGCCCTGGATGTGCTGGCGCATGAGACGCTCGCATTCGGCCGGTGTTTGCGTGCGGAATGCCTTCACGATCGTCTCGTGCGCGGTGATGGTTTCGCGCAGGGTGTCGCTGGTTTGGAACTGATGATGGCGGTGGAGGCGGCCGAGCCACAATTCGAGCTCCGCACGCAGGGAAGACCAAAGCTTCAGCAGTCGTGCGTTACCGGAGGCGGCGAGGATGATCTCGTGAAAATCCAGGTCGAGCCGCGTCACCTGCTGGACGGTCCTGGCACGTCGTGTGGCTAAGATGTTTCGCTCCAAGGCTGCCGCCGTGGCACGGATTTGAGGAGTGGCCAGACGCGAAGCCAGTGGCTCCAAGGCCAGACGCAGCACAAAAAGCTCCTCGAAGTCCCGCGGGGTCAAACGCTTCACATAAGCCCTTCCGGTCTCGCTGAACTCGACAAGTCCGTCCCGTTCCAAGGTAAACAATGCCTCCCGCACCGGCACGCGACTCACTCCGAGTCTCCTAGCCACTGCCGACTCTGCCAGAAGATCTCCCGGGGCCGCCCGTCCATTGAGGATCTCACGCCGAATCAATTCGGAGGCAGAGTCGGTGCGGGAGGATGACGCGAGGGACGAAGAGGTCATGATGGTATACTGTTTGCGGCGTAAAAACGGTATACCAAAAGCCGATCTATCGGCATGCAGGAGAAAAGTAATTCAATGCATGGCTGTCAGCTCAGAATCTCCTTCACGATGTTTCCATGTACATCCGTGAGCCGGTAATCGCGGCCGAGGTGGCGCCAGGTGAGTTTTTCGTGATCGAGGCCGAGTTGATGGAGGACGGTGGCGTGGAGGTCGTGGAGGTGGACCTTGCCGGAGATGGGGCGGAAGCCGAAGTCGTCGGTTTCGCCGTGGGTGAGGCCGGGCTTGATGCCGCCACCGGCCATCCAAGTGCAAAAACTCTCGGGTTGATGCTCGCGGCCGTGTTTCTCGATGGGCGAGGTGCCGCTGAGATCCTGGCTCCACGGCGTGCGGCCAAACTCACCGCTCCAGATGACGAGCGTGTCTTCGAGCAGGCCGCGTGACTTCAGATCTTTAATCAGAGCGGCACAGGGCTGGTCGGTGCCTGCGCAGCTTTTCGGCAACGCATTGCGGATGTCGCCATGATGATCCCAGCCGCCCATGGTGACCTGCACAAAGCGCACACCGGCCTCGCTCAATCGCCGCGCGAGCAGGCAGGCGCGGGCGTTTTTATCGCACTCCTTGCTGCCGACGCCATACAGCTTCTTGGTGGCCTCGGACTCGCTGGAGATGTCCATCAGCTCCGGCGTGGCTGTTTGCATGCGGAAGGCGATCTCCATGCTCTCGATCATGCCTTCCATGCGCGCATCGCCGGGCGCTTGATCGAGCAGGCGACGATTCATGCGCTGCGTGAAGTCGATGCGGGCACGCTGAGACTTCGCATCGCCGGAAATGTCAGCGAGGTAATCGATGGGAGCCTGCTTCGCGTCCTGCGGCACGGTCACTTTGGTGCCCTGATGCGCGGCGGGGAGAAAACCGGAGCCGTAGAGCCGCGTATCGCTATCCGGATGGATGGTGATGAAGCTCGGCAGGCTCTGATTCTCCGTGCCGAGGCCGTAGCTGACCCATGAGCCGAGCGACGGACGCACATCCGCGGTCATGCCGGTGTGAAACTGCAGCGCGGCAGGTTGGTGCTGGTTGTTGTCCGAATGCATCGCCCGCAGCAGACAAATCTCGTCAGCGACGCTCGCGGTGTGCGGCAGCAAATCGGAGATCATCATGCCGCTTTGCCCGCGTGGCTTCACTTCGCCATGCGTGGCCAGCGCGAGGAACTTGTCCGTCCCGACGCGAAGCTCGTTTGTGTTGATCGGCGCGGAGATCGTCTGGCCGTGCATGCGCTTGATGTAGCTCTTTGGATCAAAGAGATCCGGCTGCGAAGGACCACCGGACATGAAGAGAAAGATCACACGCTTCGCCTTCGCGGGCAAACGAGGTGCCCGCAGTGCCAGCGGACTCTGCGCGGCCTGCACGAGGTCGTGCAACGCAAGCGCACCGAAGCCACAGGCGGTGTGTTGAAGCCATGCGCGGCGTGAGAGGGCTGTGGAATTCATAAGCGGAGAAGAAACTCGTTCGAGGCGAGCAGGGCATGAGTCAGTTCGATCCAGGCTTTGTCGGCGGGGAGCGATTCGAGGAAGGCATTCGCCTCATCGCGTTCGGTGCTGGTGATGGGGCGGCTCAGGACGCGGAGCCAGAGGGCTTCCAAGCGTGCGCCGGGGTTTGGTTCGGCCTGCGAGATGAGCTTCGCGATGTCGGTGGCGCGGGCGCGGACGAGATCGCTGTTGATGAGGAAGAGCGATTGCGTGGGGACGGCGGTTTCGGCGCGTTTTCCGGCGATCTGCGCGGGCTGGGTGAAGTCGAAGACATCGCGCAGGCGTGCGGAGCCGGGTTGTGCGGCGGTGCGGATGACGGGCTGGTAGATTGTGCGCTCGAACTCTTGGATGGGGCGCGTCTTTTTGAAACTGAAGGCGGGAGGATTCACCGCGCCGGGATTGAGGCTCTGCACGTTCTCCGGGAACTCGAGCGGCAGGGCGGTGCCGCCGCTGGAGGGCATCAAACGACCGCTGATGGCCAGCATGGCATCTCGGATGGCTTCCGCATCCAAGCGCGGGCGGTTCATGCGCGTGAGGAGCTGGTTTGCGTCGGACTTGTCGGACGAGTCAGACCGGTCCGACGACTGACGATACGTTCGAGAGAGCACAAGTTCACGAATGAGGCGTTTTTGAGACCAACCATGCCGCATGAACTGCGTGGCGAGATAATCGAGCAGCTCGGGATGCGTGGGTTTTTCGCCGCGAGTGCCGAAATAGTCCACGGTGCGCACGAGGCCTTCGCCGAAGAGTTTTTGCCAGATGCGGTTCACCGTGACGCGGGCGGTGAGCGGGTTGCGCGGGTCGGTGAGCCACTCGGCGAGTTGGGCGCGGCCGCTTTGATTCGGCGGGATCACCGGAAACTCGGCCCAGCTCGCGACGCGAAGTGTGCCGCGCTTCAAGAGTTCGCCGGGCGCATACGGATTGCCACGGATGGTGATGCGCATGTCGGCTGGTTTTTCGACATCGTGAACCGCGAAGGCTTTGGGAACAGTGGGTGCGAAAAACTTCGCGTGTTCGATTTGGGCCTTCAGAGCCTTTGTATCGGCTTTCTCGGCCGTTTTGGCCTTCAATTCGGCTTCTAGGGCTTTGAGGCGTGCTTCGTGATGCGTGAGCTGTTTTTCGCGAGCGGCCTTTTGCGCGGGTGTTTCGGGGAGATCGGCTTTGTTGACGCTGCTCCAGACCCCGTTGTCGGTTTTGTAGGTGCTACTGGTGCTGCGGAACATGCCCGCGAGCGCGTAGTAGTCGGTCTGCGCGATGGGATCGAATTTGTGATCGTGGCAGCGCACACAGCCGAGCGTCATGCCGAGGAAGGCGGTGCCAATTTTGCTGACCTGCTGGTCCACGAGGTCATGCTCCATCTTCAATTTGTCCACGGCGACGATTTCCACGTCGCCGAGCACGAGAAAGCCCGTGGCGGTGATGCTGTCCGCCGTGGGCGCGATGAGATCCCCGGCGATTTGTTCGCGGACGAACTCGTCGAACGGTTTGTCGCTGTTGAAGGCGCGGACGACGTAGTCGCGGTAACGCCAAGCATGCTCGGCGAAGACGTTGTTCGAGGTGCCGATCTGATCCGCGTAGCCGGTGAGATCGAGCCAGTGACGCGCCCAGCGTTCGCCGAAGGCTGGGGAGGAGAGGAGTTTGTCCACGACGGCCTCAAATGATGAATGACGAGTGACGAATGACGAAATTTCCTCCGGTGTCGGCGGCAGCCCCGTGAGATCGAGATAAACGCGGCGCAGCCAGGTGTGGGCATCGGCGTCCGGCGCGGGTGTGAAGCCTGCGGATTCTTGTTTGGCCAAAATGAAGTGATCGACGTCATTCACGGGCCAGTTCGTGTTTTTGACCGCAGGCGGCTGCGAGTCATGCACGGGCTGAAAGGCCCAAAACTGCTTTCCGGCTTCAATGTTGATGCCGGTCGCTTTGGCGACGGCACCTGAACGTGGGTCGGGTGCGCCCATCGCGACCCACTTTTCGAGCACTTCGATCTCGTTGGCGGCGAGTTTACCCTTCGGCGGCATTTCCATGTCCGGGTTCGTGTAGCGCACTGCCTCGATGAGAAGGCTCTTCGATGCATTGCCGGGCGTGATGGCCGCGCCGTGATCGCCACCGGTCTGCCAGCCGGATTTCGAGTCGAGCGCGAGGCCGCCTTTGATCTTCGACTCGTGCGAATGGCACTCGTAGCAGCGCTGCTTGAGGATGGGCAGCACCCTCGCATCAAAGAACGCCGTGCGATCCTCCGCGTGGGCGGAAGCAGCGAGCAGCAGAGCTGTGAGGAAGCGTTTCACCTCGAAAAGACGGCGCAACGCGAGACAAGCTTGCAGACCGACTGCTACTCCTCGACTCGCACCCAAAGATGCCCAACGGCTCGCTCGCCGCGTTCGTTCGTGTGCTCGACGGTGACGATGTGGTCTCCGGGCTTGGAGAAGGCATGCTGTGTGACCGCGTAGCCGTCTTTGGCGAGGGCTTTGGCGTTGCCGTCGGATTTCACGGTCACTTTTGGCGTGCCGTCGCCGAAGTCCCAGGTTTCGCCGCCGGTGGTGCGGAAGGTGCGGACTTTGAAGGTGATCTCGGCGCCGGGCCTGAGGACGGTGGTGGGCCAGAAGGTCGGGTGAATGGTGGGTGGCAGGTTCTTTTCGTCGCTGCCTATGACCTGCACGATGGCGAAGTCGTAGCTGACGTTTCCAGCGGTGTCGGAGACTTGGAGGATCTCGCTGTAGGCACCGGGTTGGGTGTAGGTGCGCTCGACTTTCGCGCCGGAGGCGGTTTGGCCGTCGGTGAAGGTCCAATGGTAGGATTTGATGCTGGAGGCGGCCCAGGACTTGGAGGCGTCAAGCGTGATGGTTTCGCCAGCGCGGATGAAATGATGCGGACGGGCGACGGCGATGATGGCGGGCTTGTGCTCGCGTTGATAGGCCTCCCACGCGAAGGCGTAGGCCTCCTGCGTGCCCCATTTGCCGGAGGGTTGGCGGCTTTTGATGCCGAAGTGCAGATGCGTCCAGCCGCCGCTGGCACCTTCCTTGCCGAGGATGCCGATGCGCTGGCCCATCTTCACGCGGGTGCCCATTTGAATGGCGGGATCAATCGTGTGCAGGTGGCTGTAGCGGTAATACCAGCCGCGTTCATCGAGCAGATAGACGACGTCGTAACGCGGACGCACGGGCGTGAGCGAGTAACCGGGTAGCGTCTTTTCCGAAACGCTCACGACGAGGCCATCCGTCGCCGCGATGACCTCCGTGAGGCCTTCGCAGCCGCCGAAATCGAGGTCGTTGTGATAATAGATCTTCTTCCGGTCCGGCTTGTCGCCGCCATCGACGTAGGTCGGTTCGTTCGAGAACTGCGTGGAGGTGGCGAACCAGCGTTGTTTGAGCGGATAGACAAAGGTGCCCGGCTCGATCCACGGAGCGTTTTTCGACCAAAGACGCAGTCGCGCATCCTTTTCGAGGCCCCACGAGTCCTCGCCGCTGTTGGCCTTGTAGCCGCGGGTGATGGGGCAGTCGATCTGCACGCCGCCGACGAGTTGCGGGAGGTTGTAGTTCGCGCTCGTGAGACACTTTTGCTCGCCATTGACCTCGACGAGCACTTTGGCCTCACGGACAGCCTTCGCCATCGAGTCGGTCTTTTCGTCGAGTTTCAGCAGTTTGACCTTCGCGATGCTTTGATCGGCCAAAGTGACCTCCACAGCCTCGCCGAGGTTTAAATCGACCGCACGGAGCGTGGGTGTGAGCGTCGGCTCCGGCGGCGCGGCGAAGCCGAGGGATGAAACAAGCAGGCAAAAGAAGAGCAGTGACCTCATGGCATGATCACTTCGCGTTCTTGGCGATGAACTCGATGATCGGTGTCGAGTCATCCAGACCGTGTGGATGATGCCCCACGCCCGGTTTGCGGATCAGCGTGATGCTGCCGCCGAGGGCCTTGTAGCGTGATTCGATGAGGCCGGTGTTTTCATCCCAAGGCACCACGTCGTCCGCGTCGCCAAACACATGAAGCAGCGGCACGCCTGCCTTCGCCAGCGGGGCGAGACTGTCCACCGGATTGCCTTTATAAGCGAGAGCGGCTGCCTCGTCTTTGAATCCCCACAGCTTCAACACGAAGCCCCAGTTGCGAGGATCGCCCTTCCCCTTCCCTTTGCCACCGGGCCAGCTTTTGAAGTCGCACACCGGAGCATCGCCATAGATGCAGGAGACCTTGTCCGGGTTCGCGCTGGCCCAGTTGTAGCAATACAAACCACCGCGGCTGAGGCCGACGAGGGAGGGCTTCTTGCTCAATGCATAGCTCGTGGTGAGCTCGGCATGGCATTGGTTCCACAACTTCACTGCATCGGGGCAGCCAAGCATGTCGTTGATCTTCATGTAAACGATGTGGAAGCCCTTGCCGAGCAGCGCAATGTCCGGTGCAGGCTTGTGGCCGAAGAATTCGCCATGCCAGACCCACGGACGGCCCGCGGCGGCGGTTTTTGGTGCAACGATTGTCACCAGCTTGCCCGCGATGGTCAGCTCATGCTTCGCGTAGCCGTTCCACTCGCCCTTTTGATTCGGAAAAACGATCTCCTTCGATTGCGCGAGCTTGCGGGCCTCCGCGTCGAATTCCGCGGCCTTCTTCAACGCCTCTTCAATCGGCAGTCCGGGCGCGACGCCGGGCCGTTTGTGCCCCACATGGCTCAGCCACGCAGGACGCAGGATGGCGTGCTTCTGTTTGATCACCGCGAGGATCGCCGCGCCATTCGGATGATCGGGTGTGCCGTCTTCGCGCACCTGCAGGCCCCAGGCCTCGAGAACGGGCCGCGCCATGAGCAGATGACCTTCCGGGCCGGGATGCACGCCGTCTTTGGAAAAGGTGAACTGCGCATCCGTCTTCCGCTTCTCGGCGAGAGCACTCATCATGACGCCGTGCACGTCGAGCACTTCCCACTTCTCCTTGTCGCGCATGTCGAGCAGCCAGTTCGCGTAGAAGTCGAGCACCTCGTTGTAGCCTTTGAAGGGATACGCCCCATCCACCTTGTCCGCCTCGACCACTCTGTGCGCGATGGGCACTGGATCAAACACCGGCGGCGTGAGATGCACCATCCGCGCACCAATCGCGGCCACTTTCGCCCGCAGCTTCCGCATGCCGTCTTGATAGGCTTTCGTGCGTTCCGCACCGAGCGGCAGGTAAATGCCGTCATTCATGCCGTAGCAGGCAAACACGAGCTGCGGCTTCGTTTTCTCCAAAGCACGATCAAGTCGCTCGTGGAGGTCTGGACGAGGGAATTTGCCTCCGGCGTGGCCTTCCTCGCTCAAGCCGCTCACCGTCTCGCTGCTGAGACCGTGCGGAATGATCTCAATGTCCGACTCCGGATGCTGCGCCCGCAGCGCCGCGTCGATGAACTCGACATAAGCACCGCCCTGCGTGATCGAATCGCCGAGGAAGAGGATGCGTTTTTCTTTCGGCAGTTCCCCGGCGACAAGGCCGGTGACGACAAGGAGGGAGAGGAGGAGGTGACGCATGGTTGGAAAGTTCAGATGCCGGTGATTTCGCGCAGCGGCACGCCGCTGTCGGTCACAAGGCGCGGACGCTGGATCGGATCAAGGAATTCGTGGTGCGGATGAATGCCCAGCAGATGAAAAAGAGTCGCTGCGAGGTCCGGCGGACGCACGGGGCGATCCGAGGGATAGGCGCCGATCTTGTCGCTCGCGCCGATGATCTGCCCGCCTGGCACACCGGCTCCGGCGAGCGCCACGGAGAACACATTCCCCCAGTGATCGCGACCGCCGCTCTTATTGATCGTGGGCGAGCGGCCGAACTCGCCCATCACGACGACGAGCGTCTCATCCAGCAGGCCGCGCGACTGCAAATCCTCGATCAGCGCCGCGTAGGCCTGATCAAACTGCGGCGCGAGCACCTCGCGCACGCGCTGTGCATTCCGCTGATGCGTGTCCCACAGCGGACTGCCCGCATTTTGATCCGCCGGCTCGCGAGCCCAGTTCACCTGCACCAACCGCGTGCCCGCTTCGACCAAGCGACGCGCCAGCAGCACGCTCTGGCCGAATTTGCCACGTCCATAACGATCGCGCATCGCCGCAGGCTCACGCTCGATCTCCAGCGCGGCACGACTCGCCTCCGAGTGGATCAAATCGAAGGCACGTTGATGCATCGCGTCCGTTTCGTCGATGTGCGGATTCGCCACTGCGGCACGGAAACGCGCGTCCATCTGCCGCAGCAGGCCGCCACGCTCGGAAAAACGCATCTCCGTCATGCCTTCGACCAAACTCATGCCCTCGATGCGCAGGCGTTGCGCCGCAGGATCGCACTTGATCATCTGCGGATGCCACGCGGAGCCCATGAAGCCGCCGTTTTGGCCCGGCCACACGATGTGACCATTGTTCTCGATCCACTCCGGCAAAACGACTGACGATAGCGGCGAGCGCTCGCTCGGCTTCAAAGCTCCCACCGCTGCCGCGATGCTCGGCCAGTCATTGCCGCCCGCGGGGACGTTTTCCGCCTTCGACAGCGGCTCATAGCCCGTGAGCATGAAGGCACCGCTCGTCGAGTGCGCATTGATGCCCGTCGTCATCGAGCGGATGACGCTCATGCGATGCGCCAGCCTCGCCGTGCGCGGCAGCACCTCGGAAAACTGCACACCCGGCACGGAGGTCGGGATCGCTTTGAAATCGCCGCGAATCTCCAGCGGTGCGTCCGGCTTTGGATCAAAAGTCTCATGCTGCGGCGGCCCGCCGCTCAGGAAAAGCACGATGCAGCTCTTCGCCTTCCCAAACGTCGCATCCTTGCTCGCCGGTCGCGCCTTCAGCACCGACGGCAGCGAAAGCCCCAACGCCCCCAATCCGCCCACGCGAAGCCATTCGCGGCGATTTAAGGGGGCTGACTTGGAGTAAAACATGAGCGCAGACTACGGCACCCGAGCTGCGGCTCTCTCAATCCGTCCGCGTCCGATACGTCGGCAAACGCAGTTTCCAGCGCATCGCCGCTAAGCGCATGACGAGAATGACCGTCATGCCGATGTAGCGGTGGCTTTCCGAAGCTGGCAGCGACTGTCTCAGCAGCACAAAGACCAGTGCGCCCACGAAAACGGCCGTCGCATAGAGATTCACGTCCGCCTTGAAGACCCAGGGAATCTCCTGCCGCAAAACGTCCCGTAGGATGCCGCCTGCCACACCTGTCACGATGCCGAGCAGAATCGCCACGATTCCAGGAGTGCCGAGCGCGAGCGCCTTTTCAGTGCCCGCTATGCCAAACAGAGCCAGACCAAAAGCATCCGCGATGTCGAGCAGCTTGTGAGGCAGGTGCGTGAACCGCACGAGCACAAACGTCACCAGCGCCGCGGTCAGCGCTGTCCACACATGCAATGGCTCGGCGATCCAGAACAACGGCCGCACGCCGAGACAAAGGTCGCGGATCGTTCCGCCGCCCACCGCCGTGACGAGTGCCAGCACGAGCACGCCGAACAAATCGACATGCTTTCCCTCCGCCGCGAGCACGGCGGTGATCGCGCAGACCGCGACGGCGAAGTATTCGATCCAGACAGGCATGATCATCGGCTCTCTAACCCAAAACTCGCGAACCACAAACCGCCCGCGCCTTCATACACCATCGCGATGCGCCCATCGCGCATCACGCTCATGCAGGAATACATGCTCCCGCCCGGCGTGATGACGCGTCCTTTGCTCCATGTTTCACCGTCATCGCGGCTCTCACGCACGGTGAGCCTCACACGGCCCTTCGCATCGGCTGGATTGCTGAAAAGCAGCGTGCCATCCGGATGACGCAGCAGGCTGGCCTGGCAGACGGGATCAGGCAAATTCAGCCATGGCTTACTCCACGCCGCGCCATCCCATCGCTGCCACTTGCGCTGGCCGCTGCGGGACTCATCGCGCATCGAAATGAGCATGCCGTCCTTCGTTTCGACGATCTGCGCCTCGCTCGTCGGCCCTTCACACGGCGGCGACATCTTCCATGTCGAGCCGTGATCCTTGCTCGTGATGAAACAGGAATGCGGCTTGCCCTTCGCATCGCGAAACTGCGCCGGAAACACCAGCGTGCCATTCTTCAACTGCATGCCGCAGCCCGGCCCGTCGAAGCACAAGCGCCACTCCGGCTGCTTCACCTGCGAGGTGATGCTCACCGGTGGCGACCACGTCGCGCCATCGTCATCGCTGTGCGAGACCACAAACTGTCCCGTCTCCTCCGGCGTCATGCCCGGCCCACTGCCAAACCACGCACGATTGCCCTTCGACCACAGCGCCGTCACAAAGATGCGGCCCGTCTCGCGATCCACCAGGATGCTCGGATCACCCACGCCGCTGCCATCGTAGTCGATCACACGCTGCGTGGCACTCCACGTCTCGCCATCATCGGTGCTGCGAGTGAGCCCCACATCGATGTTTCCCGGCAGATCGCCCGCGCCCTCATGCCGCAGATCAAACACCGCCAGCAGCGTGCCTTTCTTCGAAGTCGCCAATCCGGGAATGCGGTAAGTGTGCACACCATCTTGGCCATTCTTGCGCACCAGCTTCGTCGTGAGGCCCGCAAATGGCTGCCACGGCTTGATTTGCTCCGACTCCGGCAGATCGACCGGCTCGCCCCACTTCTGCCGCAGCCGCGATTCCTCCTCCGCGAGCTCTTTCTCGCTCAAAACACCACGAAACACCGCGATCTCCGCCACATCGGCCTTCACACCGTTTTGCGTCGCCACATCTGCGCCCACGATGAATCCGCCCAACGTGCTCGTCGGCCGCGTGAACTTCAAAACCTCCCACTTCGCGCCATCGCCCTTCACGCGGATCGCATCCGCGCCCGAACGCGTCGAGCCATCGCATAGCACGCCCTCGCCAGCGATTCTCGCAAATGCCACGATGGTTCGCGGGCTTTCGACGCGGCCCCATGTATTCACCGCCTGCCACACCGCCGAGGCGCCATCGAAACGAACAATCTCCTTTACCCCGCCCGGCGTCCTCACCTTCCACACTCGCGGCGCTCCATGAACCCTCGTCAGATTGCCCCATGAGACAACATTTCCGTCACGCGACTTCAGGTCCAAATCTGCGTGATAAGCCGCGAAGGGATCTGCCGCATGAAGTCCGGTGCTCAATAGGGAAAACGTGATGATCCAGCGCATGTCGTTTATTGCTTCAGATAATGCTCAAGGCCGTTCAAGAACATCTGCACGGCCACCATGACCAGCAGCATCCCCATTAGCCGTTCCACGGCCATCGAACCCTTCTCCTTCAGAACGCGTGCGATGGCCGGCGAGCAGAGCAAGACGGCGGACGTGATGCCCCAGGCGATTAGCAGGGCCACGAGCCAGTTCCACCACAGTTCCGGCTGCGTGCTGACAAGCACGAGCAGCGTCGCCAGCACGGAGGGCCCGGCGACCATCGGTGTCGCCAGCGGAACGATGAACGGCTCGCCCATCGGCTCGTCATTTCCTTTCGCGGGCGGAAAGATCATCTTCAGCGCGATCAAAAACAACACCACACCGCCGCTGATGAACAGCGCCTCCTGTTTCAAATGCAGCAAGTCCAGCAATTGCTTCCCCAGCAGTAAAAACACGACCAAAATCACAAGCGCCGCCAACAGCTCGCGCGCGATCACCTTCAACCGCCTTTCCGGCGGCACCGGGCGCAGCGCGGACACAAATGTCGCCACGTTCCCCAACGGGTCCATGATCGTCAGCAGCAGCAACGTGGCGGAAAGAGTGTCCATGCTCAGTTCTGTAGTGTTTTCACAAATAGCTCCCACAACTCATCCACTGTCTTGCCGGTGAGTTCCTTCCACAATCCGTCCTGATAAGTGCCGCCTCGCAAAGCCGCGTTCATCTTCACGACAAGTTGAGGCGCGTGATGTTTCTCGGTCCATTCGAGGAACATGGCGGTTGTCTTGTAAGCGTCCTTGTAGCTCGCCTTGGCAGCATCGAGCCTCGGACGCGGTGCGTCCGGCTCATACTTCACGATGCGGATGTAGTCCGCGATGCCCTCCACCAGCCATCCCGGCCCACCAGGCGGATACGCCTGCACCACATGCGTGAGTTCATGCACCACCATGCCCCAATCATCCGGGTGCTCGCGCACAAAGGCCGCCGAAATCGTGATCTTGCCGTTCGCGGCATGCGCCACGCCCTTCATCGCCGGATCAAAATAGAGCGTCACCTCTCTCGGAGCCTCAAATCCTTCACTTGGCAGCAATGCCGCGATTTTCGGCATCCACTCGACACACAGCGTGCCCGCTTTGTTTCCCCACTCCTTCAAATCCGGCGCGTCATTCGTGTCCACCCATGCCACGGCCTCTTTCGACGCGATTTTCGATACGGTGCGCGTTTTCGAGCCCAAAACGAGATCATGCCGACGCTTCGCCTCATCGCGTTTGAAGATCGGACCGACATCCACCACGCAATTTTCGCCCTCCGCCTTCACCCACGCGCAATCCGGCGAATCTGGACCGCCTTTGTCAGGATAATAAGCATGCGCTTTCTTCAGCGGCACCTTCTTCCCGTTCAGCCGAGGCCAGCCAAAGGTCACCTTCACCTTCGGGATGCCCGACTTCGGAATCTTCGATGTTCTATACACCTCCACGAAGGCCGAATGCCTCTCCCAAAACGTGAAATCCGTGCCCTCAAAGCGCAAACTGCCCACCTCATGCACCGCGCCCTTCGCATCACGGATCGAGCAAGTGAACCAAGTGCTTCCGTTGTCGCTTTCGCCTTTCGTGATGCACCAGGTGTAGGTGCCCTTCGACCACACAAACGGCCTCCGCACGCTCGCAAACTCGCCCTCATACCCCGCGCTCTCCACCAGACAGTCGTCCGCCGCCGTGCGCACGTGATCGAGCCCGATGGGCGTCGTTTTATCGCTCGACCAGCGAGAGAAGATGCCGCCCTTGCCGCGATGCACGCGCTCGCGGCTCTCCTTGGTCGCCCAGCCGTTGATGTTCGTCTGGATTCCGCCGTAAAACTGCAATCCATTGATCTTCGCGATCCCGCACGGCGAAATGTACAGGTTGTAATCGCTCGGCACATCCCGGTCGATCGTCACATCGACCTCCAGCGACGTGAAATGCTCCACCGGCTTCTCAAAGTCCCACCACACATTCGCCACATGCCACGGCAGCGGCGGCAGCTTCACGCCCGCAGCCTCGGCCATCACTTCCGGTGAAGGTTGTTTGCAAAGGTCCGCGGCGTGCAGCACGCCGGTCGTCATCAGAATGAAAAGTAATCGCTTCATGGTTTTCTCTCACTCGCATTGATCAGCTTCCGCTGCGGACGTTTCTTCCACGTCTCGACATCGGCTTTGAGCACCTCGACGGCTTTGTCGAGCTGGCGGTCGGTTTTGTCGCCGGGTTGGGGCCAGACGATGAAGTCGGGTTTCGCACCGTTGAGTTCCATGTCCTGACCGTTTTCGAGGCCATACCAGCCGCGGAAGGGCAGGCGCAACGTGCCGACATCCATGATCGATGCCGCGCCGGTGCTGATGACGCCGCCCGCCGTTTGCACGCCGACGACTTTGCCGCGTTTGAGCGTCTTGATGGCATGGGAGAAGATCTCCGCGTTGCTGTAGCTGTTCTGATTGCACATCACGACGACCGGCTTGTGCCAGGTGGCGTAGATCATGCGGTCCTGCGGATAGCCCGGCACATTCCCGCCGCGTGGCAAGGTGATCGCGTGACGCGGCTGCGTGAGCGCGGTGAGCAGATGATCGGTCGTGGAGCCGCCGCCGTTTTCGCGCACGTCGATGATGAGGCCGTCTTTGCCTGCGCCAGCATGATAAAGCTCCTCTTGGAACTTTTGGAAGCTCGCGTCGTCCATCGCACTGATGTGCAGGTAGCCCAAAGTGCCGCCGGAGGCCTTTTCGACGGCCGCGCGGTTGCCATCGATCCACTCATCGTAAAGCAAGCGACGCGCGGTGAGGTAGCTGATCGGGCGCAGCGTCACGTCGCGGGTCTTGTCGCCGTTTTTCACGGTCAGCACGATGTCGCGCTCCATCGGGCCGTTAAGCACGAGGCTGGCATCCATGCCAGGTGTCACATCCTTGCCATCCACCTTCAAAACGATCTCGCCAGCCTCCACGCGGCTCTCTTTGCGGCTCGCGGGCGATTTGGCGATCACATCTCGCACCTTCCAGCCGGGTCCGGCAAAGCCCGTATCAAAGCGCAGCCCTAGATGCGCGGTTTCCTCCGTCCAGCCGCTCGTGCCGCTGGAGCTCATGCCAATGCTGAAGCCAAGGTGCGACCCATTCAGCTCACCGAGCATCAGCGAAACGCACTCCGCCGCCCCCTTCATGTCAGGAGCTTCGGCGGCCATGTCGCGATACTTTGCACGCACCGCGTTCCAGTCGCGATTGCCGTGACGTTCGTCGTAATACAGATCGCGCATGACCTGCCAGCACATGTCGAAGACCGCGCGTTGCTTCTCAGCACGTGAGTAGGCCTGCTGCGCTTTGAACGGCATCGTCTTCGGCTCACCGCCCTTGCCTGAAAGCGTCGCCGGTTTGCCATCGAGCAGGCCGGTGAGCTGATCGCCTTCCTTGAGCCACACAGCATTCGTCAAAACCGCAGCGCTGAAGGTCTTCGGCTTCACGTCATCGGGGAATTCGATGCTCATCGTCTTTTTGCTCTCCTCGTAGCGCGATTGGAAGACGAGCTTCTTCGAGTCCGGCGACCACACGAGCGAATACTCCGATGTATTCGGCATCTTCACGCGCTGCACGCGGCCGTGAAGGCCATCAAAGTCGATGCGAAGCGGCGTGGGCTTCTTCTCCTCTTTTTTCACTTCCTCCTTCTTTTCGGCTTCTTCCGCTTTTTTCGGCTCCGCGGCCTTTTTGGGTTCTTCCGCCTTTTTCGGCTCCTCGGGCGTCTTCGCGGGTTCGGCGGGCTTGTCGGCTTTGGGCTCTTCTTTCTTCGGCTCTGGCTTTTGGGCCTTGGTGATCTTTTCGCGAGCTTTGGACAGCGTGCGCTCGCGCTTCGTCTTCTCGTCTTCCTCGGCGAGAAGATGCACATAAAACACATCCTGCTCATCAATCTCACGCGTGCCGGTCCAGGCGAGCATCTTGCCATCGGGCGACCAATGCGGCCACGCATCGTCATCGGGATGCTGCGAGACGTTGAAGGCCGGCTTCGAGCCGTCCACGGGCATCAGCCAGATGTCGTCGTTGAACCACTCATCCTCTTTCGAATACGCCAGCCACGTCCCATCGGGCGAAAACTCAAACGCGGGCTCATTCCACGATTCGATGAGCCGTTTCACGTTCTTGCCATCGGCATCCGCGATCATCAAATCGCCCCGCTCACGCAGCCAGGCGAGCTTTTTGCCATCAGGCGTAAATCTCGGGCTCGAATCGGCCTCGGGATCATTCGTCAGCTTCGCGAGCGTGAAGCCCGTGCTTTCAAACCAGGCCTTCTTGGCATCTGCGGGCACCGCTTTCCAAAGATCCGTCTGCCCGCCCGCGTCGCTGACAAACACGAGCGACTTCGCATCCGGCGCAAACAGCACGCCACGCTCCTCCTCGGCCGTTTGCGTCACTCGACGCGGCTCTTTGAGTTCCGTGTCCATCACCCACACATCGCCACCAGCGATGAAGGCCATCTGCAAGCCATCCGGCGTGAAGTGAATGTCCGTCGCCCTGTCGAGCACGACGCGCGTGATGTCCGGCACCGCATCGGTGACAGCGTCAATGGCGATCTTCGCGGGTTCTTTGTCGCCGGGATGCCAGGAGTAGAGATCGAAGCGCACACGGAAGACGAGGGTCTTGCCATCGCGCGAGATCGCGGGGAATACAACGAGATCATCTTTGAAGTTCGTGATCGCCGTGTGCTTGCCCCTAACGAGATCGTGCTGCCAGAGGTTGCCATTGCGCACGCAGTAGAAGCCTTTGCCATCCGGTTTCCAAAGCGGCCAGCGGTTCTCGTTTTCATCGCTGATGACCTGCTTGAAGCTGCCATCCGCGCGATTGAAGAGCCAGATCTGCCCGGCACGCGATCCTTTGAAGCCCTGCCGCCACCACGACTCCGAGCCTTCGCGCATGAAGAGCAGTTTCTGACCATCCGGCGACAGCACGCCGTCGAAGCCGTAGTCATCAAACAGCACGCTCTCGGCTTTGCGCTCGTTCGCATCGATGATGGCGAGGCGTCCGGCACGCGTCTCGCGCATCCATGAGAAATCGCGACCAAGCCCAACGAGCAGCCCTTTCCCATCCGGCGTCCACTCGCGAAGATCGCAGCCGTCGGTGTGGAAGGTGAGTTGCTTCGGCTCGCCACCGGTCGCGGGCATCGAGTAGAGCAGCTTGAAGCCCTCGCGCTCGCTGTTGAACGCGATTTGTTTTCCATCCGGCGAAAACGCCGCGCCGGAATCGAGCGCCGGATGCGTCGTGAGCCGCGTGGCGCGTCCGCCCGCCGTGGGAACGGTCCAAATGTCTCCCAGCCACTCAAACGCGACCGTTTTGCCATCCGGCGAGAGCGCGGGCTCGTGCGCGAGGCGAACGGGTTCTGCCGAAGCGAGCGCGGGGAAGAGGAGCAAGAGGAGTCTTTTCATAAACGAGCGCATGGAACGTCAGGTAACGGTAGAATTAGTCGCGATAGCGTCCTGGAGTGCGCCGGGCCTCCGTCGCTTTCGAGTGTCTCCAGGCCTGCGGAAAGCTCCAGAGGGCTGGAGCACTCCAGGACGCTGTCGCGCTCATCGGGATCATAGTCCCAGTTGCTGCTTCACCTCCGTGAATGCCTTCACCGCCTTCTCCAAGTCCTCCCGCGTGTGCGCGGCGCTGATCTGGGTGCGGATGCGGGCTTTGCCTTGCGGGACGACGGGGTAGCTGAAGCCGATGACGTAAACGCCGCGCTCAAGCATAGCGTCGGCGAATTTCGACGCGAGCGCGGCATCGCCGAGCATGACGGGAACGATAGGGTGCTCGCCGGGCACAATTTGGAAACCAGCCGCGGTCATCGCGGCGCGGAACCAGCGGGTGTTCGACTCAAGCGTGTCTCGCAAGGTAGTGCTCTGCGTTAGCAGGCTCAAAGCGGCGATGGAAGCACCGGCGATGCTGGGACAGAGCGTGTTCGAGAACAAATAGGGCCGCGAGCGCTGGCGGAGCAGTTCGATGATCTCTTTGCGGCCGCTGGTGTAGCCACCGCTCGCGCCACCGAGGGCTTTGCCGAGTGTGCCGGTGATGATGTCGATGCGGCCCATCACGCCACAATGCTCGTGCGTGCCGCGGCCAGTTTTGCCCATGAAGCCGACGGCGTGGGAGTCATCCACCATCACAAGCGCACCATATTGATCCGCGAGATCGCAAATCGCCTTCAGCGGCGCGATGTAGCCTTCCATCGAGAACACACCGTCGGTGGCGATGAGCTTGAAACGCGCGCCTTTGGCATCGGCGGCGACGAGTTGGGCCTTCAGATCGGCCATGTCGCAGTTTTTGTAGCGATAGCGCTGCGCTTTGCACAAACGCACGCCGTCGATGATCGAGGCGTGGTTGAGTTCGTCGCTGATGATCGCGTCCTCGGGGCCGAGGATCGTTTCAAACAGGCCGCCGTTCGCATCGAAGCAGGAGCCGTAGAGGATCGTGTCCTCGGTGCCGAGGAAGTCGGTCAACGATGCCTCCAGTTCCTTGTGCACGCCCTGCGTGCCACAGATGAAGCGCACGCTGGCGAGGCCGTAGCCCCAGTGCTCCAGCGCCTCGTGCGCGGCCTGCCGCACCTTTGGATGCTGTGCGAGGCCGAGGTAGTTGTTCGCGCACATGTTCAGCACCGCCGCGCCCCCATTTGCGCGAACGAGCGTGCCCTGCGGCGTGCTGAGCACGCGCTCGCGTTTGTAAGTGCCTGCCGCGCGGATGGCGTCGAGTTGGGACGTGACGTGGTCTTTGAAAGAGGCGTTCATGGCAGCTTGAAGCTGGGTGGTGTGTTCGTGGCAGGCCGCGTGAAGGGCTCGCCATATTTCGTGAAGCCTTCGACGAAGCCGCCATGCGAGAGGAAGAATTTTCCGGCTTCGACGCCCATGAAGCGATCAAGACGATGTTCCTTGCCGGTGGGGTCGTGGCTGAACTTCGCGGTGAGCAGTTCGGTCCACTTTCCATCGGCGGTGGCGAACCATTGCGGGCCGTAGAGGGCTTTGCGCTGCTGGTGGCCGTTTTGGCCGCCGAAGTTTTCGCTGAAGGAATGCAGGCCGCGCAGGTAGTTGCCATCCTTCGGCGCTTTGAAGCTGGCGATGAGCATCCAGTTTTGCTTCTCGGGATGGAACCAGTAGCCGCTGTAGGTCGTGTGTGTGCCTTCGGGCTTCACGGCGACGACAAACTTCTGCGCCTGGCCGGTTTTCCACGGATACACGAGGTGCGAGTGCCCGCCGGTGCCTTCGTGGCCGAAGACGCTCGCCTCGACGCCTTCGCCTTTCGCGAGGAGCTGCGTTTGATCTTCTTTGGAGACTGTGGAGCGGTCGATAGCGTTGGTGCCGTTGCCAGCGTCCCATACGGAGAAGATGATGCGCCGCTCGGTTTCCGAATTGATCTGCATGCCGAAGTAGCCGCGTGAGAAGCCGCAGGCCATGTAGAAGGTGTAAATCAGCTCCTCGACCGCGGTGACCTCGTTGTAGAATAGCGCGATCTTCTCGTCCTTCGGCGTCGGATACATCAAATGCACCGAGGAGGCGTTGCGACGCGGCTCGAGGTTGAAACGCGCATCCTGTGTCGCGGGTCCGTCGAGCACGAGGGCTTCGATGAGGCCTTTGCAGCCATCTTTGGAGGTCAGTTCAAACTTCGCGTAACCGGCCTTCGCGATCTCGAATTCGCCAAACGAGGCCACGCCGTTCGTCACGGTGGCTTCGCGGCTCGTTTCGCCGATCTTCAGGACGAAAGCGCGGTCTTCATCGCCTTTCACGCGAAGGCTCACGGTGAGTTTTCCGGGCGTTTTGAGGTCGCCGAACCATGAGACGCGCTGTTTCGCGTCTTTCCAGCCGCTGAGGCCTTTTTCCTTCGAGAACTCGACTCCGCGGAAATCGGGATCGCAGTAGGCGGTGAAGCCGGGAACGCTGATTTCAGCGTGAGCGAGCGAGACGAGGCAAAAGAAAGCGAGGAGGTTGTTTTTCATGAGGAGAGCTAGTTGGACCAATCGAGCACGACTTTGCCGCAGTTGCCGCTTTCCATCGCGGCGAAGCCTTGTTCGAAGTCCGTGTAGTGGAAGCGGTGGGTGATGATGGGAGCGATGTTCACGCCGTTTTCGAGCATGACGCTCATCTGATACCAGGTCTCATACATCTCGCGGCCGTAGATGCCGTGGATGGTGAGCATGTTGAAGATGACCTTGTTCCAGTCGATGGCGATTTGTTCGCTGGGGATGCCGAGCATGGCGATTTTGCCGCCGTGGCACATGTTGTCGATCATGTCGCGGAAGGCGGTGGCGTTTCCACTCATCTCCAGGCCCACGTCGAAGCCTTCTTTCATGCCGAGCTGCTTCTGCACGTCGGCGATGCTGCCGGTTTTGACGTTCAAGGCGACCGTCGCGCCCATTTTTCGCGCGAGATCGAGGCGATAGTCGTTCACATCGGTGATGACGACGTGGCGTGCGCCGGCGTGTTTGACGACGGGGATGGCCATGATGCCGATGGGGCCTGCGCCGGTAATGAGAACGTCCTCGCCCATGCATTCAAAGGCCAGCGCGGTGTGAACTGCATTGCCGAACGGATCGAAAATGCTCGCCACCTCCTCGTCCACGCCTTCGCGGTGATGCCACACGTTCGTCATCGGCACGCTGATGTATTCGGCGAAGGCCCCGGTGCGGTTCACGCCGATGCCGACGGTGTCTTTGCAAAGGTGACGGCGTCCCGCGAGGCAGTTGCGACAGCGACCGCAAACCACATGGCCTTCGGCGCTGACGATTTCGCCGGGATGGAAGTCATTCACGTTGCTGCCGACTGCCACGACTTCGCCGACAAACTCATGCCCGACGACCATCGGCACAGGGATGGTCTTCTGCGCCCAGGCATCCCATTGGTAAATGTGCAGGTCCGTGCCGCAGATGCCGGTTTTGCGGACCTTGATGAGGACATCATTGATGCCGACCTGCGGCTCCGGGACGTCCTGGAGCCACAATCCGCTCTCCGCTCTGGCTTTGACGAGTGCTTTCATGGTGGGCGGTATATTGGACACGCCTCCAACATACCGGCAAGCGGTATTTTTCGAGGCTCAGACCAGGATCTCGCGAATTACCTGCCCGAAATCCCGCTCCAGGCGCTTGCGGCCTGGAATCTCGAGCTGGTGCGGGTCGAGTCCGAGCTGATGGAGGATCGTGGCATGCACGTCAGTGACGTAGTGCGGATGCTCGACAGCGTGGAAGCCGAGTTCGTCGGTGCTGCCGTGAATGGTGCCACCTTTGACGCCGCCGCCGGCCATCCAGACGCTGAACCCATACGGATGATGATCGCGCCCATCACTGCCTTGTGATCCAGGCGTGCGGCCGAACTCGGTGGCGAAGACGACGAGCGTGTCATCGAGCATGCCGCGCTGCTTGAGGTCCTTGAGCAGGCCGGAGATCGGCTTGTCCACCTGCTGCGCGAGCATGGAGTGGTTCTTTTTCAAACCCGAGTGCGAATCCCACGCGCCAGCAGCGCCATCGCCATGCTGGAGCTGGATGAAGCGCACACCGCGCTCGGCGAGACGACGGGCGACGATGAGCTGGCGCGCAAACGGCTCGGTGACTTTGTCGTCGAGGCCGTAGAGCTTCTTTGTCTCGTCGCTCTCCGTGTCGAGATTCATCGTCTCCGGAACAGCGGTCTGCATGTTGAAGGCGAGTTGGTAGCTCTTCATGCGAGCGGCGAGCGTTTTGTCGCCGGGATATTGCTCGGCGTTGAGCATGTTGAGCTTGTGGATGAGGTCGAACTGCACCGCTTGTTCGGTTTTGCCGACGGCGATCTCCGGCGCGGCAAAGGTAAGCGGGTTTTTCGGATCCACCTTCAGGTTCACGGCGTCATAGGCCGGGCCTAGGTAGTGGCCATCGCGAATATCGAAGTAGCGCGGCCCCATGTTGATGAAGGACGGCAGATTGTCCGTCATCGAGCCAAGGCCATACGTCACCCACGCACCAAGCGTCGGCACACGCGGCTCCAGCATGTGGCGGCCGCTGTGGAACTGCACCTGCGCGCCGTGGTTGTCGTCCGTCGTCCACATGCTGCGGATGAAGGCGATCTCATCCGCGCAGGAGCCGATGTGCGGGAACCAGTCGCTGATCTCGATGCCGCACTGGCCGTAGCGCTTGCTGCCGATCTGGAGCGGATAAATGACGTTGCGCTGCTTGCCGTTCGCATCGTTCACCACGACCACGCGCACCTTCTTGAGCTTTTCGGGGTCCTGCACGCTGGCAAAGGGCGTTTCGCCGATCGATTTGCCCGCATACTTCGTCAGCATCGGCTTCGGATCAAAACTCTCCATGTGACTGACGCCGCCGCGCATGAAGAGCCAGATCACGCGCTTCGCCTTCTGTGGAATCACCGGCAAGCCGCTCGGAGGCTGCCAGCCTTCCTCGGCCTTCAGCATGGAAGCGACCGCAATGCTGCCGAGTCCGCCGAGGGTGTCGCGGCGGAGGAAAGGTGTGGGCTGATGTTTGAGGTTCATCGCAGGGTGACGAAGTCGTTGTGATTGAGCAGCGCCTGCAGAAAGAGGCTGTGATCCTGTTTCAACGCCTGAAAGCCTTCGAGGCTGGTGCGACGCTCGGCATCCGAAGGCGGACGGCCGAGCACGGTGAGGAAGGATTGCGTCACAAAGGCATCGCCATCGAGTTTGCTGAGCTTTGTGGCCAAGGCGTCGGCGCATTCGCGGCTGAGCTTGCTATTGGTCAAAGCGAGCGCTTGCTGCGGCACGACGCTTTCGTTGCGGCGATAGCATTCGAGGACGTTGCTGTTGTCGAAGACGGCGAGGAAGCGGTGCTCGGTATCCGCGTTCTGAACGAAGTAGAGCGAGCGACGTCGGCTCGTTTCGGACGAGGCGGGATCGAGGCTGGGGCCGCCGAGCGTGAGATCGAGCTTGCCCGCGAGATGTAGCAGGCTGTCGCGCACGACCTGGCTTTCCATACGGCGTGGGTTCATGCGCCAGTAGTTCGCGTTGTCGGGATCGGCGGCGACAGTAGCGGCATCGGCCTCCGCATTCGAGGAACTGCGGCGATACAACTCCGAGAGCACCATGGCGCGATGCAGATGCTTCAGGCTCCAGCCGCTGTTCATGAAATCGACCGTGAGCGTGTCGAGGATGTCCTGATGCAGCGGCGCGAGTGAGCGGCGGCCGAAGTCGTCCATGTTCGCGACGAGCGGCACGCCGAAGTGCCGCATCCAGACTTGATTCACCAGCACGCGGGCGGTGAGCGGGTTGCGTTTGTCGGCGATCCATTTGGCAAAAGCGAGTCTGCGGCCCGTGCTGGTGTCGGGATAGGTTTGCACCTTGGCATTGGTGCTTTCCTCCGGGCCTTCCTGTGCCTTCAGGCTCGCGGGCAGCGAGGTGTAAGTCTCGCCGGGAGCTGCTGCATGCTTCTTGGCTTTCTCGAAGGCTTCGCGTGCGGCTTTGATCTTCTTGTCAGCGTCCTTGGCCTTCGAATCGGCCTCAGCTTTCACGAGATCGACATCGGCCTGTGCCAGTTTGTACTTCGCCTCGGCGGCAGCGGCGGCTTGGGCGAGTGCTTTGTCCTGCCTGGCCTTATCTGCGGCAAAGACGGCGCGAATCATCGCGGGTTTGGCCTTGGCGGCAGCGAGTTGTTTTTCAGCGAGTGCGACGGCGGCTTTGGCGTCCGCGAGTGGCACCGACTTGTCTCCTGCTGGTTCACGCAAAACAGCATCTGCGGCTAGCTCGGCGAGCTTGAAGCTGTGAAACTCGACATCGGCGTCGAAGGCGGTGAGCGACAACGCACCTTGGCGGCGGTTTTGCGGCAGACGATAAGCGAGCACCGGTTCGCCATTGATGCTGGCATTGATGAGCTGGCCACGCACACGCAGATCGAGCGTGTAACGAACATCTTGTGAGATCGCGCGTGGTGCAGAGCCATTCGTTGGATAACCAGTCTTGCCACCATTGGCCAGGGCCACCTGGATCTTCGATCCGCCGCTGACGGCGCTCATGTAAACCATCACATCGTCGCCATCCGCAGCGTCGAACATGATGCCGACGGACTTCCATTTTTGACCTCCGCGAATGGTGAAGCTCAAACTGGCCTCGAAGTCGGCTGGCGGGGCTGTTTTCAGACGCAGCGAACGACGCTCGGCTCCGGTTTCATGCTGACGCACTCCGGTGGATGAATGCCTCCAGTCGCCTTTGAGGGACTCCCATTGCTGAGGCCTCGCGGAGGTGAAGTCATCGCTGACGAGCACCTTAGACTCCGCTACCGGTTTGGCGGCGGGTTGGGGCGATTTCGCGAGCGCCTGTCTTGCTTGATCGAGATTTTTTTGAGCTGCGGCGATGTCGTGTTCAGCGGTGCGGAGGTGATCTTCGAGCACAAAGGGCAGCAGCGCCGGTTTGGCGGATGCAGGCGGCAGTTTGATGGAGGATGGTTGAAAAGAGGCAAACTCCAGCACCTGCGGAACGCCTGCGCTCAGCGGCTTCGATTTGTCCTCGTTTTTTTCGTCGCCACGCACATGACGGAAGGTCGGCTTGTCGAGATGGAGGTCGAAAACGCGAGGCAAGCCATTTTTCTCAAAGTCCGTCTCGCCCTGCCAAGGATCGAGGCGCACGTGCAAAGGCTCGAAGATGGCGCGCATGCGGTAGTAGTCGGCCTGCTCGATGGGATCGTATTTGTGGTCGTGGCACTTCACGCACTGCATCGTCAGGCCGAGGAAGGCGCGGCAGGTGTGCTCAATGGTTTCATCGAGCCAGGTGGTGCGGTTGAAGAGATAGTAGCTACGGGCTAGGAAACCGGTGGCACGAAGGTTGTCGCGATCCTCGGGCGAAAGTTCGTCCGCAGCGAGCATCTGCACGATCATCTGGTCATAGCCTTTGTCGGTGTTCAGCGACTCCACAATCCAATCACGCCAGTGCCAGATGTGCTTCTGCGAATGACGAAGCTGCGCCCCGAGGCCATACCAGTCGCAGTAGCGCCAGATGTCCATGAAGTGGCGGGCCCAGCGCTCGCCATATTGCGGTGTGCCGAGGAGATGATCGACGACGCGCTGCCGCGCTGGCATCGACGTGTCCTTCAAAAACGCCGCGATCTGCTCTGTCGATGGCGGCAGGCCGATGAGATCGAGGTAAACGCGCCGCAACCACAGTTCCGGTGCGGCTTCAGGCTGCGGCTTGAGTTTCCTGGAAGCTAAACGTGCTGCTAGCAGCGCATCCACCGACTTCCCGGAAGATTTCGGTGCCTGATAAGCCCAGTGAGCCCGCGGATCGGCCTCGGGCTGCTCATTGGCTGGCGCTGGCGCTCCGGCAGCGAGCCAGGCTTTGAGGTTGGCGACTTGGTCGGTGTTGAGCATGGAGCCTTGGCCCTCCGGCGGCATGCGATCGGCCTTTTCGGTCGTTGTCACTCGATCAATGAGCAGTTGGGTCGCGTCACCGCTGTCACCGCCTTGTTTGAGGGCCGCGACCGTATCAAGGCGCAGGCCGCCTTTCTGCTTCAAAGCACCGTGACAGGCGTAGCAACGCTCCTTCAGCAGCGGCTTGATGTCCTTCTCATAGTCCGCGGCAAACGCAGGCGCTACGGCCAGGGCAAACGCGGGCAATCCTCGCTTGAGGAACTGGCGGAAGGCAGATGGGGCGCGGGACGGGGGCATACGACAGGCGGAGTTTGAAGTACGCTCGAGAAGTGCCGACTTCATCGTCATCTGAACGATGCGGATTTGAAAAAGCCGTATCCGGAGGCAGATGTCGGCCGCCCTCCCTCCCGGCGCATGTCATGAACACCTTCTTCACCCTCCATCTCGCGGCGACCTGGATGCTTGTCGGTCTGATCTGGGTGATACAGGTTGTCGTTTATCCGCAGTTCCTCGGGTTCAAGGAGGCGGAGTTCCAGGCCTACCATTTCAGTCATTGCTCCCGGATCCGGCTCATCGTGGTGCCGCTGATGTTACTGGAGGCAGGCACCGCGGCCTGGCTACTTTACCAGAGCCAATGCTCGGCCGTCTTTCTGCTGGGGGTCGGACTGATCCCTGTGATCTGGCTTTCGACCGCCCTGTTGCAGACCCCCATCCACTCCCGCCTGAGGAGCGGCAAGGACAGGCGCCTTGTGCGTCGCCTCATCCTCACGAACTGGATACGCACGCTCGCATGGACAATCCGAGGCTTGCTGCTTAGCCTTACGCTCATGAATCATCACCTCCTGCTCTCTCTTTTCACTGTTGGCAGCCTGCTCCAGGCACAGACGGCCGTCATTCCAGCGGCTCCCGCGATCCAGACTGCCGATGGGATGGTGACGCTGCACTCCAGCGAACCCGGCACTGTAATCCTCTACACGCTGGACGACACGCCACCGGTGGCCAAATCAAACCCCTACGTCGCCCCAATCGACTTGAGTAGCGGCGGGCATCTTATGGCGGCGACTTTCACCGCCGACCGCCGGGCAGTCAGCAGGGTCGCCGAGGCCACCCTCGAACCGCTTCCCGGCCGCAAACCCCTTCCCAGCACGATGGTGCCCGTGACGCAGGACCGGAGCTGGCCGCAGTATGACTGGGCGAAGCGCCACGAACTGACCATCTCCGCGGTGAAGCATGCGAAGCCGCAGATCCTCTTTATTGGCGACTCGATCACTCATTTCTTCGGTGGTGAGCAGTTCGACAGCTATCCGCTGCGCGGCAAGCACACCTGGGATGAATTCTACGCGCCACGCAATGCCGGCAACCTCGGCTTCGGTTGGGACAAGACGGAGAACGTGCTGTGGCGTCTCCAACACGGCGCGGTGGACGGCATCGCCCCCAAGCTCGTCGTCGTGATGATCGGCACGAACAACAGCGGCAACCTGGGCCCCAACCACAGCGGCACCTGCTCCTCGCCTGACATCGCCGCAGGTATCGAGGCCATTGTTCTGGAACTCGAAAAACGCCTCCCGCAGTCAAAGATTCTGCTCCTTGGCATCTTTCCGCGCGGTGAGAAGCCAAACCCGCAGCGCGAGAAGATAGCCGAGATAAACAAGCTCATCTCCAAGCTCGACGGCACTCACAAAGTCACCTTCCTCGACATCGGCGCTAAGTTTCTGACGCCCGACGGCCTCATTACGAAGGACATCATGCCGGACTTCCTTCACCCGAACGAAAAAGCTTACCGCATCTGGGCCGAGGCCATCGAACCAACAGTGAAGAAGCTGATGGGCGAGTGATTCATTGCCGCGACCGCAAAAACGCGATGACGTTCGCAATTTGCTCGGGCTTCAGGGCATCACCGAGGCCGGGTGTCATCAGGGAAACGTTGCGCACGGTGCGGATGTCGGCGCGTTTGCGCAGGACAGTCCGTTCAATGCCGCCGGGCAGCTTCAAGGTGATGCTGGTGGGCGAATCGGAGGTGGTGATGCCGAGCAAGGTCTCGCCGCGACGCGTTTTGACCATCGTGGTGTCGTAATCGGGCCGTGCTGCCTCGCTGGGAAAGAGGATGTCGCGCAGGATGACCTCCGGAGCACGTTGGAACTCGGCATCGAGATCCGGACCGACGGCGACTCCGATGCCGTGGGACTTGTGACAAGCTCCGCAGATGGCGGTGAAAAGCGTTTTGCCCTCGGCGAGGTCGGGATTGTGCTTCAAAGCCTTCAAAATGGCCGGAACGCGTTTTTCCCATGCAGCGATTTGGTCGGCAGTGGGCGCGGTGGGAGCCGGAACGTCGATGGGGTTCGCGAGCGGCTTGGTGTCTTCGAGGCCGAGTTGGAGAATGTCGTGCGCTTTGCCCATTTTAACGACGGCGAGGCATTCCGTAATTTCTTGGACGTTTCCGCGAGCGGCGAGAATGCCGGCAAGATTGGTCATGACGGGCTCGCTTTGCCCCGAATCGGCTGCGAGGGCGAGAAGGAGGTCTTTTTCGATCGAGTGAGCCGAGCAGGCGATGGCGGCGTCCATCCAGCGAAGGTGGCCGAAGCGGCGTGCGAGGCTCAAAAGTGCCTCGCGTTGCGATCCGACGCTTACAGCGAGCTGAAGAGCGAGTTGAGGCTCCAAATCGGCCTTCAGATCGATTTTCGTGATGTCGTCGTTTTCGCGGAGTTGGAGCACTTTTGCGTCAGAGGCGCTGAGTGGCGGTTTGGACCATTTTTGTTTCGCTTCGAGGATCCACACACGTCCGCGATCCTGGCCGTTGATGAGGCCGTATTGCTGCTGGAGGTGCCGCGGGATGGCGGAGTAGTCTTCAATAATTTCGCGGTAGTAATCAACGATGGCCAGATGGCCTTGCGGGGTCTGCGTGAGCGCGATGGGATGAAACCACGCATCGCGTGAGGCCAAAAATTCGCGCTGTTCCTCGCCTTTCGCGCGCTGGAGCCGCAGGCGAGTGCCATCGCGCACGATGTCAGCGCGATGGATGAGGTTTTGCGCGGGTTCGCAGACGAAATACTGCCCACGCCAGACGATGGGACTGCAGGCGCTGGTGAAGTAACCGGACGCGTCGGCATCGCTGAGGCTGATCTTGCGGTAGAAGGCGAAGTATTCGGCATGCTGCTCCCGCTTCGTGCGCCACGGATGCGGTGCGGCGATGGGATAGACGCGTGTGTCATCGCTGGCCGGTCCATCGAGTGCCGGTGCGGCGGCATCAGGATTTCGCGCGAGGTATTTCCACGGGATCGGTGTGACGAAGAGCCCGGGATGCGTCGTGGTGGCGGTGAAGCGATCGCCGCCATCAGTAAAGGCCATGCCAGTGGTCTTCGTGCTGCCGCTGACGGGCTCGATGGCCGTGCCATCGGCGCGAATGCGGAAATCGGTGGGCGGAAGCTCGACGGGCTTTTTCAAATGCGGGCCGGTGATGGTGCCGGTGGCATTGCCACGGCCGAAATAAAGCCAGCCATCCGGTCCCCAAGTCGGTGAATTGATGCGCCGCTCGAGGATCGGCGTGCCGAAGCCGGTGAAGAGCTGCTCCTGCACATCGGCTTTGTCATCGCCATCGCTGTCTTTGAGGAAAACGATGTGCGGCGAGCAGGCGATGATGATGCCGCCATGGCCTGCGGCGATGCCGTGACATGGCGGCAGCCAATCCGCCCACACGATGGCCTTGTCCATGACGCCGTCGCCATCGGTGTCTCGCAGAAGCTTCACGGTGCCGTAAGTTTCGGCCTCGGCTTTCTTCTTGGCCTCCTCGCTGGCCTGAATGCGGCGCACTTCGAGGTCGAGCTGGCCGGATTTGTTCAGCTCATCGATGTCATACTGGCCTTCGAGGTTGTAGCCGTGCAGCTCGCAGACAAAGCAGCGGCCTTTGTCATCCCAGCATATGCCGCTGGGCTCGGTGATGAGCGGTTCGGAGGCGAGGAGGCGGATGGAGTAGCCATCCGGCACGGCGAATCGCTTCGCGCTCTCCGCGGGCGGCAGCGGCTTCGGAGCGTCATCGGGCAGCGGGATCTCGGCGGAGGAGACGACGGTGAGGAGAACTGGAACCAGAAATCTCATGCAGGGAATACAGCCTGGGTGACAAAGCTGTTTCAGCACTGACGTATGAGTGCGCATGCCAAGCCATGACCACGGCCATGCCTTCACCTTCATGAATCCGCGTGTGCGGGACGGTGTGGTCGTGCACAGCCGCCGCTCCGTGCTCAAAACGAGCCTCGCGGGCCTGGGCGGGCTCACGCTGCCCGGGTTGATGAAACTGCGTGCGGACGGCAAAGCAACGAAGAGCGGCAAATCGGTCATTTTGCTCTGGATGACGGGTGGGCCATCTCACATCGACACTTGGGACCCTAAGCCGGACCGGCCCATCGAGAACCGTGGGCCGTTCAAGACGATCAAAACGAAGCTACCCGGCGTGCGTATCTGCGAGTTCCTGCCAAAGCAGGCCGCGATGCTGGATCAGTTCACGCTGATCCGCTCCGTCGATTGCCGTTTCAGCAATCATGAGCCGAACATGGTCATGCAGACGGCGAATCTGACCAACGAGCCGCGCACGAACCCGAAGGCGAAGTATTTCCCGTCCTTCGGCAGCATCGTGGCAAAGCATCACGGCGCGAATCATCCGGCGATGCCGCCCTACGTCGTGCTGAACATGAAATCGCGCTCGCATGTGGCCTGGGGCGGTTACCTCGGCACGCAGTATGATCCGTTTGATGGCAACAACGCCTCCAAACTCTTCCAACTGCCCGCCGGGCTCAGCATGGACCGCCTTCACGCCCGCCAGACGCTCAGCCGACAGATGGACGGATTGCGCTCGGACATCGATGCGAGCGGCATGATGGGCGCGATGGATGCTTTCGGCCAAAAAGCCTTCGACATCGTCGCGGGTGGCCGGGCGCACGAAGCGTTCGATTTGGAACAAGAGCCGAAAAACGTGCGCGACCGCTACGGCGACCATGATTGGGCCAAACAGGCGCTGCTGGCGCGTCGTCTCGTCGAGCGCGGCTCATCCTTCGTCACCATCGACCTCAGCAATCACAGCGCGAGCGGCACCTGGGACAATCACGGCGACAACATCCCGCCCTACGGCGGCATTTGGAATGGATTGCGGCCGCTGCTGCCGGTTTTCGACCACGTCATCACCACGCTGGTCAGTGATCTGCGCGAGCGCGGCATGCTGGATGACACGCTGGTCATCGCGATGGGCGAGTTTGGTCGCACACCGAATCTCGGCACGCAAGGCAGCACGGATGGCCGCAATCACTGGCCCGTCGTCATGAGCATGTGCATGGCCGGCGGCGGCTTCCGTCACGGCCAGGTCATCGGCGCGAGCACGAAGGACGGCGCGGAGATCTCCGAGCGCCCTGTGACGCCGTCCGATCTCGCCGCGACGATTTATCATCACATGGGCGTGCCGCTGGATGCGACCTACATCGATCATCAAGGCAGGCCGAATTTCATCGTCGATGGCGGCAGGCCGATCGCGGAGCTGATTTAGATGGCATCTGGCGGGTGACGATTCCGGGGCCGAAAAACCACTTGCCGCAGCAGGGGTTGCCGGTAACATCGCGCCCCTTTTGCCGGGCCACGTTGGTCAAGCCAAAGGATTTCACCTCAAGCCAAATCGACCGGATCAGCCTCGCGGCTGAGCGTTTTGCCCCCAAAGCGTGCGGAAGAGAGGCTGTTCTATTATATTACACACATGTCCGCACAGATCCTTGCCGAGCTCGTCGAAGCCGGCGTTCACTTTGGTCACCAGACCAAGCGTTGGAACCCAAAGATGAAGGGTTTCATCATGGGCACCAAGAATCAGATTCACATCCTCAACATCGAGGAAACCGTGAAGCAGATCGACAAGGCCGCTGATTTCCTGGCCGACCTCGCCCGCAAAGGAAAGAAAATCCTCTTCGTCGGCTGCAAGCGCCAGGCGCAGGAGGCCATCAAGCAGGCCGCCGAGGCCTGTGGTCAGTTTTATGTCAATCATCGCTGGCTGGGCGGCACGCTCACCAACATGGAGACGATCAAGAAGAGCATCGCCCGCCTGAACTACCTCGAGGACATCGAGAACAAGCCCGAGTTCAAGCTCATGTCCAAAAAGGAGCTGGCCGGTCTGAACCGCGAGCGCATCAAGTTGGAGCGCAACCTGCGCGGCATCCGCCACATGGGCGGCAAGCCTGACGCCGTGGTGATTGTCGACTCCGCCCGCGAGCACATCGCCGTGCATGAGTCCCGCCGCCTTAACATCCCGATCGTCGCCCTCGTCGATACGAACGCCGATCCGAACATCATCGACTACCCGATCGCCGCCAACGACGACGCCATCCGCTCCATCCGCATCATCCTGCAGAAGCTGATCGACCCCGTCATCATCGCCGCCTCCGAGGCAAAGAAGTAATCCTCAATTTTTCATCCCCCCAACCCCAGACTGATCATGGCTGAAGAAATCTCCGCTAAAATCGTCATGGCCCTGCGTGAAAAGACCAACGCAGGCATGATGGATTGCAAAAAAGCCCTCGCAGAAGCCGGTGGCGACCTCGAAAAGGCCGAAACCATCCTCCGGAAGAAGGGCATCACGAAGGCCGGCTCCAAAGGCGACCGCCAGACCAAGGAAGGCATCATCGCCTCTTACATCCACATGGCGGGACGCATCGGCGTGCTCATCGAGGTGAACTGCGAGACCGACTTCGTCGCCCGCAACGAAATCTTCCAGGCCTTCGTGCGCGACATCTCCCTGCACATCGCCGCCGCTAGCCCGAAGTTCATCCGCCGCGAAGAAATCCCCGAAAGCCTCATCGCCAAGGAGAAGGAAATCGCCGCCGAGCAAATCAAGGACAAGCCCGCCGCGATTGTCGAGAAGATCGTGCAGGGCAAGATCGACAAGATCTTCGCCGAGCAGTGCCTCCTCGAGCAGGCGTTCATCAAGAACCCCGACCAGACCATCGGCGACTACGTAAAGAGCAAGATCGCCGAACTCGGCGAAAACCTCGTCGTGCGCCGCTTCGTGCGCTACGCCGTGGGCGAAGAGATCTGATACTTGCCGCGGAGATTCCATCAAACCTCAAGAAAAGGCGGTCGGTGACGACCGCCTTTTCCATTTTCTCCAAGTCCTGCCTGTTGGCCAGATGATGCTCGATTACTTGATATTTAGCTTTGCTAAAACACCTGCCTCGTGCCAAATTTCCGTAATTGGGATATTTCCCATGCGTGGCAACCACCCGTCTGGCTTCTCATGCCCGCGTCTCGTGCGCACTTCACCTCCATCGTTTCGCGGTGGTGCCTGAGTCATCCGGCACCAATGGCGGCAGCATGCTGCTGATCGGTGCCTGCGCGTCCTGAGCACTTTTCGGTTTCCTCCAGGCCAGAATCCTCCAATCTGCGTCCCCATTTTTTGCCCTTTCATTTCCCGTGAGTCTTTCCCATCCCACTGACGACCTTCGCATCGCCGAAATCCTGCCATTGATCCAGCCGGCGCTGCTCATGCATGAATTTCGCCTTGGAGAGCTTGAATCCGAGTTCGTCGAGCATTCGCGCAAACGCTGCGAGAATATTCTGGCTCTCAAGGACGACCGCCTGCTCGTCGTCGTCGGTCCGTGCTCGATCCATGATCCCAAGTCCGCGCTCGAATACGCCCAGCACATCATCGAGGCGCGGCAGAAATACGGGGCGGATCTTGAGATCGTCATGCGCGTCTATTTTGAAAAGCCGCGCACCACCGTCGGCTGGAAGGGATTCATCAACGACCCGCATCTCGACGGCACCTACGACATCAACAGCGGCCTGCGAGGCGCCCGCGACCTGCTC
This sequence comes from Prosthecobacter sp., assembly GCF_044236155.1. Taxonomy (GTDB): domain Bacteria; phylum Verrucomicrobiota; class Verrucomicrobiia; order Verrucomicrobiales; family Verrucomicrobiaceae; genus Prosthecobacter. The sequence continues at coordinate 68,448 of NZ_JBIIHA010000006.1, forward strand.
ATCAAGCTCGTGAAGCGTGGCGTGCCCGCCGGCACGGAGTTTCTCGACACCATCACGCCGCAGTACATCGCCGATGTCGTTGTCTGGGGCGCGATTGGTGCCCGCACGACGGAAAGCCAGGTGCATCGCCAACTCGCCTCAGGTTTGTCCATGCCGGTCGGCTTCAAAAACGGCACGGACGGCGGTGTGCAGGTCGCCCTGGATGCGATTGAAGCTGCCAAGGGCCAGCACTGCTTCCTCTCCGTCACCAAAGACGGTGTCGCCGCCATCGTGAACACGAAGGGCAACAACGCCTGCCACGTCATCCTGCGTGGTGGCAAAGGCGGCACCAATTTCGACGCCGCCTCGATCAAGACCGTCGCCGACCAGCTCACCGCACGTGGCCTGCCCGCCAGCGTGATGGTCGATTGCAGTCACGGGAATAGTTTGAAGGATTACCGCAAGCAGCCCGTCGCTTCCGCTTCACTCGCCGAACAAATCGCCGCAGGCGGCAAGGCCATCACTGGCGTCATGGTCGAAAGCCATCTCGTCGAAGGCCGTCAGGACACGAAACCCGGCCAGCCGCTCACCTACGGCCAGAGCATCACCGACGCCTGTGTGTCGTGGGAAACCACTGCAAAGATGCTCGACGAACTCGCCGCCGCCGTCCGCGCCCGCCGCAGCAAATGAACTTCATCCGCAACTGCCTCGGAAGTCTAGCAAAGTGCCGCATCCTCGTGATCGGGGACGTGATGCTCGACCATTTCATCTGGGGCCACGTGCGTCGCATTTCGCCTGAGGCTCCGGTGCCGATCGTGGAAGTTACCAAGGAGGAATTCTATCCCGGCGGCGCGGCCAATGTCGCGCGCAATATCTCGCCCTTTTCGCCGCACACGCATCTCATGGGGCGCGTCGGCAAGGACATGGCCGCTGATCGCCTGCGCGCGCTGCTGATCGAAGACCGAGTCGATCCCGCGCCGCTTCTCGTCCACGAAACGCTCCCGACTATCTCCAAAGCCCGCGTTTCCGCGCGTCAGCAGCAGATTGTGCGGGTTGATCGCGAAAAACTCATGCCGTTGGCCGACAGCGAGCTCGCCGAGATCGAAAACCGCCTCCGCAAACTCGCTCCTGAACTCGACGCCATCATTCTCGAAGATTACGGCAAAGGCTTCGTCACTACGCCGCTGATGCAGTTGGTCGCAAAGATCGCCGCCGAGCACAAGCTCATCGTCACCGTCGATCCTTCGCCGCGAAATCCTCTGCCGTGGGCAGGTGTCTCGCTGGTGAAACCGAACCGCCTCGAAGCCTTCGCCGCCGCCGGGCTCGAAGATCATCTGCTTCCCGGCCCGCCGGTCGAAAACATGGAGCTTCTCGAAGTCGGTCGCGTTCTTCTCGGCAAATGGGATGTCGCCAGCGTGCTCGTGACCCTCGGCGAGCACGGCATGATGCTCTTTGAGCGCGATAAAAGCCCGCATCACATTCCGACGCGTGCTCGCGAAGTCTTCGATGTCTCCGGCGCGGGCGACACCGCCATCGCGCTGCTCACGCTCGCGCTCGCGGCGGGATTCACGCTTCAAGACGCCGCCGACATCGCCAATCACGCCAGCGGCATCGTCGTTGGCAAGCTCGGCACCGCCACATTGACCCCCGACGAGCTTCTCGCAGCCTTCTCGTGACATGAGCACCGATTTTTCCTCTCTTTTCAAAGCTCACCTCGGCGAGCACCAGGACGCTATCGCCAAACTCAGCGCGATGCACGACCAAATCGCCCCTCTGGCCGACGCGTGGCTCACCGCGTTGAAGAATGGCAAAAAGATCATCTTCTTCGGCAACGGCGGCAGCGCCGCCGACGCTCAGCATCTCGCCGCCGAGCTCGTTGTGCGTTATCGCATCAACCGTCCCGCGCTCGCCGGCATCGCTTTGACCACTGACACGTCGATCATCACCGCACACAGCAACGACTTCGGCTTCGAGACGCTCTTTGCGCGCCAGATCGAGGCTCTCGCACAGCCCGGCGATATCGCGCTCGGCATCTCGACCAGTGGTACGAGCAAAAATGTCCTCCTCGGCCTCCAGGCCGCGAACAAACGCGGCTGCGTCACCATTGCCTTCACCGGTGAAAAGGGCGCGGATTGCGCCGCCGAGGCCAGGCTCGCCTTCAAAGCACCTTCGGGCATCACCGCCCGCGTCCAGGAGTGCCATCTCCTTATCGGCCACCTCCTCTGCGATGTGGCCGAGCAAAGCTTCGCGGCGCCTTAAAGCCCGCGTCTCGCGTCCGTCATGGCCGCAGGCAACCACATCCTCAAAACCTTCTCGCTGGCCACCATGCTGCGCATGGCACGGCTGTTGTTGAGCCTCGTGCTCACCTGCCTGCTTGCTCGTCACCTTGGCGGAGCAGGTTTCGGCGAGCTCGCCGTCGCCATGGCGCTTGTGTCGATTCTGCTCAGCGTAGGAGAGCTTGGATTCTCACGCTACACCGTGCGCGAGATCATGAAGGACGGCAGCGATGCCGGCGACGTGCTCGGCACCACGATCACCGCGCGTCTCATCGTCTCCGCCCTGCTGTTCATCGGCCTGATCGCATGGATCGGCGTAAGCTCGCCGCACGCCTCGCTCCTCTACATCGTTTATGGCACACAGCTTCTCACTAATCCCGCCACCGAGGTGCTCGCATGGCTGGAGGCCAACGGCCGCGTCTCCAAAGCTGTCATCGCGCAGTTCATCGGCTTCCTTGCCAGCGCCGTGTTCATTGCCTTCGGCATCTGGAAAAACGAACCCTTGTGGTTCTTCGCGCTCACCTATGCGCTCGAAGGCTGGATCTTCATCGCGCTCAGCGCCTGCGCTTTCTGGCGCCACGGCGGACGCATTCACCTGCGGGCTTTTCAATTTTCGCGTGCCTGGGCTCTGTTCAGTCGCTCATGGCCCGAACTCGCCTCCCAGGCGGCGCTCATCCTTCTTTTCCGCCTCGACACCATGATGATCGAATGGCTGCGCGGCCCGGAGGAGGCCGGTGTTTACGGCGCGGCCGTCCGTGTCTCTGAAATGGCCTACTTCGTGCCCGGCATTCTCGCCACGCTCTTCCTGCCACGTTTGATGGAAGCCCGCCAGACTCAGAGCTCGAGCTATGACAAGCGTGTCATCGACTACTTCTCTGCTTCCGTCATGCTGGCATTCGCGGTGGCCGCCGGACTGCTCATTCTCTCACCGTTGCTGCCGTTTGCGTTCGGCCACGCGTTCGAGCGCAGCAGTGAAATGCTCCGCATCCACGCCTGGGCCTTCATTCCTTACGCGATCGGCATCGCGCGCACGCAAATACTCACCGTCGAGGACAAGCTCGCCGCGAATCTTCCTTCCGTTATCGTCTCCGTCTTCGTAAATGCCTGGCTCAACACCGAATGGATTCCCGCGCACGGAGGCGTTGGCGCCGCCTGGGCCACGCTCGTCTCCTACACGCTTGCGTGGATCATCTGGACCTACTTTTCACCCGATCTTCGCGCACACGTCTCCAGTCTGATGACCCGCGCCTTCATCGGCCTCCCACGCTTCACGCTTGTCCGGGCGCGTTCTCTTTTCACTCCAACTGAGAACCGCGAAGCGCGAACCGCGAACTAAAACATGCAAGGCAAGGCCCTCATCATCTTCCTCGGCGGCATCGGCGCGGTTTATGTCATGCTGTCCGTCCTGCTTGGCGGAGGGAACTCCATCGGCGCGCTCGCGCAGTTCCTCTCCATCGGCTCCTGCATCCTCGCCGTGTTGCAGCCGCGGCTCGCGCTCTACCTGATGGTCATCTATGCCGGCTACAGTGACCTGCTGAAGCGCATGATGGTCTTCGACGGCCACGTCACCATGAACGACGTGCTCTGGGTTCGTGCGCTCTGTCCGCTCACGCTGGCCGGCATCTGCCTCGGCACGCTTGTGCGCTCGCTGCATGACGGCTCGCTCTATCAAAGGCGCAGGCTCGTTTCGCTGCTCGTCTGCATCCTCGGCTTCATCATCTCCGGCGCTTCCGCCTTGCGCAGCGGTGGCGGCTTCAACGCGGCCGCCACGCAGCTCGCCGACGGCGCGGCCTACATGTTCCTGCTCTTCGTCGTGCCCTGCGTTTTCCGGAGACCGGATGAGATCATCGCCTTCATCAAATACTGCCTCATCATCTTCGTGCCTGTGGCGCTCTACGGGCTCAAGCAGCAGGTCTTCGGGCTCAGCGAGTTTGAAATCGAATACCTGCGCTCCGGACTCACCGTTCTCTCGAAGCATCTCGAAGACGTCCGGCCGCGTCCTTTCTCCACGCTTGTGGACAGCTCGCCATTCGGCACGAGCTGCGCGATCTGCGCATGCCTCGCGCTCATCGTGCGGCGCCATCATCGCGACACCGGCACGGGCTCCTGGGGCGTGCTGGGCTTCGTCCTGTTCGCGCTTTTCGTCGCCGGCTGCGTTGCCAGCATGACACGTTTTGCCAACGTGAACTGGGCGCTGCCCATCGTGCTGCTGCCTGTTTTGCGCAGCGCCCGCGGCACCGCGACGCTGTACGCCTCCGTCGTCGCCTTGTTCGTCACCGCCTGCGTTTACGCGCAGGATTTGATCAACTGGGTCACGAAGCTCACGCTCTGGGCTCTCGAAAACTTCGGAGGCACCGCCATTGGCGAGCAGTTCGTGCGCTTCTGGACCATCTGCGACCGTCTTGAAGGCATGCACGATCTCGCGCACAACCCGCTCATGTGGACCATGTTTGGCTACGGTTCCAAAGGCGCTGCCGACATGCATGAGGCGCGCATGGTCGCCAGCCATGACCTCATCTCAAACATGCTCCTTGAGATCGGCTGGCTGCCGCTGAGCCTCGTGCTCATCATCGCGGCGGTCGCGTTGCATTCCTTCCACCGCAGTGTGTGGAATCTGCGCGGATCGCCGATGTTCAGCATCTGCCTGTGGATGGTCGGCGTGGAGTTCGGTCTGCTCATTCACAACATTTTCGCCGGAAACGTCACCTCCACATTTCCGGTGAATTTCTTCTTCTGGTTTGTTGCCGGTGCTCTAAACGGCTGCATCGCGCACCAGGAAAGCCTGCGCGTGGCCTCGCGGCGCCGCGTCAGTCCCGTCCCGCTCCCGATGTCGCCGCATCATCCGGCCTTCACGCCTGTGCAAACCGTGCCGTTCAACCGCAGCCTGCCCCATGTCTGATTCCTCCCGGCTTGTGGTGCTTGCCCCCTACGCCCTGCGCGACTGGTCCGGCAGGCCGCGTCGTTACCTCGACCCGGCGCCCATGCCCTTTCGCTCACGGGCGATCATCGGCGCGTGGTTTGACAACGACGAGCAACTCGAACGCGACTACCACCGCCGCCAACGCGGCGCTGTGCAACGCCTCTTCGCCGCGTTCCGCCTTATCGCTCAAAACTACGCCGTGCTGCATCACGCACGCATGATCTACTGCCTGGATGGCATGCATTACGCCATCCTGGTCCAGCTTGCGCTCGCCGGACTTTTCCGCAGCAAGGGAAAAATCATCAGACGCCTCGCCTTCCACGACAGCGCCTGGAAAAATCTCAAAGACAAGCTCAAGCGCGCACCCGCCGCCTTCCAAGTCGAATGCATCACCCGTGAGCAGTTTGCCTCCGCGTCGCATGAGCTTGGCGCGCATCGCGTCATCTCGCGGCCGTGGAAAATCGACACAGGCTGGTTCCAACCCGCGCCCGATGTGCCAAAGACACGCGCAGTGCTGCCCGGCAACATCAGCCGCGACGAGTCCATCGTCGCGCCCCTGCTGCATCGCGGCATCTCCATCACGCGCGTCGCCCGTCTTGCCAGTTTGGAACAGCGCCACGCCGCCGAGATTGCCGACCCGCGCTTTGAACTCGTCACCAACGCCGCGCACCGCGACTATCGCGAGCTGCTTCACTCCGCGCCCGCCGTTCTGCTGCCCATTTTGCCATGCGACGGCTCCGCCGGCCTCACCGCCGCGATGGAGGCCATTGCCGCCGGAGTTCCCGTCCTCGCCAACCGCAGCATGGGCCTCAACGAGCTGTTCGACGACTGCCAGTATCCCGTCCCGATGCTTGAAAACCTCGATCCCGACGCCTGGGCGCGTGCCTATCAGCGGATCGAGGCTGATCACACCTCGCCCGATTTCATCGACGCACTCGAAAACTCACGTCGCCTGCTCGTCAAACATCACCGCATCCTGTCTGCGGGTGATGATTGGGCTCAAATCTTCGCCGCCGCCTGCGATGCCGAGGTCAACGCCTGCGAGGAAAGTCTCTCCGGGGCCGCGCAAGCCACATGAAGCCCGCTCTGCTGCTCATCAGCCATGCCTGCGCCGCGCTCGAAAATCGCAAGAAGGTCCAGGCGCTCGCCGCGCATTTCGATCTCGTCTGCGTCACCTCCACCATCGAGCAGCGGACCATCCTGGGCCGTCCGTCCTCTGATTTTGACAACGACAGCGACGAATCCTCGCGTCACTACCAACTCATCCGACTGCCACGCCGTGGCCATTCCGACACCACCTTCCGCTACGCCGGCCTCTCCGCTGTCATGCGTTCGCGACGCTTCGATGTCGTTCTTGTCGAAAACGAACCCTGGGCCTTCATCTGCTGGCAGTCACTGTTTTGGAAAGCCTTGCTGCAAGGCGACGCCCTCTTCGGCGAATTTACCTGGGAAAACGTCGAGCGTCCGAGTTGGAAAGGCCTTATCCTCGCCGCCATCTATCGCTTCATGACGATGACGACCGATTTCATCATCGCTGGCAACCAGGCGGCCGCCCAACTCGTGCAAAAGCGTGGTGCTCGCAAAGAAGCCGTTCACGTTGCTCCTCAGTTCGGTGTCGATCTCATCAATCACCAGCCCGCATCACCCGCCGAGCGTAAACAACTCCGCGAAGCACAACTCTTGCACACAGACGCCTTCATTATCGGCTACTGCGGTCGATTGACCGAGGAAAAAGGCATCAAAGAGCTGCTGCAGGCCTGCGATGAACTGCAAAACGTCCATCTCGCGATCCTCGGCTCCGGCAGGCTCGAAGGCTGGCTCAAGCAGCAGCAGAAAACGCGCCCATGGCTTCACCTGTTGGCTCCCCGCCCACATTTCGAGATTCCGAGCTTTCTTCGCTGCCTGGATGTCTTCGTCCTCGCCAGCAAGCCGGTGCGCACGATGGAACTCTGCTGGGAAGAGCAGTTCGGCCATGTTCTCATCGAAGCAATGGCCTGTGGCGTCGCCACGCTCGGCTCCAGCAGCGGCGCCATCCCCGAAGTCATCGGCCACGACGAAGCCATTTTTCCTCATGGCGAAGCCAAAGCCCTCGCTGAATGCATTCGACGAGTGATGAACGACACCAATCTCGCGAAAAGCCAGCTCGAACGTGCCCGCCAGCTTTACACGCACGACGCCGTCGCGGCCTCATGGGCCGGATTCATCCAACAACGCCTCGCCGCATGAGCACTTACCGCGACATCCTCTACCGCGACTACTCCGCCACGTTCGGCGCGCAGAAGGCGCTCGATGCCGGCGTTCAGCACGCCCAATACGAGGCCACCTATGATGCGTTGCCATCGAATCGTGACGCCACCGTCGCTGATCTCGGCTGCGGTAAAGGCGAATGGCTGGCCTGGATGGCATCAAAAGGCTTCTCAAAACTCACCGGCGTCGATCTCTCGCCCTCCGACCTCGCCATCGCACGTCAGAACGATTCTTCCCGCGCCTGGATCGAGGCAGACGTCATCACTTTCCTCGAATCGCAGGCCGGCACTTTCGATCTGCTTCACGCAAAGGACATCATCGAGCATTTCACCAAGGACGAGTTCATCCGCTTTCTCACCGCCGCCAAAAACGCGCTCAAGCCTGGTGGGGAACTGTGGCTGCTCACCTTCAATGCGCAGAGCCCGCTCTCTTCCGCCATCCGTTACGGTGATTTTACGCACGAGATCGGCCTCACACCCGCCAGCATCGCGCAATGCCTCCGTGCCTGCGGTTTTTCGCATATCTCCGTACAAGGCCGCCACTACTGCTCCAACTCCGCCAGCGGCCAGGCTCGTCGCGTCCTGGGCGAGATCTTTTTTGGTCTCTCCCGCCTGCTGTTGAAGATTCGTCACGGCGAAGCCGCCAAAGAACGCGCCATCGACCTGCACTGCACGCAGCCCGATCTGTTCACGATGGCCTGCAAAGTTTGATCACACGCTCATGCACCGCATCGACGCTCCAGCGATTCAAGCAAGCCATCGGTGCCTGCAGGTTCAAACAACGGTTCGCAGGTTTTGTCGGCAAATCGCAGGGCTGGCAGCTCAAGCGCGGCTCACGCAGCAGATCGAATCGTTCTCGATGCCACACCGGATCCCAACGCGGCGAGGACGGCCCGATCAAAACAACTCCCGGCGTGCCGCAGGCCGACGCGATATGCATCGGCCCCGAATTGTTGCCGACAAACACCTTTGCCCCGGCAATCACGCGTACCAGTTCATCGAGGGTTTTGGTTTTCACCTGCTGCACAGCGTCGCTCAATCCTGTCTCACCACCTTGCGCAATCCAGCGCACCGCATGCGTCTCCGCGAGACGATTGGCCAGATCGATGAAGTTGTTCAGCGGCCATCGCTGGTATTCCCGGCTCGCTCCTGCATGAATCACAATCGCACCGGCATTATCGCCGCCAAACGCGCTCAAATCCGGCGCGGGCATGTTCTCCGGCAATTCAAACTTCTCTCTGACAATGCGCCAGTTGTGCGAAGCCACCGATTCTTTTCCTTCCATCGCAACGCGATGATGCAGCAAAGCATTGAGGCTCACATGGGGCGTCTGAGGGCCGACGCGCAGCTTCGCACCGCTCAGCCGCGCCAGCAGATGCGCGACGTTTCCTTGGTCATCGCCGAGCAAACAAGCATCCGGCTTCAACCCACGAAGCTGGGCCGCCATTGGCATCAAATGCCACGGCTGGCGCCAGGCTCCGTTGAACCGGGCTGTTTCAAAGACGCGCAGCTCCACCTGCGGGCAGCAGACCTCGTACAAACGCGCCGCCGTCGTACTCGTGAGCACCACGATGCGCCAGTCCGGATGCGCGGCCACGAGCGACTGCACGACAGGCAGGAACACGACGTTGTCGCCGAGTTGGTTCACTTTGAAGACGAGCAGCGTCATGCTGGCAAACCCTACCATCACGCGTGACGGGCACGCAACGACTTGTGTCATGAACGTGGCACCGAAATGCCCGGCCTGCGATGCCTCCGCTGTTGCTGATCTCGGCCATGCTGGCGTGTGCCACCTCTGGCGCTGCGCCTGCGGACTTGTCTTCGCGGACCGTGCGACGTGGCGCGATCCGTATTCGAACAAGGACTACTACGATCCGGCGAATCAACCCGAGGAAAACTACCCGATGCGCATCACCGCCACCGAACGCGACCGAATCGCCAGCGTGCGCCGCTTCGTGCGCAACGGTCGTCTGCTCGATTTCGGCGGTGGCATTGGCAAAACGGCGCTGGCGGCTCATGCGGCCGGTTTTTCGGCCATCGTCCTCGAGGACAGCCACAAGGCGGTGAGCGATGGCATGGCGCATCATCCCGAGATCGTGTGGCTGGAAGGCAGAACGATCCCCGACAGCATCGGAGATGGCAGCCTGGACGTGATCACGCTTTTTCACGTGCTGGAGCACCTGCCTGACCTGCAAACCACGCTGGCCCAACTGCATCGCAAGCTCCGCCCTGGCGGCCTGCTGGTCATCGAAGTGCCGAATTGGGGGAGCCACATGCGTCGTTTGCGTGGATTGCAGTGGGAGTTCGTGCTCGATCATCATGTGAATCATTTCACCGCCGCCAGCCTGACCCGTCTCGTTGAAAACACCGGGTTCAAGCGCGCCGCGGTCGAGTTCCGGCGCACCTTTGCCATCAACGAGGCCCAGGCATGGAAGGAGCCGCTGAAGAAACTGCTCTGCATTCTTGGATTCGGCGACATCCTGCGCTGCTCCTTCCTCAAAGTCGCATGAAACGCAAATCCTTCATCGCCTGGATGATGCTGGCCGCCAGCCTCGTGCTGCTGATGGCCGTGCAGCCCTATGCGGCCGGCTATGGCAGTTTCCGCCGTACCATTCTGGCCGAGTTGCTCATGCGTTGGAAGGATGCGACATGGCAGCACGGGGCGCTGCTGCCGTTCATCGCCGGCTATTTGATCTGGCGTCGTCGGAACGATGCCGCACAGCTTCCTGAAACAGCCGATCACCGCGGGCTGGTGCTCATAGTCCTCGCTTTGTGCCTCTATTTCGCCGGATTCCGCGCGAACAACTTCTACTGTGGCTATGCGGCGGTGATGGCACTGCTCGCGGGTTCCTCGCTCTGGCTGGATGGGCGTGAAAGTTCACGTGGAAGGCTGTTTGCCTGGTTGATGCTCGGTTTCATGTGGCCCCTGCCGTTCCTGGAGGAGAGCATTGGCTATCAAATGCGTCTGATCATGGTGAGGGCGACCGGTTTTGTGTTGAACGCGGCAGGCATCGAGTCGCTGGTGTCCGGCACCGCGCTGCAATCCATGCCGAACCTCGAATTCGGCCGCAAGGCGGGCGAGTTGTTCAGCGTGGGCATCGCCGCGCCATGCTCCGGCATGCGCTCGCTGTTTGCGCTGCTCGTGGTGGGTGCGCTGTTCAGTTATTTCCGCCAGCGCGTGTTGTGGCGCAGGCTTGCCCTGTTCAGCGCGATTCTGCCCATCGCCATCGCCGCGAACATGATCCGGATCCTCGTTTTGATCTTTGCCGCGATGATTTTCGGACAGCAGTGGGCCATCGGCGACGCAGAGAAGGAGGTCTCCGCGTTTCATGAGGCGACAGGCATCGTGGTGTTCCTCGTTGCGTTGCTGCTGCTGCAGTCAGCCTCCTGGCTGCTGAACAGGCTTTGCGGCGGGCTCGGCTTCCGTCGCAGCAGCGTTGTTTCGCGTCAGATCATCTCCTCGGTGACATGATTGCGCGCTCGTTCATTCTTTTCGCCTTGTGCGGCATGACCGTGCTGCTGTGCCAGTTTTCGCCTCAATCGAAAGGCGGGGACGAAATCGGCCTCCGGGCTGATTTGCCGATGGTGGCAGGCAACTTCGTCGGCGAACCCGAGCCGGCGAGCGAGAAGGAGCGTTCCCTCCTGCCCGCGGACACGATCATCGTGAAACGCGAGTATCGCACGCCCGGTCGTCCGCTTGAGCGACGCGATCAGGCCCATGTCTCGCTCGTCATTGCCGGAAACGACAGTCGCAGCATCCATCGGCCCGAAGTTTGTCTCGACGGGCAGGGCTGGACCATCACGGACGCGCGTACACGCGAGGTCAAACTGCTCTCCGGGGAGATTCTGCGCGTGAGAGACCTCGCTATCGTGCGGGAGGTGCTGCTCAACGACGGCACGAAGCTGCCGCTGCGCGCGCATTACGTTTACTGGTTCGTCGGCGCGGACGTGAACACGCCGAGCAATCTCGAGCGGCAGCTCATCAGCTTGCGCGACAGCGTCTTCCGCAACGTGAACCACCGCTGGGCCTATCCGTCCGTGATGGCCCGCGTGACGAACAATTTGACACCACAGCAGAGCGGTGAGCGCAGCCGCGACGACGAAGAGACGGTGAAAATGATCCTCGCATTGATCCGCAGCCTTGCGCCGCACTTGCAGAAGGGTTTGATGCCGAATTCATGATCTCCACGCTGTACGCTTGTCTCCGGCCTTTGGGCCGTGTCGCGGTCGCCTATTCCGGTGGCGTGGACAGCACGCTCGTGCTGAAGGCTGCGCTGGATGCGTTGGGAGCGGAGAACGTGATCGCGCTGCTCGCCGTGTCTCCCAGCCTGCCGCAAAGCGAGAAGGACGAGGCGGTTTCACTTGCCCATCAGATCGGCGCGCGTCTTGAACTGCTGCCGACGGAGGAAACGAACGACCCGCAGTATCAGGCGAACGCCCCGAACCGCTGCTACTTCTGCAAGGACCACGTTTATCGCGCTCTTCGCCATTTTGCGGAGCAGAATGGCATCGCGCATGTGCTTGATGGCATGAACGCGGAGGACACGCTCGATGTGCGGCCTGGCCGTGCGGCGGCCCGTGAGCTGAAGATTCTCAGCCCGCTTCACGAACTCGGTTTCAGCAAGCAAGACGTGCGTGAAGCTGCGAAAGCACTCGGTCTGCCGAACTGGGACAAACCCGCCGCCGCATGTCTCGCCTCCCGGGTGCCCTACGGCGTGAGCGTGACACCGAAACTGCTCTCGCAGATCGAACGTGCCGAGGCGGCTCTGTTTGATCTCGGCTTCCGCGAGCTGCGCGTGCGTCATCATGGCGATGTCGCGCGATTGGAGGTGCCCGAGGCCGATTTGCCGCGCGCTTTGCAGCAGCGCGAGCAGATTACCGCCGCGCTGCGTGGCGTTGGCTACACCTACATCACGCTTGATTTGACCGGTTTGCGCTCCGGAAGCATGAACGAAGTGCTCAAAGCCCGCTCCACATGAACGAATCGAAACTCCGCGAACTCCTCGCTCAGGTCAGCGAGGGCAAGCTGCCGCCCGATCAAGCGTTGGAACGCCTGCGAACGCTTCCGTTCGCGGAGGCCGGCCAGGTGCTTGCGGACACGCATCGCGTCATCCGCCAGGGATTCCCTGAAGCCGTTTATGCGGAGGGCAAGACACTCACACAGACCACGGACGCGCTCACGGCGTTGGTCGGCGCGCATGGTTGTGCGCTGGCGACACGGGTGAATTCGGAAACGGCCGCGCTGTTGTTGCAACGCTTTCCCACCGGCAGCTACGACGGTGTTTCGCGGCTGTATCGAATCGGACAGTTGAGCGGCTCCTTTGCGTGCCCACCGGTTGCCGTGGTGAGCGCAGGCACGTCGGATCAGCCGGTCGCCGAGGAGGCGGCGCAGACGCTCGAATTCGCCGGAGCACGCGTGACGCGCATCAGCGATGTGGGGGTGGCTGGATTGCATCGCGTGCTGGCGCGGCTCGATGACCTGCGTGCCGCGAGCATGGTCATCGTGGTGGCAGGCATGGACGGCGCGCTGCCGAGCGTGCTCGGCGGGCTCGTCGCCGCGCCGGTCATCGCGGTGCCGACGAGCGTCGGTTATGGAGCGAGCCTGCATGGGATCGCGGCATTGCTGACGATGCTGAACTCATGTGCCAGCGGTCTGACGGTGGTGAACATCGACAATGGCTTCGGAGCGGCAGTGGCTGCGTTGCGGCTGCTGCACACACGGTTGGTCAGGAGTGGCACATGAGCAGGACTGATTTATAATTTCCATAAATTAGTGCTCGCGTTCTGCTGAAGTTCCTCTTAGCGTACTCAACTCGAATGAAGTCGCGTTGGATCATCGCCCTGTTTTCCACCACCCTCGCCGCCACGGTCTGGGCGGACCCGGTTTCCATCACGGGCGTGGACGACAACGGCTCTGCGGGCGTTTACGAAATCGGCGGCCAGAACTACTGGTGGCTGTGCATCGAGCCCGGCACGCCGACCACGATCAGTTCGACCATCACAGCGGACGCGTTGTTCTTTTTTGACGGCTGGGACCAGCAGAACACCGAGCGTCTTGGCATTTACACCGGCGATCCGAGCCTCTACACCACGACCATCCCGAAGCAGGTAGCGGTGATGGAGTATGTGCTCGACACCTATCTGCCCTGGAACACGCTCGCAGGAGCCTCCGGCCGTTTCGCCGAGCAGGACAGCAACTCGGCCAACTACGCGAACAACGACGCCTTCTACAACCCTCTGTTCGCCGTGCAGAACTTCCTCTCCGAGACTTATGGGAAGGCCGTGAAGAACGACTTCACCGACATGAGCGACTACATGGATTACTACTCGGCCGATTTTTCCGCCGCCGGCATCGCGCGGTCCGGTATCTTCCAGAGCATCCTCAGCGACGTGGCGGCAAAGGACGGAGCAAGTTTCTTTGACACCTACACCGCCCAGCATGGCTATCTCATCGCCAACACACTCTATCCCGAGGCGGATCCGAACAATTACCAGGATGCGCTGATCATTTTCTCCTTCGCCCCCGTGCCGGAGCCCGGCGGAGCGCTGCTGATCGCCTGCTGCGGTGTCGCGGTCATGTTGCGTCGTCGCCGGATGGTCGTGTAACTGGAGTTCGTTGCGTGTGGAACCATCGCGATGACCGTCGCGAAACGTCATGTCTCTCGAAGACACCCTCTATCCGCTGCTCAAGCTCTACGAAGCAGCCCCGCAGCCGGTCAAATCGCTGGCTGGCAGCGCGTATCGGGCCATTCCGGCCTCATGGCGCTACGGTGCGGCCTACGCGCGATTTCAAAACGAGGCACGGGCGGTCGAGAAGTGGGATGCGGAGCAGATTCGGCGGTATCAGGTCGCGGCGCTGCGTGATTCATTGATCGCGGCCTCGAAGGCACCGTTTTACGCGGAACGATTCGCTCAACACCGTGTCAATCCGGCGAAGTTCGAGTCGCTGGAGCAACTTGCGGACTATCCGTTGCTCACGAAACAAGATTTGCTGCTGCATCGCGAGCAGATGGTGAACCCGGAATACGACTCGAAGCAGCGGCTCTACATCACCACGGGCGGCTCAAGCGGCGTACCGGTGGGCTTCTATCTGCAGAAAGGCGTGAGCCGACCGAAAGAGCAGGCTTATCTCGAAGCGCAGTGGTCGCGGCGTGGTTATCGTGTTGGCGACCGCGTGGCGGTCATTCGCGGCGGCGTCACGTCCAGTAAAGCACGCGGCGGCATCAGTTATTACGATGCAACGCGAAACTGGCTCATCCTTTCCTCGTACCACCTCACGCCGGAGCGTCTGCCGGAGTATGTGGCCGCGTTGAACCGGTTTCGACCGCAGCATCTGCATGCCTATCCGAGCGCTGCTCTCTTGCTGGCACGCGGACTGGAGCAAGCAGGCTTGAGGCTCGATTTCCCGGTCACCTCGTTGCTCTGTGGCTCGGAAAAGCTCACATCGGAGTCACAGCAGCATCTGGAGCAGTTCTTCGGCGCCCGCGTCTTCCACTGGTATGGCCATAGCGAGCGCGTCGTGCTCGCCGCGCAGGGCCGCATCTCGAATCATCTGCATTTCTGGCCCTCTTACGGCTTCGTTGAGTTTGGTGAGGCGAATGCGGAGGGGCATCGCGAAATCATCGGCACCTCGTTTCACAATCACGTCATGCCCCTGATTCGGTATCGCACAGGCGATTATTGCCGAACTGCAAGTGACGGCGGGGAATTCAATTGGCCTTCGGTCGAAGCCGTCGTCGGGCGAGACTACGAGTTTCTCATCAGTGCAAGCGGACGACGCATCTCACTGACCGCGATCAACATGCACGATGACATTTTCGAAGGTCTTCTAGCTGTGCAGTTCTACCAAGAGCGTCCAGGCGAGTTGGAATGTCGCTATCAAACTGGCCCACGATGGCAAAACTCGCGCATTGAGCCAATACGCGCAGGCCTGCTCAGGAAACTTGGTGATGATTTTACGTTCACTCTGCGTGAGGTGACGGAAGTGGAAAAGTCGAGCGCTGGAAAGCACAAATGGCTGATCACAAGGCTGAAAGTATAAATTTGGACTTTAATCGATGAAACAACTCGCTCAATACCAAGACGGACGCTTGGAACTCCAGGACGTGCCCGCGCCGGTGCCGCCGCCGGGAGGTATTCTAGTGCGGACGAAGTGTTCGGTGATCTCGCCGGGGACGGAGCGGATGAAGGTGGAGCAGGCGCGGATGTCGCTGCTGCAAAAGGCGAAGGCGCGGCCTGATCAAGTGAAGAAGGTGATCGACACGGCGAAGACGCTGGGCTGGAAGGCGGCGCTGGAGAAAGTTCGCAACCGGCTCGAATCGCCGACGCCGCTGGGTTATTCGGCGGCGGGCGTGGTGGTGGCGGTGGATGAGCTGAACTCGCGTTTCCGTGTTGGCGATCGTGTCGCGTGTGGCGGGGCTGAGTGTGCGCATCATGCGGAAATGATTGCCGTGCCTGATCTGCTGGCGGCTCCGATTCCAGAAGGCGTTGAGGACTGGCAGGCGGCCTACACGACGCTGGCGTCGATCTCGATGGAGGCGGTGCGTCAAAGCGGTGCGCGGCTCGGTGAACGCGTGCTCGTGATGGGGCAGGGGCTGGTGGGCTTGCTGGCGACGAGCTTGCTCAAGGCTTCGGGCGCGCGTGTGATGGCATCGGATTTTGTCGAGGTGCGCCTGGATGTTTCCCGGCAGATGGGGGCCGAGCGCGTGGTGAATCCGTCGCAATCCAAGCTCGAAGACATGGTGCGTGAATGGACGAACGGCCACGGAGTCGATGCGGTGCTCCTCTGCGTCGGTGGAAAAGGCCGCGAGGCGGCGGATTCGGCCATCGCCTGCCTGCGCGACCGCGGCGTGATGGTGATCGTGGGCATTTATGACGCGGAATTGTCGTGGAAGACCGCCTACATGAAGGACATCCAGGTGCGCTACTCGCGCAGCTACGGCCCGGGTCGCTACGACCCGCAGTACGAGTGGGGCGGGCACGATTATCCCATCGGGCACGTGCGCTGGACGGAGAACCGGAATTTTGAGGCGTGTTTGGAACTGATGCGGACGGGGCAGCTTGATTTGAGGCCGGTGACGACCCGGAGGGTGGGCTTTGGGGATGTGTTGGGCATTTATGACAAGCTGGAGAGCGAGCTTGGCGTGGTGATTGATTACACAAATGACGAATTTCGAATGACGAATGTCGAATGTGACCAGCCATCCGGGCATTCGTCATTCGCCGTTCATGATTCGACATTCGCGACTTGCGCGACACTTGATGTGATCGGTGCAGGGAACTTCGCGCGAACCATGTTGCTGCCCCATGTGAAGGGGGAGATCGCGCTGGGAACGATTGTGAACGCCACGGGCCTCAGCGCCCGGCATGTGAAGGAGAAGTTTGGCTTCGCGAATGCGGAAACCGGCGCGTCGAAGGTGTTTGAGACGACAGGAGGCGCGGTGATGATCGGCACACGGCATCATCTGCACGCGCCTCTGGTATTTAAGGCGCTTCAGAGTGGCAAACAGGTGTTTGTGGAGAAGCCGTTATGCCTGGCGAAGGAAGAGCTGTCTCAGATTGATGAAGCGATGAACTACGGCACTGGCAGCGTGATGGTGGGATTCAACCGCCGTTTTGCTCCGGCCACCATGGCGATGATGGAGGTGCTGAAAACGATTTCCGGGCCGAAGACGCTGGCGTTTCATGTGAACGCGGGTGTTCTCGCGCCGGATCACTGGTATGCGAACGTGACGGAGAGCGGCGGCCGAGTGCTCGGAGAGGCATGCCACTTCTTCGACTTCGCCTGTCATGTGCTCGGCACCCCGGTGAAGGTGACGGCGCAGACGGTTGGCAGGCCGAAAGTTCCGGATTCGGTGACGGCGCAGATCGAATTCGCCGGTGGATCGTCGGCCCAAATCATCTACTCCGCGGAAGGTGACTCCGCATTTCCGAAGGAGTCGTTCCGCCTGTTTGCGAGCGGGCTGGTGGTCGAGTGCGAGAACTTCATGAAGCTCTCCATTTACCGCAAACGGAAGGAGAAGGTGATGAAGTTCGCATCGAAGGGACACGGGGAGGAAATAACGGCCTGGTTGGCCTTTTTGAAGGACGGAGCGCCGCATCCGCTTCCGTATGAGCAATCACGACAGAGCATGCTGCTGACGTTTGCCGTGCTGGATTCGATCCGGGAGGCGCGGAGCATCGAACTGTGATGAAGACGGCCTGGTATGCGCAAAGACTGCGCGCGATGAGCGTCGGTGAGATCGGGCGGCGGGTGCTTGAGCGCTGTGGACGCCTGCGCGAGCCGGAAGCAATGCGAAAAGTCACGTGCAGGCCTTGGGACGGCGCGTTTACCGATTATCCGAAGCTGCCATGGCGCGAACGCGTGCCCCCGGAACTGCGGAAGCAACTGGCCGTGGATGCGGAGAAGCTGGTGCGGGGCGAGTGGGAGCTGTTTGGCTGGAAGAGTGTCGAAGTCGGCGCGCCGCCGTGCTGGCATTGCGACGCGACGCTGGGCGTGGTGATTGACCCGGACATTCCAGCGCGAAAGCTCGATCACCGTCATCTGGAGCACGACGCGGACGCACGGGCGATCTGGGAGGTCAACCGCTGGTCCGAAATGACGCGCATGGCGATGCACAGCGCGCTGAACGGCGATGTGCATGCGATCCGTGTGGCCCAGCTCTGGCTGGAGGACTGGTGCGACCGCAACCGCCCCGGCCATGGCATCAACTGGACAAGTCCGCTCGAAGCAGCACTGCGTCTGATGAACTTCTGCTGGTTTGACGCGCTGGTGCGCGGCTGCAACGATCTCGAGCTCGCACGCCGCCAGGATGAGCTGACGGCCCGCATCGTTCCGGTGCATGCGTGGTGGGTGTGGAGGCGCAGATCATTCGGATCATCGGCGAACAATCATCTCATCGGCGAGCTCGCGGCGCTCGTGATGGCCGTTTCACGCTGGCCGGCTCTCGCACGCATGACCACGTCCGCTCAAAACGCCTGGAAACTGCTGGAGCGCGAGATTTTGCGCCAGTTTGCGCCGGACGGCGGCAACAAGGAGCAGGCGCTGCATTATCATCTCTTCGCGTGGGAGATGATCTGGCATGCTGGCCGGGCGGCTGACGGCTTGAAAGGCGAAGTTCTCGAACGGTTGACCAAGGCGGCGCAGTTCTTCGTGGATTTGGCGGAAACAGCAGATCCTTGGGATTTTGGCGACTCGGACGACGCGCAGGTGCTGCCTCTGGCGTTGAAGAGATCGAATGCCGCCGCGGAATTTCGCGGCTGGCTGCTCAAACGGCCGGAGGGAGCGTCGCTGCGCTTCTGGCTGGGCGATCCTCCGGCTGGTGTGAAGCCTTCCATGCGCAATCAGTGGCTGGTGCATGCTGAGAGCGGACACGCCGTCTGGCGTGACGGACGGTGGACAGCACGGCTGGACGCTTCGCCGCTTGGACTCGGCAGCATGGCGGCACACGGGCACCTTGACGCGCTGCATGTGTCGTTGTGGTTCGAGCAGCATGCGCTCGTGATTGATCCTGGCACAGGCGCCTACTACAGCAACAAGGCTCTGCGGACACGACTGGCCTCATGGGAGGCGCACAACGGCCCGGTGCCGGTGACGGGACGCGAAGCGCCGAAACGTCTCGGCCCGTTTTTGTGGTCGAAACATCACGACGCGCCAAAAACCGTGCTGCATGGCGACATCTGCGTGATGACTTTCGATCACGAGGGGCAGCAGGCTCGTCGCGCAGTGAATCTGGTGGAGGGCCACATCGAGATTTGCGACGAGGTTGGGGGCGAATCCGCGCATGTGGTGACGTGGCAGCTTGCACCCGGCTGGCAGGTCAAGCCGCAACGCACGGGGGGCTTTGTCTGCACGCACCCGGAGTCGATCCCTGTCCAGGTGACGATCAACAGCGATCATCTGGAGTCATGCGAGCTTGTGGAGTGCGAGGCGTCGCCACATTTTCGTGAGCTGGTGACCACGCAGGCTGTGAAGGTGACATTCAAAGGCACGCTGACGACGATCTGGCGAAAGTCCGAGTGATTTGAGCTCGAGTTTGAGCTGAGCACGAGGCGCGGGAGATGATCCCGCGCCTTTTTCGTTTTCACTTACGGCTTCAACTCTACCGCCTTGTAGCTGCGATGTTCGAGCAGGGATGGCAGCAGGCGTTTGACCTCGGGGCGCATGAGGTAGGAGTGGGTGTACCAATACACGGGCAGCATCGGCGCCTCGTTGAGAAGCAGGGTTTCGGCCTCGTTGAGGATTTGCAGGCGCTTGACGGCATCGCCTTCGCGGAAGCTCTGGTTGATGAGCTCGTCGTAACGTGGGTTGCTCCATCCGGTGTTGTTGTTGCCGTCGCCGGTCTGCCACATGGCGAGGAAAGTGGAGGGGTCCAGGTAGTCACCCACCCACGCGGCGCGGCAGACCTGGTAGTCGAGCTTGCGCTGGGATTCGAGATACACGCCCCAGTCTTGATTCAAGACGCGGACCGGGATGTTGAGGTGCTGCTTCCACATGGCCTGCACGGCTTCGGCGAGGGTGCGGTGGGCCTCGCTGGTGTTGATGAGGATGTCGAAGGCGGGGAACCCCTTGCCGTCAGGGTAGCCTGCGGCGGCGAGGAGACGTTTCGCCTCCACCGGATCGAAGCGCATGACTTCCGGCGTGCGGTAATCGGCCAGTGTGCCGGGCGGTGTGAGTCCTGTGGCCGGCTTTTGTCCGGCGCGGAGGATGTTGCGCGTGATACTCTCGCGATCAATGGCGAGCGCCAGCGCCTTGCGAACGTTCACATCGCTGAACGGCTTTTTCGTGACGTTGCAGCGGTAGAAATACACGCTGAGCAGCGGATCGGAGTGGAAGAAGGGGGATTTGCTCTCGCGGTAGCCGGGGATTTTTGCCAGCGGCAGCGTTTGTGTGACGTGGAGCTGGCCGTCGAGAAAGGCACGCTCCTCGGTCGTGTCGCTGGTGATGGGCAGGAAGACGATGCCGTTGAGCTTCACATTTGAGGCGTCCCAGTAGTGCGGATTGCGCTCCACCTCGACAGTCTGGTTCACACGCCAGCTTTTGAGCTTGAAGGGGCCGTTGCAGACCATGTTGGCAGGACGCGTCCAGCGCGTGTTGCCACGGTCGTCCATTTTACCATGCTTTTCGATGACGTGCCTCGGCACGGGAAACCACGAGTAGTGCTTCAGCATGCTCGGCAGATAGGGGGCGGGACCTTTGAGCGTGATTTGCAGCGTGTAGTCGTCGGGAGCCTTGGCGCCGACCTGGGTGAAGTCCTTCAACCTGCCAGTGTGGTATTCCTCGGCGTTGAGCATGGGGTAGAGCATGTTCGCGTAGTCCGCGCCGAGCCGTGGTGAAAGGATGCGCTGATAGGCGTAGAGGAAATCCGCGCTGGTGAGGGGCGTGCCGTCGCTCCACCGGCCGCTGGGCTGGAGTTTGAAGGTCCAGGTGGTGAAATTTTCGTGTGTCCAGCTCGCTGCGGCACCCGGACCGTCACCATCGGGATTCTTCGGCAGCGGGGCGATGAGCCCCTCGAAGATGGCGTGAAAGATGTGATGCTCCGGCTGGCCGCTGGCGAGCTGGTGATCCAGCGTGGCGGGTTCGCTGCCGTTGCCGATGAGCAGAATGCCCGCACGGCCTGCCTCCTCGACGCGTGCCGGACGATGCGTGCGCGCATGATGAAACCACGCGATGCCGCCCAGGACGGCGAGGAGGATGAAAACACGGACGAGCCAGCGCATGAGGCTGATCATGCCATGCGATGCCATGCGTGGCAACAGAACGGCCCCGCCATGCTCTGGCGGGGCCGCGTGGGGTTTTCAGAATTCAGATTCCGGCGCTACTACCTGCCGAAACCGAAGCTGAAACTGATGCCGCTGCGCGGACGTCCAAAAAAGGGAGTGCTGTAGCCCGGACGGCATCCGGGGGCGCCATGGCTGTGCCCGTAACCATAGGACGGGCGCGGATTGCAGGCTCCGCAGTGGCTGTGGTTCACCGGGATGGTGACCCACTGGCCCACGGGATGTCCGCAACGGTCGTAGCCGACGACCTGATAAACCGCATACACCGGGGTGCCGCAGGGCAGATAGCTGACCACACGGCGCGCGCCATTGCAGAAGTGGTCGGCTTTGGCGGTGGAGGGGGCCGCAAAACCAAGGACGGCGGCTGCGGCAATAACTGTGAAGAGTGTTTTCATGAGAGGTGGAATTTGTTTCCGCACTCTCTGACGGGGCCGTTTCAGGGCTATTCAGGCTCCATGAAAATATTTTTTGCCTAGTGCTGCGACATCGACTTCGGATCAAACGCATCGCGCAGTCCGTCGCCGAGCAAGTTGAGGGCGAGCAGCGTGGCGGAGAAGAAGATGCCGGGATAAAGCAGCAGCCACGGGTAGGTTTCCATGGCGTTGGCACCTTCACGGATGAGCACACCCCAGCTCGCGTCCGGCGGCTGGATGCCGAGACCGAGGAAGCTGAGCGCGGCCTCCAGCAGCATGACGCCTGGCACGGTGAGGCTCGCGTAGATGATGACGGGGCCCATCACGTTCGGCAGCAGATGTTTCCACACGATGTGCCAGAAGCCCGCTCCGCTGGCACGCGCGGCGATGACAAACTCGAGGTTCTTCAAAGCGAGCACCTGACCGCGCACCACACGCGCCATCGTGAGCCACTCCACCGCGCCGATGGCGACGAAGATGAGCCAGAAGTGCCGCCCGAACACGACCATAAGCAGGATGACGAAATTGATGAAGGGAAACGCATACAGGATGTCCACCAGGCGCATCATCGCCGCATCGACACGACCGCCCGCGAGGCCGGAGGCCATGCCATAAACAACGCCGATGACCGCCGCGACGGCGGTGGCGAGCAATCCGACCTCCAATGACACGCGACCGCCATGCAGGATGCGCGTGAGCATGTCACGCCCGAGTGAATCCGTGCCCAGCCAGTGCTGCACGCTGGGATCCGTGGCCTTGAGGTCAAGATTCTGCTGCGCTTGGTCATACGGAGACAGCCCCGGCCCGATCACGCACAGCAACACCAGCGCGACGAGAAACCACAGCGCCCACGCGTTCAAGCGATGCCGCATGAGACGCCGCCACGCGGCCTGGGTGGGAGAAAGACTTGTGGAGGCCGTGGTGCTCATGCGTGGAGGCGGATGCGCGGGTTCAGGACGGCTTGTATGATGTCCACGAGCAGGTTGAAGCCGACGATGAGCGCGGCGTAGAAAGTGGAGATGCCGATGGTGAGCTGATGGTCGCCATTGGTCGCCGCAGCGATGAAGAACTGCCCTAATCCAGGAAGCTGGAACACGGTCTCGACGATGAATGAGCCCGTGAGCAGGCCCGCGGCCGCCGGACCGAGGAAATTGAGCACAGGCAGGCAGGCGAGCTTCATGGCGTGCAGGAACACCACGGAGCCCTCGCCGGCCCCTTTAGCCCGCGCGGTGCGAATGAAATCCTGCGCCAGCGTCTCGCGCAGGCTGCCACGAGTGAGGCGCGCGATGTAGGCGCTGTAGATGATGCCCAACGTGAGCGCGGGCAGCACCCAGTCGGACGAGTCGAACCAGCCGGCGACATTGAACCAGCGCAGCTTCAGTCCGAACAAAATCGCGATCAGAGGCCCCAGCACCATACTGGGTGTGCAGATGCCCAAAGTGGCCGCGAGTGTGCTGCCACGGTCTTCCAGCGTGTTAGGCCGCAGCGCGGCGATGGCACCGAGCGGCACGCCGATGGCGAGCGCGATGAGCAATCCGGCCATTCCGACCGTCGCGGACACCGGAAAGCCGGAGGCGATGATCTCATCCACGCCGCGGCCTTTGTAGTGATACGACTCCGGGAGATCGAGCGTGGCGTAGTGTTTGATCGTGAGCCCGAGGCGCACGATCCACGGCTTGTTGAGGCCGAAGTACTCTTCCTGCGCCTTCTTGGTCTCCTCTGAAACGTTGCGCTCATTTCGGATCGCCCCGCCGGGCACCATCTCCGACAGCGTGAAGGTGATCGTGATCACCGCGAGGATGACGACGACACCTTGAACGAGGCGGCTGAGGAGAAAGCGGATCATTTCGACTTCTCGTAAAGCTCGGCGATGTCCACGGCGGCGAGTTCGATGAGGTAAGTGGCGATTTTCGCGCCGAGGGCTTCGAGATAGCGTTTTCCCTTCTCGGCGGTGCTGTGCTGCGGATCGCCGCTGCCGGTGTCGTTCGTGGCCTTGAGCCAGTCACGCTGCGCCCATGCCCATTTCTCGTTGATGGCCTTCAGCTTCCAGCGATTGTCGGTGCCGGGGCCCCACTCGCTCTTCGGCAGCACGAGGTGCGGATGCAGGTGCATGATGAGGCTGGTCTCGCGCTCGTCGGCGTGGTCGCCGATGATCTGGAAAATGTCTTCGCCTTTGACCGCCTGGAACCAGCTCACCGTGCTGAGGAACATCTTCGGATGCCGTGCCTGGAGCTCGCGCAGCATCTGGCGGAAGTCATTGCCGCCGTGGCCGTTCATGATGACGAATTTCCTCACTCCAACGCCTTCGAGGCTGGAAATGACGTCCTCCAGAACGGCAAGCTGCGTGCTGGGATTCATGTTGATGCAGAAAGGGATGTCGAGCTGGCCGGTTTGCACGCCAAACGGCACATTTGGCAGGATGGCGACCTTCGCGCCCGTTTCCCATGCGATGCGCCCGGCCTCGGCGGCGATGGCGTCGTTTTGCAACGAGTCGGTGGCGTAGGGCAGGTGATAGTTGTGCGCCTCTGTTGCTCCCCAGGGCAGCATGGCGACATCGTAGCGGGTCTGCTGGACATGTCTCCAGTTCGTTTCGGCAATGATCCAGGGTCTCGGACTCATGGGGAGATGTTAAAGAGGCAAACCGCTGATGCAAAGGAGACAAAACGAGCATCAAGCGGTCTTGAACTTCATCCCTGATCCATGATGGTGTCATATCATGTTTGAGTCACGCACAGCCCCTCTTGCGCCGCGCCACGTTTTCCTGTGGCGTTTTCTCCGCTACCTCGCCGCCGCGATGGTGCTGGTCGGCCTCTCGCTCGGCGCCGGAGTGCTGGGTTACCACTACATCGCGGAACTGGGGTGGATCGACAGCCTGCTAAACGCCTCGATGATCCTCGGCGGCATGGGGCCGGTCGATCCGCTGAAAAATGACGCCGCGAAGTTTTTTGCCTCCGCCTACGCCTTGTTCAGCGGCTTGGTGGCCATCACAGTGATGGGCATGGTGCTGGCCCCGCTGGCGCATCGTGCCTTGCATTTGTTTCACCTGGAAGAGGAGGATGAGAAATCATGAGCCAGGAACGAATCGTTATTGTCGGTGCCAGTGACAATCCCGAACGCTACAGCCACAAGGCGCTGCTGCTTTTGCGGCGACACGGACACGAAGTCGTCCCCGTTCATCCGAAGCTGGCGGAGATCGAGGGAATCAAGGTCGTGCCTGATCTCGCCGCCGTCACCGGTCCGGTGGACACGGTGACGATGTATGTCGGCCCGGCGATTTCCGCTGGCTTGACGGAGAAACTGACCGCGCTGAGGCCTCGGCGTGTCATTTTCAACCCTGGCGCGGAGAATTCAGCACTGGCGGGCGCTTTGCAAAAAGCCGGAATCGCCTGTGAGGAAGCCTGCACGCTGGTGCTGCTGAACACGGGGCAGTTTTGAACGCCCCGTTTCACCGCCAGTCTGAATACCCATGCTCGAGAGCCAGAAAGACCGCATCTACGAACGCAGCCGCCTGCGTGCGAAAGGCGTTGCTGAAGAGGAGATCGTGAAAAGGCAGCGGAGGCCCTTCAGGCCGGCGTTCGTGGACGGAAAACGCAAGACGCGCGACTCGGCGACCCCGGAGGATGTGCCCACCGCCCAGTTCGCCTTTCGCCACCAGGGCTGAGCGGCGTCTTGCCCCGGTTCCGCGACCTGCTAGCATCGCGGCACAAACCGCATGCCCGCGAACCGCTTCTATTCCTCCTTCGACTTCGAGACGCTCGATCCGCGCACGCCGCAGGCCGGCGAGTATCGCAATCCGTTTCAAATCGACCGCGACCGCATCATTCACAGCAGCGCGTTCCGGCGCCTGCAAAGCAAGACGCAGGTTTTTTTGTCGGGCGAGTATGATTTCTACCGCACACGGCTCACGCACAGCATCGAGGTGGCTCAAATTGGCCGCAGCATCTGCGCATGGCTGGCGCAGCAGGGCAGCGTCCTCGGTGATGACTGCTTCATCGACCCTGATCTCGTCGAAAGCACCTGCCTGAGCCACGATCTCGGCCACCCACCCTTCGGCCACGCGGGTGAGCGCACGCTGCACCGGCTGATGGAGCCTTATGGCGGCTTCGAGGGCAACGCGCAGACGCTGCGCATCCTGACACAGACCTTGTTCAGCGAAGGCCGTGTTGGAATGAATCCGACGCGCGCGCTGCTCGACGGTGTGCTGAAATACAAGACGCTCTTCGCAGAAAAACCCGCGAACAAGGCCAACCACTACCTTTACAACGATCAGGAGCGCTGGCTCGATTTCGCGATGGGCAATCAGGCGTTTCCTGTCGAACTCACGCCGGGAAAGGCGCGCAACAGCTTCAAGAGCATCGAATGCCAGATCATGGACTGGGCGGATGACACCGCGTATTCCCTCAATGATCTCGC
This sequence comes from Prosthecobacter sp., assembly GCF_044236155.1. Classification (GTDB taxonomy): domain Bacteria; phylum Verrucomicrobiota; class Verrucomicrobiia; order Verrucomicrobiales; family Verrucomicrobiaceae; genus Prosthecobacter. Next base: position 94,474 of record NZ_JBIIHA010000006.1, read on the forward strand.
CGACGGCATCCACGCGGGCTTCATCGACGTGAGTCGTGTCGAACGCTGGGCGGCGGAGCAAACGCTCAGCAGCGATGACAGCGGTGACGTGGAGTTCCTTTGCAAAGCGATGCGTGACGGCCGTGTCGAAGGCCGTCTCAATCGTCTCATTGGAGAATGCATCCGTGCCATAAAGCTCGCAACGACGGCGAATTTCCTCAGCCAGAGCACGAAGCGGCATCAGTTCGCGCTGGAGATTGATCCCGCGCAACGCCGCCGGGCCGATCTGCACAAGAAGATCGCGTTCGATCTCGTCTTCCGCAGCCCGCAGCTCCAGCAGCTCGATCACAAGGCCGACTTCATCCTCAAACGTGTGTTCGAGGTGCTGCGCGAACGCTACATTGAACCCTCGCAGCCGAAAGGCCTGCACCTGATGCCGCAGTCGATCGAAAAGGAGATTCAGAAGGCCGGAACCGCAAACGAACGCGCCCGCCTCGTCTGCGACTGGATCGCCAACATGACCGACCACTTCGCGTTCCGCACCTACCGCCGCCTTTTCGACGCCGACTTTGGCTCGATCACGGATTTCGTGTGAGCTTATCGTGCGTGGCCTGCTTGTTCCCGAGGTTCGGAACGTATTGTGGTCATGCGCTTCCTCACACTTTTCCTCCTTTCGGCTGCTCACGTGCTCGCGGTTCAGATTGCGACCTTCCGTGCCGTTGTCACGCCGCCCATCGGCGCACCGCTGTGTGGTGGCCTCGTCAAACCGGCCGCAGGTGTCAGCGAGCCCTTGCTGGCGCTTGGTATCGTGCTGTTGAGCAATGAAAAGCCCGTCGTGCTCTGCGCTATCGACTTCTGTGAGATTCGCGGCGCGGATCACATCCACTGGCGCGAGGTTTTGGCCAAAGCCGCCGCCACCACGCCCGAACGCGTTGCCCTGCACTCGCTGCATCAACACAACGCACCTCTCGTGGACAACGCGGCGCAAAAGCTCCTGCCAGAGATCGGCATCCTCGATGCCGCAGCGACCGAAAAAGCACTCGTCGGCATCGCAGCGAGCATCGAAGCCGCTTTGAAGGCTCCGCAGACCGTGACGCACATCTCCACCGGCGAGGCCAAAGTGCTCGAAGTGGCCGGAAACCGACGCGTGCAGGTCATCGACGGCAAAGTGGGCAAAATGCGCGGCAGCGGCAGCAAAGACCCGGTGCTGCGTGCCTTGCCCGAAGGCCTCATCGACCCGTTTTTGAAGACCGTGAGCTTTTGGAATGGCGACAGGAAACTCGCCGCGCTGCACTACTACGCCACGCACCCGATGAGCTACTACGGCGACGGCATCATCAGTCACGACTTCGCTGGCATCGCTCGCGAAAAGCGCACGCAGGAGGATGGCGTGCCGCACATCTACTTCACCGCCTGCGGCGGCAACATCGGCGCAGGCAAATACAACGACGGCACGCCGCCGATGCGCCCCTTGCTCGCGGGCCGCATCCACGCCGCGATGGTCGCGTCCGAGCAAAATGCAAAGCGTGTGCCGCTCACCAAGCTCGCTTGGAAGCATGTGCCCGTCGTCTTGCAGCCCGATCCCGAGTTCCCCGAGGAGCGCATGCTCAAAGTGATGCAAAACACCGCCACCGCGCCCACCACACGCATCGCCGCCGCCCTGCGCATCGGCTTCATCCGCCATCGCGAGCCAATTCCCTTCACCAGCCTGCATCTCGGCGACGACGTGTGCCTCGTGCATCTGCCCGGCGAGAGCTTTGTCGAGTATCAACTCTTCGCGCAGCAGCAGCGGGCAGGTGGCTTTGTCTGCACCGCGAGCTATGGCGATGGCGTGACGGGTTACATCCCGCTGGAGCATTCATTCAAAGAAGGCGGCTACGAGCCCTCACAGGCCTATGCGGCCCCAAACTCCGAAAAAGTGATCAAACAGACCCTCTCGGACCTTTTGAAGAAATGACCATGAAACGCCTCCTCCTCTCACTCCTCGTCGCCAGCACCGCTTTCGCTCAAAACGACCTCAAACCGCTGCGTGCGGGCATCATCGGTCTCGATACCTCCCACGTCCCGGCCTTCACGAAGCTCTTCAACAAAGGCGAGACCGAGGGCGAACTCGCAGGCATCAAAATCACCATCGGCTACACCGGCGGCACGGACATGCCGGCCAGCAAGGACCGCAAAGAGAAGTTCACCCAGCAGCTTCGCGACATGGGCGTGGAGATCGTGCCGACCATTCCCGAACTGCTCGCGAAGGTCGATGTGGTGCTGCTGGAGAGCGTGGATGGCCGCATCCATCTGCAAGAAGCACGGGAGATCTTCAAAGCGGGCAAACCGGTCTTCATCGACAAACCCGTCGCAGGCACGCTCGCCGAGGCCATCGCGATTTTTGAACTCGCGAAGAAGAGCAACGTGAAGATCTGGTCGAGCTCATCCTCGCGCTTCGGGGCTGATTTGATCGCCATGAAGACGAATCCCGAGATCGGCGACATCCTCAGCGTGACGACTTGGGGTCCGTGCTCGTATCAGAGCGGCACTCCGGACCTCTTCTTCTACGCCATCCACGGCATCGAGTCGCTCTTCGCGCTAATGGGCACCGGCTGCGAGACCGTTTCACGCACCAAAGGCCCTGTCACTGATCAAGTCACTGGCGTGTGGAAAGACGGACGCGTCGGCACCTATCGCGGCATCGTGAAAGGCAAGTCGGAGTTCGGGGCGCTTGTCTTCGGCAGCGCCGGTGTGCGCCAAGGAGCCAAAACCATCAGCTACGAGGCCCTCTGCCGTCAGATCGGCACCTTCTTCCGCACCGGCACCCCACCCGTGAGCGAAGCCGAGACTCTCGAAATCTTCACTTTCATGGAAGCCGCCGACGAAAGCCTCCGCCACGGCGGCAAGCCTGTCGCCCTAGCTGATGTGCTCGCGAAGGCGAAGGAGGAAGCGGCGAAACTCATCCGCGAATGACGAACACAGCAAGCTCGGACGCACTTCATGAACCGCATCTCTCGCCTTCTAAAGCTGCTAAGCCTCATGGCGGGCACCAGCTTGTCGGCGGGAGAAGCCGTGCACTTGCATGAGCAAATCGATGGCTTGATGATGAAGGATTGGGCGGCAGCAAAGATCACACCGGCAGTCACAAGCACGGATGCTGAATTTTTCCGAAGACTGAATCTAGACCTGAATGGCGTGATTCCGACGCAGTCCGAGACAAAGGCGTTCCTCGATGACCAAAAGCCTGATAAGCGCTCTCGAGCAATCGATGCACTGCTCTCACGGCCTGAGTATGCGCTGCACATGGCACGAGTGTTTGACGTGATCCTCGCTGAGCGTCGGCTGCCTGCGGTGAAGTCGTATGATGTCGCTGCTACGGCTTGGCGGGGCTATCTGGCGGAGTCCTTCGCGGCAAACAAGCCCTGGGATGTGATGGCGCGTGAGATCTTGGCGAGCGATGGCAGCGATGAGAAACAGCCTGGAGCGGTGAAGTTTTATGTCGCTCGTGATGCTGAGCCTCATCAGATCACGCGTGATGTAGCACGCGTATTTCTCGGTGCGGACTTGCAGTGCGCACAGTGCCACGATGATCCCCGGTTCGATGACTACAAGCAGGCGGACTACTTCGGCATCTATGCGTTCGTGAGCCGCCTTTCGTTCTTTCGCGACAACAAACTGAATCGTTCCTTCGTCGGCGAGAAAGCGATGGGCGATGTGACCTTCACCTCCGTTTTCACGACAAAGCAGGGCAAGACGGACCCGCGTCTTCCGGGTGGCCAGATGATCGCTGATCCGAAGCTGGAGAAGGGGAAGGAGTATCTGATGGCACCGAGCAACTCGGCACGAGGAGTGCCGGTTTACAGTCGGCGCAAGCAACTGGCCGAACAGATGCCGCGTGCGGAGACGCCGGGTTTTTCCAGAAACCTCGGCAACAGGCTCTGGGCGCTGATGTTTGGCCGGGGACTGGTGCATCCGCTCGACTTGCATCACGCCAAGAATCCGCCATCGCACCCGGCAGTGCTCGCAGCCATCGAGCAGTGGTTGGTGCAGCACCGCTACGACATCAAGGGATGCCTGCGCGAGATCGCGCTGAGTCGTTGCTATCAGCTATCGAGTGAATTGCCGGGCGGGGTCGAGTCTCCAGTGGACGCATTTGCTGCTGCGGCTATGCGGGCGCTCACGCCAGAGCAGATGCGCTGGTCCTTGCTCCAGGCGACGGGTCGCATTGATATTCATTTTATCCGCACGCTGGAACAGCTCAAAAAGACCAAGCCCACTGAGGTCGAAACCAAGCTCAAAGACTGGCACTGGAAGAAAGACGGCTACGAAATGCTCGAAAAGCAATCCAGCGCCGTGATTGCCGCCTTTTCTCCTCTGCCGGGCACCGATGACAGCAAGATCGATCCTGTCGTCGATCACGCGCTCTTCCTGCTGAACAGCCCCAAGATCATCGAGCTCACCAAAGTGGCTCCTGGCACCGCGTTTGATCGCTGGGCGGCTTTGAGTGATCCAGCGGCACTCGCTGAGGATCTTTATCTCAGCCTTTTGAATCGCAGACCCGTTGCGCCAGAGACGGAGGAAGTCACCAGCCTCGTGAAAAGCACCAAGACGCCAAAGGAGCGGGCGGAAGCCTTGCAGCCGCTCGTGTGGGGTTTGCTCTTATCGGCGGAGTTTCGTTTTAACCACTGATCGTATGCAACTCAACCTCACCCGCCGCCAAGCCATCGCACGCACGCTCGGACTCGCCGGAGCAGCCGCCATGGCACCATCGGCCCTCGCGGCATCGCCGCATCGGAAGCAACTGCTCGTGCTGTTTCTCTCCGGTGGCGCGAGTCAGCTGGAGACCTGGGACCCGAAGCCAGGCACCAAGTTCGGTGGCCCGTTTCGTGCCATCAACACCTCACTCGATGGCGTGCGCATCGGCGAGCTGCTGCCGCGCACGGCGAAGATCATGCACAGGCTCGCTGTGGTGCGCAGTGTGAACTCGAATCTGCCAGATCACGAAAAAGGCCACTACGCGATCCAAGCCGGCCGCCTGGCCCCTGGCTATCCGGTGCTCGGATCGGCAGTGGCGAAGCTGCTGGAGCAACCCGGTGATGTGCTGCCCGGTTACATCACCCTGCGACGCGATGGACCGAAAGCCTACACAGACACAGGTGATGCTGGCTTTCTCGGCGCGAAATATGAAGGCGTGCGCGTCATCAATGGCCTGCCACCGGAGAATCTCATCGTTCCCGCTGGCATCAATGCCGCTGCGCTCCAGACACGCGATGCCGCACGCCGCGCTGCGGATGAACGCTTCCTCCGCACCCATGCCAAGGCACCGATCAACGGCTACGGCACGACCTTTGACCAAGCCAGGGCACTCATGCAGCGACGCGAGATTTTTGATCTCAAGGCCGAGTCGCCCAAGGATGTCGAGCGTTATGGCCGCCACGACTTCGGCCAGAATTGCATGCTCGCTCGCCGACTTCTCGAAGCCGGTGTGCCCTGCGTGCGCGTGGTGCATTTCGACTGGGACGCACACCAGGACAACTTCTACTGGCACCAGATGCGCTGTGCGGAGTTTGACCGCACCTTTGTCACGCTGCTCGATGATCTGGAACAGCGCGGCATGCTGGAGCACACGCTCGTCGTCGTCACTGGCGAGATGGGCCGCACGCCGCAGATCAACAACTTCGGCGGACGTGATCACTGGGGCCGTGCGTGGTCCGTGGCGATGGCGGGCTGTGGCATCAAACAGGGCGTGGTGCATGGCATGACCAATGACCTCGGCACAGAGGTCAAAGAGGACGAAGTCGGCATCGGTGATCTCTTTCACACCTACCTCACCGCGCTCGGCATCGACTCCAGCGCCGATTACCATCTCAACGGCCAGACCAATCCCGTCGCCGATCCTGCTGCCAGGCCAATCAAAGCCGTGCTGGCGTAAACCACTCGCGCTTATGCCCGTCAACCCAACCAAAACCAAACTCATCATCGAGCACAAGCACGAGGTGCCGCTGATGAGCTGCGTCTTTTCGCCAACCGGCAGGCATCTGTTGGCGGGTGGACGCGATGCCGGAGTTGTGTGCATTGAGGTTGCCAGTGGTAAAAAAACGATGCTCACCGGACATGAGAGCTGGGTCGGCGACATGGCACGTGCTGGCGATGATCTGGTGCTCACCAGCGATTACATCGGAGGCGTCATCGCATGGGATTGCAGCGGAGAATTGCCCGCGCTGCGCTGGAAAATCGCGGCCCATCCCAGCACCATTCGCGCTCTCGCAGTGAGTGCCGATGGCAAGATCCTCGCCACCGGAGACCGCGATGGCACCGTGCGTCTGTGGCAGAGCGGCGATGGCAAAATGATGCGCGAGTTCCCCAAGAGCGAGCATCCCATCTATGGACTCGCATTGCACCCGGATGGAAAACGCATCATCACCGCTGACCGCCGACCGCAAAAGCCAACGATTCAGGTATGGGATATCGCCAGTGGCAAAGAGCTGCTGAAAATCGAAGTGCCCGAGCTCTCTGGTTATCGACGCGTGGAAGACATCGAGTGGGGCGGCATCCGCAGCCTCACGCTCTCCGCAGATGGCAGCCTGATCATGGCCTGCGGACGTGCAGGATATGACGGCCCGGCCAGCATGCTGCTTTACGACATCACCAGCGGCAAACTGCACCGCAAACTCTCCTCCACGCTCAAAGGATTCTGCTACAGCGCCCGCTGTCATCGCGATGGCTTTGTCATGGCCGCCAGCGGCGAGATCGCCAAGGGCGAGTTTCGTGCCTGGAAGACCGATCAGGACAAATCCCTCGCCGACACTGCCACAGCAGGCCCCTGCACCGCTCTCGACATTCACCCCGACAGCACACGCTTCGCCATCACTCAAGCCATTGGAAAAAGTTCATATCCTGAAACGGGCGTACTGGCGATCTACGAGTGGCAGGCATGAATCATGGATCACCTCAACAAAGTTCACAGACATCCTTCTACAAACCCGTAAACCAACACCACCATGCTCACACCTACACGCCGACGCTTTTTTGAAGACTCGCTCATGGCCGCTGCGGCGGTCGCTCTGCCGAAAAATTTGCTCGGTGCCGATCCGGCACCGGTTTCAGCGAATGAGAAGATCACCGCTGCCATCATTGGATGTGGGATTCGCGGGAAGGCGCATGCACGGGAGTTGGCGAGGCTCGCGGAGTGCGATGTGGCGTATGTTTGCGATCCCGATCTCGACCGTGCGTATGAAGTGGGTGCTTTGATGGTCGAACTGAAGCGGCCGATGCCGAAGAAGGTGCAGGACTTGCGGAAGGTGCTCGAAGACAAAGCCGTCGATGTCGTTTTCATCGCGACGCCGAACCACTGGCATGCGCTGGCCGCGATTTGGGCGATGCAGGCGGGCAAGGATGTGTATGTCGAGAAACCCGTGAGCCAGAATGTCGAGGAAGGCCGCCGCATCGTGCAGGTGGCGCGGAAGCTCGGGCGCATCGCGCAAACGGGCACGCAGAACCGCTCGCGCGGTGCTTTGGCCGAGGCGGTGAAATTCATGCGCGAGGGCAAACTGGGCGACGTGAAGCTGGCGAAGAGCATCATCTACAGCGGACGCGGCAGCATCGGCGGCCCGGCGGAGTGCGTGATGCCGCCGCGCTGTGATTACAACCTCTGGGCCGGCCCCGCACCGATGACGAAGCTCACGCGGCCGAAGTTTCACTATGACTGGCATTGGTTCTGGGACACCGGTAACGGCGAGATCGGCAACAACAACGTCCACTCGCTCGACATCTGCCGCTGGGGCCTCGGCGTGACCGGATTGGGTCGCAGCGTGCTCAGCTACGGCGGTCGCCTCGGCTACACCGACGTTGCCGAGACACCGAACTCGCAGGTCGGCATCTTCGACTTCGGCGACAAGACCATCGTCTCCGAAACACGCGGCCTCAAAACCTCGCCGTTTCATCCCACGATCAAATCCATGTGGTTCTTCTACGGCAGCGAAGGCATCATTGCCGACACCAGCCTCTTTGATCCCAAAGGCAATCTCGTCCGCGCCTTCGAAGGCAAATCGGAGAACCACTTTGCCAATTTCCTCCGCGCCGTGCGCAGTCGCAAACACACCGACCTCGCCGCCGACATCGAAGAAGGCCATCAAAGCACCGCGCTCTGTCACATCGCGAACATCTCGTATCGCCTCGGCTCCAAAACCTCCGTGAACGACATCTCGAAGCGTCTCAGCGACATCCAAGCTCACGAAGATGTGCAGGACACGCTGGAACGCACAAAGCACTACCTCGCCGAAGCCGGAGTCGATCTCGAAAAGACCCAAGTCACCCTCGGCCAGCATCTCCGCGTCGATGGCGACAAGGAAAGCTTCCTCGACAACGCCGCTGCAAATGCGCTGCTCACCCGCGAGTATCGTGCACCGTTTGTGGTGCCGAAGCTGAGTGAGATTTGAGGTGCCAAGTCCGTTTGGACCTGATGCGCTCCATCCTCCTCGCTTTGCTCGCCGTGCCTGCTTTTGCAGCTGAACCTGTCGTTTTTGTCTCGGCCTTTGCCTCGGGCGAAAAGGCAGGGATTCATGCGTTTGGCTTCGATTCGGAAGCTGGCACGCTAAAGCCGCTGAAACGCACCACGGGCATTCAGAGCCCGTTTTTCATCGCGATCTCGCCGGACAAGCGGTTCCTGTATTCGATCGACGAGTTTGGCGGGAAGGACAATTACGTCGCTGCTTTTGCGATTGAAGGTCGTGGCGGGGATTTGCGACCGCTGAACCGCCAAAACACACGCGGCACGGCCTCGTGCTTTGTCGAAGTCGATCCCACGGGCAAGTCGGTGCTCATCGCTAACTACAGCAGCGGTGATGTGACCTCGTTTCCGGTGAAGAACGACGGCTCGCTCGGTGTAGCGGCCTCCTTTTTCCAGCACAGCGGCTCCAGCGCCGATCCGGAGCGCCAGAAAGGACCGAACGCGCACTGCTTCATCATCAGCCCCGATGCTAAACACGCGCTCGCCTGCGATCTCGGCATCGACAAGGTCATGATCTACACGCTCGACGCTGCCAGCGCCAAGCTCACCCCGCATGCCACGCAGCCCTTCACCAAGCTCACGCCCGGCAGCGGCCCGCGGCATTTGACTTTTCATCCCGGCGGCAAGCTCGTCTATGTCATCAACGAACTCGCCAACACGATCACCGTCTTCGACTGGACTGCCGCCGCTGGCACGCTGAAGGAGAAACAAACCATCGCCACGCTGCCGAAAGACTTCACCGGCAAGAGCTACACCGCCGATCTGAAGATCACACCCGACGGAAAACATCTCTACGGCACCAACCGCGGCCACGACAGCCTCGCCAGCTACCGCATCGCCCCCGACGGCACGCTCACGCTGCTCACCATCCAACCCAGCGGTGGCAAAGGCCCGCAAAACCTCCTCATCACCCCCGACGGCCGCTGGCTGCTGTGCGCGAACATGCCCGGCAACAACGTCGTCGTTTTCCAGATCGATTCCGCCAGCGGCTCGCTCACCGCGAAGGGCGATTCCGTCGAAGTGCCCATGGCCTCGTGCATCCGTTGGATGGAGTAACATCATGAAACAACTTCTCTGCGTCCTTTTAATCTCAGCGGTGCAAGCTCTGCCCGCCGCCGAGCCGCTCGATTTCACGGTGAAACTCGAAACGGTGATGAAGCATGATGATGGGAAGTTCCTGTGGTTTCATCCACGCGCCGCGCCGGTGCCGGGTGGCGTGGTGATGACGATCCAGAAGCACCTGAAGGTCTCCGATTATTACTCCGGGCTGTATTTCATGCGACGCGAGGGCTTGGATGGCGCATGGAGCGGGCCGGTGCTGCCGCCAGAAATCGACTGGCAGCCGCAGGCGGATGGCGTGACGCTTAGCGTGGCCGATGTCACGCCGGGCTGGCATGAGCAGACGGGCAAACTCATCGCCATCGGCTGCCGCGTGCGCTACAGCCCAAAGGGCAAGCAACTCGATGACGTGAAGCGCTCGCATCAGACCGTGTATGCCGTCTTCGATCCGAAAACCTCAAAGTGGACGCCGTGGCAGGTTTTGGAGCTTCCGGAGGTCGAGGAGTTCAATTTCGCCCGCAACGCCTGCGCGCAGTGGGTCGTGAAAAGCGACGGGAAACTGCTCGTGCCGCTCTACATCGCGAAAAGCGCCAAAGACCGCTACAGCACGACCGTGGCCGAGTGCCGCTTCGATGGCGAAAAGCTCGTCTATGAGCGAAACGGCAACGTTTTGCGCCTCGACGTGGCTCGTGGGCTTTATGAGCCATCTTTGATCGCGTTTGGCGGCCGCTACTACCTCACGCTGCGCAATGATGTGCGTGGCTATGTCAGCGTGAGCGATGATGGCCTGCACTTTGCCGAACCGAAGCCGTGGACCTTCGACGACGGCGTGGAACTCGGCAGCTACAACACGCAGCAGCACTGGCTGGCGCATCGCGACGGCCTTTTCCTCGTCTATACCCGCCGCGGCGCGAACAACGACCACATCGTCCGTCACCGTGCGCCGCTGTTCATGGCACGCGTCGATCCCGAGAAGCTTCAAGTCATCCGCGCGACCGAAAAAGTCGTCGTCCCCGAGCGCGGCGCCGAGATGGGCAACTTCGGCTGCGCCCGCATCAACGAGAACGAATCGTGGGTGACCGTGTGCGAAGGCATGTTCATGAAGGACTCCAAAGCCCGCGGTGCCGAGGGTGCGACGTTTGTGGCACGCATCCTGTGGTCGAAGCCGAACCCACCAAGCCCATGAGCGAACCGCTTGTCTATCTCAATGACCGCTTCATGCCCGCCTCGCAGGCGAAGCTGAACATCTACGACCTCGGCATCGTGCTTGGCGCGACGCTGACGGAGATGACGCGGACGTTCCGGCACCGGCCGTTTCGCGCGGAGGACCATGTGGCGAGGCTGTATCGCTCGCTGAAGTTCTCTGGCATCACGGTGCCACTCCCGCCGGAGGAGATGCTGGTCCGCACGAACGAGCTGGCGGAGGCGAACTGCCAGCTCATCGGTCCCAACGAAGACATCGGCATTGTGCACTTCATCACGCCGGGCGAAAACGCGCTCTACGCCGGCAGTGCAGGCGCTTCAGGGCCTTTGCGGCCGACCATTTGCATCCACAGCTTCCCGCTCCTCTTTGAGATGTGGCGGCATCTGTTCATCGAGGGCGCGCATGTCGTCACGCCATCGATCCGGCACATCCCTCCGCAGTGCATCGAGCCCAAGACGAAGAACCGCAGCCGTCTGCACTGGTGGCTGGCTGACAAGCAGTCGCAGACCGTCGATCCACGTGCGATCACGCTGCTACTCGACCTCGACGGCAACGTGACCGAGTGTGCGGGCTCCAATTTCGTCATCATCAAAGGCAATACGATCCTTTCGCCGACGACACGGAACATCCTGCGGGGCGTGAGTCTGGAAACGGTGAAGGAACTCGCGCCGCAGATCGGCATGAAGTTCGTGGAGAAGGACTTCCAGCCCTACGACGTGGTGAATGCTGATGAGGCGTGGCTGACCACAACGCCCTATTGCTTGGCCCCATGCACCAAGATCAACAACAGCCCAATTGGCGATGGCAAGCCGGGACCATGGTTCAGGAAGATGATAACGGCGTGGAGCGAGCGTGTGGACCTGAATATCGAAGCGCAGATCATGGGAGGCGATGTTTCATCATGAAGCTGCTGGCATGGTTAATCTTGGGAATCACTATCGCCAGTGCCGAGCCAGATTGGGTGCTCGAAGGCACCGCACCGTGGCAGGCGCGGGATTCGCAGGCGGAGTGGGTCTTCAAAGACCGGCTGTGGATCGGCGGTGGGTGGTTTCAGTCCTATGCGGAGCCGCCGCGCGATGTGTGGGCCTCCGCCGATGGCAAAACGTGGTCTTTGATCGAAAAGAGCGCGCCGTGGCTGCACAGCGATCTGCCGATGAACGTCACCTTTGCCGACAAAATGTGGATCATGGGCGGCTGGCACAAAGGACGGCTGCCAGGGCATTCGGCGAGCAATCAAGTGTGGTCGTCGAGTGATGGCGTGAAGTGGGAGCAGGTCACCGCGCGCGCTGGATGGTCACCACGGCTCGCTGCTGGCCTCGTAGAGCATCGCGGCCGGATGTGGATGCTCGGCGGCACGGAGAACTACTACTTTGGCGACGAGAAGAGCCTGAAAAATGACGTGTGGTCATCGGCGGATGCCAAAACGTGGAAGCAGGAGACATTGAAAGCGCCATGGTCACCACGGGCGTATCATCAAGCGGTTGTTTTGAACGACAAAATCTACGTCCTCGGCGGCGGGAACTACGTGCCGTCGTATCACGCGAAGAACGACGTTTGGTCATCGAGCGATGGCGTGAACTGGACCTGCGAGACCGAGTCCGCGCCGTGGGAGCCGCGTTTGTGGTTCAGCTCTGCGGTGTATCGCGGGCGCATGTGGGTGCTCGGCGGCTGGTCCAAAGAGAAAGACAACTTTGGCGACGTGTGGCACAGCGCCGATGGCAAGAACTGGCAGCGTCTTGAGACGAAGACGTGTTGGAAAGCGAGACATGAGCATTCGGTGTTCGTCTTTCAGGACAAACTGTGGGTCGCGGGTGGTCATGCGCGGCCGCTTTCGAGCGAGGTGTGGTCGCTGAGTCTGCCGAAGGATTGGAAGCCGTGAAGACAGCAGGTGAGGACGCTGGCGCAGGCAATCACCGCACCTCCCACGCAGGCGGCAAGTCCTTCGACTCCGGCCCATACGTCTGCGAGACGATGAAGCCGCTGGCTTGTGAGGTGTAAAAGATGCGCCCATTGCTCACCACGGCGCCGAGGCACTCGCGGGAATCGATGGCGGGGCCGGTGGAGACGAGTTTGCCGTCTTGGGAGAGATCGATCATGTCCATGTTCGCACCGAGCACATACGGCTCGCTCATGGTGAAGCGGCAGCAGGCGTAGTTCGTTTGGATGCTGTAAACGACCTTGCCGGTGGCGCTGTCGAAGACGTTGCCTTTGCCACGCAGGGCGTTGGAGAACATGAACTTCTCGCCCACGCTCACCACGTTGAGCGCGGAGGTCACGGCGTCGCTCTTCCACACGAGCTTGCCGGTTTTAGCGTCGAGACACCACACGTGGCGGTCCTCGGTGCTGGCGTTCGCCTTGTTGTAGCCGCCGATGTAGAGCTTCCCATCGCGGGCGCTGAGCGTGCACTTGGAGGTGACGTAGTATTCATTCGTCTGCCACAGCACCTTGCCGCTCGCGGGATCGATGCAGCAGGTGAGGCCGTTGTTTTCGACGGGCAGGCCTCGGCGACGCTTCGTTTCGGCATCGTAGCCGAAGAAGACGCTGTAGTAGAGCTTTCCATCTAGCACGCAGATGCCGCAGTCATTGCCGCCGCGCCCGAACTCGAAGAAGTCCTTCTCCCACACGACCTTGCCCGTGTCCAAATCCCAGGCCCAGAGGCGCGGATGATGGTTCTTCGGGTAATACGGGTTGTCGTTCGAGTAGATGAAGCTCATCACCTCGCTGCCGTCCGCAGGCACCACGGGCGTGCCGCCAAAGGTGTAGGGCTTCTCGCTGCCTTGCGGCGCGTAATCGCCGCTGCCGCTGGCGTAGATCGCCACCTTGCCTGAAACGACTGGCGGGAACTGGCGGCTCCAGCTTGGGCTACCGGTGAAAGGCGCTTCCCACAGCAGATTCCCCGTCGCAGCATCGAGACAGCGCACAAACGACTTCTTCATGCCCGCCTGCGGCACCAGCAGCTTGCCGTCGATGTAAAGCGGCGAGGTGAAGCTCAAATACACATCCGGAAACCACTTCCGCCAAAGCAAACGCCCCGTGTCCTGCTCGCAGGCGATGATCTGGCCCTCCGCCGTGTGCGTGTACATCCGCCCTCCGCCGCAAACCGGCAGATGCTTCACCGTGCCTTCAAGGCGCCGCGCCCAGCGCATGCGCAGCGGCGGCTTGAGGTCCTGGTTGTTCGAGTTCTGGCCCGCGAAGTTGCCGTAGTTCGTGTACCAGTCGTATTTCGCATCGGCGAGCTTGCCGGTGAGCGGGGAGCGGATGGGGTAAGTGGCAGTGCCGGTGACGTTGTGACCCGTCACAAGCTGATCCGTTTTATAAGGAGCGTATCTGGAGAGGTGTCCGCCTTCGTCGGTGACATAGATACTGCCATCGGCAACAGCGACCGGGGTTGAGATCGAGTTTGTACTTACACCCAGCTTTGTTACAGGCACGTCGCCGCTAAGTGCGGCAACATAAAGCGTTCCATCCAAACTACCAAAGATCACATGCCGCTTCGTCAGAACCGGCGGCGCGATGGCTCCGGCTCCGCTCAGCGTTTTCAGCTCTTTGGAGGTCATATCGTGCCGGATGAGGCCGCGTGCGGTCTCCGGTTTCACGCGAAACACCTCGCTACCCCGAATCGCCACCGGCGAGAAGCTCAGCAAGCCATCCATGCGGATGTTCGTGTCGGTGCCGGGCACGAAGTCGCCGGTTTTCAGCGTGTCGCCTTCGAGGCGCATGATGTCCACGCGACCGGCGTTGTCGCGGCGGTGCCATTGGACATAGACGTTGCCGTCGTCATCGGCGCTTTGGCCGAAGGTGGCGGGAAATTCCTTGCCGGACCACTCGGGGATCTCGCCGGTGGCTTTGAGCTTCGGCGCAGCACCGGTGTCTTCAAGGAAGAGCGTGCGACCACCGGCGGGAATGACGACGACATTGCCTTTGATCAGACAAATGTCCCGCGAGCAAACGAAGTGATCCTTCCACGTCACGCGACCATCGCTGGAGGTCGGTTTGGTGCCCGGTTTGAGCGTGGCGAGCATGCGCTTCTCGCAAAACGCGGCCCAGGACTCGCCGCTCCAGCGGTTGCCATCGAAGCCGACGACTTCCTTCACGAAATCCCATTTCCAGAGCTGCTTGCCTTCAAACGTCATCGCCAGCACCTGCGCCCCGAGCGTGGCCACATACACGCGATCCTTCGCCACGACTGGCGTGCTGAAAATCGGCTCGCCGCAGTCGATCTCGGCCACCACGGCACCGCTGTCGCGGTCCAGCACATAGTAGATTCCAGCCGTCGTGCCGAAATGAAGCCACTTTCCCGCGATGGCAGGCGAGCTGACATTATTGACGTTTTGCTTCCCACCCTTGCTTTGGAATCGCCAGAGCTCTTTGAGCGTCTTCGCATCAAAACAAGCCGCGCAGCCCGATCCATCGACGACATACACCTTCTCACTCGCGACCACCGGCGAGGTGTAAATGCCATCCGTCATCGCCACCGCGCCTTGCAGGCCGAGTTTCTCGACATCAAGGTCGATTTGAGCCGCATTGCCGCTGTGGGCGGCATTGAACATGAACTGCGGCCAGTCCTCGGCGGAGGCATTCAAGCTGAAAACGAGGGCAAAAGACAGGAGCAGGCGCTTCATGGGCTGAGAATACGAAATGAGGCGGCCGAACTCGCAACTTGAAGAATCTTCCTGTTTATCGTGTTTACCTACCGCATGCCCAACCGCCGCCACTTTCTCTCCACAATCGCTTTGGCCCCTCTCGCCGCCCGCAGCCAGGACGCGCCAACGTTTCCGCCGACCCGTAAGATCACGAAAGGGCCGGGATTCCACTGGTTCGCCTACTACGACAAGCTGCAGTTCTCGCCGGACAACCGCTTCGTGCTGTCGAACAAGGTCAGCTTCGAGCATCGCTCGCCGACGGCGGACGATGTGATCGAAGTCGGCATGGTGGACATTCAGGATGGCGATAAATGGATTCCGCTCGGCAAATCGAACGCGTGGAACTGGCAGCAAGGCTGCATGCTGCAATGGATTCCAGGCACGGAGTCGAAGGTTATCTGGAATGACCGCGAGAAGGACAAGTTCGTGAGCCACATCCTCGATGTGAAGACGATGGAGAAGCACACCCTTCCCTTCCCGGTCTATGCTTTGAGCCCGAACGGCAAGGAAGGCGTGAGCTGCGACTTTTCCCGCGTGGCCGATTGCCGTCCTGGATATGGCTACGCGGGTATCAAGGACCGCTTTTTCGAAGACATGGCTCCCGAGGGCAGCGGCGTGACGCATGTGAACCTCGAAACAGGAGCGGAGAAGCTCATCGTGAGCCACAAGACGCTCGCGAACACCGGCCCGGTGATGGAAAATCACCCGGACTCGAAGCATCACGCGTATCATTTGCTCGTGGGGCCGGATGGGAAGCGCTTCATCATGCTGCACCGCTGGACGCAGCCAAAGGGCGGTCATCTGACGCGACTCATCACGGCAAACATGGACGGCAGCGACCTGCGCATCGTCATCCCGAATGGCTACGCGTCTCATTTCATCTGGCGGGATGCCACGCACATCCTCTCACAGGCGAAGGGCTGGCTGGGAAACAACGACTGGGGTGATTTCCTGTTTGAGGACAAGGACAGCGGCATCGTGGAGGAGATCGGTCACGGCATCCTCGATAAAGGCGGGCACCTCACCTACCTCAAGAACAACGAGTGGATTCTCAACGACACCTACGCTCAAGGCGTGCGCCGCATCCAGACGCCGCACCTGTATCACATCGCCTCGAAGAAACGCATCGACCTGGGCTACTTCCCGCAGCCGCCGGAATACAAAGGCGAGTGGCGCTGCGACTGCCATCCGCGCAGCAGCCGCGATGAGAAGCTCGTCTGCATCGACGCTCCCGATGGGGCGAACGGTCGCCAGCTTCACCTGATCGACATCGAAGGGCTGCTAACGTGATTCCAGCGCCAGACAGGCCACGTTTTTGACGTATTCTTGGAGTGCCCATGATCCGCCCCCTTCTTGTCCTTTTTGCCGCCACGTTGACCTCGCTGCCTGCCGCGCCGGTGAAGGTCGAGTTCAATCGCGACGTGCGCCCGATCCTGTCTGAGAACTGCTTTGCCTGCCATGGCTTCGATCCGAAGCATCGTGAAGGCGGGCTGCGGCTGGATACGTTCGAGGGAGCCACGGAGAACCGCGATGGCTCACGCGGCATTGTGCCGGGTGATCTGGCCCAATCAGACGCGTGGCAGCGGATCATCAGCGACGACAAGGACGAGGTCATGCCGCCGCCGAAGTCGCACAAACAGCCGCTCAGCAGCAAGCAGCGCGAGATTCTGAAGGCGTGGATCGAGCAGGGCGCTACTTACCAGCGCCATTGGGCCTTTGAGCCGCCGAAGCGTGAGGATCCACCTGCTATCGAGGGTGCTTCGCATCCGATTGACCGGTTTATTCAGAAGCGGCTCGCGGAGGAGAAATTGAAGCCCTCTTTCGAAGCCGATCCAGCCACGCTGATTCGGCGTGTGTGCCTCGATTTGACCGGCTTGCCGCCTTCGCCCGCTGATTTGGCCGACGCGGCGACCTGGTCCGACAAAAAATACCGCGCTCTGGTGGATCGCCTGCTCAAGAGCCCGCACTATGGAGAACGCTGGGGCCGCTGGTGGCTGGATCAGGCGCGCTACGCGGACTCAAACGGCTACTCCATCGACGCACCGCGTCAGATTTGGAAGTTCCGCGACTGGGTGGTGGATGCGCTGAACAAGGACATGCCCTTCGATCAGTTCACGATCGAGCAACTCGCTGGCGATCTGCTGCCGAAGGCCAGTGAGAGCCAGGTCATTGCCACCGGATTCCATCGCAACACGCAGATCAATCAGGAGGGCGGCATCGACAAGGAGCAGTTCCGTATCGACAGCGTGTTCGATCGCGTGGCGACGACTGGTAGCGTTTGGCTCGGACTCACGGTCGGCTGCGCGCAATGCCACGACCACAAGTTCGATCCGATCGAGCAGAAGGAGTATTACCGCATGTTTGCGTTCCTGAACAACCAGGACGAGCCGGAACTGAAGGTCTTTGATCCGAAGGTGAATGTGAAAGCGCTCGCGGCCGAGTTCAAAGACGTCGAGAAGAGGCTCAACGCGCTCATCAAGGAGCGCTATGACGAGGAGCGCCGCTGGGAGAAGGAAATGGCTCCCGATTTCCGCACGAAGCTCACTGCCGCGGTGAAGAAGGCCGTGGACAAGCCAGAGGCCAAGCGTTCGCTCGCCGATAACATCACCATTTTCACCGTCTTCACGCAGCCGAGCGATCCGCTGCGCATCCTGAACGACCGGCACAAGGAACTCGACACGCTGCTGAACAAAGGCACGACGACGATGGTGCTCAAAGAACTGCCGAAGCCGCGCAAGACGACGGTGTTCATCAAAGGTGACTTCACACGTCCCGCCGATGAAGTGACGCCTGGCACGCCGAAAGTGCTGCACGCGTTTGAAAAAACCAATCCGCAACCCAATCGCCTCGATCTCGCCAAATGGATCGTCAGCCCGCAGAACCCGCTCACGGCGCGTGTGATCGCGAATCGCGTTTGGCAGCAGTACTTTGGCCGCGGTATCGTGGAGACGGACAACGACTTCGGATCGCAGGGCACGCTGCCTTCGCACCCGGAATTGCTCGACTGGCTCGCCACCGAGTTCCTGGCGAAGAAATGGAGCCTCAAGGAACTGCATCGCCTCATCGTCACCTCGCACACCTATCGCCAAAGCTCCTCCAACCTGCCGGAACTCATCGAAAAGGACCCCAACAACTACCTTCTTGCCCGGCAGACGCGTCTGCGCCTCGACGCTGAACTCGTGCGCGATGTCTGCCTGTCGGCCAGCGGCCTGCTATCGTCGAAAATTGGCGGTCCGCCGGTGTACCCGCCCATTCCGGATGGCGTGATGGGCCAGGGGCAGGTGAAGCGCGTGTGGACCGTGAGCAAGGGCGAAGACAAATACCGTCGCGGCCTCTACACCTTCGTCTATCGAGCCTCGCCACCGCCAGAGCTGACGGTTTTCGACGCGCCAGAGGGTTTCAACAGCTGCACCCGCCGCATCCGCAGCAACACACCGCTGCAGGCGCTCACGCTGATGAACGATCCCGGCTTCTACGAGTTCGCGACCGCGTTGGAGAAGATCATCAAGAAAGACGGCCTCGAAGCCGCCTTCAAACGCTGCACCGCCCGCTCGCCGAAGCCGGACGAGCTCGCGGTGCTGAAGAAGCTCGACACGCTCAATGCGGCCCGCACGCTGCTAAATCTGGATGAAACCATCACCCGTGAATAAGACCATGAAACTGATTTTTACCCTCCTTCTGACCGCATTCACCGTGTTCGCCAATGATGCTGTTCGCGCCTTCATCGACGACACTCAGCCCGGTTTCCGCGATTTGAAGGCGGAGGATTTTACGAAGGTGAACAGCGCCGATGACACCTGGAACTGGAAGGATGGTGTCTTGCACTGCACCGGGAAGCCCGTGAGCGTGATGCGCACGGTGAAGGAGTTCAAAAACTTCGAGATGGTCGTCGAGTGGAGCCATCAAAAGCCGGCCGGGAACTCCGGCGTGTTTGTTTGGGCCACTCCGGCGTCGATTGAGAAGCTCACTGCGGCTGGAAAGCCCGGCCTGCCTCATGGCATCGAGGTGCAGGTGCTCGATCATGGTTACACAGACAAGGTTAAGGCCGCGGGCGGCAAAACCGACTGGTTCGGCACGAATGGCGATGTGTTTCCTGTGGGCGTGAAGATGACGCCTTTCCCGCCGCTCTCACCCGATGGCAGCCGTAGCTTCCCGCGCAAGCACCTTGCGAAAGGCCACGGCGAATGGAACCACTACTACATCCGCGCCATCAATGGCGAGGTGCGCCTC
The DNA here is from genome assembly GCF_044236155.1 of Prosthecobacter sp. Lineage (GTDB taxonomy): Bacteria > Verrucomicrobiota > Verrucomicrobiia > Verrucomicrobiales > Verrucomicrobiaceae > Prosthecobacter. The sequence goes on from NZ_JBIIHA010000006.1 coordinate 114,080, forward strand.
TGGGTGAATGGTGAGGAAGTCAGCGGCGGCACCGGCTGCAACCCTGCCCAGGGCTTCCTGTGCCTCGAAAGTGAAGGCTCTCCCATTCTTTTCCGCAAACTCCGCATCCGCGAACTGCCATGAATCCCCTTCTTCACCAAACACGCCGTCATTTCTTCAGCCGCTGCGGTGTCGGCGTCGGCACGATGGCGCTTTCGCAGCTTCTGGCGCGTGAGGACGCGCTGACGCCGAAGAAGACGCACTTCCCCGCGAAGGCGAAGAGCGTCATTTTTCTTTTCATGGCCGGAGGGCCGTCACAGCTCGACATGTTCGTGCACAAGCCGGAATTGCAGAAGCGCAACGGCCAGCCGATCCCGGAGAGCTTCACCAAGGGCAAGCGCTTTGCCTTCATGGACAGCAGCCATCGCACCAACCTGCTCGCCACGAAGTTCGCGTTCCGCCAGCACGGCCAGTCGGGCGCCTGGGTGAATGATTTGCTGCCGCACACGGCGTCGATGGTCGATGACCTCGCCTTCGTGCACTCCTGCAAGACGGATCTCTTCAATCACGCGCCGGCGAAGTTCTACATGAACACCGGCAGCGGGCTGTTTGGCCGCCCCAGCATGGGTGCCTGGGTCACTTACGGCCTCGGCAGCGAGTGCGACGAACTGCCCGGCTTTGTCGTGCTGCAAAGCGGGCCACGCGGGCCGCGAGGCGGGGCCGCGTTGTGGAGCAGCGGTGTTTTGCCGACGACCTACCAAGGCGTGCCGCTGCGCAACACGGGCGACCCGATTGTGAATCTGTCCTCACCGAAGGAAATCGACGCGAAAAAGCAGCGACAAGTCGTCGATGCTGTGCGTGAGCTCAATCTGAAGCGTCTCGTTGAAACCGGCGACCAGGAGATCTCCACGCGCATCAACGCTTATGAAATGGCCTACCGCATGCAAACCAGCGCGCCGGAGCTGATGGACATTCAGGGCGAAAGCCAGGCCACGCTCGACCTCTACGGCATCAAGGATGCCAAAGAGACCACCTTTGCACGCAACTGCCTGCTCGCCCGCCGCCTCGTCGAGCGCGGGGTGCGCTTCGTGCAGCTCTACGACACAAACTGGGACCACCACGGCGGCGTTTCAGAGAATCTGGAGAAACACATGCCGATGAAGTGCGCCGACATCGACCGCCCCTGCGCCGCACTCGTGCGAGATCTGAAGCAACGCGGCCTGCTCGACGACACGATCGTCGTTTGGGGCGGTGAATTTGGCCGCACGCCCATGGGTGAGGTGCGCGAGTCCACCGGACGCAACCACCACATCGACGCCTTCACCATGTGGTTCGCCGGTGGCGGCTTCAAACCGGGCGTGCAATACGGCGAGACGGACGAATTCGGCTTCGGTGCCGTCGAGAACCCCGCGCATGTGCACGACATCCACGCCACGCTCCTGCACCAGCTCGGCTTGAATCACGAAAAGCTCACCTTCCGCTCCCAAGGCCTCGACTTCCGCCTCACCGGCGTCGATCCGGCCAAGGTGCTGAAGGATGTGCTGGCGTGAGGCTTGTTGTGATCACACCAGCGCGGCGATGCGGCGGCAGACTTCTTCGACGTTCGAGCGGCTGTTGAAGGCGCTGATGCGGAAGTAGCCTTCGCCGGCGCTGCCGAAGCCGCTGCCGGGGGTGATGACCACGTTCGCTTCGTTGAGCATCTTGTCGAACATCTGCCAGCTGGTAAGGCCGCCGGGGCAGCCGACCCAGACGTAGGGAGCGTTCACGCCGCCATAGACGGCGAGACCGGCCTTCTTGCAGGCCTCGACGAGCAGCGCGGCATTGCCCATGTAGTGCTCGATGAGCGCTTTAACCTGCGCCTTGCCCTCGGGGCTGTAGATGGCCTCGGCACCGCGTTGGACGATGTAGCTGGTGCCGTTGAACTTCGTGCTGTGACGACGGCTCCAGAGCGGATGGATGGCCTGCTTGCCACCGGCCTTCGTTTTGCCCATGAGACTCTTCGGAATGACGACGATACCGCAGCGCACGCCGGTGAAACCGCCGTTCTTCGAGAAGCTGCGAAACTCGATGGCGCAGTCGCGAGCGCCTTCGATCTCATAAATGGAACGCGGCAGCTCAGGATCGCGGATGAAGGCCTCATAAGCGGCGTCGTAGAGGAGCGTGGTGCCGTTCGCGAGGGCGTATTTCACCCAGGCTTCGAGCTGGGCGCGGGTGGCGACAGCACCCGTCGGGTTGTTCGGGTAGCAGAGGTAGGCCAGATCGACCGGCTCGGAAGGAATGTCGGCCACGAAACCATTCTCGGGCGTGCATTTGAGGTAGTGGAGACCGGCGTAAGCGCCGCTGTCATCCGCATCGCCGGTGTTTCCAGCCATGACGTTCGTATCGACATAGACGGGATACACCGGATCGGTGATCGCGATCTTGTTCCCCGCGCCGAAGATGTCGAGGATGTTGCCGGTGTCGCACTTGCTGCCGTCGGAGATGAAAATTTCATCGGCCTCGATGTTGATGCCGCGGGATTTGAAATCGTTCTCGGCGATGGCGTTGCGGAGGAAGTCGTAACCCTGCTCCGGGCCGTAGCCGCGGAAGGTGGAGCGGTCGCCCATTTCATCGACGGCTTTGTGCATGGCGGTGCGCACGGCTTCAGGGAGTGCCTCGGTCACATCGCCGATGCCGCAGCGGATCAGGCGCTTCGCGGCCTCGGTGTTCGCCTCGGTGAAGGCTTTCACGCGGCGGGCGATTTCGGGGAAGAGGTAACCGGCTTTGAGCTTGTTGTAATTTTCGTTGATGTAGGCCATGGCGGGAAAAGGGCCGCCAGTGTGGCGAGTCAAAACAATGGGTCAAGGAAGCCCATTTGATGATTATCACCGTCCATTGGGGCCGCTTTTTACCTAAGCGATGCACAACTAAGAGACTGAAAATTAATGCTTTATAAATATTATTTTACAACTTTTTTGCGCAAAGAAGATGGCCATAGTCACTTTTGAACCGTTTATAAAAAGTGAGTCAATTATTCAATAATGCCAGAAATTGCCTCCACAACCTAACCAGCCATGAAAAATGCTCACTCGGCGCTTCTGTCACTGCTACTCGTGACCGTTCTCATCAGCAGTTGTGCCTATCCGCAGGCGGAGCAATTGCAGCAGAGGCCTTTGAGCTTCAACAAGCCGGGATTATGGCACAAATCACATCTGACTTGGCGGCTGAACACTTTGACACCAATTCCTAGCCATCTCTCGGAAAGCGAGTTGCGCAGAGAAATTGACAAAAGTTTCCGGAGCTGGGAACCAGGGCGGGTCTTTACTTTTTCCCCCTCGGCGGGTGGCCGTGCTGATATTGTGGTTGGCTTTGACTCCCCGCCCGGCAAGTCCTGGGATGGTCGCCTGGGCATGATGACAGAAGCGACATTCCCATGGACCACCAAGCGGGGTCACATTTTTCTCGATCCTTCGGAGTGGTGGAGCACCAAATCGTTTGCCTGGCTTGCGGATCCCATCATTGACTGGCTTCCGTATTCGATCGGCAATGTGCTTGGCCTTCCACACACAGATCGGTTTGGTTCAAGAGGAGGCACCGGGCCTTTCAACCTGCCGGGAAGAGAGGACTTCGATGCACTGCGACAGCTTTACGCGGCTGATTCCTTCTCCCCGACGGGTGCCTACGGAGTCATCAACGATTCTGGCTACCGATTTAGCGCCCATTGACCAGCCGCTTTGAAGTAATTCGATTCAGAGCATCAAGGCAAGATTTCGCCCGGGCTATCCGTGCATGCAAGGATGTTTCGACCTCTGCTAATCATCTCGCTTCTTGCCTTGTGGCTTGATTGCTCGCGGACCCTCCGGGCCTTGGACTTCCCCTCCACACCGCCCGTGGAGCCGCAAAACGCCGCGAAGACCTTCCATGTGCTCGACGGCTTTGAGATGCAGCTCATCGCCGCCGAGCCGCTCGTCAACGATCCCGTCGCCATTACCTACGATGCCGATGGCCGCGCCTACGTGTGCGAGATGAACGACTACCCCTACACCGACAAGGCCGCGCACAAGCCCAGCCAGGAAAACCCCACGGATGCCCACATCGGCAAAGTGCGTCTACTCACCGATACCGATGGCGACGGCACCTTCGACAAGGCCACCGTCTTCGCCGAGGGCCTCTCCTGGCCCACCGGGGCCGCATGCTGGAAAGGCGGCATCTTCGTCACCGCTACGCCGGACGTTTGGTATCTCAAAGACACGAATGACGACGGCGTGGCCGATGTGCGGCAAAAGGTCTTCACCGGCTTCAAAAAGCTCAACGTCCAGGCCGTCATGAACAACCCCATCTGGGGCCTCGATCACCGCATCTATATCGCCGGCGGCTCGAACGGCGGCGAAATCCAACGCGTGCCCGGCAGCGAGAGCGTCATGCCGATTCCAAGCGACTTCAAACCGCTCCCCATCAAGCGAAACGACTTCTCCTTCGACCCCAGCACCGGCGATGTGCGCCTCGAAAGCGGCGGCGCACGCTTCGGCCAGACCTTCGATGATTGGGGCAACCGCTTCCTCTGCAACATCCGCAATCCCTGCCAGCACGTCGTCCTGCCGTATCGCTACCTCGCGCGGAACCCGTATCTCGTCGTCCCCAGCGCCCTGAACGACTGCGCCGAGGCCGGCGACCAGCTCCCCGTCTGGCGCACCAGCCCGCCCGAGCCCTGGCGGGAGTTCCGCGCGAAGCGCTGGGTGCAGGAAGGCAGTCACCTGCCGAAAAGCGAGCTCGTCGGCGCTGGCGTCGTCACCTCATCCAGCGGCATCACCGTCTATCGCGGCGATGCGTATCCGAAAGAGTATCGCGACTTCGCCTTCGTCGCCGATGTGGCCGGCAATCTCTTCTATCGCATGAAGCTCGTGCCCGACGGCGTCACCTTCAAAGCCGTGCAGGTCGATGGAAACAAAAATTTCTGTACCAGCGACGACCTCTGGTTCCGCCCCGTGAATTTCGTCAACGCCCCCGACGGCTGCCTCCATGTCTGCGACATGTATCGCGAAGTCATTGAGCACCCCTGGAGCATCCCCGACGACATCCACGCCGCCGTCGATCTCCTGCGCGGCAAAGACAAAGGCCGCATCTGGCGGCTAGCGCCGAAAAGTGGTGCAGCTGTCCCGGCTCCTTCATCGCAGGCCAGAGGCCTGCGCCACACTCCCAAACTCAGCGCCGCGAGCACCACCGACCTCGTCGCCCTCCTCGACCACCCGAACGCGTGGCATCGAGAAACTGCGCAGCGTTTGCTGTTTGAACGCCAGGACAAAGCCGCCGTGGAGCCACTGCGGGAGCTGGTGAAGAGCGGGAAGACGGCGCAGGGCAAACAACATGCATTGTGGGCACTTCACGGAACTGATCACGGAGGATCTCAATCAGAGACAATGCCTGCACCACGGGTCGGAGTTGAACCAGAAGGTTCTGACCGTCAAACAGCCAAGCTTGGGCAGCTCACTCTACGATTACTTGATGAAGTTTTGAATGACGACGGCACCGACAAACTCCTCGCATCCACCGCGTGGAGACTGAAGGCGGAATTCATCGCAAAGACGCCTCCTGCCTATCATCGTTTTAATGATGATGTTCTCGTCATGCGAACATCAAGAATCGAGCCTGGAACACAGGCTCTACTCTGGGCTGCTTTTGCCCTTGGTGAGGCAGGACATGCCAGTGACTACTATCCTGAGCGGCTTATCTATCTGATTCGCAACGGCGATGGCGATCCGTGGCTTGGAATTGCGGCAGAACTTGCTGCTGCTTCGATGAACCCAAGCCAAGTCTTGTGGTTGTTTGCTTATGGCCCTCCCACAGGTGCGCCAGATGCCTATTACCGGATCCTTCGAGGCGCGTCAGCAAGAATGGCGGCTTCAACAGCAGACTCCAAGCAAACCCTGGAGTTCCTCGATCAAGCCTGCACCAACCGTAGGCTTGTTGTAGGGCATGCATTCATCCCGGATGAGTTGATTGAACACATTCTTGTTGGATTAAATGCGGGCTTACTGACCAAAGGAGTCACCCTGCAATCACTGGCACCGCCAAAAAGGCTTTCAGATTGGTTGCAGCAGAGGACGACCACGGCGGTATCCAAACTCAACGATCGGAAACTACCGTCGGGGGAGCGAATTCGGCAAATTTCGCTTCTCACGCTACTTTCGCCTGACCAATCCATTTCAGCTTTAGAGGTTTTGGTTAAGCCCGACGAACTACCTGACCTCCAACTCGCCGCCCTCGAAGCCCTTGGCAGCTACCGCGAACCCGCCGTCGCCGACATGCTTATCAACGCGTGGCCAAAACTGACGCCAACACTTCGCGACAAGGCCACCACGATCCTGCTCTCGCGCTCGGAGCGCATCGCGAAGCTGCTGGATGCCATCGAGGCAAAGAAGATCACGCCCGCGCAGCTCAGCGTCGCCGCGAAGGCCACGCTGGGGCGGCAGAAGGCGCCTGCGCTGGCCGAACGCATCGCGAAGCTCATCGGCGATGGTTCGTCATCGAACCGGAAGGAGATCATCGCGAGGTATCTCACGGCCATGCTGGGTAGTGATGCGGGCACTCTTGCCCGCAATGAGAGCGTGGTTGCGGGCAGGAGTGCCCGCACCACCGGAGACGCCACTCGCGGCGCGAAAATCTACGAAACGGCCTGCATGGTCTGCCACAAGTTCGCGGACAAGGGCAACGACGTCGGCCCGCACCTCGGAACGATCAAAGCGTGGACCGCCGAGCAGCTCGTCACGAACATCCTCGACCCGAATCGCGAGGTCTCGCCGAATTTCGCACTCTACCTCGTCGAAACCAACGACGGCCGCACCCTCAGCGGCCTCATCACCAGCGAGACCGCCGGCAATCTCACCCTCAAACGCGCCGATGGCGGCACGGACACGGTTTTGCGCAGCGAAATCAAGACCCTCACCAGCCCCGGCATCTCCCTGATGCCCGAAGGTCTCGAAGCTGCCATCACGCCGCAGCAGATGGCGGACTTGATCGCGTATTTGAAGATGCCTTGATCGCTCACGCTTTGCGCTTCTTCCTGAGCAGCATCGCCACCAGGCCGCCGATCACTCCGGCGATGGCACCGATGATGGCGGAGCGTCCGACGCCGTCAAAGATGGAACGGCTGGCTGGCGGGCCTTCCACGCGTGGGTTCGCGGCCAGGACGGCATCGCGCCAGTCAGTCACCGCTTTCTCAGCCCACTGCCGGTCCGCCTGCGATTTGAAGTCAGCATTGGCATACAAGTAGATCAAACGTCCGTTCACAGGCACGATCATGCTGGCGATCACCCCCTTGAGTTTGTTGGTGTTGTCACCGGCTCTGGCTTCCACATTCATGGCCATTGTGAATCCCAGGCTGTTCGGGGTTTCGCCAAAATAGCCCAGCACCGCGAGATCGCTCACGCTCAGCGCCGCGTCCGCCCCGGTGGCGTCCTGCATCGCCTTTTCCGCCTTGCCCTTCAGCTTGGCGATTTCCGCCTCGATGGTCGCCCTGGCCTGATCGAGTTCCTTTTTCGTCTGCTGCTTCATTTCTGCGAAGGTGCGGTCCCCGATCTCACGGTTTTCGAGCGAGCGGAGCACCTGCGCGTTGAAACTGCGGCTCGCGTCGGCGGCATTGGCCTGAAGCGGCTCAAAACGGGCCAGATAGCGGTTCGACGCGGCGAGCATGGATTCCAAGAGACGATCCTTCTCCGGATTCAGTCCGTCGATGCGTTGAAATCCCGTCGGCGGCGGCAGTTTGATCATGCGTCCGCCCACGGAGTCATCATCTCTGGCCTGCGGCTTGACCGTCTCTGCATGACAAAGGTGCACGGCAGCGAAAACAAAAATGACTAAAAGTCGGGCGGGTTGCATGCGGCGAGCATCCACAGATGGACACCCCGATCAAGCCACGATCGGCCGTATCACCTCGCCATAAACATCCGTGAGCCGGAAATCTCGTCCAGCATACCGGTAAGTCAGCTCCTCGTGATTGATGCCGAGCAGATGGAGGATCGTGGCGTGCAGATCGTGGATGCTGGTGGGATTCTCCTGCGCGGCGAATCCGAACTCGTCCGTGCTGCCATGCACGGTGCCGCCTTTGATGCCGCCACCGGCCATCCACACGCTGAAGCCGTAGTGATTGTGATCTCGACCGAGCTTCGACTTGCCGCCGCTGAGCTCCACCGTCGGTGTGCGACCAAATTCGCCGCCCCAAATGACCAACGTGTCCTCCAGCATGCCGCGCTGTTTCAGATCGCTCAAAAGCGCCGCGATGGGCTGGTCGATGTCGGTGGCTAGCTTGCGGTGATTCGTTTCGATGTTGTCGTGATTATCCCACGGCTGCCCGGCACCGTGCCAGAGCTGCACCATGCGCACACCACGCTCCAACAAGCGCCGCGCGATGAGCGTCTGCCGCGCATGCACACCCTCGCCATACATCTTGCGGATGTGCTCGGGCTCCTTGGTGACATCAAAGGCATCCGCCGCCTCCATCTGCATTCGAAAGGCCAGCTCAAAGCTCTGAATGCGAGCCTCCAGTCGTGGATCGCTGCGCTCCGCCTTGTGCGCGGCATTGATGCGACGCAGCAGCTCGAGCTGGCGGAGCTGCACGCTCGTGTCCGCGTGCGGGCTGCGGATGTTTTCGATCAAGCGGTCCACCGTTTCGTGCTTCGAATCGACATACGTTCCCTGAAACGCACCGGGAAGAAACGCCGCCTGCCAATTCTCCGCGCCTTTGATCGGCATGCCGCCGGGACACATCGCGATGAAACCCGGCAGGTCAGCCGTCTCGCTGCCGAGGCCATAGGTCAACCACGCGCCGAGGCTCGGACGCGGCTGGATGGAGTCGCCGCAGTTCATGAGCATCAGCGACGGCTCATGATTCGGCACCTGCGCCTGCATCGAGCGGATCACCGCGATGTCATCAATGCGCGCCGCCGTTTTCGCGAAAAGCTCACTCACCTCGATGCCGCTCTGCCCGTAGCGACGAAACTCAAATGGCGAAGGAAACGCCGCGCCCGTCTTCCGCTCCGTGATGCGATGACTCGGCACCGGTTTGCCCGCGTAGCGAGCCAGCGCCGGCTTCGGATCAAACGTGTCCACATGCGACGGCCCGCCATTGAGGAAGAAATGGATCACGCGCTTGGCTTTCGGCGCGTAATGCGGCCTTGAAGCCTGCAAATCCGCCAACCCCAGCGCCGCCAAGCCCATGCCGGAGCGGGCAAGGAAATCACGGCGGGTGAGCGGAAGGGGCATGTAACGAATACGCCAGCCGCTACGGTGGGCTTGCCGGCTTCAGGCGGCCGTTATCCCGTTCTCTTTTGAGAAAAGGTCCTGGTTTCAAGACCGGCATCCCATAGAAGGATTCTCCGAGGAGTTCGCCAAAGTCCGCATGGTCCAGCGTGAGGAGGACGTCCGCCCACGCCAGTGCGCCAAAAAGGATTGGCTTGTCTTTCGGCACTGGAAAAACCACCGGGCGATTGATGGTCAGTACATCATCCATGATCAGGATGCAGGGACGCATCGCAGCCCAGCCCGCACTGGCCTGAAGAGGCAGGTCGGGCAGATGACGCAACACCTCCTCAATCGCGTATTGAGTCGTCACCAGCAGCCAGCCGTTGATTGACGCCAGACGAAACACCTCGCGCGAAGCTCCCGTGGCCGAAGCTGCAGCCGAAAGCATGACGCTGGTGTCGAGAAAGAGCCTCATGCACTTTGGCGGAACTGCTGCATGTCAGCCTCGTCCTCGGCGAACCATGCCGCCATCCGCTCCTTGCTGAACTGTCGCGGCGGAGGCAGTTCACCACCCTCCGCACGCAGACGGGCGGCCACAAACAGGATCAATTCCTGCTTTTGCTCTGGTGGCAGCGCAGCGGCGGCTTTTTCAATTTCAGCGAGTGTGCTCATGCGGTCAGTTTGAGGCAATGGAGCCCGTTAATCAACAAACATGAACTCGTTCGAGAGCATCAAGACCTGCGCGAGCTGCTCCCAAGAGGTGAGTGTTGTTTTGGGCGAGGCGGTGAAGTCTTTTTTGGAGTCCCAGACTTCGAATGGCACGTCGCCGCCGGAAGCGGCGATGGTTTGAGTGGCGCTGAGTTGCGGTGACCAGAGGAATTGGTCGCTGTTCAGGCCGATGTCGATATCGACGATGAAATCGAGCGTGTCGCCTGCACGGAACGAAATGGCGGCGAGGCTGAGGTCGGCTTTGGAGCCGTGGAGCTTGGTGCCGAGCAGTTTGCCGAGGCGGGAGTGACTGACGAAGGCGCGGATGCCATCGCCGACCTTCGGTTCGTGGATCAGGGTGGAGCGCAGATCGTAGCGACCATCCGCAGGGGCGATCCATCGGCGCACAACGGCATGCTGGCGGTCATTTCCGGGATGACCGCCCTCGGCGGTGAGTTGAGCCCAGCCGAGTTGGGCGTTCGGCCAGTCTTCCGCGCCCTGCCAGGCTTGGCCGGTGAAGTGCGGCAGTGGTGTGAAGGTCTTCACGCGGCCGGTTTTCTCGTCCCACTCGCCAAAACCGTGCTGCCAGGCCTTGGCGTGATCGTTTTCGACGAGAGCGGGCTTTTCATCGACGGAGATGAAGGCGAGCGCAGAGGTCAGTTCGTCGGCTTTGGGGCTTCTTTGGAACAAAAAGCGGTAAAGCAGGCCTATGCGGTCTTGGGGCGATTTTTCGCTCGAAACGCGTTTGACGAGCGCTTTGGCCTGTTGGACGAGAAAGGGGTGATTCAGACCAAAAAGGGCCTGCTGCGGCACGGTGGTCTCGCTGCGTTGCGGGATGGAGAGATCGGGATTCGCGAAATCGAAGGTGCGCATGACCGCGGGCAGGTTTTCGCGGTCGATGAAGGCGTAGAGGGTGCGCCGTGTGTTGCTGGCGGCAAACAGCGGCTCGGGACGACCGCCGATTTGCGGATTCAGACGGCCGGCGGCGGCGAGCCAGGCATCGCGGGCTTCTTCGAAGGAGAGGCGATGGGGGACGTAGGACGGGTTTTCCAACCCGTCTGAACGAGTTGGAAAACTCGTTCTACGATACGCCTCCGACAACATGATAAGCCGGTGCATGTGCTTGATGCTCCAGCCGCTGCGGATGAACTCGGTGGCGAGGAAGTCGAGGAGCTCGGGATGCGTGGGCGGGCTGCTTTGCTTGCCGAAATCGCTCGGCGTGCTGACGAGGCCTTTGCCGAAGTGGTGCTGCCAGATTCGATTCACCATCACGCGGGCGGTGAGTGGATTGCGCGGGTCGATGATCGCCTGGGCGAGTTCGAGGCGGCCGCTGCCGATGGAAAAAGGCTCCTGCGGGCCGAAGAGGCTCAAAAACTGCCGCGGCACGGCTTCGGCCTTTGTGAGTGGATTGCCGCGAGTGAAGACGCGTGGCGTGACGGGCTGCGGACGGTCTTTTAAGATGGTGGCGTGAGCGGGCGCGGTGCTCGTTTTGATGAGAAAGCGGTCCACCTCGCCCTGCGACTTCCACAGCTCGGTGGTGACGCCGGTGGGGAAATACATCTCGATGTTCGCGATGTGCTCGTCGGGCACGAAAGCGGGCGAATCGGGCTGCTGGAGCACTTTTTCGGTTAGTTCGACGCCGGGATGCTTGTCGAGCCATCCGACGAAGCGATGAACGATGAAGGGATTGAGGTCGTTCGAGTCGAGGATCTGGCCGAAGACCTCTTCGGGGTATTTGTCGAACTCGCGGGTCGCTTTGAGGTAATCGGCGACACGGTCGCGCGTGCGCTTCATCTGCTCCTCGCGCCGTTTCGTCATGAGATCGCGGTTCTTCTTCACCAGCGCGGCGAGTTCGGCATTTTCGCCGCTGGCGCAGGGAACGAGCGCTTCCGCGCAGCTCTGGAAGACGCCGTAGAGCGCGTAGTAGTCGCGTGTGGGGATGGGATCGAATTTGTGATCGTGGCAGCGTGCGCACGAGACGGTGAGCGCCTGCGTGCCGCGCATGACGGTATCGATGCGGTCATCGATGATGTCGTGCGTGACGCCGAGAAAGCGTCGCCCGAGCGTGAGAAAGCCCATCGCGGCGAGATCGGGTGAGCTTGGCGGCACGACCTGGTCTGCGGCGATTTGCAGGAGCAAAAAGCGGTCGTAGGGCATGTCGTCATTCAGCGCCCGCACGACCCAATCGCGGTAGGCGGAGGCGTGGACCCAGTTCTTTTCTTCGCGGGCATAAACATAGCCTTTGGTGTCCGAGTAGCGGGCGACATCCAGCCAATGGCGGGCCCATTGTTCGCCGTAGTGGGGGCTGGAGAGGAGCGAGTCAATGAGGCGGGCGTAAGCTTCGTCCGACAGGTCTGACGTGTCGGACACGTCGGACGGTGGCAGGCCGGTGAGGTCAAAGTGGGCTCGGCGGATGAGGGTGCGGGCGTCGGCGCGGGTGGCTGTTGTTTGGAGATAGGCGTCGATGCTCTTTGCCTGGCCGGGCTTCAGCGGCTGAAAGGCCCAGTGCTCCGCCGAGAGGAGGCTCGTGGAGATACACAAGGTGCCAAGCTGGAGGAGACGATGTAACACAGCGGGGATCAATACGGCATCGACAGCGGCGTTTTGCCCGTTTATCTCGAAGCATGTTCACAGGTCTCGTCGAAACCACCGGCAGTGTTATTTCACTGGAGCCACGCGGCGAAAGCGCGCGGCTCACAGTGAACGTGGGCGCGATGGCATCTGAACTTGTGGATGGCGAGAGCGTGGCGGTGAATGGCTGCTGCCTCACGGTGACAGCGAAGGATGCAGCGGCACAGACGGCGTGTTTCGATTTGCTGATGCAGACGCTGAAGGTGACGAGCCTGGGTGATCTGAAGACCGGCTCACTGGTCAATCTGGAGCGTGCGATGGCGATGGGGGCGCGGTTTGGCGGGCATTTTGTCCAAGGACATGTGGATGCTACGGTGAAGATCCTCGATTGGAGCGAGCATGGACAGGATCACCGGCTGGAGGTGGAGATTCCCGCACAGCAACGCGGCTTGATCATTCCGAAGGGCTCGATCTGCCTCGATGGCATTTCTTTGACCGCCGCGGAGGTGACGGAGAGGACGGTGGTGTGCTGGATCATCCCGCACACGTTCCAGGTTACGAATTTGCACACGAAGAAGCCGGGGGACCGCCTGAACGTTGAGTTCGACATGCTGGGCAAGTATGTGCGCGAACTGATGCGGGCGATGAAGTGAGCGTCCATGAAGCCGGACAGGCCGTTTCTTTTTCACATGCCTGTTCTCGAAGTTGAATCCCTTACCAAAAGCTACGCAGAGCGCCCGATCCTGCGTGGCGTGTCGTTCAAGCTGGAGCAAGGCGAGCGCGTGGCGCTGCTGGGGCCTTCAGGCAGTGGCAAGACGACGGTGTTGAACTGTGTTGGCGGCGTGGATCGTGCGGACAGTGGTAACGTGATGATCGCAGGCCAGGTGCTTGGCGATTTGAGCGCGGACGGGCTGGCGCAACTACGGCGCAAGCACATCGGCACGGTGTTTCAGTTTTATCATCTGCTGCCCACGCTAAGCGCGGCGGAAAACATCGAGCTGCCGCTGCAACTGTTTGGCGTGCCGACGAGCGAGCGTGAAACGCGAGTGAGGAAACTGCTGGAACGTGTGGGCATCGCTCATCGCGCTGCGGCGTTGCCAGGTCAGCTCTCGGGCGGCGAGATGCAACGCGTGGCGATTGCACGCGCGGTGGTGCATCGGCCGTCGTTGATTTTGGCAGATGAACCGACGGGCAGTTTGGATTCGGCCACGGGAGCGCAGGTGTTGGAGTTGCTGGCGGAGATTGTGAGTGAAACCAAAGCGGCACTGCTGCTGGTGACGCACAGCCCGGAGGCGGTGAAACATTGCGAGCGTGTGCTGCGCATGCAGGACGGACAAATCGTCGAAGGCGCATGAGTACGGTACTTCTCATCTTGCGGCGTTGTGCGCTGCGGCACTGGCGGCTGGCTTTGCGGCAGCAGATCGCGTTGATGCTGATCCTGGCGCTGGGATCGAGTGTGTATCTGGCGGTGCGGCTTGCGAGCAACGCGGCGTTATCCGGTTTTGAGACGTTCACGGATGGCATCACGCGGCAGCCGGACTGGACGGTGCAGGCGGTGAGCGGTGTTTTGCGCGAAGACGATGTGCGGGAGATGCGCGAGGCGCTGGGGGATCGGCCGGTGAGTTTGCTGCCCGTGGTGGAGGAGACGGTGACACCGGCGGCGGATGCGGGCAATGGCGAGATCGGATCGCGAGCGACGTGGCGGCTGCTGGGCGTGGATTTTGTGGCCCTGCTGAATCTGCGTGGCGAGGCACCGGCGGGACTGGGCGCAAACATGCAGGCGGTGCGCTCGGGTGTTTATGTGAGTCCGAAGCTGGGCGTGAATGAAGGCGAGAAGCTGCGGCTGATTGTGGATGATCGCGTGATCACGCTGAAGGTGGCCGGTGTGGTGCCGGAGACACCGGGAGTGCCGAGTTTGCCTGCGCATTTGCTGCTGATGGATTTTCCGGAGGCGCAGTCGATTTTGATGCGTGGTGACAAGGTGGACCGCGTGGAGGTTTTGGCGCAGGACAGTGCATTGTTTCCGAATCTACGCGAGGAAGCGGGCGAGTTGCTGAAATCACGCTGGCAGGTGACGGGCGGCTCGAATCGGCGGCAACTGGCAGGGACGATGACGCAGGCGTTTCGCCTGAATCTGACGATTCTCTCGCTGCTGGCGCTGTTGGTGGGTGGTTATCTCATTTTTCAAGCGCTGGATGGCGTGGTGCTCCGTCGGCGAGAGGAGATTGGGATCTTGAAATCGCTTGGCGTGACGGATCGGGCGATTCAAATCGCGTTTCTTATCGAAGCGGGGCTGCTGGGACTGTGCGGTGGTGCTTTGGGCGTGCTCTTGGGATGGCTTGGGGCGCAAGGTGCCGTCGGTGGTGTGACGAAGACGATGAATGCGCTGTATGGCGCGACAAGCGAGCAGCAGGCGGCGTTGAGCGTGAATGAGGCACTGCTGGCGCTTTCGATTTCGATCCTTGCGAGTCTTATCGCCGCCTGGTGGCCGGCCCGGATGGCGGCGCGCACGCCACCGGCGCACATGTTGGGGAGGCATGCGGTGCTGTTTGAAGGTGGAACGGTGTGGCGCGTGGAATGGATCGGCTGGGCGATGATGCTAGTGGCAGTTGCGCTGGCTGAGTTGCCAGTGCTGCGGTTTGCGAGCGGCACGCGCCTGCCGCTAGCGGGTTATGCGGCGGCGTTGCTATGGCTGGTGGGCGCTGGATTGGCGGCGGGGTCGATGCTGCGCTTTTTGGCGCGGCGAAAGGTGACTTCAGCAGTGTGGCGTGTGGCTCTTTCGCAACTGCGTCGGCCGACGGTGCGGCATCGCTTCGCAGTGGCAGCGCTGGCGAGCGCGGTGGCGATGACGACGGGCATGGCGGTGATGGTGGCGAGTTTTGACCACACGATGCGCGGCTGGATCGACCGCACGATGAAGGCGGACATTTATGTGAGCAGCGCGGGAGCGCAGAGCGCGTCATCGACGCATTTCATATCGCCAAAAACGCTCTCTGCACTCGGACAGGGGCCGGAGGTGGCCGAGCTGGCGTTTGTGCAGGCGCGGACGCTGCTTTGGCACGGCGGCGAGGTGCTCATTCTGGGCACTGATCCGGTGTTTGCGCACAAGCATGGGCTGTATGCCTGGGTGGAGGCTCCAAAGCGTGAGGAATGGTGGAAGACGCACGATGACATCACTCCGGCGATCATGAGCGAGAGCTGGAGCGAGCGGTTTGGCACGCAGGTAGGCGATGTGATCGAGCTGGCGGGTCGCAAGGTGCGCGTGGTGGCGATGAACGCGGAGTATGGCAATGAGCGCGGATCGCTGACCTTGCCGCAGCAGGTTTTTAGCGAGTGGTTTGAGACCGACGAGGCATGGCGTGTGGCGATCATGCTGAAGCCGGGCATGGATGCGGAGACGGTGCGGGATCGAATGCAACGCCAGCAACCAGGTTTGAGCGTGTTCACCAACGCACACCTGCGGAGCGAAGCGCTGCGTATTTTCCGCCAGACGTTTGCGGTGACGCATGCGCTGGAGGTGATCGGCGTGATCGTGGCGGTGGTAGGTCTTGGTTTGGCTTTGGCGAGCCTGATGCTGGAGCGGCGGGCGATTTTGGCGACGCTGCGATCGCTGGGCATGACGCGCCGTGAGATGGCGAAGTCGGCGGCACTTGAAGGGCTCGGCGTGGCGTGTGCAGGTGCGTTCACGGGCATTGCGGCCGGTTTGTGGCTGGGATGGCTGCTCGTTTATCGCATCAACAAGCAGTGCTTTGGCTGGACGCTGCAGTTTCACGCGGTGTGGTGGCATCTCGCAGTTCTGGGCGCTGCGGTGATCGTCGTCGGCATGCTGGTGGCCGCGCTGGTCGGACGATGGGCGGCGATGCTGCCGGCAGAACAAACGGAAGAATGACATGAAACACTGGATGCTACTTTTTCTCTCGATGACGACGCTGCTGCATGCACAGACGACGGCGGATGGCTTTGCGATTCCGCAGGCGGGGCGGGTGTTCGTGTTTCCACGCGATCATGGGAGTCATCCTGAGTTTCGCACGGAGTGGTGGTATGTGACGGGGCATCTGGATGCGAAGGATGGCGGGCGGTTTGGGTTTCAGGTGACGTTTTTTCGGCAGGCTAGGCGTGATGATGGGAAGACCTTGCATTTGCATCTGGCACATGCGGCGCTGCTGGATGCGCGGACGGGGCGCTTCGTGCATGAGGAAAGGCTGAACCGTGAAGGATGGGATGCGGTGTCGTCTGAGACGACGCTGGCGGTGCGGAATGGCAACTGGTCGCTCAAGCTGGATGAGGTGACGCAGCGAATGCACATCGCGGCGACGGTGAAAGGCGAGGTTTTGCTGCGACTGGATCTGGAGGTGGTGAAGCCGTTGGTGGTGTTCGGCAAGGATGGTGTGTCGCGCAAAGGAGCGAGCGCTGAGGCTGCGAGCCATTACCTGACGTGGCCGCGTTTGAAGACGACGGGCACGGTCAAACTGCGGGCGGACGAACATGCAGTGAGCGGTGAAGCGTGGATGGATCACGAGTTTAGCAGCAGCCAGCTTGAGGCGGGGCAGGTGGGCTGGGACTGGGCGGCGCTTCAGCTAAAGGATGGGCGCGAGGTGATGGTCTATCGCATGCGGCGGAAGGATGGGACGCTGGACAAAGCCTCGACGCTGGCGGTGGTGGAGCGTGATGGGAAGGTTCGCCATCTGAGCAGCGATGTTTTTGCCTGGGAGGTTCTCGGGACGTGGAAAAGCCCGCGCAATGGTGCGGAGTATCCAATTCGCGTGCGGATTCGGTTTGAGGGCACTTGGTTTGAGCTGAAGCCGCTGGCGGAAGATCAGGAGCAGGACGGCGGAATCACGCGGCTGCCTTATTGGGAGGGCGCGTGCGATGTGATCGACTCAGGCGGACAGGTCGCCGGCCGGGCGTTTCTGGAACTAGCCGGTTATGCAGGAGATCTGGCGGGGCACTTGCGCGCCAAATGACTCGATGGCCCTACAAAACTACGAGTACTTCACGTCCTTGCGCGGCTCCATTTCGAAGGCGGTGGACTCCTGTTCGGAGATGTTCGGCTTGAGGACTTCCTCGCGGAACTTGATGTAATAGGGGTCGTCCTGGCAGATCGCGAGCTTGTCCATGGTTTCTACCTCGAGATAGACAAACCACGGCCAAGGATCGGCAGAATTGACGCGCTTGCCGGTTTTCACCGCGAGCACCTCCGGAACGCGCAGGAGCATGACGCGTGTCTGGGACATCATCTGCTCCAGTTTTTCCTCGGTGACCTGGGGCTTGAGCTGAAACAGGCTGAGGTAGGCGATCATGGAGGCGGAAAACGAAGCTGCGAGGCGGCCAGACTATGACTTCCAGTCGAGCACGCCTTTTTTCCAGGCGTAAACGAATGCGACAAGCAGGATGGAGACGAATCCGGTGGCCACGGCGAGGATGGAGGGGCCGTGAGCGGCGATGAAATCCTTGTAGATCACGGCCCAGGGGTATAGGAAAACGACCTCGATATCGAACAGCACGAAAAGCATCGCGACGATGTAGAATTTCACACTGAAACGCGGCTGGCTGTCGCCGACGGGCAGCATGCCGCACTCATAGGCGGAGTCTTTGATCTCGGTGCGCTTGGCAGATTTACCAAGCAGCGCAGAGGCGATCAGTGTCACGACGGCGAAACCACCGGCGATGACGATTTGCAGCAGGACGGGGAGATAGTTCTCAAACATGGGGGCAAAGAGACAAGGATGGGTAGCGAAGGCCGGGGCAGCGTCAAACCCGGAGAAAACAAAAGGGCCGCCGTGCATGCGCAGGCGGCCCTTTGAAAAATGACGGATGATCAACGGGCCGCAGTACGAGCCACGACGGCGGCGCTGCGGGCAGCGATGGCGGCGTTGTGAGCGGCACGCAGGCCTTCAAGGCCGCGGTAGGTCTTGCCGACCTTGGCGCAGAGACCGCGGCTGACGAGGTTCTGCAGCTTTTCATAGGAACGAAGGCGGAGCATTTCCTCCCCACCGCTGACGGCGTTCTTCAACTTGAGGTTGTCATAGACCAGACCGAAAAGGGTGTTGAACTCATATGTCTCAGGCTTGGAGAGGACATTGACAAGCTCGTCGGTGACATGGTCAGGGACTCGGCGGGAGAAACGTGTCTTGCGGGTCGGAGTGGTAGTAGCCATAGAGATGGTCAGCTTAGCACATCTTTAACATGTTTGCGACGGTTTTGTGAGAATCCCCGGATTTTTCTCCTACGCGGCATGCGCAACAGGCCAAATCATCCCTTGACTTTGTGCCGCATCGCCGACGCAAGAGTCGCTCCTATGTTCGGATGAAGGGGGCAATTCTAATGGCTCCGGAAAGACGGCTTTCTGGCGACGGCGGGCAGGGAAGGGGGGTTACTTGCCCGCAATCTTGTAAAGAGCCTTCTTGGTGCGGATGAAGATGGCGCCATCCGCCACAGCCGGGGAGGTGGTGATGGGCTCGGCGAGCTGGTTTTTGCCCACCAGCTCAAACTTCTCCGGCAGGGCGCGGACGAGGAAGGTTTGGCCGCGGTCATTGGAAAAGAGCAATTTGTCGCCGATAACGACAGGGCCGGGCAGGTGCTGGCCCTCCATGCGGTCCTCCCATAGGTCCTTGCCGGTTTTGGCCTCCACAGCACTGACGATGCCGCCGCGGGTGGTCTGGTAGAGGACGCCGTTGACGAGGACCGGGGCGGACTCGCTGGCATTGCGTTTTTCACGGTCCCACAGGACGTGACTTTCAGTGATGTCGCCGGCCATCTTTTCGTCGATGCGGACGCCGAGGGTGTGGGCGCGCTCGGAGCCGGTGTTGAGGATGAGCAGGTCACCAAGGCGAAGCGGTGGGATGGCGGCGTTGAAGCCGCCGTGGCGGATGGTCCAGAGTTCTTTGCCGGTGGCTGCCTCGTAGCCAAACGCGGCCCGCGAGCCGATGGAAACAAGCACTTCCTTGCCGCCGATCTCGAACACGTCAGGAGTGTGGTAGGCCTTGCGCATGTCGCCATCACGCGTGGGCTTGCCTTCCTTGTCGAGATCGCCGTAATCGGTGGTGCGGGGTGTTTTCCAGACGGTCTTCCCGGTTTTCTTGTCGAGAGCGGTGACGAACTGCTCATTGATGCCGTCAAAGGTGAGGATCAGCAGGTCGCCGTGAATGAGCGGCGAGGAACCGGGGCCGCGATAGTGGCGCACATTGATATCGCGGCGCTCCCAGACTTTTGAGCCGGTGGCCGGGTCGATGCGCGCCGTGCCGTAGGTGCCGAAATGAACGTAAAGTGCGTCCGCTTCGAGCACGGGGGATGGCGCGGCATAGTTGTTCAGCGGGTTGCCGAGTTCTTCGGGCGCGGCGTTTTCAAACACGAGCTTGTGATGCACGATTTTTCCGCTGTGCCGGTCGATGCCATACACGAACTGCTGCTTGCCATCGGTCGTGGCGGCGGTGAACCAGATCAAATCCCCGCCGATCACCGGCGTGGAGTGGCCTTCGCCTTCGAGTTCGACGCGCCAGGCGATGTTTTTGCCGGAAGCTCCGTCCCATTCGAGCGGAACACGAGCCGCCTCGGTCGCGGGGACGATTGCATCTTGCGTCGGGCCGTTCTTCGCGGGCCAGAACAAGGGCTGGGTGGCCGACTGCGCCACGACAAGCGTGGTGAGTAACGGGAAGGCGAGCGTAAGGAGGGCGTGCGTGCGGATCATGAGGCGTGAAGTTGACGGAGCAGCGTGGAAAATCTTTCGCGGAGGAAAAGAGCATGCATGGTCCGCCGCATCCAGCCGTATCCCTCGCCATTATGAAAAAGACATTCCTTGCCTGCCTTGCCGCCTTCATCTGCCTTTCCCCTTCCTATGCGCAGGATTTGAACGAGCAGCTCCGTCGCGCCGCCGAAAAGCTGAAGAATGAATTTTCCAAAGTGAAAGAGCAGACCGAGGTCAAGGGCCGCGAGTGGTTCAAGAAGGCCAAGGAACACCTCACCACCAGCCGCGATGAGTATTTGAAAAAGGCGGACGACGCCCTGACGCGCTGGCAGGCGGACATCGAAGTGCTCAAGGAGCAGGGGGGGCGTGAGTATTTCAAAACTCGTGTGAAGGCGCTCGAAGAGCACCACGCCTACGCCTTGAAGGAACGGGAGACGCTCGGCGGCATCACCGAGGAGGCGCAGTTCCGCGCCCGGCAGAAATCTTTCGACAAAACCTTGTGGACGCTGGAGGCGGCCGTCGAGCAGGCGCAGGAAGAGGCCGGCTTGTAGGCCAATGCGCGCCCAAAGGGGCGCAAATGCCGCGGGGCATTGCCTTTCACGGGCGGCTATGCTGAAATCATTACTAATCCCATGAAAAAGCTCCACCACGTCATCGCCGCCATCGACTTCACCCCTCACTGCCGGAACGCCCTGCGCGAGGCAGCCCGCCGCGCCTCGCTCGATGGCGCTGCCGTCACCGCCGTGCATGTCATGGACGAATTTCTCGTGCATGAGCTGAAAAAGGCGCTCTCCACCGACCAGGCCACCATCAGGGCCGACTGGTTGAAGCGTTTGCAGCAGTTTGTCGCCGAGTCCGAGGTCGGGGCCGTTGCGGTGAATGCCGAGGTGCGCATCGGGCATCCGTTCACCGAGCTCATCGAGGCTTGCCGTGCTCACAGCGCCGATTTGCTCGTCATGGGGGCCAAAGGTTCGAAGAACGAGCCGCACCGTGTCGGTGCCATCGCCGCGAAATGCGTGCGCAAGGCTCCTGTGGATGTGCTCGTCGTGCGGGAGGACGCGCAGGGGCCGTTTAAGAAGATCGTCACCTGCGTCGACTTCTCCGAAAACTCCGCCAAGGCAGTGCAGTGCGCGCTGCACGTCGCGCAGCAGGATGGCGCGTCCTTGGATTGCCTGCATGTCTATCAGAGCGCGCTGGCCATGTCGCTCGACTACGGCGGCTTTGCCCCCGCGCTGCCCGCCACCATCGACCCCGAGGCGGTCGAGAACTGGCGCAAGGATCTGGACGCCTTTCTTGCCCCGCTCATTCGCGATACCGCAGGTGTCAAGGTCACTGCGCTCATCAAAGAGCGCGTCAATATCCGCGAGGCCATCCTTGATCATGTCAGCGAGTCGCATGCCAGCCTCGTCGTGCTTGGCACGCGTGGAAAAACCGGCCTGCGGGAGATGCTCATCGGCACCACGGCGGAAAAAATCGTGCAAAACGCCCCGTGCTCGATCCTGGCGGTTAAACCGGATGGATTTGTCTCCGCCGCCGATTAAACCTCCGCACATGCCGAAAAAGCCGCCCGCCGCACCCAGCATCGCCGAGCTGCAGGCCGCGCTCCAGGCCAGCGAGCAGCGCGCAGCGGCGATTGTCGAGACGGCGGTGAACGCGATCATCACCATCGACGAAAACTGCATCATCGAGACGGCGAATTCGGCCACCGAGCGAATGTTCGGCTACAAACGTGAGGAGATCACCGGGTGCAATATCAGCATGCTCATGCCGCAGCCCTACCGCGACAGGCATGACGGCTATGTTCGCAATTACCTGAGCACCGGCGTGAGGCGCATCATCGGTATCGGCCGCGAGGTGCTGGCGCAGCGCAAGGACGGCTCGGTGTTTCCCATCGATCTCTCCGTCGGCGAGGCGGTGCTTCCCAGCGGCCGCCGCATTTTCACCGGCGTCATTCGTGATCTTACGGAGCGCAGGGCGTTGGAGGAGAAAATACTTCACATCAGCGAGGAGGAGCAGGCGCGCATCGGCCAGGACATTCATGATGACTTGTGCCAGCAGCTCGCCGCCATCGGCTGCCTTGCCAAAGTGGCGCAGAAAAATCTCAGCAAGGCCGGCAGCCCCGAGGCGCAAAACCTCGAGGAGATCGTGAAGCTCATCAGCAAGGCCAACACACGCGCCCGTGAGACTTCCCGCGGCCTCATGCCCGTCGTGCTCGATGCCGGCGGCCTCATGGCGGCGTTGAAGGAACTGGCCGACAGCACGGCCCGCGCCTTCGAGATCATCTGCGAGTTTCGTTTCGACAATCCCGTGCAGATGAAGGACACGCAGATGGCCGTGCAGCTTTTCCGCATCGCCCAGGAGGCCGTCTCCAACGCCGTGAAGCACAGTCAGGCGAAACGCGTGGACATTCACCTCGCCAGGCAGAGCGGCAACATCGTCCTCACCGTGCGCGACAATGGCATCGGCATCCCCGACAGCGCGGCCAAGGGCACCGGCATGGGCCTCTTGACCATGAGTCATCGCGCTCAAATGATGAGCGGCACTCTCACCGTCTCCCCTCGTCGCTCAGGCGGCACCCAGGTCACATGCAGCGTTCCCGCACCAGCAAAGAATCCGTGAAGAACATCGTCCTCATCGACGACCACCCCATCATGCGCCACGGCCTCGCGCAGCTCGTGCGCGCCGAGTCAGGGCTGGAGGTTTGCGGCGAGGCGGGCAGCGCGCGAGAGGGGCTTGAGGTCGTCGGAAAGCTGAGGCCCGACCTCGCCATCGTTGATTTGACGCTGCCGGACAAAAACGGTCTGGAACTCGTCAAAGACATCCGCGCCATGCATCCCGCCACGCAGTGCCTCGTGCTTTCGATGCACGACGAGGAGACTTATGGCGAGCGTGCTCTGCGCGCCGGCGCACGTGGCTATGTCATGAAGGAGGAGGCCGCCGACCATCTCATCGCCGCAATCCAGAAAGTTCTCTCCGGCGGCCTTTACGTCAGCGAGACGCTCAACGCGCGCATGCTGGAGCAGGTCACTGGCGCCTCACGCAACAGAATCACCGGCATTGACTCGCTCACCGACCGAGAGCTCGAAATCCTCACGCTCATCGGCAAAGGTGTGCCGACGAAGAACATCGCCGCGCAGCTCAGCATCAGCGCGCGCACCGTCGAGGCCCACCGTTCCCACATCAAGGAGAAGCTCGGCATCACCGATGGAGCCGCGCTCGTGCGGCATGCGGTGCAGTGGGTTGAGGGCCGCGCAAAGGTTTGACACCGTCTCATCCGCGCCCGGCATGCGACCGTCGAAAGCGCCGCGAATTTATCTTTTTCCCTTCGTGAGAGAGCAATTTGCGCAGGGAAACAACACTAAAGATTGCTGAAATTTGCGTTGACGCTCCTTGGGGCGCTCTCATAACCTGCGCTCACGGCAACAGCCGCCAACAACACTATGGCAAAGAAAGCAACCAAAGCAGCTAAGAAAGCAACCAAGCCCAAAGCTAAACGGAAACCCAATCCTGCCCTGATGAAGCCGGTGCAGCCTGACGCGGTCCTCGGTGCCGTCGTCGGAACCAAGCCGGCTCCTCGTGGTCAGATCACGAAGAAGCTCTGGGACTACATCAAGAAGAACGGTCTCCAGGACGCCAAGAACAAGCGCAACATCAACGCGGACGACGCGCTGAAGGCGGTGTTCGGCGGCAAGAAGACGGTTACGATGTTTGAAATGACCAAGCTGGTCTCCAAGCACATCTCCTGATTCATTCCTGAACTCATCCACGCCGCGCCTGGCTAGTCCGGGCGCGGCGCTTTTTTTGCCCGGAAGGCCGGGGCCCGGCTTTCAAGGCGCGTGAGTCACATAATCAAGCTCCATGAACTCGGCCACCTCGGGAATCCAGCGCTTCTGCACGAACGCGACGTGCTCGGGATGATCGCAGTAGAACGTGTAGGCGTCCGCGTCCGCGAACTCCATCGAAAGGCCGAAGGCAAACGGGTTCTTCGCGCTCGTCTGTCTCAGACACTCAAAATTTTGCACGCCCTGGATCTTTGCGAGTTCGCAGGCGGCGCGGAGAAAATCACGCTCGGCATCGGAGCCGGGCGCGTGGTTGAGACGAAAAGCGACGGTGTGGCGGATCATGACGATATGAACCAACGTGCTCAGAAGTCCCAGCGTTGCGGCTTTCCGTTCGCAGGGGCGACTTCGATGAAGTCGATGTCGGAATCGGGCAAATACACTCGCAGCGTGCCAAGCGGTGCCTTTTCCTTCAGCTCGACCTTCAACTCCTGCCAGTGGCCCGCCTTCAATGCCAAAGGTGTCGAATGCACGATGCTGGCGTCGGCGGAGGTCTTCGGCAGCGAGTCGATCCTGCCGGTTCCTCCATTTGTGCTGCGCACGCGCAACGTCACGACGGCAGGAGCCTCCATTTTCGGCATGCCGTGTCCAAGGAAGGCGGATCCTGGTTTGCCGGTGGATTTCATGGTGAGGATGCCGTCCTGGACCGTCGCCTTGCAACCTCGCTCCTTCCAGTTATCGAGCGGATCGGTTTTCGCGGCGGGTGTTTTGGCCGCCACAGGCTTGTAAGCCGGATTGGGGCGGGGAAACGTCGCTCCGGTGTCCTTGAGAAAGCCGTCGATGAGCGCTGAGAGTTCCTCCGTCTTCCCCGGCATCTTCGCAGCGAGGTTATTCGCCTCGCTGATGTCATCCTTGAGGTTGTAAAGCTCGAGTGGGTCCGGATTGCCAAACCAGCGCAGCAATTTGAAGTCACCGCTGCGCGCCCAAACGCCGCCCGCTTTGTTGGCCCCGGCATGCGGATGGTAGTTGAAGTAGGCGGCACGTTTTAGCTCACCTTCGCCCTTCAAAACCTTCGCGTAGCTGATTCCATCAAACGTTTGCTTGTCTGGTTTCGCGATGCCGAGCAGGTCGATAACGGTGGGATAGACATCAATGCAGCCGACGACGGCCTCGCTGGTGCTCCCAGCCTTGATTTTACCGGCCCAGGACCACATCATCGGCACGCGGGTGCCGCCTTCATAGAGCGTGCCTTTGCCGTCGCGCAGCGGCGTGTTGTTCGTCGGCGGCTGAGTGCCCGCCCACTTCCGCCAGTCCGCGTTCGCTGACTTTTTGCCCTCGGTCGTGATGTTGCTGTGCGTGTTGCCGCCGTTGTCGGAGGTGAAGATGATGATGGTGTTGTCCGCGACGCCCTGCTTGTCGAGTTCGTCGAGAATGCGGCCGAAACACTCGTCCACGCTCTTCAGCATCGATGCCATGATGGGGTTGCCCTGACGGCCGGCGGGATCTTTTTGGGCCATGAATGCTTTCGTGTAGTCCTCCTTGTGCCCCCACGGGCCATGCACGCCGTAGCACCAGAGATTGAGGAAAAACGGACCGCCTTTGCTCGCCGCGATGAATTTCACCGCCTCTGCCGCCTGGCGGTCCACGATGTATTCGCCCTGCGGGCCGTCGGTGATCGTGCCGACCTTGCTCTTCGCCGTCGGATTGCCTTCCGCGGTCACGCCGTAAGGCGAGAAGTAGTTTCCTGGCGGCCCGGGATCAGGATGGCAGTGAAAAGCCACGTCGAAGCCCTGCTGCTCCGGCCAGTGCGGCTGCGTGAGCCCGAGGTGCCACTTCCCGATATGCGCCGTGCGATAGCCCGCGCTTTTCAAAGCCTCCGCCAGCGTGATCTGTGTCGGTTCGAGAAAGTTTTTGCTCTCCGGCGTGAGCATGGGCTGTGTCGGCGGCGCGGTTTCCTTCAAAAACACATGTCCCTCCGGTTGCGGAGCTTGGTGGCCTGTGGCGCTGGTGATCCTGTGCCGCGCGGAATACTGCCCCGTGAGCAGAGAGGCACGTGTGGGGGAGCAAAGCGGCTGCGAATACGCGTTGGTGAAGCGCATGGCCCGCTTCGCAAAGCGGTCGATGTTCGGCGTCTCGTAATATTGCGAGCCGTAAGCGCCGCAGTCCATCCAGCCCATGTCATCGACGAGGAAGAGAACGACGTTCGGCTTCGAGGCAAAAACCGAAGGGCCGAGGACGAAGAGAAATAAAAGAACAGCGCGGATCATGGCGCGCTGGGAACGAGCGGCCACCGTTTGGAATTGCGTCCAAAACAACGTTTGCGCGGCAACATGCCCGCGCTCTCCTCCGCAGGATCATGGAAGCCTTTTTCAAGCTGCGTGAACGTGGATCGACTGTCCGTGCCGAGGTGACCGGCGGCGTGACGACGTTCATCACGATGGCCTACATCATGGTGGTGAACCCGGCGATCCTGTCCTTCGCGGGAATACCGGCGGGGCCGGGCACGGTGGCGACGATTGTGACGGCGGTGTTCGGCTGCGTTCTAATGGGATTGATCGCGAACAGGCCCATCGCCGTCGCGCCCTACATGGGCGAGAACGCCTTCATCGCGTTTGGCCTCACGGCGCTCGGAATCGGCTGGGAGCAGCGGCTTGGCGCGGTTTTTGTGAGTGGAGCGTTGTTTCTCGTCATCACCCTGGTTGGAATCCGCGGCCGGCTGGCGAACTCGGTGCCGGTCGGGCTCAAACATAGCTTCGCGGCTGGCATCGGCTTGTTCCTGGCCTTCATCGGACTTCATGAAACTGGCATCGTGACGAGTTTTGTGACCGGGATGCCCGCGCAGGCGCTGCCAACGGGCGCGGGCGGTCTTTTCACGGCCCCGGCGGTGCCGGTGAAGATCGGCAACCTGCGCGATCCGCAGGTGCTGCTGGCGGTTGCCGGTTTCGTTTTGATGACCGTGCTCATGATTCGGAAAATCCGCGGCGCTTTGCTCATCGGCATCCTTGCCACGGCTTTGACCGGCGGCGTGCTCGGTTTTGGTCATGCGCCAAAGTCGATCACGGCGTTGCCGTTCACCGGTGCCTACGATTTGAGCGCGATCGCGTTCAAACTCAATCTCGCGGGTGTTTTGCAGCTCAGTTTCCTGCCCGTGCTGCTCACGCTGTTTCTGATGAGCTTTCTCGATACGCTGGGCACGCTGACCGGACTCGGCTCGGCGGCGAACCTGCTGGATGAGAAGGGCAATTTCCCGCAAGTCGAGCGCCCGATGCTCGTCGATGCGCTGACGTGCATGTTCGGCGGCGTGGTGGGCACTTCGACGAGCGGCGCTTATATCGAATCGGCCACGGGGATCAGCGAAGGCGCACGAACCGGACTCGCGGCGCTTGTCACAGCCGCGCTGTTTGCTGTCTCGCTCTTTTTCATCCCGCTGATCGAGCCGCTGCAGCAGCTCCGCTTCGCTTACGGGCCGGCTTTGATCGCTGTGGGCGTGTTGATGTTCGGATCGGTGCGGCGCATCGACTTTGACGATCTCACGGAGTGGATCCCGGCCTTTGTGACGATCGTGATGATGCTGTTCACCTACAACATCGCCAACGGCCTCACCGCCGGGCTGGTGGTGCATCCGGTGTTAAAAATCGCTGCTGGCCGCGCACGTGAGTTGAACGCGGGAACGGTCATCCTGGCGCTGATGTGCGCGGCTTACTATGTCTTTGGACTGCCACACTGATGCTGCTGACCCACCAGTTTCCGATTCAGAGACTGAAGCAGGCCATTGACCAGCTCGCGGCGCACAATGTCTTTCTCGGCACCTCGTCGTGGAAGTATCCGGGCTGGGCGGGGCTGCTCTATGACGAGCAACGATACCTTTACCGGGGCAAATTCGCCGAAAGCAGGTTTGAGCGCGACTGCCTGGAGGAGTACGCGCAGGTCTTCCGCACGGTCTGTGTCGATGCGGGCTACTACAAATTCCCGTCGCCGGAGTACATCGCCGGTTTGTGCTCGCAGGTGCCTGATGGCTTTCGTTTCGTGTTCAAAGTCACTGATGAGATCACAGCACGGACGTTTCCGAAGCTTGACCGTCATGGTGACAAGGGCGGGCAGCGCAATCCGCACTTTCTCGACGCGGAGCTGTTCCGTGCAGCCTTTCTGGCATCATGCGAGAAGCATCGCGAAAAGATAGGCCTGCTGATCTTTGAGTTCAGCCATTTCCATCCGCGTGACTTCGAGCGTGGCCGCGAGTTTGTCGAGATGCTGGATGCTTTCCTGGGCCAGTTGCCCCCGGGCTGGCAATACGGCGTGGAAGTGCGCAACAAGTCGCTGCTGCATGCGGACTACTTCGCGACACTGAAAAGACATGGCGTGGCCCATGTGATGAACAACTGGACGCACATGCCGAGCGTGGCCGAACAGTGGCGGATGCCGGGTGTTTTGACCACGGACTTCACGGCTGCCCGTTTCCTGCTGAAACCAGGCCGCACCTACGAGCAGGCAGTGCAATCCTTCAGCCCCTACAACGCGACCAAGGATGTGAATGAGGAGGCAAGAAAGGCCGCGGCAGCCGTGATCGAGCATGTAATGTATGCGATGACGCCGACGAGTTCGCGCCGCAGCTTCCTCCTGGTGAACAACCGCCTCGAAGGCAACGCGTTGTTCACGATCCTGGCAGTCCTGACGATGCTCGACCGCACTGGACTGCTCAAAGAGATGAAACTGGCCGATTGAGAAGGCTCAAGTGTCCCACTGGCTCTTCTGCACGCCCACGAAGGCCATGGCGAGGCCAATGATGACATGGACGAAGAGCACGAAGGCGGCGATGCCCGATCCAACGAGGTCGGTGTCGGTGACGGTTTTGACGGCATCGTAAAAGGCCGTGCTGCGCATGCTGGAAAGGCTGCCGCTCCACCCCCAGAACGCGGCAATGACCGGCTGCACCCAGTTCTCCAGCCAGTCGGGCAGTGTGAGTACGGCTCCAGAGAGCGGAAGCTGAAAGCCGACGAGGTAGATGCAGAGGATGGTGGATTTTTCAGGCGACTTGCTCATCGCCGAGATGCCAAGGCACACGCTGGTCATGGCGGCAGAGGCGAGCAAGAGTAGGACTAGCTTTGTGATGAGGTCACCGGGCAAACCACCGACGACCAGATCGACGAAAAAGCCCATCCATAAACTTTGCGCGAGCACGAAGAGGCCCAGGAAAAACACTTTGCTACCCACATACGCGAAAGGATGCAGGCCGCCGAGCTTCTCACGCTCTAGGATGAGACGCTCGGAGGCAATCTCACGGGCAGCGTTATTGCTGGCCATGAGGGTGACGAGCACGACCTGCAGCATGACTAGGCCAGAGACGAGCCCGCCTGCCTTGAGTTGCTCCTCCTGGTGGGTCTTCAACTGCTGATACTCCTGCTGGATGTTTTCATCCTGATGCGTCGAGAGCGCGCGCAGCGGCTTGATGCCGTCCAGCGCGAAGATGACGACGAGCAGCGGAAAGCCGAACAGCATCGCGAGATGCAGCCAGACCTGCGCCGAGTCGCGGCGGAAGATGGTCCAGCGGCGCTTGAGGAGCTCGAAGAGCTGCGTCGTCATCGAAGGCATCTCGATGGGCGGGAACTCGTGATGCTCAGGCACTCCGGTCATGTCCACGTCAGCGACGGTGCGTTCTTCACGCACCGAGGTTTTGGACGGGCTTTCGTCCTCCGGCAGGATGCGCGGCCCGTCGAAGCCGTGGCGCTTGTAGTATGTCTCGCGGTGCTTCGCCCAGGATTCACGCCAGTCATCCTTTTTGCGTTCGGTGAGCTTGAGATAGACATCCTCGGGGTGCTCCACGGCAAAGTAGTGCATCATCGCTTTCGGCGGGCCGTGGAAGGTGAGCACGCCTTGGTACATGACCATCACGCTGTCGTAGGCGTCCAGGCTGGCGAGACTGTGGGTGACATTGATGACGACGCGCTTTGGATGCCCGCGTGAGAGGACGCGCAGCAGATTCGTGATCTCATGCTCGGATTTCGGATCGAGGCCGCTGGTGACCTCATCGCAAAGCAGCAGGCATGGATCGGTGACAAGCTCCAGGGCCAGACCGAGGCGGCGTTTCTGGCCGCCGGAGAGCACTTTCACAAGACGGTCAGAAAGGTGCGTCAGGCCGGTCACCTCCAGGATGTAGTCGAGCGACGGAATGAAGTCCTCCGTCTTTGCGAGCTGCGTCCGCAGGGCCATCGCGCTGGCGATGCTTTCCTCGACGGTGAGGAGGTCGTAGGCCACACTGAACTGCGGGACATAGCCGAGGTCGCCAGGATGCAGATCCTCCTCGTTGCTGAGATCGCGCCCATCCCAGTGCAGCTCTCCGTCCGTCTGCTCCAGGATGCCGGTGATGACCTTCAGCAGCGTGGACTTTCCGCAGCCGGAGGGGCCGACGATGGCCATCAGATGTGCCGGCGGCACGTTGAAGGTCACGTCGCGGAGCAGATGGAGGGTGGCGTTTTCCTCCGAATCCCCCGGTCCATCGACTTCAAGACTGACATTGAGAGCTTTCAGCATAAGGGTTAAATGTACTGCTGAAAATAGGCTGGAGACCACCGCTCTGGCGATGAAAAAGTGCAACAATCCACCCCGCGTCTCATGCAACGTCGCAACCGCCCCGCCCGCCGCAAATCATCGCCTCTGCGCTGGCTAGGGTGGCTGGCGGGCCTGCTTTTCGTCAGCGCCGGGGTTCTCATGTTCGTTGCCCCGTCGCTGATCACGAATTTCATCCGTTCGTATGTGCAAAAGGAGGAGTTTCGCCAGAAGGCGGAGGAGATGATCGGCGCGAAGACGGGCGGCGAGGCGCGCCTCTCGCCGCTGCTCTGGAGTGACGAGACCGTCACGGTCAGCGAGCTCACGGTGAACCATGCGGGCGGCTGGGATATCGAGGCGACAGCTTTGCAGGCGACGCTGGACTTTGGAGCCATCCGCAAAAGACTCTGGCATGTGCAAAGCGCCGGCGCTGAGGAGATCACGCTGCGTCGTCAAAACATCGCGGCAGGAGGAGGCGCGTCCGGAGTCTTTCCAAAGACTGAGGAGACCGAAGAAGCCGCCAGTGCCATCCCGGCGTTTTTGCGCCGCTACATTCCCGACACCACCGAGATCGACGGCTTCGACGTGCAGCGCTTCTTTTTCGAGCAGGCTGGCTGGAAGATCATCGAGTCGAGGCTGCGGCTCTCTGACTGGAAAAGCGGCGAGACGTCCGTGGCCGCGAAAATCACCGGCGGCGCGCTGCAGACTCCCTTGCGGGCGCTGGAGCAAAAGGAGCCTCTCAAACTCGATATCACCCAGGGTTCGTTGCGCATCGGAACTGATCAACTCCAGCTCAGCAATGCCACGCTGCGCTGGAAGCAGCAGGCCGAGGCCACCCTGCGCGGACAGGTGATGTTCAAGGACGGCTCATGGCAGACCTTTGCCCGCGTGAAAGCCGTGCCGATGGATGAGTTTCTCAATGACTGGTGGGACCAGCGTCTCACGGGCCAGGTCGAGGGCGATTTGGAGTTCTCCGGCTCACGCAACCAGCCGCTGCGATGGAAGGCCGAAGTCGCGCTCAAAAATGGCGTGCTCCAAGGGCTGCCGCTCCTCGAAAAACTCGTCACCTACACGAAGATTCACCGCTTCAACCGCGTCGTGCTGGACATTTGCAGCGCCTCGTTCCGCCCACAGGATGACGCGTTGCGCGTGGAGAAGATCGTGGTGCAGTCCAGCGGGCTGCTGCGCATCGAAGGCTCCATGACCGTGCGCGGCCGTGCGATCGAGGGCGATTTCATGGTTGGCGTGACGCCGGAGGCGCTCGTCGCCATCCCCGGGGCCAACAACCGGGTCTTTGTGGAAGGCAACCCCGGAGGGGCTCCCGGACTGCAATGGACGCGTGTGCGGATCGCCGGCACGCTCGACGCGCCGCAAGAGGACCTCAGTTCGCGCCTGATTGGCGCGGCGGGCATGTCCTTGCTCCTCGATACTCCGGAAAAACTCGTAAACCAGGGCGCGGAAACCCTCCTTAAGCCGGTTCTCGGCGAAGACGCCGCCAAAATGCCCGGCAAGCTCATCGAAGGCGCGACCGGCGTGCTCGAAAACGGCGTGAAAGCCGGAACCGGCATCATCAACAAAGTGCTGCCGGTTTTCCCCGGCAAATGAGCCTGATGCAGAGGGTTGCACGATCTTCGTGCGCCGCTAGCATGCAGGTTCGTTCCCATGTCCACCGCCCCCATCTCATTTGCATCGCGTGATTCCAAGCAAGCCGTTGAGGAGGGCCTCCTGTTCGCCCCGAAGTTCGACGAGCACGGGTTGATCCCGGCGATGGCAGTGGATGCGGAAAGCGGCGCGCCGCTGATGCTGGCCTACATGAACGAGCAATCCCTCAAAATGACCCTGGAACTCGGACAGGCGGTCTATTGGAGCCGCAGTCGCAACCAACTGTGGCACAAGGGCGCGACCAGCGGCGAGTTTCAGGAGATCGTGGACATCCGCACGGACTGCGACCAGGACGCTCTCGTCCTACGGGTCAAACAGCATGGCGGAGGCTGCTGCCACACGAAACGGAAGACATGCTTTTACCGCGTGGTGAAAACTTCAGGCGGAGAAGCGCTGCTGGAGCTTTCTGAATAGCAAAAAGCAAGCCCCGTAAACTCAGCGGCTCTGCATCATGCCGCCCATGGCTCCGAGAGGGGAACGCGCATTGCCTTCCCACGATCTCGGACGGTTCCAAGGAAGATTGCTGTAGCCGCTGCTGTCAGGGCCGACGACTTTCTTCCGCTGCGGCTCATCCGAGGTGCAGGAAGACAAAACGCAGGTGGAGGCGATGGCTGCCAGCAGGGCTTTCTTCACATCAAGGCGTGCTTTCATCGTCATATTCGACCGTCAGGTCAGTTCTGAACGAGGTTTTCCAAAATCACACGGTCTCCGGGCATGATGACTTCTCCATTCACAACCGCCCCGGGAACGATGCTGGCCATCGTGGCGCGGTCTTCGACATTCATGACGCTGATCTTGCCTACGGTGTGCGCTCCGCGTGTGACGATCAATTTGGTGTCCTGCGTGAGGCCCGCGGCCTTGCCGGCGTCGATCACCACAAAACCCCAGTCGTAATTGACCGCCACAACACGGGAGGTGAGGCTGTTGCGTTCGAAGTTCTTGCGGCGCTCCTCGATTTTGCGCACCACATCATCAAGACGCTTCTGGACTCCTGCGATTTTCTCCTCCTCGGCGGTGACTTCCTTCTTTTTGGCCTCGGCCTGGGCTTCAAACTCGAGCTTTTCCTTTTTCAAGCGGGCGATGTCCTCGGCGATGGTCTCGGGTTTGACGTCGGTGGGCAGCTCTTTCAGCAAGGTGGTGAGTTCCTGCTGCTTTTTCACCTTGGTGTCGAGTTCGGTCTGTGTGCGGGTGGCCTCGCTTTCCGCCTGTGCAAGACGGTTTTTCTGGGCTTTGAGGCGTTCCGACTCGGCGTCCAGCTCGCCTTGGACACGCGTGATGTCAGCGACCAACTGGTTGACCTGCCCTACCACGGTTTTCTCCGTCTGCTTCTCCTTGACGATGCTGGCGTTGATTTCAGCGATGTTGATGCGCGTGGCAGCAAACTCACGTCCGTTTTGATAGGCAAAGACACTGGCGACGATAATCACCACGGCGCTGAGGATGAAGAGAACTTTGGTCATGAGATGAGGGAAGTAGGATTTCCGGGTCGCAGAGGTTTCAACAGATCACCTCAGGGCTTGGCAGGAGGTGCGGTACCGAAGGGATCAGCCGTGCTCGGGGGCGTGGCACCACCTGCAGGCGGTGTGGCGGGAGCAGCACCGGCCGGAGGAGTGGCAGGCGCCGCGCCAAAAGGATCCGAATTCATCGCAGGAGCGGCGGGGGCTGCAGGAGCCGGAGCGGCGGCAGGTGCTCCGAAAGGATCACTGTTCATGGCTGGAGCGGCAGCAGGTGCTCCTGGAGCGGCGGCTGGCGCGCCGAAAGGATCAGAACCCATCGCAGGTGCTGGAGCGGGAGCCGCTGGTGCTCCCGGCGCTGCAGGGGCGGGAGCAGCGGCACCGCTCTTCGGTGCTACGGAGGTCTTGGCGCTCTGCTCAGCGGCGGCGACCACGAGATCTCCCGGGCGGATGCGCTCGCCTTCAGCCAGGGTGCCTTTGACGAGATCGGCCACGGACGAGTTCTGCTCCACATTGCGGACCTTGAGCTTGGCGACGACATCCTTGCCTCGCTTCACTTCGAGGTCGGCATTGGCGAAAACACCACCGCCGTTACCTTTGTTGAGCACCACGAAACCCCAGTCCGTGAAGGATTGAGCGACTTTGGCGGTGAAATCGCTGTCAACGATGCCGCGGCGCCCGCGTGCTTCACGCTCCTCCGCTTCCTTCGCGGCTGTGGTGAGCTGGTTAACCTTTTCCTGGGCTGCGGCAAAGCGCTGGGACTGGTTGGCCAGTTCAGCTTCTTTCTCAGAGCGCTCATTCTTGATGCTTTCGATCTGGGCCAGGAGCGCCTTGATGTCTCCGGCGTCATCGATCTGCTTCTGCAGGTCGTTCACCACCTTGGTGAGCTGTTCGAGGTTGGTTTTCACCACGGCGAGTTCCTGCTCCTTGGTTTGAGCTTTGGCGGAGGTGTCCACCACGGCGGTCTTGGTGGTTTCCAGATCCTTGTTGGCGGTGGCGAGCTGGGTCTCGCGGTTCTTCTTGGCCTCCTCGGCGCGGACGATTTGCGCCTTTTGTTCATCCAGGTTGGCCTTGGCGTAGGTCTCGCGTTTGCGCTCCTCGACCAGGGATTTTTGGTTGGCCCAGGCGAAATAGCAGGCGGTGCCGAGGCAGACGGCGGTGAGTGCGGAGAGAATTTTCCAGACCATACGGAAGCGGATTTGAGAATTAAGAGCCTGATTTTTACCGGATGGCCTGAGTTTCGACAACACCAATTTTCGGCCAATTTGCCCCGGTTTAGCAATCCCGCTTGTGCCGGGCGGACCCAGCAGGTAGAACAGCAACTGTCAGGGGCCGCGGATGGTCAGCTTGCGAACCCCGCCAGGTCCTGACGGAAGCAACGGCAGCCTGCCTGTCCATGTCGCGGTTCCCTGGCACTTTTCCCCTCAATATGAGG
Source organism: Prosthecobacter sp. (assembly GCF_044236155.1). Classification (GTDB taxonomy): domain Bacteria; phylum Verrucomicrobiota; class Verrucomicrobiia; order Verrucomicrobiales; family Verrucomicrobiaceae; genus Prosthecobacter. Next base: position 149,111 of record NZ_JBIIHA010000006.1, read on the forward strand.
CATTCAAAGGCTCTGCAGGCCGGCTAAATCGGCCCGAAGCCACGACAGACGCACGACGAGGTTGCAGAATCCCGGGCCGCCTCCACCATGCGCGCCCCATGAACAAGCTGGACGAAATCATCGCCCACAAGCACACCGAAGTGCAACGACTGCTCCCACGCGCCGAGAAACTCCGCGCCGCCGCGATGCAGCGCAACGACGTGCGCTCCTTTTATGACGCCCTGCGTGCCGATCCCACCCGCCTGAGCATCATCGCTGAGGTGAAACGTGCCTCGCCCTCCGCAGGCACCATCGCCGCCGACTTTGACCCGCTCACCATTGCCCGTGGGTATGAAAAAGCCGGTGCCAGCGCCATCTCCGTGCTCACGGACGAAAAATACTTCCAGGGCCGCCTCGATTACCTCACGCTCATTCGCGAGCAGCTCGACATCCCCTGCCTGCGCAAAGATTTCATCATCCACGAGGCGCAGATCTTCGAAGCCGTCGTCGCTGGAGCCGATGCCATTCTATTAATCGTCGCCGCACTCGACCAACCCACGCTCGAGCACCTGCTCGAAGTCGCCGGGACCTTCCAGCTCGACGCACTCGTTGAAGTTCACGACCTGCCCGAACTCGAACGCGCCCTCGCCACCGATGCCCGCATCATCGGCGTGAACAACCGCAATCTGAAGTCCTTCACGGTCGATCTCGCCACCACTGAAGAACTCGCCGAGGAAGTGCCTGACGACATCGTGCTCGTGGCTGAAAGCGGCATCAAGACGCCTGCGGACGCCATCCGCCTCGCTGAAGCCGGAGCCGACTCGCTCCTCATTGGCGAGACGCTCATGCGCAGCCAGAACATCATGGCCGATTTGCCTGCTTTGCGCGCCGCCGTGCCGGACAGGCACAGTTGAGGTCACAGCGCTACTTTTGCGCGATCCGTGTCGCATTCTCCGCGATCAAGCTCGTCAGCGTCGTCAGTTCGCGGCTCGGCTCCTGCTTCGGCAGCACCAGCAGCAATTCGGACGTCGGCACCGGGGCCGCGAGCGGCACGAAGACACAGCCGCCGTGCGGGAGTTTCCCCGCATGCGCAGGCATCACTGCCACGCCCTCGCCGGCGGTCACCGCCCCGAGCATCATCGACAGCGAATCGACCTCGTTCACGATCTGCGGCTCAAAACCCGCCTGCTGGCAGATCGAGCGCAAAAACTCACGCCGACCGGGAAAGAACGCATCGGAGAGCGACACCCACGATTCCGCCTTCAGCGCCGAGAGCTTGATCGACTTCTTGCCGGCCAAAACATGATCCTCCGGCAGCACGGCGGCCATTTTGTGACGGGATAGCGTGCGGATGCTGAAAAAGGCACGTTCGGCATCGGAAATGTTGCCAAGAATGGCCGCATCCAGCTCGTGATTGCGCAGGCGGTCGAGCTGAGCTCGGGGCGGCAGCTCAAACAGGCTCACCTGCGCTTTCGGATGCCGCTGGCGGAACTCCCGCACTGCCGGGGCGACGAGATCGTCCAGAAACGGCGTGAGAAAACCTAGCCTCAAGGTGCGGCGGGCGTTTCCAAACTGCTCGCGGAGCTGCTGCGCCCCGGTTTCCGCATCGCACACGATCTGCCGGGCCTTCGGCAGGAAGAAACGTCCCGCGTCAGTCAGATGAATGCGTTTCCGGATGCGATCAAACAACGCCACGCCGAGCTCCGCCTCCAGCACGGCGATCTGGCGGCTCAATGCCGGTTGCGTGACGTGCAATCGCTTCGCAGCACCTGAAATGCTCAGATCCTCGGCCGCGGCGATGAAGTAGCGAAGCTGGTGAAATTCCACGTCGCGACCAGAACACAGCCCAATTTGTCACGCAATGGCAAGTCGGGCCTTTGGCGTGCGTACTGGCTCGCGTCATGTCTTCCATGCTGTTCCGTCCCTCGATGGATCGTCGCGCCTTTCTCACGGCCTCGACGATGGGGCTGGCGTCACTCGGCTTCAAAGGCGGTGTGCATGCCTCCACAGGACCAGCGGTCGCCTCACCCACGCTGGCGAAGCCGGCGAAATCGACGGTGCTCTTCTTTCTCTGCGGCGGTTCCTCCCACATCGACATGTGGGACATGAAACCGGACGCGCCGCTGGAGTATCGTGGCGAGTTCAAACCGATCCGCACCACCGGCGACGATATCGTTTTGTGCGAACATCTGCCGCTGCTCGCGAAGCAGGCGCATCGTTTCGCCATGATCCACGGCGTCACCGACGGCGGACGTGCCACGGGCGATCATCACGCCGGCTATTATTACAATCTCACCGGCCACGCCCCTGATCCGACGTTCAAACAGCAAGGCAACGACCGCCGTCCCTATCCCGAGGACTGGCCTTACATGGGTAGCGTCGTCGCGATGAAACGTCCGCAGCATCCCACGCTGCCTTCGCTCATCACGCTGCCGCACAAGCCCAGCAAGCTGCCCTTCACGCGTCCCGGCCAGTTCGCAGGCCGCATCGGCATGGAGTTCGACCCGTTTTTTCTGAACGGCAGCTTCGATGAGCCACTGAACTTTGCCGCGCCAACGATTTCTCTTGGCGGCGGCATGACTTCACAGCGCATGCTGGACCGCAAAGGTCTGCTCGCAGCCATGAACGGCGCCCGTCGCGAGCTCGATCACGAGATGGCGATCCAAAACTACGCGAAGCAGCAGGAGCGCGCTTTTGACCTGCTTTCATCGAGTAGCACCGTGAACGCCTTCGATATTCAAAGCGAGCCCTTGAAGCTCCGCGAACGCTACGGCCAGGACATCAATGGCATGAGCCTGCTCATGGCCCGTCGCATGGTCGAGGCCGGCGTGCCTTTTATCACGGTGTTCTGGAAGGAAGACGAAGGCCTTCACAAGAAATGCAAGAGCGCTGGCGGTTGGGACACGCATGGCAACAACTTCAACTGCCTGCGCGAAAATCTCCTGCCGCAGTTCGACCGCTGTTTCTCGGCCTTCCTCGAAGATCTCGCCTCCCGCGGCCTCCTGGATGAGACGCTCGTCATGGTCACCAGCGAGATGGGCCGCATGCCGAAAGTCGGCGACCGCCGCAGCGGCGGGCCGCTCGGTGCCGGTCGCGATCACTGGACCGCGTGCATGAGTGTTTTGATGGCCGGAGCCGGTGTACAGGGCGGAAAAGTCGTCGGTCAGACGGATGCGCGTGCGGAATACCCGAAGGACCGTCCCATCTACCCCGAAGACGTCACCAAGACCGTCTATTACGCCATGGGCATCGACAACCTCGAAGCCCACGACCGCCTCGGCCGCGCCTACAACCTTCTCGATGAAGGCAAGCCGCTGACCGAGCTGTTTGGTTGATCGAATTCACCCGCTTATGCATCGCTCCATCCTCGCGTCGTTGTTTGTCGTCATCACACTTCACGCGGAGGACTGGGCGCAGTTCCGAGGGAACAACGGCAGCGGCATCTCCGAATCGAAAAACATCCCGACCGAGTTCGCTGCAGACAAAAACATCGCGTGGAAAGCCCGGCTCGGCGATGGCGTCGGCTCAGCGATCGTGAAAAATGGTGTGGTCTTCGCCACCGGCATGGCTGGCGATGGCAAAGTGGCACTGCAGGCCTTCGACGCCGCCACCGGTGCTGTGAAATGGAAGTCGGAGTTCGACACCGGCACGCTGCCGCGCATCACGCCGCCCAACAGCCACGCGTCATCGACTCCGGCCACGGACGGCGAACGTGTGTATCTGCATTTCAGCACCATTGGCCTGCTGGCCTTTGATTCAGCCACGGGAAAAGAGGTCTGGCGCTACTCCATGCCACGTCCGGCTTATCTCATGGACTGGGGCGCGGCCTCCTCCGCCATCGTGCACGATGGCATGGTCATTTTCTGCCAGGATGACGACCTCGCGCCCTTCCTTGTGGCCGTGGACGCGAAAACGGGCAAAGAAAAATGGAAGACGCTGCGCAAGGACATGCTGGCCGGTTACGCCGTGCCCGTGATGTGCGAGGGTGACATCGTTGTCGCGGGCAGCGGCAAGATGAAAGGCTACGATCCGGCCACGGGAGTCGAAAAGTGGACCTGCAACACGTTGCTGCGAACCATCATGACCTCGCCCGTCGTGCAGGACGGCGTGATTTACATCGCCGTGCAGAGCTACGGTGATTCCACGCGGACGCTGAAGCACGCATTGCTGGAGTGGCTGGACACGAACCAGGACAAGATCCTCGCCCGCGATGAGACACCGAAGGAGTTTCACGAGCGCTTTGACACTTCCGACAAGAACAAGAACGGCCTCATTGATCCTGATGAGATCGACACCGCCTTCCAAAGCCCCGACAACATGGCCGCCGGCGGGAACATCATCCAGGCCATCAAAGGCGGCGGCAAAGGCGATGTGACGAAGACGCACTTGCTCTGGAACATCGATCCGAAGACGCCGTCGAACATCGCCTCGCCGCTCGTGCTGAATGGTCGGCTGCACGTGGTCAAAAGCGGCGGCATGTCGAGTTGCTACGACATCAAGGATGGCAAATCGCTGTGGGATCGCAGCCGTCTCGGCAATTTCGGCGACTACTTTGCCTCGCCTGTTGCTGCTGATGGCAAAATCTTCATCGCCGGCAAAAACGGCTTCGTCGTGGTGCTCCAGGACGGCCCTGAGCTGAAGGTGCTCGCAAAAAACGACCTCGGTGAGGAGGTCATCGCCACGCCGAGCATTGCCGATGGCCGTCTCTACATCCGCACGCGTGAAAATCTCTTCTGCGTGGCCGCCGGTGGTTCGCAGGCCGCCCTCGCCGAGAGCACGCCCACGCCTTCGGCTGGCGAGATCAGCCTCCAGCCGGTCAGCCGGTCGCGCCTTTGGAACGGCTACACCGGCAACGCCATGGGCCAGGAATCGTGGAGCGATGAAGAACTCGATCAGCGCCTCCAGCAGCTCAAAAAGCTCGGCTACACGAGTGTGGCCATTCCGAAGAGTGTCACGCCATTCACGCCGATCCGCGTCGATGGTGACACCGCCGGCCGCAAGGCTTTCCGTGGCGCAAAAACCTTCGAAAACCCGGACGTCGTCGCGATCACCGCCCGTTTCCGCGACAAAGCAGCGAAGCTAGGTTTTGAAATCGTCACCGCTGAGCCTGTCGCAGTCTCCGTGCTGCCCAAAAACGACTTTAGCGACAAAAAATCCCTGAGCGAACTCGTCACGCCCATGTGCGGAGAAGGTGTGGCCGAGCGCATGTGGCTCGGCTTTCAAGAGATCGACAAAGCGGCTCAATTGATCGCCAAGAACGACCCCAAACTCGGTCTTCCAGCCCCTGACATGCTGCTGCGTCATCTCAAGGCCACCGGTCCCGTGCCGGAGTGGCTTACGCAGGTGAAGACGCACTGCCTGAATGCCATGAGCGAGATGTACCGGGCCAACACCCGTGCCCGCGAAGGCTCCCGCAGTTTCACGCTCTACACCGCCAAGCGCATGGAGTTCGCCTTCCACCTGGTGAGCGCCATCGAAGCGCTTCACAAGGCCCATGATCCCGCTCTGCGTGCCGAATCTCTCGAGGCGGCGATGGACAGCACTTACAACGCCCTCAATTCCTGGTCTGACGCCGCTCGTGACTCCAGTGACCGTGGTGCTATCGCCTTGATGAATGAGTTTGGCTACCGTCCGCTCGTTAAAGCCGTCAAAGGCGGCCAATGAGGCCGATTTGATTACTATCCGGCATGAACTTGTGAAGCAGGTGGCATTGGAGGACTGATGGCGGATGCGCGAATGCATCGCCGTTATGAAACTCAAAACTCGCCTCTCAAACGAACGCGGCCACGCCGACCACGGCTGGCTCGACACCTACCACACCTTCTCCTTCGCCGATTACTATGATCCGGCGCACATGGGCTTCCGCAGCCTCCGCGTGATCAATCAGGATATCATCACTCCCGGCGCGGGCTTTCCCACGCATCCGCACTCGGACATGGAGATCTTCAGCTACATCCTCTGGGGTGCGCTGGCGCACAAAGACAGCATGGGAAATGGTCGCACCCTGTTGCCCGGCCAAATCCAGCTCATGAGCGCTGGTCGCGGCGTCACCCACAGCGAATTCAATCCCTCGAAGACCGAAGGTGCCTCGCTCCTGCAAATCTGGATTCGTCCGCGTCAGCGTGGCCTCACGCCGAGCTACACCGAGTGGCATCCCGATCCGGCGAAGGAAAACGAGCCGAAAGTGCTCGTCATCTCGCCCGATGGCCGTGAAGGCAGCGCCACCATCCATCAAGAAGCCGACATCTACCGCGTGCGCCTTCCGAAAGGCCAGAGCATCACCCACGAGGTCCAAACCGGTCGCGGCGTCTGGTTCCAGCTCATCAAAGGCAGCGTCACCGCGCACGGCAGCACGCTGAAACCCGGCGATGCCTTCTCCACCGAAGACACCGGCACACTCACCCTCACCGCCTCCGAAGACGCCGAGGCTCTCCTCTTCGACCTCGCTTAATCCAAGCATCACTCCACAACTCCAACACTCCATCCTCATGAAACACGCACCCACCCTCGCCTCCGTCCTCCTCGGTCTCGCCTTCATCACCTTTGGCGCGAACTTCTTCCTGAACTTCATCCCGATGCCTGCCGATCCATCTCCGGCCGATGCACCGCACAAGCTCTTCATGGCCGCGATGTTCCCCACCGGCTACCTCGCCTTCGTGAAGGTGCTGGAGATCCTCGGCGGCCTGCTCGTCGCACTGCCAAAAACTCGTAACATCGGCCTCCTGGTGCTCGGGCCGATCATCGTGAACATCGTCGCCTTCCACGTCTTCCTCACCAAAGGCGCCGGCCTCACCGATCCACCCATCCTCGTCATCGGCGTCCTCTCCGCCTTCCTCCTCTTCACCGAGCGCAAAGCCTGGCTCGGCCTCGTGAAGTAATCCATCACACCACCTCATCGCCATGACCACCTCCGAGCTCCAAACCCTCCTCACCTCCGCGAACGCGCCGCTGCTCGTGCAGGTGTTGCCCGAGGAAGTCTTCGCCGCACGCCGCATCCCCGGCTCAAAGCAGGCTTGTGTGTATGAGGTGGTCTTTCTCGATCAAATCGCCGCTCTCACCACCGACAAAGCCCGCGCCATCATCGTGTATGGCGCGGGCAGCGGCTCGCTCGATGCCAAGGTGGCGGCTGAAAAGCTCGCTGCGGCCGGTTTCACGAACGTGACAGCCTTTGAAGGCGGTCTCGATGCCTGGAGTGCCGCCGGACTGCACCTGGAAGGCGAGGGTGCATTACCCGCCGCGCCTTTGCTCAGCGGCACTTTCCGTGCAGACACGGAGCAAAGCCTCATCCGTTGGACCGGTCGCAATCTCTTCAATCATCACAGCGGCACCGTGCGCCTCGCCGAGGGCGAGATCGTGCTGCGCGACAACGCGCTCGTGGCCGCCCGCTTCCGCATCGCGATGGACAGCATTGCCTGCGAGGACATCAGCGACTCCGCGATGAACCAAATGCTCATCGCTCATCTACACAGCGATGACTTCTTCGATGTCGCGCATCATCCCGTGGCCGAATTCACCGCCACGAGCATCACGCCGCTCGCCACCTGCACCGACGGCACGCCAAATTATCTCCTGCGCGGCCAGTTCACCCTGCGCGGCATCACCCGCGAGATCGAGTTCCCCATCCTCGTCGCCACCGCCGATGGCCAGCGCCTCACCGCGCAGGGCGTGCTCGACCTCGATCGCACCCAGTTCGGCAGCGTCTATGGCTCCGGCCGACTCTTCCGCTTCCTCGGCAAACACATCGTCAACGACCACATCCACCTTCACATCAAGCTCCACGCCGACCTGAAATCATAAATCAAAAATCATACATCATAAATCCCATGCAGCTCCTCTCCCCACTCACCGCCGGCGCTTTCCAGCTCCCCAACCGCGTCCTCATGGCTCCGCTCACGCGTTGCCGTGCCGATGTCGATCACAATCCCACGCCGCTCATGGCGGAATACTACGCGCAGCGAGCCAGCGCCGGTTTGATCATCGCCGAAGCCACGATGGTCATGGAAGGCAATTCGTCCTTCTGGATGGAACCCGGCATTTACTCCGAGGCTCAAGTGAAAGGCTGGAAAGCCGTCACCGACGCCGTGCATGCCAAAGGCGGTCAAATTGTGCTCCAGCTCTGGCATGGCGGTCGTGCCTGCCATCCGCTGCTCAATGGCGGAGCCCAGCCCGTCGCCCCGAGCGCCATTCCGATCACCGGCGATGAGGTTCACACGCCCGAAGGCAAGAAACCCTACGTAACGCCTCGCGAACTCCGCGACGACGAGATCCCCGGCATCATCGCCGGATTCAAAAAGGCCGCCGAGAATGCCCAAGCGGCCGGTTTTGACGGCGTCGAGGTCCACGGAGCCAATGGCTACCTCCTCGACGAATTCCTCCGCGACGGTGCCAACAAGCGCAGCGGTGCCTACGGTGGCTCCATCGAAAATCGCGCCCGTTTGATGCTCGAAGTGCTCGATGCCGTCATCAGCGTCTGGGGCGCGGATCGCGTCGGCTTGCGCATCTCGCCGCTCAACAGCTACAACAGCATGATCGATAGCGATCCTGTCGCCGTCACCACCTACATCGCGCAACAGACCAGCACGCGCGGCATCGCCTACCTGCATGTCATGCGCAGCGACTTCTTCCAAGCTCAGCAAGGCGATGTCCTCACACCCGCTCGACAGCATTTCAAAGGCGTGCTCATCAGCAACATGGGCTACACCTCCGACGAAGCCGAACAAGCCATCACCGAGGGCAAGCTCGACGCCGTCGCCTTTGGCACCAGCTTCCTCGCCAATCCCGATCTGCCTGCCCGCATCGCCGCCAAAGCGCCGCTCAATGCCCCGAACGCCGCACGGTTCTACTCCCCCGGCCCCGAAGGCTACACGGACTATCCCGCGATGTCGTGAGCACGCCCATCCATCCCGGCGTTCGCATCGGCCACGTTCATCTGAAGGTGGCCGATCTGGAGCGCTCGCTCGCCTTTTACTGCGGCGTGCTCGGCTTTCAGCTCACGCAGCGCTACGGACCCGGCGCTGCCTTCGTCTCGGCGGGCGGCTATCATCATCACATCGGCCTGAACACCTGGGAAAGCCGTGGCAGCAAGCCCCCGCCACCCGGCACCACTGGCCTCTATCACGTCGCCATCCTTTATCCGGATCGCAAAGCTCTTGCCGATGCCTTGCGCCGCCTCATCGAGCACAAAATCCCGCTCGACGGTGCCGCCGACCACGGCGTCAGCGAAGCGATCTACCTCCAAGACCCCGATGGCAACGGCCTCGAACTCTACATCGACCGCGATCCCGCCGCATGGCCGCGTGATGCGAAAGGTGAGCTCGAAATGACCACCGCACCGCTTGATCTCAAAGCTTTACTCACCGAAACCCAAACCTCATTACCACCTCCATGAGCACCCTCGACGCCATCAACGCCCGCCGCGCTATCAAGCATTACGATCCCGCTCACCGCATGACGGAGGAGGAGGTCAAAACACTGCTCACCGCAGCGTTGCAAGCTCCCACGGCCTTCAACATCCAGCACTGGCGCTTCGTCACCGTGATCGATCCTGAAGTTCGGAAACAGATTCGCGCCGTCGCCTGGGATCAGGCGCAAGTCACGGATGCTTCTTTGCTCATCGTGCTGTGCGCCGACAAAGACGCGTGGAAGAAAGACGCCGCGCGTTACTGGAAGGATGCTCCACAGCCCGTGCAGGATTTCCTCGTCCCCGCCATCGGCCAGTATTACAACGGCCGCGATCAGGTTCAGCGCGACGAGTGCATGCGCTCCTGTGGCATGGCCGGCATGACGATCATGCTCGCTGCCAAAGCCATGGGCTACGACTCCTGCCCGATGGATGGCTTCGACTTCGATGCCGTCGCCAAGATCATCAAACTGCCGGAAGATCACGTCATCAGCTTCATGATCGCCGTCGGCAAAGGCACGCAGCCTGCGTGGCCGAAGCCTGGGCAGCTTCCTTATGAGGAAGTGGTGATTCAGAACAGCTTCTGAGCGTCTTTCGACTTCACTCGGATGTCTGAATCTCTCCTGCGCGAGACTGAGGCCTATCTGCACGAGCAGATTCCACTGACTCGCGCCATGGGGGTGACGTTGGAGAGCTGGGATGGCACCCGGCTTGTGCTGCAGGCGCCGCTGGAGCCGAATCACAACCACCTGGGCACAGCATTCGGCGGCAGCCTCAGCGCCCTGGCGACTTTGGCGGGCTACAGCCTTGTCTGGTTGATGCTCGGTGATCGCGAGGCGCATGTCGTCGTGCGTGACAGCCACATTCGTTACCGTCATCCTGTGCGCGGCCCTTTGCGTGCGGTTTGCTCGCGGCCTGACGATGAAACGATGCAGGCTTTTCGTCAGCAGTTCGCGGAATCCGGCCGCGCCCGTCTGACGCTCCAAGTCGTCATCGAACACGACGGCAAGGCCTGCATGGAATTCGAAGGAACCTTCGTTGCGATGCGCTGAGATCTTCCCGCGCTTGCTTCTTTCGCCAAGCCAGCGAAAACCCCGCTCATGCACGATCCTCATTTTTTCCTCTCCGCGTTCATCTACCTCGCCACGGCGGTGTTGATGGTGCCGCTGGCGCACCGGCTCGGTCTCGGATCGGTGCTCGGTTATCTGATTGGCGGGGCTGTGATCGGTCCGTTTGCACTGGCGTGGGTCGGGGGCAGCCAGGGCGAGGAGGCGATGCACTTCGCCGAGTTCGGCGTCGTCATCATGCTCTTCATGATCGGCCTTGAACTGGAGCCTTCGCGGCTCTGGCGGATGCGCGGCCCGATTTTCGGCCTTGGCGGCGCGCAGGTCGTTTTCACCTCTTTAGCCGTGATGGTGGTCGCGATGCTGTGTGGGCAGGCGTTCAAGCCCGCCATTGCCGCAGGGATGATCCTGGCTCTGTCATCGACAGCGATTGTTCTGCAAACTCTCCAAGAGAAAGCGCTGATGCGGACCGATGCGGGAAGTGACTCGTTCGCAGTGCTGCTGTTTCAGGACATCTCCGTCATCCCCATGCTCGCAGTGTTTCCGCTGCTGTCCGCCAGCGGAGCGCAGGTAGCAGATCACGGCTGGTTGCAACAACTGCCGCATTGGGTCCAGCCGCTCGTCACGTTGAGCGCCGTGGTGCTGATCGTGATCGCCGGGCAGTTCGTGGTGCCTCGTGGTTTTGCGGTTTTGGCGAAAACAGGACTGCGTGAGCTCCTCACGGCCGCCGCGCTGCTGCTGATCGTCGGCGTGGCGTTGCTGATGACGCAGGTGGGTCTGTCACCGGCACTCGGAGCATTCGTCGCGGGCGTGGTGCTGGCGGGAAGTCATTATCGACACGAGCTGGAGAGCAATCTGGAGCCGTTCAAAGGCTTGCTGCTCGGTTTGTTCTTCCTCGCAGTCGGTGCGTCGCTCGATTTCAGCGTCATCGTGGCCAAGCCGGTGCTCATCACGCTCCTGGTCGTCGGATTGATCGTGCTGAAAGCCACGGTGATGCTGGTGATCGCCACCGTGCTGAAGATTCGCGGCAGTCACCGCTGGCTGCTGTCACTGGCGCTCGCGCAGGGTGGCGAGTTTGCCTTCGCGCTGCTCTCGATGGCGATCCAGCAGCGCATTCTCGATGCGGAAACATCTAAACTGCTGGTCGCGGTCGTGGCGCTTTCGATGGCGGTGACGCCACTGCTGTTTGTGATTTATGAGAAGGTCATCGCGCCGCGCTACACGGCGGTGGCGGAGGAAAAACGTGCGCCTGATGCCATCGACGAGCATGCGCCGGTGATCATGGCGGGATTTGGCCGTTTTGGGAACTTCGTGGGCCGTTTCATGATGTCCCAGGGCATCAAAGTGACCGTGCTGGAGAGCGATCCTGATCACGTGGACATGCTGCGCAACTTCGGCTTCAAGGTCTTCTATGGAGACGCCACACGGCTCGATCTTCTCCACGCGGCTGGCATTGCCGAGGCGCGGATGTTCATCATCTCACTGGCGGATCGCGCGAAGGTGGCTCAGCTCGTGGCGGAGATTCGCGAAAAATTCCCGAACGTGCGGATCCTGGCCCGTGCTCATGACTACGATCAACGCTTCGAGCTGCGCAGCCTGGGTCTGAACGTGGAGGACATCGTGCACGAGCAGATGCACAGCGCGCTGGAGCTCGGTGTGAAGGCGCTCTGCGCTCTCGGCAAGCAGTGTGAGGATCTGGAGTGCGCCGCCAAAAAGTGGAAGGCCTACGATGAGGAGACCTTCCACATGCTCATTCCCGTTCACGACGATGATGACGCCTACGCCAGCATCGTCCGCGAGCGACGCATCGAGCTGACGCAGTTGTTCGAACGTGACCGGACGGAGACTACTTCGACGTCAGCTTGATGTTGCGGAACCAGGTCTCGTCACCGTGCTCGGTGAGCATGATCTTGCCTTTGCCGGGGGCAAAGCCCTCCTTGTTCTTGAACTTGCTCTTCGCGATCATTTCCTTCCACTCGGGCGCGTTCGTGTCCGCCTCGGCAGCCAGCGCTCCATTGAGCCAGTGCTGGATCTTGCCGTCCTGAACGACGATCTTGCTCGTGTTCCATTCGCCTGCCGGTTTGACCAGCTTGTCCTTCACCGGCTCCTTGATGTCATAAATCGAGGCTGTGGTGTGCGAGCCGCCACGCAGGCCGTCCGCGTGCCCGCTGTCGTCGATCATCTGGTATTCGATGCCGAGCCACTCTTTGCCGCCGATCTTCGTGACCCAGTATTTGATGCCGTTGTTGCCCTTCGGATTGAGCTTCCACTCCCATTCGAGCTCGAAGTTCGTGTATTCGTTCTTCGAGATCAAATTGCCGCCGCCTTTGCCAGAAAGGTGGATGCCGTTGTCGCCCTCCACCTTCCAGCCGCCGGAGGGAGTCTCGCCGTTCACATTGGTGAAGTCGGCGAGCGTGAGAAAAACGGGTTCGGCGGCTGAAACGAGAGATGCGAAGGCGAAGAGGGCGAAAAATGCGCGCATGGGTCTGGATGGTTGAGTGAGGGCTATCAAACGCGCCCGGACGCGGTCTGCCAGCATCTTTTTCAGTCTGACGATATTCCGAATGCGTGTCCGCGTTCTAGTGCGGCCATGAAGACCGCCGTCCTTTTCTGCCTCGTCGCCCTGATTGCCTCCGCTACCGCCCAGACGCCCAAGGCTTCTGCCAAACGCGAACGCAAGCCGCATCCGTCGCTCGCCAAGGTCGAGGATGTCGCGGGTCTGCCGCGTGTGCTGCTCATCGGTGACTCGATCTCGATGGGCTACACGGTCGATGTGCGCGAGATGCTCAAAGGAAAGGCCAATGTGCATCGCATCCCGACGAATGGCGGTCCGACCACGAACGGTCTCAAAAACATCCAGGCCTGGCTTGGCGGCTCGAAATGGGACGTGATTCACTTCAACTGGGGCTTGCACGACCTGAAATACATCCAGGATGACCCCTCGAAGCGCGCTGATCCGAAGGCACCCGGCTCTCACCCGCAGGTGGCGCTGGCGGATTATGAGAAGAACCTCGCCGAACTCGTGAAAATCATGCAGGCCACCGGCGCGAAGCTCATCTGGTGCAATACCACGCCTGTGCCCGCTGGCAGCGATGGTCGTGTCGAGGGTGATGAAGCAAAATACAACGAGGCTGCTGCCCGCGTGATGAAGGCAGCGGGCATCCCCACGAACGATCTGCGTGCCCATGCTCTGGCCAAACCGGACGCGCAACTGCCGGACGGAAACGTTCATTATTCGCCGGATGGCAGCCGCTATCTGGCGGAAAAGGTGGCTTCAGTGATTGCTGAACATCTGCCGGAGAAGAAGTAGGCGGCCTCACACCAGTCTTTCCTTCAGCGCACGGGCCACGGCGGCGGCGCGGCTGTGGACGTCGAGCTTGGTGTAAAGATTGCGCGTGTGCGTGCTGGTGGTGTGGATGCTCACCTGCATGCGGTCGGCGATTTCCTTCGCGGTGAGGCCTTCGACGAGGAGCTTGAGCAGGTCATGCTCGCGTGGCGAGAGGGACACGGGCTGCGCGGTGGGTTTGGTGAGCTTGGCGAGCATCTGCACGACGCTTGCGGCCACTTTCGGCGACATCGGTGAGCCACCTTGCGAGGCCTCAAGAATGGCCTCGACGACGGTCTCGGCGCGGGAGGTCTTCAAAAGGTAACCGCTGGCGCCGGCGCTGATGGCGCGGCTGATTTTCTCCTCGTCCTCGAAGACGGTGAGGATGACAATGCGGCAGTGAGGAGCGAGTTTGTGCACGTCACTGATGATTTCGATTCCGCTGCGACCGGGAAGACCGACATCGAGCAGCAAAACATCCGGCTTCTGGCTTTCGGCGGCGCTTTTGAGCGCGGCGAGCATCGTTTCGGCGTTCGCGAACGCCGGAGCGAGTGCAAGACCGCGTTCCGGCGTGCAAAGGCGCTGCAACGAGCGGCGGAAGGTGTCGTGGTCTTCGACGATCCAGGTCTGCACCAGAGTTTCAGGTTTCATGTTTCAAGTTTCAGGTTTGCCCCAGCGGGCCGTGCGCGGCACGTCGAGCACGACGTGGGTGCCCTTGCCGGCTTCAGAGGTGAGATGCTGGACGGCGTGCATGGCGGCAGCGCGTTCGCGCAGATTGCCGAGGCCGTGGCCGACACTGCCTCTTGAGGTGTCGAAACCAACGCCATTGTCGCTAATCTCGACGCGCAGGCCGTCGTTCGTCGGCGTCAGGTGGAAGCGCGCGCGAGTGGCCTGCGCGTGCCTGGCGATGTTGTGGAGCACCTCTTTGCAGAACAGGTACAACTCGCGGCGGGTCTCGATGTCAGGCTGCACCGTCAGAGGAGCGGCAGGAAGGGCGCAATCGAGCGTGAGGCCGCGCAGGAGGCGCTCGGCGAGCCGGTGGAGCACATCCAGCCAGTCCGCCCCGGTCTCGGAGCGACGGGGACGGATGAGATCCACCATGTCACGCATGGAGTCGGCGGTCTCGGCGGCCACGCGCTCGATTTCGGTGATGTCCGCCTTCATCGAATCGAGCGTGGCATCGGACTGGTTCGCGATGGAGCAGATGAGCGTGATGCTGCCGAGGTTCGAGCCGATCTCGTCGTGCAGGTCACGCGCAAGCTTGTCGCGCAGCAAGCGCGCGTCACGGCGGCGGTCGCGCTGCTGCCGCCAAAGCAGGAGCGCGGAGAGCAGTGTGATGGCGCCGGTGCCCGCGACGCTGACATAAACGAGTTGATGCTGCGAACGCGCTAACAGCGCGTCACGCCTTGCTCTCAACTCATCACGCTCGCGTTCGAGTTTTTGCCGTGTTTCGAGCCGCTCAAACCATTCGGGCAGCGTGATGAGGCGGCCACCTTCAGTAAGGCCGTCATTCAGTGCGTCGAGGCTCCATTTGCCCGCTTCCTCGCCTGTCAGCATGTCGCTCGCGCTGAACTTGCCGTGCAGCGCCACATTCCGACCGCCGCTGAACGCCTGAAACTCCGCCAGCGCGAAGACATGGTCGCTTTTTCGATACCAGAGCTGCTTGGTCGTGATGCGGACGTGCTTTGTGCGCAAACCTCGCGTGGGAATGCACACCAGGTTCATACCCGGCGTGGGGGCGAGTCGGTCGGCGGCTTCATGAACCAGAATCGCGTCGCTAAAGTCTTCCTTCGTGGCGGCTTCGATCTTGTAGGTGACAGGGAAACCGTAGTCGAACCACAGTGGCACGTCTTTGCGCCGCACGGGCACGAGGCGGATCTCATCGAGCGGTGTGACTTCCGGCAGTGTGAGCGTGAGTGTTTTTTCCGCGTCCGCCTTTTCAGACACGGCGCTGTGATAGCCGTTGGTCCCGGCGCTTTGCGGCTCCACGGGCAGGCCGAGCGGTGTGATCATGTCGATCAAATTGAGCCGCGTCCAGGCGCGTGGCGCGTTTCGCGAACTGGAACTCGTCACCGCGGCTTCGAGCGCGAGGTTACGATCGCCGGAAAGCACAAGCATCTCGGCCATGGCGAGGATTTCCGGTCCATCGACGCTCCACGGTTCCGTGGCGGTAAAACGCGCGCGTTTGATGACACGCGGCTCAAAATGGGCGACCACGGGAAAGCAGCCTGGATTGGGGAAATCGGACCGTGTTTGATCCAGGACAACGTGGGCGCGGTCTTGCTCATCAAAGACCTCCAGCTTGAAGCGCACCGGAAAGCCATAGCCGGCCACGACGGCGTTCGCGCCTTTCGCCAGCGGCGGAACGAGCACGATGCTGTCCACCGAGGTGGACTCTTTGAGCGTGAGCTCGAACCAGCGCACGTACTCGTCCGTGGTGTAGCCGGTTTTGAGGCCGACGCGGAGGCAACTGTTGATCAGCATAAGCCCGGGCAGCCTGGCGAGCCGCTGGTCGCGTTCACGGATTCCTGACTCGAGCGTCTCCAGCTCCCCCCACGACCAGAATGCCAGACGGTCCACCCAGCGTGAGTCCACGCCGAGGGCGAATGACGATTGCAGAGCCGAGCAAAGCGAGACAGCCAGCACCGCGAAGCGTGTGCTGCTCCGAAGGAGTGAGCGAAGTGAAGCAATGACGAATGACACAACGAGCCGCGCCAGGGCGCTTCGCTGCTGGTTAGTGCTGAACTGCGGTGTCGTCATCCGTGCCGTGACATTCCTTGGTCATTCGGATTTTGCCATCCTCCTTTTGGTCGTCCGGCTCACCTGTTTTGGTGAGATGACAGTGGCGGTTGCCGCCTTAAAAACTGCATGTGAGCCATTTCACCATGAAATCATCGACCCTCACTCTCACCCTGCTCCTCATCGTCTGCGTCTCCACCTTTGCCCAGGAGGAGGAAAAGAAGGCGGCGCCACCGAAATTCGTCGTGCCGCCGGACGTGAATGGCAACAAGACCGTCATCGCCCTCCCGGAAAACCGGCGTCCGATCAAGGTGGGGGTTTACAGCGGCCCCGGCGCGCCGCAGAGCAGCGTGGACGCGGTGGTTAAGGTGATGAAACCCTTCGCCGAGGCCACGACGGTGATTATGAGCGGTGAGGATGTCGCCACTCAGAATCTCGCAGCATACGATGTGCTCGTTTTCCCAGGCGGCTCGGGCTCCGGACAGTCGAAGGGCATTGGCGAGGCCGGTTTGAAGAACGTGCGTGAGTTTGTGGGCAAAGGCGGCGGCTATGTGGGTATATGCGCGGGAGCTTATCTCGCGTGCTCGAATTTTTCATGGGGACTCGGCATTCTCAACGCGGGCACCGTCTCCAGCAAATGGCGTCGCGGTCAGGCGATCCTCGACCTGGAGATGACCGAGGCCGGCAGGCCGCTGCTGGGTGATGTGCCCGGTGTGTTCAAGGTGCGCTACAACAACGGACCCATCCTCAAGCCTTGGACGCGCACGGATCTGCCGGCCTACACGCCGCTCAGCGTCTTCCGCACGGAGGTGGCAAAGTACGGCTCTCCCGAAGGCGTGCAGGTGAACGCACCCGCACAGGCCATCGGCACTTTTGGCAAAGGCCGCGTGTTTGTCTCAAGTCCGCATCCCGAGGGCACGCCAGGACTCGAGAACCTCATCCCGCGCGGTGTTTTCTGGGCGGCGGGTGAGAAAAAAGAAAACGTGCTGCCATGATCTTGCGCTCTCTGGTATTCACCTTTGCGCTGCTGGGTGCCGCGCAGGCGCAGGACGCCTACAAGTCACCTTACAGTGTGAAATTTTCCTTCCCGGAAGAAGAACTCATGGGTGATCTGCTCAAAGGCCCGCGTTCGGATTGGAAAGACTTTGCCACCGTGCCCTACCGAGATTGGTACAATGCCGCCAATCAGGCCCGCTGGGGTTATCGCGGCCCCTCCGCGAAGCACTTTAATCCACCTGCCGGACTGGCCACGAAGAGTCCCCGATGGTCTCGCGAACGAGTGATTGCCACAGGCATGCGTTTCATCGGTTACACCTACCAGCATCATCACGTGCCGGACTGGGATCCACCAGCCGACTGGCCGCGTGATCCCGAGCAGAAGACGCCGGCGGGGAAGGGACTCGATTGCAGCAACTTCACCGCCTTTGCCTACAACCTTGCGCTTGGAATCAAGCCGACCGGAGACATCAAGGCCCAGTCCGAGATGGCCGAGGTGAAGGGCCCGGGGGCGAACCGCACCATCCCGGTGAAGCGCATCGAGCTGCCGGAAAGCCATGAGGATTTCGAACGCGAGCTGCTGACCGGGGATCTGCTCTACATCAAAAACACCAAGGGCAGCCTTTCTCATGTGGTGCTGTGGGTGGGGAAGATCGGACGTTCCCCTGATGGCACGCCGCTGATCCTGGACAGCACTGGCAGCGGGAACTATGATGCCAACGGCAAGGAGATTCCGGACGGCATCCACCTGCGTGCTTTCAAGCCGCGTTCCTGGTATTTCAGGCAGGCCAGTCACATTCTGAGAATCATTCCGGAGGACAAATGAGATGACGAGGATGCTGTTTTTCCTCCGGTGCCTGCTGATCGCAGCCTTCGATGGGTGCGCGCAGGAACTCAAGCCCGGGGCGAGCCTCTTCGGACAGCATGACTACATTGAATACATCCCGGGTGATCTGCCGCTGGTGATCGCGGTGCCGCATGGCGGACGCGAAAAGCCCGCAGTCATTCCTGATCGAACCAACGGCGTCGTTGTCATGGACGCAAACACGCAGGAGCTGGCGCGAGCAATCGCCGCTGTGTTGCATGTCGATACGGGACGGCACCCTCATCTGATCATCTGCCACCTGCATCGCAGCAAGCTCGATGCAAATCGTGACATCGTGGAAGCCGCGGAGGGAAATTCCCTGGCAGAACAGGCGTGGAAAGAGCACCACGCGTTCATCGAGAAGGCCTGCGCCAAGGCTGTGGGCCAGTTTGGTGTGGCTTTCCTGATCGATCTTCACGGCCACAGCCATCCCGATCCGCGCATCGAGCTGGGCTATCTGCATTCCGCGCTGGACTTGGCGGACTGCGAGGAGGTTTTGAACTCATCCGGCGCCATCGCCGCCAGCAGCCTGCGCTGGATCGTCGAGCGCGGAACTCCGAGCCACACCGATCTCCTGCGCGGCCCGCAGAGCCTCGGCGCGATGCTGGAGCGCGAAGGTTTCCCGGCCACGCCAAGTCCGCGCATGCCGTTGCCTACGGAGCCGTTCTTTCGCGGCGGCTACACCATCGCACGGCACTGCAAGAGTGACAAAAATGTCACCGGCCTCCAGATCGAGGCCAACCGGCCCCGCCTGCGCGACACGGCAGAAAACCGGCAGGCTTTCGCCAATGCCTTGGTTAAAGTCTTGACGGTCTATCTCCCGCTTCATCTCGGCGTCAAAATCGACAAAGGCAAGCCTCTGAGTGAAGCTCTGTGAGCGCACGGTTCGCACGGTCTGATGGATGCATGAAAATGTGAGGAAACAACGCGCCTCACTCATTTAGGCGAGGGGTTTATGGCATGAGCGGTGCTTTAAAAAATGCTCAGCTCGTCGCCCCGTCATCAAGCCCCCCGGCTCTACGGCGTCTCCGCTTCGAACGACAACCTAGATACCATGCCCTGAAAACCTTACCCAATCAGCTTTCTCCGCCCCAACCCGGCCGGGCTGATGCCGATTGCGGAACATGAAAAAAACTTCCTGCGCTGATTCGCGTTCCTTTTTCCTTCATTCTCCTTCATCACTCTTCGTGCGGCTGCTAAGCGTCATGCTTCTGACGTTTGGCAGCGCCTCTGCCCAAACGAACCTGTTTTGGGATCCAAATGGAGACACATCCGGCACTGGTGCGACCGGCAACTGGGGCACACCGAATACCTGGCGCTTCGGCAGCGATATCGGAACGCTGCAAAGCTGGGATAATGGCGGCACGGTCACGGCCAACCTTGGTGGTACTGCCGGCACGATTACGCTCGGTACTTCCAGCTTGCTAACAAGCGGTGCCACGATGGCTGCGCTGAATGTCAATACAACGGGTTATGTCATCACATCAAGTTCGGCAGCGAGGCCGCTCACCGTGACCGGGGCTGTTTCCTTGAATAACAACGTGGCACTGACACTGAGCATGGCATCCACCGGGCCGACTTGGCGCCTTGGAACGATCACCTTCGGCACCGGCAGCTCGCTATTGGTGCAGGGGAATGCCACTCTGGACAACAGCAATCGCATCGACCTCACCACAAGCAGCACCATCACGGGTGGCAGCATCACGCTGGCTGGCACTGCGGCGGGCCCCACGGGTTTTGTGGCTTACACACCCACTTCCTCGCCCAGTGTGCAGGTGGCCTTAAACTCGAACATTCTCAACAACAGCTCCATCTCCGCCACCATGCTGGGGGCTAATTTTAGTAACACTCTAAATTACGGTGGTGTGCTCAGTGGTTCAGCAGCACTCCAAATCTCCGGCGGGCAGGCTGGTGGAGCCGGCATCGTAATCCTGAGCGCGGCCAACAACTTCAGCGGCGGCACGTTCCTCAACCACACGAGCACCGGCGTGCTGCGTCTCGGCATCACGAACGCACTGCCGACCGGCACGACAGTGTTTTTCAATCAAAGCGCCGGGGGAGGTGCCTTGAGCTCGGGCGGCACCCTTGATCTCGCAGGCTTCAGCCAGACCGTGGCGGGCTTGGTATCGCCCGCGGGCATGCGCGGGGTGGCGAACACAGGCGCGGCTTCCACGCTCACTTTGGAGGGCAGTGGCACCTATGTGTTTGATTCGGGCATCGGCGTGCCTTCCTCGACAACCAATCTCACCGGGGCCAACAACAACATCACCGTCATCAAAAATGGCTCCGGCACGCAGACACTCGGAGGCGCGAGCACCTTCACGGGAGGGCTGTACATAAATAGCGGCACACTGCGCATCGCGAATGTCGTCACCGCGTTGGGTGGGTTGCCCGCGGCACCTGCTTCCAGCGTTTTTCTGCGTGGTGGCACGCTGCTGGTCGATACCTCGACAGGAACGATCGACTCGGGAGCGAATCGTGGTTTTGAGGTCGGCCCGACTTCAGGTTCGGGTTCCGTCACCATCCAAGTCGATGGAAGCAACAGCTTCATCGTGCAGGGGGCCATCACTGACACGCCGGGCGCCAGCGGACGCATTCTCAAAACTGGAAATGGCATCCTTCGCCTGCAGACGACGAGCAAAACCTTCACCGGCGGCATGAGCATCCTCGGCGGCACTGTCAGTGTGGCGCTGGACGACCGTTTAGGCTCGGTTCCGACCACGCCTACACCTGGAAACCTGGTGATCAATGGCGGCGTATTGCTGGCGACGGACACATTCACGCTCAGCGCGAATCGCGGCATCGCCCTAGGACCCGAAAGCGGGTCCGGCAGCGGCACAATCAGCGTGAACAGCACCTTCACGCTGACCTATGAAGGCATCATCGCGGACAATGGCTCCGGCAACGGTGCCTTGGTCAAAACAGGTGGTGGCACCCTGCGCCTTCAAAACGCCGTGAATACCTTCACTGGCGGGGTGCGGGTGCTGGAGGGGGATGTGAGCGTTGGCGTGGACAACCGCCTCGGTGCCGTGCCTGTGTCACCAACGCCTGGCAACATCCTTCTCAACGGCGGCGGACTCACCGTCACGGCTAGTCTGACGCTCAATGCGAACCGAGGCATCGCCCTCGGGCCAAACGCCGGCTCAGGCAGTGGCACAATTCAAGTCACCGGAGCAAACACGCTAACCTACGAAGGCATCATCGCGGATAATCCTGGCGGCAGCGGCAGGCTGGTCAAAACCGGCACAGGGACGCTGCGGCTGCAAAACAGCAGCAACTCCTTCACTGGCGGCCTTACGGTCAATGGCGGGATGGTGAGCTACAGCCTCGAAGATCGCATCGGCGCCGTGCCAGGTTCGCCCACGCCCGGCAGCATCATTTTGAATGGCGGCGGCCTGCGTCTCACCATTAACAACGTGACGATCAATGCCAATCGCGGCATCGCCCTCGGCGCGGATGGCGGTGCCGGCACCGGCGTGCTGAGCGTCGCCACCGGCCTTACGACGACCTACAACGGCATCATCGCCAACAACGGCACCGGAAGCGGTGCATTGGAGAAGCTGGATGCCGGCACGCTACGCCTCGGCGGAGCCAACACCTACTCCGGTGGCACTACCCTCACGGCTGGCACCTTGCTCGTCACCAACACGACCGGCTCCGCCACCGGCACGGGAAATGTCTCCACCGCGTCCGGAACCACGCTTGGCGGCACCGGCACCATCGCGCCGAATGGGAGCAACAGCGTCATCCTCGGCGGCAGCGTCACGCCGGGGACCACCGGCTCTGCGGGCACGCTCACCTTCACGCCTGCTGATGGCAACGCGACCTTCCAAAATACGAGCAGCATCGCTTTTGAACTCTTTGGCAACGGCAACAACGACAAGCTCGTCTTCGCAGCCACTGGCGCGGGCCTTCTCGATGTCAGTTCGATGGCCGCTGGCAGCATCGGCGTGACTTTTGCAGGCGGTTACACGCCGTTGCTGGGACACAGCTTTGATTTGCTCGACTGGAGCGGCGTGAGCGGGATCACTACCAGCCTGCTGAACCTCAGCACCGAAGGCTTCGATTCATCCTGGATGTGGGACACCTCGCAGTTCACCACAAATGGCACCTTGAGCGTTGTGCTGGTGCCCGAGCCATCCCGCGGGCTTTTCGCTATTGTCGGCGGTGTCTGCCTGGTCATGCACCGGCGTCGCTAAAAGCCCAGCGCAAGTCGCATGCATCCCCCCGTGGAGCTGTTCCCGGAGTCAAAACCGCAGCCGCAGGTAGGTGCCCAGCACGGATTCGTGCTTCCACATCGTTGCGCTTCGCAGGGAGACGATCATGTGGAAGCAGTCGAGGTCGGCGGTGTTGCTTAGCTTGAACGTGATCCCCAGCGGCACGAGACGGTTTTCCGTCCACTGGCTGCGGTGCAGGTCCACGAGCCATTCATTGCTGGCGAAAAGGCGAGTCAGCGGGCCGAGCGGCCGAGGCAGGGTCCAGGCGGCCTGCAGCCGGTGGCGCGTGCGATGGGTGGTGAAGGCGGCATGCTCATTCCAACGCCACTCCATGCGGTTGCGCCATTCGAGGCGGAGATTTTTCGTGAGATCGTGCCTGGGGTTGATCTCCAGCTCAGGACGGAACTGCTCATAGCGTGCATGGTTTTTCGGATTCTCGATGCTTAATCCAGAAAGGCCAATGCCAAGATCGAGCCACGGTGATGCCGCATACTTCAAGCGCGGGCTGACAATCTGCACGTAGGAGCCGTCCTCCATGTCCGCGCGGTTGCCCAGGAACACACCGGCGGTCCACGGCGGAGCACGGTAGAACTCGAGCATGCTCCACGCCCACCATTCATCCGCATGGAGAGGTGCCGCGGACATGAGGGCGACGAGCCAGAGAAACGGGCGCACGGCGGCTCAGTACGAGGCTCCCACGATGTCGTTGGTGGAGGCGTTGATTCGGTCGATGACCTCGTCCGCCTCCGCTTGGGTCACTTCCATATCGAGCAGCGTCTCCACCAGATGACCGGTGAATCGGGCGAAGTGGTGCCTGGTGATGCCGCGCCCGTGATGCACATGCGCCAGCGGCCGGCCGGTGTATTCGATCGGTCCGCCGGTGGCCATGACGAAGAACTCGCGCTGCATGGCATGCAGCTTGTCGATCGAAGCATGCTTGAAAAACGGACCCAGTTCGGGATCCGCCAGGACGCGGGCGTAAAATGCGGGAATGAGCGCGGCGATCATCTCCTCGCCGCCGAGTCGTTCATAAAGAGAAGGTGTGTCTTGCATGGCGTCTGACTCGAAGCACGAAAAGGGCCGGTTTCGCGATGCAATTGGCTGAAGGCCAATTGCCGCGTGGTGAATGCCAGCCGGCGGG
Organism: Prosthecobacter sp.; assembly: GCF_044236155.1. Taxonomy (GTDB): domain Bacteria; phylum Verrucomicrobiota; class Verrucomicrobiia; order Verrucomicrobiales; family Verrucomicrobiaceae; genus Prosthecobacter. The sequence goes on from NZ_JBIIHA010000006.1 coordinate 172,837, forward strand.
TCACCGGTGCACAAGAATGGCACATAAATGCCGCGGCCCGCTGGCATCAAACATGCGAAGAAGGAAGCATGTCATTTCTTCAGCAGTTGCGCCTTGAGGCTCCCGTGGCGTGTGACCTGCTCATCTTCAGTATCGTCGTGCTTGCAGGCATCGGGCTTGGGAACATTCGTGTCGCGGGCATCAGGCTTGGTGTGGCGGGTGTTTTATTTGCCGGTCTCGCCGCCTCGCATTTCGGGCTGCGGCCGGAGCCTGGGACTGCTCATTTCCTGAAGGATTTCGGCCTTGTGCTGTTCGTTTTCGCTCTCGGGATGCAGATGGGGCCGGGTTTTTTCGCCTCGTTGCGGCGTCAGGGCCGCCTGCTGAATGGCTACGCTTTCGCACTGGTGGCCGGTGGAGCGCTTGTGGCCTTGCTCGGCGGCTGGATGCTCGACATGCCGCTGCCTGCTATCGCCTGCTTGTTCGCCGGAGCCACCACGAACACGCCTGCGCTCGGCGCGGCACAGCAGGCGCTCACCGCGGCTCATGTGGATGCCGCTCTTGTCACGTTGCCCGCCTTGTCCTACGCGGCCACCTATCCGTTGGCGATTGTGGGCATCATCCTGTCACTGATTCTGCTGCGAACCTTCTTCAAGGTCGATGTGGCACAGGAGGCCGATCTCTTTCGTCAGGAGCAGGGCGCGGGAGTCGAGCCTTTGCTGCGCATGAACCTTCGTGTCGAGAATGCGAACCTGCAGGGCGTTGCCATCGCCAATGTGCCAGGCATTCACGAAACAGGTGTCGTCATCTCGCGCCATCGGGCCGTCGGGGCTGACGAGGTGACCGCCGCCACGCCCGACACGCGGCTGCATGTCGGCGATCTCATCATGGCCGTCGGAACACAGGCGCATCTGGATCAGTTTCGACTCGTCATCGGCAGCGTGAGCACGGAGAACCTCATGAAGGCTCCCGGCAGCATCACCTACCGGCGCGTGGTCATCACCAACAAGCGCCTGCTCGGCAAAACGGTGCGCGAACTTGGGTTGGAGCACCTCCACAATGTCACCGTGACCCGACTTAGCCGTGGGGATCTCATTTTCACAGCGCTGCCGGATCTGAAGCTGCAATTTGGCGACATGCTGCAGCTCGTCGGCGATGAAGATTCGCTCAACAACGCCACGAGGCACCTGGGAAATGCGGTGCAGTTGCTTCAAGAGACGAAGTTCGCCGCCATCTTCACAGGCATCCTCCTTGGTGTGCTGCTGGGGCTTTACCCCTTTCAAATCGCGGGCCTGCCCGCCCCGGTGCGTCTCGGCCTGGCTGGTGGACCGCTGGTGATGGCGATCCTGCTCAGTCATCTCGGCCGGCTTGGCCCCATGGTCATGCACATGCCGCTCAACGCCAACCGTGCCTTGCGCGAGCTCGGAATCATTCTCTTCCTGGCAAACGTGGGCCTGCTCTCGGGTGAAAAATTCGCCGCCACCGTCTTCTCCGCACAGGGCTTGCAGTGGGTGCTGCTCGGCATCTTCGTCACCATGCTGCCGCTGCTCGTCATCGGCTTCATCGCCCGCAAGTTTCACCGGGTGAACTTCATGACGCTGAGCGGCCTGCTTTCCGGCGGCATGACTGATCCTCCCGCGCTCGCCTTCGCCACCACCATGGCGCGTTGCGATTCGCCCGCCATCGCCTACGCCGCCGTGTATCCGCTGACGATGTTGTTGCGCATCATCACCGCTCAGATCCTGGTTCAGTTCGGATGAAATCAGCACCTCGCATATGACGCCTGATCACCAAAAATGGCTAAGTGATGCGCAGCGACAACAGGCATGCCTTCAGCATAATCACGTCATCTAACCCTCACCACTATGCCAACGACCACATCATCGAAGCCGCTCAGCAAAAACATCCACCTCAAACGCTGGGTCCAGAAAATGGCAGCCCTCTGCAAGCCTGACAAAATTCACTGGGTGGACGGCTCGAAGTCCGAATACGACCGTCTTTGCAATGAAATGATCGAAGCGGGCACGTTCACCCGGCTGAACCAGAAGAACTGGCCCGGCTGCTTTTACGCGAAGTCTGATCCCAGCGATGTCGCCCGCGTGGAGGAGCGCACCTTCATTTGCAGCCATTCGAAGGACGGCGCCGGACCGACGAACAACTGGATGAACCCCTTCGAGATGAAGGAGAAGCTGCGCAAGCTCTTCAATGGCTGCATGAAGGGGCGCACGATGTATGTGCTCCCGTTCAGCATGGGGCCGGTGGGTTCGCCGATGTCGCAGATCGGCGTGCAGCTCACCGATTCCCCCTATGTCGTCGTGAACATGCGCATCATGGCGCGCATCGGCAAAAAGGTCTTCGAACTGATCGACAAGAGCAAAGTGCGCGTGGTGCCCTGCATGCACACCGTCGGCGCTCCGCTCAAGAAAGGACAGAAGGATGTGCCCTGGCCGTGCAACAAGGAGAAATACATCGTACACTTTCCCGAGACGCGTGAGATCTGGAGCTACGGCAGCGGCTACGGCGGCAATGCGCTGCTCGGCAAAAAATGCTTCGCGCTGCGCATCGCCTCCGCCATGGCCCGCGATGAAGGCTGGATGGCCGAGCACATGCTCATTCTCGGTGTGGAGGACCCGAAAGGGCGTAAGACCTACGTTGCCGCCGCGTTCCCCAGCGCCTGCGGCAAGACGAATTTTGCCATGCTCATTCCGCCGGATCACTTCGCCGGCAAAGGCTGGAAGGTGTGGACCGTGGGTGATGACATCGCGTGGATCAAACCTGGCGCGGATGGCCGCCTCTACGCCATCAATCCGGAGGCGGGCTTCTTCGGTGTCGCACCGGGCACGAGTGACAAGACGAATCCCAACGCCATGGCCTCGCTGCGGAAGAACACCATCTTCACCAATGTCGCGCTCACACCGGACGGCGGAGTTTGGTGGGAAGGCATGACCGATGAGCCGCCGGCGAAATGCACGGACTGGCAGGGCAACCAGTGGACACCTGAAATCGCGAAGGAAAAAGGCGTGAAGGCCGCGCATCCGAACTCGCGTTTCACCGCGCCGGCCTCGCAGTGCCCGACGATTGATCCCGACTGGGAAAAGCCGGAAGGCGTGCCGATTTCGGCCATCATTTTCGGCGGACGTCGCGCCACCACGATGCCGCTCATCTACCAGGCCTTCAACTGGGTCAGCGGCGTCTATGCGGGGGCCACCATGGGCAGCGAGATGACCGCCGCAGCCGCTGGAACGGTCGGCAAGGTGCGCCACGATCCCATGGCCATGCTTCCTTTCACCGGCTACAACATGGGCGACTATTTCCGCCACTGGATCAGCATGCAGCGCCGCATCACCGAGACACCGCGCATCTTCCATGTGAATTGGTTCCGCAAAGGCGCGGACGGCAAGTTTCTCTGGCCCGGTTTCAGTGAGAACATGCGCGTCCTTAAATGGATCGTGGATCGCGCCAACGGCCACGGCATGTCGAAGGAGACGCCCATCGGCTGGGTCCCGCGCTACGAGGACATCGACTGGAAAGGGCTCGACTTTTCGAAGGAGAGGTTTGAGGAGCTGCAGAAGTTCGACCGCGACGCATGGCGTCAGGAAATCCTCTCGCACGAGGAGTTGTTCCTCGACTTGAAGACACACCTGCCGAAGGAACTCATCTATGAGCGCGAGCTCCTGATCTGCCGGATGTGAGCTGAAAATGGCTCTCGCGGATGAATGTCGCGTGGCGTGCTCGTATGATCCCGCGTCATGAGCACCACGCCCTACGCCGCCACCGCCTCAAAGCCAGCCGCCATCCTCAAGGACAAGATGATGAAGGGGCACGCCGTCTTCGGCATGCTCGTTCAGCATTCCGTGGTGCCTGCCATCGTCGATTTCATCCCGGACGGCAGCATCGACTTCGTCATCGTCACCGCGGAACACAACGCGCTCGATATCGCCGACTTCATGCCGCTGCGCTACGCTTTAGCGGCCAAAGGCATCGCCACGCTCGCGCGCACGCACAGCCGCGATGCAGATGACGTGGCGAAGGTGTGCGACTCCTTCGACGGCGTGGTCATTCCGTATGCCGAGGATGTGGAAATGATCAAACGCCTCGCCGCCGCGGCCGTTTATCGTCCGCTCAAAGGCGTGGCGCTCGAACGCGCGATCAAGGAGGGCAAATGGCCCAGCGACAAGACCCGCGACTACATCGCTGAAAAATGCGCCAACACGCTCTTCGTGCCGATGATCGAGTCGGTGAAGGCCGTGGAGAACCTGGACGCCATCTGCTCCATTCGGGGCGTCAGCGCTCTTTTCATCGGCCCGAACGACATGACCACAAACATGGGCATTCCGAACGAATACGACCATCCTGACTTCATCGCCGTCGTGCAGAAAGTCATCGACGCCGCCGACAAGCGGCACATCCCGGCCGGCTCATGGTTTGGCAAAACCGAGCAGCAGCTCCGTGCCATCAAGCAGGGTGCCCGCTTCATCTGCCACTCAAACGACAGCAGTTTGTTGAAGGACATCATGACCGAGGTGTTCGGCAAACTGCGCCACGGCTGAATCCAGTTTCTCTTCATCCAATGAACCATCCGCTCGTCTCTTATCCACAACTCCCCGACACGCCCACGTCACATCTGCCCTTCAGTCCTTGTGTTGTGGTGGGCGATCTGATTTTCGTCTCTGGTCAGGCATCCGTCGATCAGCAGGGCAACATTGTCAGCGACACGTTTGAAGGCGAGTTCCGCCGCAGCATCGAAAACGTGCGCAAGGTGCTCGAAGCCGCAGGCAGCGATCTCGCGCATGTGGTGCAGACGCGAAACTACGTCCGCGATGCGGAGGATGTGCCGCTCTACAACAAGCTCTACCGCGAGTATTTCCCGCAGCCGTCGCCAGCCCGCACCACCATCACGAACTGCCTGCCACCCTCGCTTAAATACGAGGTCGAGGCCGTCGCCTTGCGCCGATCCTCAACGTGACACGCCATCGCTCTTCCATGAAATCACTACTCATCCTCCTTTTCGCCGTCGCTGCACACGCGCAGATCATCGACGGCAAATTTCCCGTCGTTTCGAACCTCAAAGCCGGCGCGGCGAAGGTGAACATCACGCCGGCGGAGGTGAAGGACATCACCGTGGCCGGTCACACGCGGGTGGTGAATGGCGTGCGCGATCCCTTGCGGGCCGGTGTGCTCGTTTTGGACGATGGCGAGACAAAGGCGGCCATCGTGACGATGGATGTGATCGGCGCGTGGGAGGACATGGTGGCGCTGGCACGTCCAGCGATTGAAAAGGAGACCGGCGTGCCCGCCGCGAACATCATGATCTGTGCCTCGCACAATCACTCCGGCCCCGGTTGGGTGGAAAACATGCGCTGGGCCTCCGACGTGATCAAAAAGCTCGCCGCTGCGGCCAGGGACGCCGCTTCAAACATGCGTCCGGCCAGCATCGGCCTCGCCGAGGACCGCATCAGCTTCAGCATCAACCGTCGCAAAATCTACGATGGTCGTGCGGTGGTGAGTTTGAACCCCGAAGGCCCGAACGATCCGCGTGTGAAGGTGCTGCGCTTCGACGACGGCCAGTCGCTCACGCCTTTGGCCATCGTCATGCACGCCGTCTGCCATCCCTGCTTCTTCACCTGGGGCGACAAAGGCTCGCAGCCGCATCCCAAGGGCTTTCCCATGATGACCGCCGACTTCCCCGGCGAGGCGCAGACCTTCGTCGAGTCCATCTACAGCGGCAAAACGGCCGCCATGTTCATCCAAGGCTGCGCCGGCGACATCCGGCCGAATCTGCCCGGCTATCCCTATCGCTGCGCGGATGAAGCGGACATCCAGTGGGCCGGTCGCGACCTCGGTGGCGCGGTCGTGCGTGCCGCTGCCTACAGTCTCACCCGCGAGCAACTCGCCAAACGCGCCACCTACTATCCGATCCGCGTCGCGAGCGAGGTCATCGAGCTTCCCGGCAAAGAGCAGCCCATTCGCGCCGAGCTCATGGCGATGAAAATCGGTCCCTACCTGCTCCTCACCATGCCCGGCGAGCCGATGGTCGAATACGGCTTCAAACTCGAGCAAGCCATCGCGGATCGTGCCAAGCCGCTCATCATCGGCTACGCCAACGGCAACATCGGCTACATCGCCACCGCCGAGGCCCACAAGGTCGGCGGCTACGAGCCCAACCTCTCCAAACTCAAGCCCGAAGCCGAGCCCGTGATCCTTAAAAAACTCGGCGAACTCGCCGACCGTGTCGTTGGTGATGTCTTCGCGTCATTCTCGAAGCATCCCAAAGACATGCAGAAGCGCGAGGCGGCGGAGAAGGCCCGACTTCAACCATCCCCAACCAAACCATGACCACCACCGACGACCAATCCCGCCGTGCCTACTGGGCGGAACAGATGGAGGCAGGCTATGCCATCGTGCAGAAGCTCATCGAGTTTCCGGTGAAGGAATGTGGCGAGCGCTTTGCCTCGATCCCCGATGCCGCAGCCGATGCAGGTGTGGAGATGCTGTTCTCCACGACGAAGATCGCGGGCGATCTCGACCGCGTTTACTTTCTGCGGGAGAGTTTGGTGCGTGATGTCATCACCATCGGCCGCGAGATGAACGAGCGTGGGTGGATCTTGAAGATTGAGGACGCGTTTCGCTCGCTCGACATGCAGCGGCAGCTCGTGCGGAAGCCGTCGGTGTTCGACAACGTGCTCAAGAAGACCATGTGGGAGCTCGGCGGGCAGATCCCGACGCCGGAGATGATGTTTCGCCGCGCCATCGTGCTCACCGCGAACATGCCAAAGATCGGCGCGCACATGTCTGGCTCCGCCATCGACATCTCCGTGTTCCGTCGAGACGACGGCACGGAGGTCTGGCGCGGCTTTCCCTACCTCGAAATGAGCGAGCACACGCCCATGCGCTCGCCCTTTGTCGCCCCGGAGCACATCGCCACGCGGCTGGACATCTGCGCGATGATGGAGAAGCACGGCTTCATCCACTTTCCCTTCGAGTTTTGGCACTTCGACAAGGACGATGCCGGCATGCACATCCTCACCGGCAATCCAGCGCCCTGCCGCTTCGGCCCCGTGAACTGGGACCCGCGCACGAATGAGGTCACGCCGGTCGAAAACCCGCTGGAGCTGCTCAATCCGCTGCCTGTGATCGAAAAGGAGATTGCCGCGGCTTTGGAGCGGGCAGACTCAAGGAGGGGCGGTTTGTAACCGCCCAGGCGCTTGAAAAGCGCCTCTCCTTGTTCGTTCGCGAACATCATGTGTGAAAGCACGTATTATCGTGCTCATGACTTTACGCCTCGTTCTTCTGCTCCTTCCCGCTATCGCTCAATCCGGACCGCCGCCAAAGGCACCCGTTGTTCCTGCCGAACTGCCGCCGCAGATCGAGACGCTGCAACCGGGCGTGAAGATCACGCTCCTCGCCGAGCATCCCGCGCTCGTCACGCCGACGGGCATTGATGTCGATGACAAAGGCCGCATCTGGACGGTCTCCTGCCACACGCATTTCCGGCCGGAAGGCTATCAAGGCCCCGAGCATGACGAGGTGCTCGTCTTTGATGCCGATGGCAAAAACCGCCGCGTCTTCTACAACAAAACCGATGCCACCATGCACGTCGAAGTCGGCCCCGATGGCTGGATCTACCTCGCCGAGCGCGACCGCGTGCTGCGCGTGAAGGACAGCGATGGCGACGGCACTGGCGACACCGAGGAAAACCTCGCCACGCTCGACACCGTGGCCGATTACCCGCACAACGGCCTCAGCGGCATGGCCTGGCATCCCGATGGCGGCCTCGTCTTCTCGCTCGGCGAAAACTTCGGCAAGGACTGGACGCTCACCGCGAAGGACGGCTCCAAAGTCAGCGGGCGCGGCGAAGGCGGCGTCTTCCGCTGCACCGCCGATGGCAAAGGCTTGCGCCGCATCGCCCGCGGCTTCTGGAATCCGTTTGGACTCATGGTGCGTGAGGATGGCGAAATCTTCGCCGCAGAAAACGATCCCGGCAGCCGTCCGCCGTGTCGTCTGCTGAACATCGTCGAAGGCGCGGACTACGGCTTCCAGTGGGTCTATGGCAGCGCTCCGGTGCATCCCTTCGTCGCGTGGAATGGCGAGCTGCGCGGCACGCTCGGCATGGTACATTCGAGTGGCGAAGGCCCCTGCGCAGTCGTCGAACTCGGAGGCGGAGTCATCATCCCGAGTTGGAGCGATCACAGCATCGACTACTTCCCGCTCACGCGAAAAGGCGCGGGCTACACCTCCGAGCGCATCCCGCTCGTGAAGGGCAGCGACTTCTTCCGCCCGACCTGCATGGTCGCCGCAGGCAACGGCGTGTTTTATTTCAACGACTGGGTCTTCAACTCCTACCCGATCCACAGTCGCGGACGCCTTTGGAAACTCGAAGTCCCCGAAGCGCCCTGGATCGCGAAAAAGCATCCCGTCACAGCCGACGCCGTGCTCGCCAAAAATCTCCGTGAAGGCAAAGCGAAGCTTGATACCGCCAAGCTTCTCGAACTCGCCCGTGGCGCGGACAAATACCTCTCCGATGCCGCGCTCACCGCGCTCTCGCGTTCCGGTTTAACCGTCGAAGCCGTGAAAGCAATCGTGCCTCAAGATAGAGTCTGGGCTTTCGTCGCCATGCGTCGAGTCGATTTGAACGATGAGCAATGGGTGCGTGCCTTCATCAACGATTCCGATGCCGAGATGCGCTTCGAGTGCCTGCGCTGGATCGCCGATGCCGTGCTGAAAAACTTCCAGCCGCAGGTCGAGGCGATGCTCAGCGATTCAAAGCTCGACTTCCGCCTCTTCGAAGCCGTGCTCGCCACCTGGAACACCCTGCGCGGCGATCCCGGCGCTGGCGTCACGAACCCTGACGTGCTCGTCGATCGCATCACCGATCAGAAAGCACCCGCACGCATCAAGGGCTACGCCCTGCGCCTCGCTCCACCCACGCACAAAGCCCTCACGCTTGAACTCCTTCGTGACTTCGCCAACAGCGATGACGAAGTCCTCCAACTCGAAGCCGTGCGCACCCTCGCCGCCCGCAAAGCCAGCGCCGAGATCGCCGCCGATGACAAACGCAGCCCGCAACTCCGCGCCGAGGCCATCCTCGGCACTGACGACACCGCTTTGCTCCAAAAACTCGCCACCAGCGACAACGCCACGATCCGCGACGAAGCCAAACGCGCCCTCCGCTTCACCGATGGCTTCACCCCAGCCGCCAATCGCCCGCCTTTCGATCAAACTGATGCCTGGCTCAAACTCATCGACGCGCTTCCCGGCAAGGCCGACCCCGGAAACGGCCGCCGCCTCTTCTTCAACACCAAGGTCGCCCTCTGCGCCACCTGCCATCGCCATAGCGGCCGTGGGAACGTCGTCGGCCCCGATCTCACCCTCATCGCCCATCAGGGCGACCGTGCCGCCATCCTGCGCTCCATCCTTGAGCCACATCGCGAGGTCGCGCCGCAGTTTTATCCCTCGCTCGTGAAGCTCAAAGACGGCACCGAGTTCATGGGCATCCTCCTCCGCTCCTCCAGCACCGAAGTCTTCCGAGATCTCACCGGCAAAGAAAAATCCTTCCCCGAAGCCGACGTCGTCAGCCGCACCGAATTGAAGACCTCCCTCATGCCCCCCGGCCTCATCATGTCCCTCACCGATGCCGAGCTGCGTGACTTGTTGGCTTTCCTTACCCACTGATCCTGTGTTGTTGAAGCATGCGACCAGTCAGCAGCGTTGGTTCTCACGTCATGATCCAGCGCCTTAACCTATTCTGCTTCGTCATCCTTTTTGCCGCGCAAGCTTCGGCCGCATACATCACAGGCGAGACCGAACATTTCCTCTATCGAGTGCCTTCGGCAGACGAGCCTTACATCGACACGCAGCGCGGCAGCAAGGCCTTCGCCCTCCTCGGCACGAAGATCATGCTCTCCGAGGATTGCGGCAAGACGTGGCCGCACACCGCGGACTTCGCCGAGGCGCAAGACATCACCTTCAGCGTCATCTTAAAGAATGGAAACATCCTCTTCGCCACACGGCAGCGGCTTTTCCTCAGCACCGACAACCTGAAAACGCATCGCGAAATCATCGTGAAGCGCCCCGACGGCACCGACTACCTGCCGCACACGCCGGTCGATCCGAAGAATCCAGGCTGGTACTTTCACTCGCTCGATGGCGAGCACTGCTTCGAGGTCGGCGGCAGGGAAATGCTCGTGTGGGGAAACTACTGCAACGTCCTCGGCGGCTCCGTGCCGGTGAACATCTACTACTCCACCGACAGCGGCGAGACCGTGAAGCTCGCCTACGCCTTTGGCCAGAATCCGAAGTTCCAGCAAAAGGGCGCCAAGCCCGAGGATCCGATGCTCGGCGATCCTGCGAATCCGCTCATCGCCCGCCACATTCACAACGTCACCTATCACGCCGCTGAAAACGCCTTCTACGCCGTCACGGGCGACATCGACCGCGGTCACGGCAACGAAGTCCACTGGCTGCGCGGCACCTACGACGCCGCGGCGGACCAATGGGACTGGAAGCTCGTCATCAGCGTGAATTCCAACTCCCGCTTCAAATGCGGCGGCCTCAATTTCATCGACGGCCAGATTTGTTGGATCGCCGACGCCAACGGCCTCGCCATCGCCAACCGCTACGACCGCGGCGTCTTCCAATGTAGGCCACAGGACATCACGGACACCACCAAACACACGCTGCTTTTCAATCCCGGCTATGAATCCGCAAACATGCTACACGAGGATGGCATCTACGTCGCTACGCACTGCGCGCCCGCCTCGCCCTACGGCTGTGGCATCATCTGGTCCTCCGACTCCGGCAAAACCTGGGCGCAATACGACCTCAAGGAGCTCGCCCCGCGCAGCGGCTGCCGCATCAACGCCAAAAACTCCAACGGCTGGTTCCGCATGGACCTGCGTAAAGGCTGGATCGAGCGAGCCGAGGTCCTGTTTTTGAAGCCGAAGAAGTGAGCGAAGCGAAGCCCATCTCGCGTATTCAGCCCGCCCATGTGGTTCCGTCGTCTCCAGCTCTTGCTCCTCTCCGCGCTTCCCGCGGCGGCTGCCGACATGACGCCGGACCAGCGGGCCTTCTTTGAATCCAAGATTCGCCCCGTGCTCGTGAAGCAGTGCTACGAGTGCCACTCGCAGACCTCGAAGAAGCTCGGCGGCAAGCTGCTGCTCGACGCGCCTTCCGAAATGATCGCCGGTGGCGAATCAGGCCCCGCCGTCATTCCAGGCAAGCCGGACGAAAGCCTCATCGTGCAAGCCGTCCGCTACGACGGCCTCGAAATGCCGCCGAAGAAACGTCTTCCCGACCACATCGTGAACGATTTCGTCGAATGGGTGAAAATGGGCGCACCGGATCCGCGCACCGAACCACCGAAGATCGCGAAAAAAGCCCCGCAGCAGCCGCTTTGGTCCCTCCAGCCCATTTCCGACTCCAAGCCGCCGAAAGTAAAAAACACCGCCTGGCCACGCCAAAGCCTCGACGCCTTCATTCTAGCCAAAATCGAGCAAAACGGCCTCCAACCCGCCCCCGATGCCGAAACGGCCACTTTGAAGCGCCGCTTGAGTTTCGACCTCATCGGTCTCCCGCCGTCCGACTCGTCTGACATGTCCGCCCCGTCCGACTACGTGGACGCCCTCCTGAACTCACCCCACTTCGGCGAAAAATGGGGCCGCCACTGGCTCGATGTGGCCCGCTACGCCGAATCGAACGGCAACGACGGCCTCTCGCGCAATCCCAGCTTCCCGCATGCGTGGCGTTACCGCGACTACGTCATCCGCGCTTTCAATGAAGACCTGCCGTATGACCGTTTCATCGCCGAGCAGATCGCCGGAGATCTACTTCCAGCCGATTCGCCCGCGCAGCGCGACCGCCAGCTCATCGCCACCGGTTTGCTCGCGCTGGGCGCAAAGCCAGCTAAGGCCATGAATGAGAACTTCGAGATGGATGTCATCGCGGATCAAATCAACGTCATCGGCAGCGGCATCCTCGGTCTCAGCGTCGGCTGCGCCCGCTGCCACGATCACAAAACGGACCCCATCCCGACGCGCGACTACTACGCGCTCGCTGGCATCTTCCGCAGCACTGAGACGATGTGGGGCGCCGCCGCGCATCAGGGCCTCACCGCACCGCAGACACCGCTGCACGAGCTTCAAGCCACGGCCAACGTGGTGCCGCGTGCCGAATTGGAACCCATCATCAAAGCCAACCCGCCGCATCGTCCGCCCGCGAAGCCCTCCTTCAAATACGCCGCCGATGCGCCACTCGCCATGGGCGTTCGCGACGCGAAAAAGATCGAGGACTGCAAGCTCAACATCGACGGCGAATCCAAAAAACTCGGCGCGGCAATTCCTCGCGGCTTCCTCAGCGCCTGCGGTGGCGGCACCGTCGTCGATTTGAAGCAAAGCGGCCGACTCGAGCTCGCGCAATGGCTTAGTAGCCCCCGGAATCCGCTCACCGCCCGCGTTTTCGTGAATCGCGTGTGGCTCCAGCTCTTCGGCGAAGGTCTCGTCACCACGCCGAACGACTTCGGCCTTTCCGGCGAGCACCCCACGCATCCCGAACTCCTCGACCATCTCGCCACCCGCTTCATGCGCGAAGGCTGGAGCATCAAAAAACTCATCCGCACCATCGTCCTCAGCCGCACGTATCAAATGGCCTCGCGCAGCGGTGATGCACCATGGTTCTCGCATCACCTCCGTCGCCGTCTCGATGCCGAAACGATCCGTGACACAATGCTCGCCGCCACCGGTGATCTGAATCCGCAGCCAGCGAGCGGTTCACTCATCCAGCATCGCGATGTGCTCATCAATGAGCTGCCCTCGCTGCATCAGCCGAGCACTCAGCGCAGCATCTACCTGCTCATGCTGCGCAATTCGATGCCGCCGGAGCTCACGCCCTTCAACCTGCCCGATGCCACCACCGTCCTCGACAAGCGAGACAGCTCCGCTCTCGCCACGCAATCGCTGTATCTGCTGAACAACACCTTCATCATCGAGCAATCCCGCCGCTTCGCCAAGCGACTGCTCCAAACACCCGCCGAGTCTGAAAAACGCATCGCAGCGGCCTATCGCGCTGCTTTGGGCCGCGACGCCACCGCCGCCGAACTCCAACGCGGCCTCGATTTCATCCGCGAGGCCGATTCGATGCTTGTTTCGACGCAAACCGATCACCCACGCCGCGAACTCGACACCTGGGCCGCCTTGTGCCAGGCCCTGCTCGCCAGCAATGAACTGCGCTATGTGGATTGAGCGACTCGTCATCTTCGTCGCTCTCGCGAGCCACGCTCACGCCGTGGACTTCACGCGTGATGTGCGCCCGATCCTCGCGTCGAAATGCTACGCCTGCCACGGCCCCGACGAGGAAAGCCGCGAGGCCGATCTCCGCCTCGACATGCCCGCCGAGCATTTCGATGCCAAAACCTTCCTCGACCGCATCACGACCTCAGATCCCGACGACGTGATGCCACCACCGAAGTCCCCCAAACCACTCACCACCGCCGAAAAAGACATTTTGCGTCAATGGATCGCCGCAGGGGCGAAGTATGAGCCGCATTGGGCTTTTCAGCCGATCAAGCAATCGACGTCACATCACGACATCGACAGCTTCATCCGCATCGAATTGAAGAAACACGGCCTACAGCCCGCACCGCGTGCGGATTCGAGCACGCTCATCCGCCGCCTCTATCTCGACCTCATCGGTCTGCCTCCTCCATCGGACCTATCCGTCCCATCTGTCCTATCAGACTCATTTTATGCCGCCCTCGTGGATCAACTCCTCGCTGATCCACGCTTCGGAGAACGCTGGGGCCGCCACTGGCTCGACATGGCACGCTACGCCGACTCCAACGGCTTCCTCGGCGACGGCCTTCGCCCCAACGCCTACCGCTACCGCGATTGGGTCATCCAGGCCTTCAACAACGACATGCCGTATGACGAATTCACGATTCAGCAAATCGCCGGAGACCTCACCGATGCGCCTGCAGGCACCGGCTTCCACCGCAACGCCGCTTTAAACACCGAAGCCGGCGTCGATAAAGAAGAAGCCCGCTACCAAAACCTCGTCGATCGCGTCAACACCACCGCTCGCGTGTGGATGGGCCTCACCATCGGCTGTGCGCAGTGTCACACGCACAAATACGATCCCATCACCATCCGCGATTACTACAGCTTCTACGCCTTCTTCGACAACACCGAGGACCGCGACGACACCAAAACCAAAGCCCCACTCCTCGCCGAAGTCTCCAAAGATCGCCGCCAGACCTACGTGCATCTCGCCGGCGACTACACACGCCGAGGACCCGATGTGATGCCCGCCACGCTTTCCGCCTTGCCCGCTCAAGCAGGCCACACCCGCCTCGACCTCGCCAAGTGGATCGTTTCACCGCAAAATCCGCTCACCGCCCGCGTCGCCGTGAATCATCTTTGGAGCAAGCTTTTCGGCTTCGGCCTCGTGCGCACGCCGGATGACTTCGGCACCAGCGGCGAAGCCCCCAGCCATCCCGAACTCCTCGACTGGCTCGCCACCGAGTTCATGCGCACCGGCTGGAGCCGCAAACAGCTCATCAAGCGCCTCGTGATGAGCGAAACGTATCGTAGAACGAGTTTTCCAACTCGTTCATCCAATACCAACGAGTTGGAAAACTCGTTCTACGTCGATCCCCTCAACCGCCTGCTCTCCCACCAAAACCGCGTTCGCCTCGACGCCGAAGTCTTGCGCGACTCCGCGCTGTCCGTCAGCGGTCTTTTGAAGCCCACCATCGGCGGCCCCAGCTTCCGTCCGCCCTTGCCGGAGGACGTGTTCGATGTCGGCCGCTCGTCAAACTGGCAGGCTAGCCCTGGCGATGAAATCTACCGCCGCAGTCTTTACATCATCACGCTGCGCAGCGTGCTCTATCCCACGCTCACCACCTTCGATGCTCCCGATGCCGCCGACGCCTGCGTGCGCCGCGAACGCTCCAACACGCCTCTGCAAGCCCTCACCATGATGAACGACGGCGTCTTCGTCGAAGCTGCGCAGGCACTCGCTCTTCGTGCCCTTCGTGAAGGCCCGAATCACCTCGAAAAGCTCTTCCGCATCGTACTAAACCGCGAACCACGCCCCGAAGAACTCTTCCGCCTCCAAACCTTCCACGACGAACAAAAAGCCCGCGTCATCAAAAGCGGCCCCACAGCCCTCCAAGTGCTCGGAGCCCATCAAAAAGCCATTTCACCCGCTCAAGCTACCGAAGCCGCCACGCTCGTCGCCGTCGCGCGAGTACTCATGAATCTCGATGAGTTCATCAACCGCGAGTAAAGCCACCTCTCATGCTCCAGCGCCTCTTTTGCCTCCTGATGCTCGCGACGGCCTGTCTCGCGGCCACGCCGGACAAAACTCGCCAACTCCTCAACGAAGCCAAAGAGCCCGTGCGCATCGTTTGCATCGGCGACAGCATCACGGGCGTGTACTATCACAGCGGCAGCGTGCGGGCGTATCCAGAGATGCTGCAAATCGCGCTGCAAAAGCTTCATCCGAAGGCCAAAGTGACCGTTCGCAACGCCGGCATCAGTGGCGACACCAGCAAAGGCGGTCTCGCGCGACTGGAGCGCGATATTTTGGCCCACAAGCCGCATCTGGTGACGATCATGTTCGGCATGAACGACCTCGTGCGCGTGCCCGTGGCCGATTTCATCGCGAACATGACGCAGATCATCCAGCGCTGCCGTGCGGCGGGTGCGGAAGTCGTGCTTTGCACACAAAACAGCATCGTTGATTCGCCTCAGCGGCCCGTGGCGAAGCTCGCGGAGTATTCGCAGGCCATTCGTGATTTCGCGAAAGCCGAATCGCTCGGCGTTGCGGACTGCTTCGCGGCTTTCGAGGCCGTGCGGGCCAAAGACGCACTCGAATGGAACCTGCTACTCAGCGACGCCATCCACCCGAACATGGATGGTCACAAGCTCTTCGCCGAAACCATCGCGAAGACCATCACCGGTCAGGAAGTTTCGCTGCGTGACGAGCCACCGCCGCCGAATCCCCTTGCGCAAACGTTCAGGCTGCTCGGCGAAGGCAAACCGGTCACCGTCTTCGCCATGCCGCCGTATGATCAGCACATCGGCGCGGCTTTGAAGAAGCTGCATCCCGAGGCGCAGATCACCGTGAAGCCCTGGCCCACCGAAGGCAAAACGCTCGCCGAGCTCGAAAATGCCGCGAAGGCCGTGCGTTCGATGAAACCGGACCTCGTCGTCATCGCCGTGCCCGGCCAACTCACCGAAAAGACACCGCAAACCTTTCACAAGCACTACGCGTGGATCATGAACTGGTCCCTCAGCTTTGGTCCGCAGGAGTGGGATGTCGTCGTGGCCTTGCCGCCCGATGCCGACAAGCTCGCCAGCCGCCTCGTGAAGGCGCAGGACCTCAGCGTCATCGCGCCGCCTGATTCGCTCGAAAAGTGGCTTTGGACTCAACAAGCCGCGAATCCGCAAGACATCGTCTTCAAGGCTCAAATCGACCACACCGAGCAACGCTACGTCGAGCGTCTTCCGACTGGTTTTCATCCACAAAAGCCGCATGACGTGCTCATCGCGCTCCACGGCCACGGTTCGGATCGCTGGCAATTCATCCGCGATGCTCGCGATGAATGCCGCGCCCTGCGCGATGTCGCCGACAGGCACGGATTGATCTTCATCTCACCCGATTACCGCGCCAAAACCTCGTGGATGGGACCGAAAGCGGAGGCGGATGTGCTTCAAATCATCGCCGAGGTAAAGCTGCGGCATCGCGTGAATCGCGTCTTCATCGCCGGAGGGTCTATGGGCGGCACCTCAGCACTCATATTCGCCTCCTTGCATCCCGAACTCATCGCCGGCGTCTGCGCCCTGAACCCCACTGCCAATCTCGTCGAATATGCCGGCTTCAAAGACGCCATCGACACCTCCTACGGAAGCGCCGACGAACGCCACAAACGCAGCCCAGAACTCCACGCCGACCGCCTCACCATGCCCATTGCCCTCACCACCGGCGGAAAAGACAGCATCGTGCCACCCGACAGCACCTTGCGCCTCGCGAAGAAGCTGAAGCAGGTCCTCAGCCTGCACCGCGAGAGCGGCGGTCACTCAACCAGCTACGACGACACGGTGAAAGCGATGGAGTGGGTGCTTCAGAACGCGACAGCCGCAAAAGCGACCAGCAAGCAGACGTAACCTCCACACATGTCCCCCTATGAGCAATACATCACCCAAACCCGCCGCGATTTCCTCGCGACGAGTTCATGCGGGTTGGGGACGCTGGCTTTGGCGTCGTTGTTGAAGCAGGACGGCTTGCTGGCGGAAGAGGCGAGTATCCCGGCGAATCCGCTCGCCACTCGCGTGTCGCATTTCGCGCCGAAGGCGGAGCGCTGCATCTTCATCTTCCTCGAAGGCGGGCCGTCGCAGATGGACCTCTTTGATCCGAAGCCGCTGCTCAACAAATACGACGGCCAGCCGCTGCCGGACTCGATCGTGGGCGATGCGAAGTTTGCGTTTTTGCAGAAGGAATCGGCCACGGTGATGGGCACGAGTCGCGTCTTCAAAAAGCACGGGCAGTGCGGCATGGACATCAGCGATCTGCTGCCGCACATCGCCAGCTGCGCGGACGACATCGCGCTGGTGCGCTCGATGCACACGAATCAGTTCAACCACCTGCCCGGCCAGCTCATGCTGAACTGCGGCGCGGCGCTGCTCGGGCGTCCGAGCATCGGCTCGTGGGTCACGTATGGCCTCGGCAATGCCTCGCAGGAGCTGCCGTCGTATGTCGTGATGGTCAGCAAAGGCCGTGGCCTGCCCGGCGGTAGTTCCACATGGTCTAGCGGCTTTTTGCCGTCCTCGTATGCGGGCGTGATGTTTCGCAATGGAGCCGCGCCTGTCTTGAACCTGAACAATCCGAATGGCATCACGCCGGAAATGCAATCCGCTAGCATCCGTGCGCTGAACGACCTGAACAAACTCCAGCACAAGCACATCGGCGATCCCGAGATCGCGGCGCGCATCAACAGCTACGAGCTTGCCTTCCGCATGCAAAGCTCTGCGCCGGAGCTCGTCGATCTCGCGGGCGAATCGCAGGCCACGCTCGATGCCTACGGCGTGAATCGCGTCGAACCGCCGATCAAGAGCAACCTCGGTGGCATCGGCAATTTCCAAACCTTCTCGCGTCACTGCCTGCAGGCGCGGCGCATGGTCGAGCGCGGTGTGCGCTTCGTGAACATCATCCACGCCTCGTGGGATCATCACAGCGCGCTCGATCCGCAGCTCGCGCACAATTGCCAGATGGTCGATCAACCCATCGCCGCGCTGCTGAAGGATCTCAAACAACGCGGCCTGCTCGACACCACGCTCGTCGTGTGGGGCAGCGAGTTCGGCCGCACCGCGCTCGGCGAGAACCGCAAGGGCTTCAAGAAGGTCACCGGCCGCGATCATCATCCCTATGCCTTCAGCTTGTGGATGGCTGGCGGCGGCATCAAAGGCGGCCAAGTCTATGGCGAGACCGACGACTTCGCGTGGCACGTCGCCCGCGATCCCGTGTCCATCCACGACTTCCACGCCACGATCCTGCACCTCTTCGGCCTCGACCACCACAAGTTGAGCTACCGCTTCCAAGGCCTCGATTTCCGCCTCACCGGCGTGAATCCCGCGAAGGTGGTGAAGAGGCTGGTGGCGTGAGATAGTACACTCAGCAACAAAGCGTATAAGCACGCCGATGACTCCTTTATCCCGCCGCCAGATGCTCCACACCGCCTCGTGTGGTTTTGGCTATTTGGCGATGTCCGGGCTGGCGGGGGCCAGTTTGACGGCGAGACCGCCCAAACTGCACGCGAGGGCGCAGCGCGTGATTTTTCTGAACATGGCCGGAGGACCGGCGCAGCTCGACACCTTTGATTACAAGCCGCAGATCGGCCAAAAGCCGCACGCAGGCTCAATTGCGAATTTCAAGCAGCGCGGCAGCAGCGGCCTGTGGGTGTCGGATTTGCTGCCAAACCTCGCACGGCATGCGGACAAGCTTTGCGTCATCAAATCGATGACCGCGGACACGAGCATCCATGCGCAGTCGATGCTGCAGTTGCACACGGGCGACCGTCTGCGGCCGTGCCCGAGCATGGGCGCGTGGGTGGCGTATGGTCTGGGCACGGAGAATCAAAATCTGCCGGGCTTCATCAGCTTCAACACCGCGAAGCCCTCCGAATACGCTGCGATGCAGCTCCCGGCGGTGTTTGGCGGCACGCCGATCGGCGTGAATGGCGAGGACATGTCCAAGGCGACGATCAGCAACATCACGGGCGATCATCTGCCCATGAATGTGAAGCGCAGGCAGCTTGATCTCATCCAGGCGATGAATCGTGACCATGCAGGCCTGCGTGGCGATGATGCGCAGCTCGAAGGCGTCATCCAGACGATGGAGCTCGGCTTCCGCATGCAGGCGCAGGCTCCGGAGTTGCTCGACTTGAGCCAGGAATCGAAAGCCACGCTTCAGCGGTATGCCGTCGGTAAGAATTACAAAGTCGGCACCTGCAAAGACAGCGACTTTGGGCGCCAGTGCCTTCTGGCGCGGCGGTTTTGCGAGGCGGGCGTGCGCTTCATCGAGATCACGCACGGCAGTTGGGACCAGCACACGGACCATCGCCGTGATTTGACCGCGAACTGCGCCACCACGGATGCTCCGATTGCCGCGCTGTTAGATGATCTCGACGAGCGCGGGCTGCTGGAGGACACGCTGGTCGTCTGGGGCGGTGAATTTGGCCGTCCAGGCCTCGAACCCGGCAAGGACAAGGATCAAACCGGGCACCAGCATCGTGCCTTCACCTTCTGGATGGCCGGCGGTGGTGTGAAGGCCGGCTACGCGCATGGCGAAACGAGCCACGATGGTAGCACCGTCGTCGATGGCGCGGTGCATTTCCGCGATCTGCATGCTACGATCCTGCATCTGCTCGGCCTCGATCACGAAAACCTCGCCATCGTCAGCGGCGGCCGCCGCATCCGATTGACTGGTCTGCAAGGAGGCAAAGTCGTGCAAAACATCATCGCATGATCTCGGGGCGCTTAATTGTGCTGTGGGCGCTCACGTCAGCTTTTGACGTTTCCGGGCAGGAAATCGTTCTGGAATCAAAACGGCTGCATCTTGGCAAGACGGGTCAGTTTGAATGGGATGTTTTCAAGGATCAAAAAGTGGACGCGGAGCGGCTGGAAATGCGTTTTCAGTCTAAGGCGAACGTTTCAGAGCAAACGCTGCGCATCTGGCAGCGCGATGTGAAACTCGGCTGGCCGGTGATGCTCAACGGACGCCGCCTCGGCACGCTCACAAACACGGAAGCGGCACTGGAATGCGTGCTCACCGTGCCACCAGGTGCCTTGAAAGACGGGGAGAACGTCCTGATCATTGATGCCCCTTCATCGCTCGATGACATTAAGATCGGGCCGGTGATTCTCGATGCGAGGCCGCAGGATGAAGCCATCGGTGGCGCGAAGATCCATGTGAACGCGGGCGACCTTCCCTGCCGGATCACGCTCACGAGAAAAGACGGCACCTTGCAGCCGCTGCGGGCAGAACCTGCCGGCGAGGTCGCGACGAGGACCGGTGTTGTTTACGCGAAACAAGGCCGCGTAACATTGCATGTGCCGCCGGGTGATTACGTGGTGCACGCCGGGCGCGGCTTTGAATGGGGAGTGGCAAGGGCGGAGGTGTCGTTGCGTCCCGGTGAAACAAAAGAAGCGGCTTTGAAGATCACGCGCGAGGTGGAAACACATGGCTGGATTGCGGCGGACAGCCACATTCACACGCTGACGCACAGCGGGCATGGCGATGCAAAGATCGAGGAACGCATGCTGACCATCGCGGGGGAGGGGATCGAACTCGCCATTGCCACGGATCACAATCATCACACCGATTACGCGCCCATTGCGGCGAGCATGGGTGTGGCTGAGCATTTCACGCCTGTTGTCGGCAACGAGGTGACGACCAAACAGGGTCATTTCAATGCCTTCCCCATCGCCTCCTGGGCCAAAGTCGTCGATCACAACGAACTGGACTGGGCAAAGCTGATTCCGGCGATCCGGGCGACGCCCGGCGTGCGGGTGATCACGCTGAATCATCCGCGGGATATTCATAGCGGTTTCATTCCGCTCGGTGGCGTGCAGTTCAATCCGAAGACGGGCAAGCACCGCCACGCTGACGCCCTCAAGATCGACGCGATGGAGGTCGTCACCTCGGGTGCGATGCAGTCGGACATTCACCTGCTCTTCCGCGACTGGTTCGCGCTGCTGAACCGAGGGCACCGCATCGCAGCGGTGGCGTCGAGCGACACACATGACGTAAGCCGCTTCATTCTCGGCCAAGGACGGACCTATGTGGCCGCGGATGACGAGAATCCCGCGAAACTCGATCTCGACAAGGTCTGGCGCAGCTATCGTGAAGGGCGGTTGCTTGTGAGCCTCGGCCTGATGGCGAATCTGAAAGTGAACGGCCAGTTTGGCATGGGTGATCTCGCCACCGGTCTCAAGGACGAGATCGAGGTGGAAATCATCATCAGCGGCCCGGCATGGGTGAAGGCGGACCGCATCGAACTCTTCGCCAACGGCATTCTTCTCCGCGAGCAAGCCATCGAAGACCCCGGCAAGGCCGGCGAGAAGGCCCGCATCACCTGGAAACTGCCCAGACCGGCGCACGACGCGCATCTTGTGGCCATTGCGACAGGTCCGGGAGTCACGGAGCCGTTCTGGGAGATTCCGCGGCCATACCAGCCAAGCACCAAGGCCTTCAACCCACGCTTGATCGGCGCGACGAATCCTGTCTGGCTCGACGCGGATGGCGACGGGCGTTTCGAGTGCGCGTTTGCCATCGCGCAGGAATTGATCTCCCGGTTTGGCAAGGATCCGGCCAGACTGCGCGAGATTTTGGCAAAGCATGACGCGGCTGTCGCCACCCAACTCGAATCCATTTCCCAACCATGAAGTTCTCCGCCCTCGTTGCTTTTCTCTTTTCAACACCACTGTTCGCCGTGGACAGACCTGTGCTCAAAGCCGGTGCCGCCGCCGCGGACATCACGCCGACGCAGTTCCCAATGAACATGCCCGGAGGTTTCAGCGCGAACATGGCGGAGAAGGCGCATGATCCATTTCATGCGCGCGCACTGGTGCTCGATGACGGCAAAACATCGCTGGCGATGGTGGTGGTCGATAATCTAGGCGCTGGCCCGGACGTGCTGAACGAGGCGAAGGCGCTAGCCGCAGCGAAAACGGGCATGTCAGTGGACAAAATGCTGATCAGTTCCACGCACACGCACAGCGGTCCGTCGCTGAACACACGCAGCGAGGCTGCGGCGGCTTACTACAAGGTGTTCGTCGAAGGCACCGCCGGGGCGATCATCCAGGCGCACGCGGCTTTGAAGCCTGCGTCCGTTGGCGCGGCGGCGCATCCGTTGCCGGACGAGGTGTTCAACCGTCGTTGGTATTTGAAACCAGGGAAGATGCCGCTGAATCCTTTCGGTCGCATGGACACGGTGAAGATGAATCCCGGCACCAGCCCGGATGTGCTCGACCGTCCCGCAGGTCCGACCGATCCCGACATCACGATCCTCTCCGTGCAGGACGAGAAGCGCAAGCCGCTGGCCTTGTTCGCGAATTATTCGCTGCACTATGTCGGCGGCGCACCGGACGGGCAGATGTCAGCTGATTACTTTGGTGAGTTTGCCCGCGTGATGCCCTCGCGGGTACGTGGCGATGAAAACTTCGTTGCGATGATGTCCAATGGCACCTCGGGCGACATCAACAACATTCCGTTTGGCACCACGCGGCCGCCGCGTGAGCCGTTTGAGCAGATTCGCCTCGTCGCGGCCAAAGCTGCTGATGCAGCGTGGTTTGCGCATCAAAAAATCGGCAGGCATAACGCGACGGCGCGGCTTGGCATGCTGCAGCGAGAGATCACACTGAAGCATCGTCGTCCCAGCGCTCAAGATGTCGCAGAAGCGAAAGCGGTGCTGGCCGTGAAGGACAAGAAAGCCATCGAGAAGCTGCCTCGCCTCGCGCAGAACTACGCGGGCAGTGTCATCGCAGCCGCGGAGCGCAAGGAGGAGACGCTCACAGTGAAGTTGCAGGCCATCCGTGTCGGCGATCTGGCGGTGTGCGGCATTCCGTTCGAGACGTTTGTCGAGATCGGCCTCGATTTGAAAAAACGCAGCCCGTTTCCACAGACGATGGTCATCGGCCTGGCGAACGGCCGCCATGGCTACCTGCCGACACTGGAGCAGCACAAACTCGGTGGCTATGAGACCTGGATCGGGACGAATTCCGTGCAGGAGGACACCTCGGTCATTCTTACCAACAACCTGCTGGAGATGCTGGCTGAGTTGAAAGCGGCGGAGTGAGCCTCACTTCACCAGTTCCAGCACACCGAAGGATGCGGGCACATGGAAGTCGGGACGGTCGGTGTTTGGATTCACCCACGGCATCCAGCCGGAGTGAATGGTGCCGTCGGGCTTGTGGGAAAACTCGGCGCGGTAGATGCCGGCGAAGAATTCGCGTGATTGCGGCTTGATGACGTGCAAGGAACGAAGCGTGTCGAGCGGGAGGCTGCCGCTCACGGTGTAGTGGTTGTTGTTGATCTTTGCGTGGATTTGCAGGCCGTCGCACCGCCAGTCCCAGTTAATTTCTCGATAGAATCGCGCCTCATAAGCCAGCACATCGCCACGTGGGGAAATTTCGAGGCAGTAGTAAGGTTTGAGGCTCAGATCGGGGGCGAGGAAGATTTCCACGCGGTCGGAGCCGAGGACGCGGTCCTTGGCGGTGGGGCCGTCGGGGAGCACGAGATCGTCATCCTGGCAGTCGAAGCGGAAATGAAGGTGAGTTTCATCCCAGAGCGCACGGAACGCGGTTTTGGGCACTGCACGGTTTTCCCAGGGAAAGGCGAAGTCGGTCAGAGCTTCGGCCTGGGAGCAATCGGGAATGGAACTGGCGATTGAGCGGACGTGATAGCGCTTCATTTGATGTAGATAAACTCGCTGCTGTTGAGCAGTACATGCGCGAGATCGGCGAGGGCTTGATCGCGTGTGCTGGTGGCCTCGCGGGCTTTCACGAAGTCGAGCGACTGTTGGAGTCGCTTGGCATCGGCTTCATGGCTCAGGGTGAGCATGAACATGCGCTGGATGGTTTGTTCGAGCGTGCCGGAGTAGGCGCGTTGGGCGAGGAATGCGGCCTGTTCTTCGACGAACTCGTCGTTCATGAGCACGAGCGCTTGGGTGGGCACGGTGCTTTCGAGGCGTGCGGCGCAGGAGTCCGTGGTGGTGGGCGCATCTAAGAGTTCCATCATCGGCATGAGGAGCTGGCGCTTCTGGTAGATGTACACGCTGCGCCGCCATTGATCGGGGCCTTCGGTTTTGAGCAACGGCCATTTGTTGCGCTGGCTGGTAGGGAGGAGATCGGCGCGGAGCCGAGGTTTGATGCCGGGTCCGCCGCGTTTCTCGTTCAGATTGCCGCTGGCTTGCAGGATGCAATCGCGCAGGACTTCGGCTTCCATGCGTTGAAGTGTGCTGCGGCTCTGCCGGTAAGTCGCCGATAGAAGGATGAGCTTGTGGAGGGCTTTGAAGCGGCCGCCATTGGCGATGAGCTGTCGCGCGAGGTAGTCGAGCAGCTCGGGATTTGATGGTTTCGCGCCGGTAAAACCGAAGTTGCTGGGGCTGGCGACGAGGCCCTGGCCAAAGTGATGCTGCCAGAGGCGATTCGCGATGACACGCCACGCGAGGGCGTTGTCGGGTGCAGTGATCCATTCCGCGAGTGTTCGACGGCGCAGGGAGGTTTTGGCGGCGGGTGATGGAAAGGAGAGGGGCTTGAAGAGCGTCGGAACGGCGGGCTGGACTTCGTCACCGAGATTCAAGGCGCTGCCGCGGAGCATGATGCGGGTGGGCGGCACCTGAGGGCTTGTTTCGATGAGGGCGTGGACCTTGGCGGTCTCATCGATCTTCACTCGCTTGTCGTTTTTGTCCTGTGTGCCGGGCACGAGGCCATACTTTTCGGTGCCGTTGAAGATGGCGAGCAGGCTGTAGTAGTCGCGTTGCAGCAGCGGATCGGTTTTGTGATCGTGGCAGCGAGCGCAGCCGAGCGTGAGGCCGAGGAAGACGCTGCTCGTGGTCGAGATGACATCGTCGAGCTGGTCAGCGCGGTATTGGGCGAGGGCGTCGTCGTTCTTGCCCATGTTGTCGTCGTTACTGGGGCCATTGCGGCCAAAGCCGGTGGCGATGAGTGTTTCGTCGTTCGGACCATCGATTTCATCTCCGGCGAGCTGCTCGGCCACGAAGCGAGCATAAGGCTTGTCGTCGTTGAAGCTGCGGATGACGTAGTCACGGTATTTCCAGGCGTGCGGACGGTCGAGGTCGTTGTGCGTGCCTCCGGTATCGGCATAGCGGGCAAGATCGAGCCAGTGGCGGCCCCAGCGTTCGCCGTAGCGGGGGCTTTGGAGGAGGCGGTCGATGAGGGCGGCATATGCGTCTAACTGGTCAGACGAGTCAGACATGTCTGACACAAAGGCGGTGACTTCTTCGGGCGTCGGCAGCAGGCCGGTCAAATCGAGTGTCACGCGGCGGATGAGCGTGGCGGGATCAGCCTCGGGAGCGGGAGCGCGGCCATTTTTCTCCAACGCGGCCAAAACAAAGCGGTCGAGGTCATTTTTCGGCCAGGCGGTGTTTTTCACGGCGGGCGGCTTTGCCGTGCTCAGCGGCTGAAATGCCCAATGCGACCGACCCTCCTCTATGGAAGGTGGTTTGGCGAAAAGAGGCGCGGTGAGCGCGATGAAGAGAAAAAAACGCATCGACAGACAAGGGTGTCTGAGGTCGTCTTCTGATACAACCATGGACACACCGACCACCAACGACCTGAAACGCCGCTCTTTTCTCCGCGCCGCCTTTTCCGGTGCACTCGTCACACCGGGAGTGATGAATGCCCAGCAGGTGGAGAAGGCCATCGCGGGCCAATTTCATGAAGAGGCACGCGATTTGCCGCTGGTGGAGGACGTGGATGTGATCGTGTGCGGCGCGGGACCTGCGGGCATCGCGGCGGCGATTACGGCCGCGCGTGCAGGCGCGAAGGTGCGGGTGTTTGAATGGCGTGGATGCCTCGGCGGCGTGTGGACGGCCGGTTTGCTCGGCTACTTGCTCGATTTCGACAAGCCGGGCTTCAACCAAGAGCTGCTCAAGCGTCTCGACGAGCGCGACATGCGCCGCGGAACGAGCCTGAAAAGCATCTGCTACGAGCCTGAGGGCATGAAACTGCTGCTGGAGGAGATGTTTGTGGAAGCTGGCGTGAAATTTCAACTCCACACCCGCGTGAGCGCCGCGTATCGCGAAGGCCAGCGCCTCACCACGATCGTCACCGAGTCCAAAAGCGGCCGCCAGGCCTGGCGGGCACCTATTTTTATCGACACGACGGGCGATGGTGATCTCGGCGCGCTCGCCGGATGCAGCTTTGAATATGGCGAGTCCGACTCGTGCCCTTGCCAGCCAATGTCGCTCAATGCGCTGCTCGTTTGCAAAGACGCGGCCGCGCTGGCTGCTTACATCCACAAGTCCGATCCCAGCAAGGCCGACGGCATCGCCAAGGATGCGTTTCTGGCCGAGATCCAACGCACCGGGCACTTCCCCTCATATTCAAAGCCGACGCTTTGGCAGGTGCGCGATGATTTGCTGCTCGTGATGATGAATCACCAATACGGCGTGCCCTGCTTTGACGCTGCGAAGATCACCGAAGCCACCGTGCAGGCCCGCGCGGAGATGCACAAGATCGTCAACGGCCTGCGCAAGCTCGGCGGGCCTTGGGAAGGCCTGCAAATCGCCGCCACCGCCGAGCAAATCGGCGTGCGTGACGGCCGTCGCATCGCAGGACGTTACACGGTGAACAAAGACGATCTCATTGCAGGTGCTCGTTATGACGATGCGGTCGTGCGCCCGACTTTCCCGGTGGACATCCATGCGCTGAGCAAGGAGGCGAACAAAACTGCAGCCTATCACAATGCAGGCGTTAAAGTGAAGCCGTATGACATTCCGTTGCGTGCGCTGATCGCGAAGGATGTGGACGGCCTGATGATGGCCGGGCGCAACATCAGCGGCGATTTCATCGCGCATGCGAGTTATCGCGTTACCGGCAATTCCGTCGCCATGGGCGAAGCCGCCGGCGTGACCGCAGCGCTGGCTGCGACGACGAAGCGTCTGCCACACGATGTGCCATGGAGCGAAGGTGAGGCGAAGCTGAAGGCGCTCGGGCAAAGAGTGTGACGGAGCGCGGGACTCCGAGCCCGCAGCATTTACGCAAACATGTTCAGTCGGCGAACGATCATGAAGCGCGATTTTCCTTCTGCTGAGCGCTGCGGACTTGGAGGTCCGAACTCCTATTTGCCGGTGCGCTTGCGTTTCGCCTCCTGCTTCACGAACAGCGGCTCCAAGGTGTCTCGAATCCATGCGAAAGCGGCTTCGAGGCCTTCGCGCTGGTAGATGACGCCGATGTCGGCCTCGACGGCGGTGGGATTGCCGTGACAGGATAGGAATTGATTGCAGGTGAAGCGTGTTTTCATCTCGGCATCGACTTTGCCTTGCTGGCGCAGGATATGGCTACGGACGTAGAGTTCGAGCACGGCGTCGCCGATCCAGGCGTTTTCGCGGAGGCGCAGGGTGAGGTCAGGGGCTTTGGGAGATGCCATGGAAAACACCCTGCGGATATCCGGAGGAACTTCAAATGGGGATCACTTCGAGCCAGGGGGGGTCAATACAAACGTATTGTTGTCATCGCTGAGCTTGTGGCTTGCGAGTTCGGCGCAATATCTGAGAGCTTCGGAGACGGGAACGTCTTTGAGGGAGAGGGTGATCTTGACGGTGCCGCCGTCGCCTTTGAGGAGGATGTTGACGCCTTTTTTGCCGGGATCGAGATCGCGGGACTTGATGCGGATGAATTCGATGGCTTCGGCGAGCGTGGCCTCGTGGAATTGCACGAGGGGAAGGATGATCTTGCCGGCGGATGGCGTCGTTTCGACCCTAGCTTGCTCCGTTGAGATGGTGGCCTGCGAAGTCTTGATTTTGACGTCACCGCTCGCATCAACAACTCCGGTGCCTTTGTCGATGCTGATCGACTTCGCGGTGATGACCATACCAGCTTTGTTCGGAGCAGATGATTCCACCTGCTTTTGCTGCGCCTCAAAGTCGGCCTGCGAAAGCATAGTTACGGCGTGCCGCTCGACAACGAGGCGCAGGTTGGAGAGTTGGGCCACATGCTTCAGTGCCTCACCCAAGGGGATGTTCTTTAGATTCAGGGTGATCCTTGCATCTGGGTATTTGTCGCCCGCTTTGACGATCATGTTCAC
Organism: Prosthecobacter sp.; assembly: GCF_044236155.1. Classification (GTDB taxonomy): domain Bacteria; phylum Verrucomicrobiota; class Verrucomicrobiia; order Verrucomicrobiales; family Verrucomicrobiaceae; genus Prosthecobacter. The sequence continues at coordinate 201,136 of NZ_JBIIHA010000006.1, forward strand.
CCCTTTCTGGTTCGGGTCCGTCGTGGTAGTGTCGAGATCGAGGCTCTTTTGTCGCAGAAACTCCACGGCCTCGGTGAGCGCGGCATCAGCGAAAACCACGCTGGGCAGGATGATGGAGTCGAGCTTGGCCTGAAGCGGGCTTATCCCGGCTGCAGTTTTGGGATCATCTGGTTTGCTGGTGGCGGGATCGACGAGACGCGCCGTGACAAAAACCATCGTGTTCCTGGTGACGTTTTCCGTCTTTGTGGTGACGCTCCCTGCCGAGCGATCTTCTGTGGTTTGTACCGTGGAGGTGGAAGGCAATCCGAGGACGACGGTCTGCCCGGACATCATCGTGACGCTGGCCGACGCTTTACGTTCGCTGAAGACAGGCTGCTCCGCTCCGCTTTTTGGATCCTTGATCATGCTTTTCAGCTCTATGATTTGCGGTGTCAGTTCAAGATCGATGTCGTTCTCTCCACCCTTCGTGGCAATCACCGTGAGTGTGGTGCCCAGTTCTTTCGTGGCCAGCTTGCCGACGGCGTCCTTGTATCTGAACTCGCGACTGATCAAGATCTTGGCCTTCTGGCCGGATCGGGTGGTCGCTCGCGGCATGGAGACCACGTCCACGCCTTTCGCTTGCTCGATCTTCTTCCATAAGGCGCTGAGCTGATCGTCATTGAGCATTCCGCCGACACTCGGTGACGCAGCACTGGTAGCGAAGGGTGCCAGCAAGTCCTTCGCGCCATCACTGACCTCGATGAACTTGGCTTCGATCAACATCTGGGGAGCGTTCTTGTCCGGCGGCGCGGCTTTGGTGATGCCGAGGAAGGTGAGGAGCACGATGCAGACATTGTGCGTGGCTTTCATGATGGGATGCGGGTTGGGTTGAGTGGCGATGGAGTGAATGCGAGAGCGCAGGGCGGAGCCGCGCTGGAAGATGCCGACGAAGCCGAGGCTGAGGCCGCGCGGGCAGAAGGCGGTTTCGACTTTGAGGAGAACGTGGCCGTATTCGCGGCGGCGGTCGGAGCTGTCGTTTTGCAGAACCTGAGCATCGCAGGCGGCTTCGCGGTCGAGGCGCACCTTAAAGAAGGCGAGCCAGAGCAGAGGATTGAACCAATGCAGGGCCATGAGAACACAGAGCACCGCGTTGAGCGGGAGGTCGTGGCGTTTCAAGTGCATGAGCTCGTGCTTGAGGACGAGTCGTGCCTCCGCTGGAGTGAAGGTCTGGTCGAATTCGCCTGGAAGGAGCAGCGTGGGCCGCAGCAGGCCGGTAACGGCAGGACTGCTGATGCTGGAGGCGATCCAGATACGCGGAACGCGCTGCAGACGGACTTCGCGGGCGATTTGAGCGAGCGTGGTGCGTAGTTCATCACTAACAGGATGCCGAGACCGCTTGAATCGACTCAGGGTGATGAAGAAGGATGCGCTGCCAGTCGATGGGAGTTGGTGCGAGAGACGGCGGGCTGAGATCGAGTGGAAGGGTGACGGGGTCATGATCAATGGCTACCGGGCTGATTTGTGCGACTGCTGGTGGTGCGGCGAAGACGGTTTCGACACTCCAGCGGCTCTGCGGCAGCACCGGTGTGAGCAGCACGATGAGCACGGGAAGCCACAAGGCATAACGAGCACGCGCCGCTAACTGCCGGCGAAACGCCCACTGGATCGCGAGAACGACCAGCACGAGCACCGAGGCGCGAAAGCTGGCGGTGAGAAGCCAGTCGAAGAGAGCAGTCAGTGAGTTCATGAGGAGTGAGTTAGGAGTTCAATTGCTGGTCGAGGAGCTTTTTGAGTTCCTTGATCTCGTCGGGGCTGAGCTTGCTGTTCTGCGCGAAGTGGACGAGCAGCGGCTTCGCTGCGCCGCCGAAGACGCGGTCGAGGAAGGACTGGCTTTCGGCCCGCACGCAGGCCTCGCGCTTCACGGCGGGGATGAAGGTGCGGGTGCCGCTGGCGTTCTCGGCGGTTTTGAGCGCACCTTTCTCGACGAGGCGGGCGAGCAGCGTGCGGACGGTGTTTTCCGCCCAGTTCATTGAGGCGCGGAGCGTCTTGGTGACTTCGGAGGCAGTTTGCGGCGAGGATTCCCAAAGAGCCTCCATGATGGCCCATTCGGAGTCGGAGATGTCAGGTGCGGCAGGCATGATTTTCTGAATTAAATGCATTTCACTACATTTGTCGTGAAATTACAACTACAAATGTAGTGAGTTGGGTCGGGCGTCTAAAAATCAAGGCCCGAAAGCTGCTGGCAACGGGGTTGACACCCCCACCCCCCGGCGGTAGGACTGCCGCCCTTAAAAAATCCAAACACCTCACAAGAATATGGTCAAAATCGGCATTAATGGTTTCGGGCGCATCGGACGCCTTGTTTTTCGTGCAATCTGCGATCAGGGCCTCCTGGGCAAGGAGATCGACGTCGTCGCCGTGAACGACCTCGTGTCGGCCGACAACCTCGCCTACCTCGTCAAATACGACTCCACACAGGGCAAAGCCCGCGAAAACGTCTCCTCGAAGAAGTCCAAGCCGGACCTCGCTGAAGACGATGTGCTGGTGGTCGATGGCCATGAGATCAAATGCCTCGCCGTGCGTGCGGGTCCGTCCGCTCTTCCTTGGAAGGAACTCGGCGTGGATATCGTGATCGAGTCCACCGGTCTTTTCACCGAGCGCAGCAAGGCTCAGGGCCACATCGACGCTGGCGCGAAGAAGGTCATCATCTCCGCCCCCGGCAAGGAAGAGGACATCACCATCGTCATGGGCGTGAACCATGAGAAGTATGATGCCAGCAAGCATCACGTCATCTCCAATGCCTCCTGCACGACGAACTGCCTCGCCCCGGTGGTGCACGTTCTCCTGAAGGAAGGTTTCGGCGTCGCCGAAGGCCTCATGACCACCATCCACAGCTACACCGCCACGCAGAAGACCGTGGACGGCCCGAGCGCCAAGGATTGGAAAGGTGGCCGCAGCGCCGCGATCAACATCATCCCGAGCAGCACCGGTGCCGCCAAGGCCGTGGGCCTCGCGATCCCGGAAGTGAAGGGCAAGCTCACCGGCATGTCCTTCCGCGTGCCGACGCCGACCGTGTCCGTGGTGGACCTCACCGTGAAGACGGAGAAGGAAACCAGCTACAAGGAAATCTCCGCCGCGATGAAGAAGGCCAGCGAGACCTACCTCAAGGGCATCCTCGGCTGGACGAGCGACGAAGTGGTCTCCACCGACTTCATTCACGACCAGAGCAGCTCCGTCTTCGACGCAGGCAGCGGCATCGAGCTGAACAACAAGTTCTTCAAGCTGGTGAGCTGGTATGACAACGAGTGGGGTTACTCCAACCGAGTCGTCGATCTCGTGAAATACATCGTGAGCAAGGGCCTGTGATTTAAACACACACAGCAACCTTCAAAGCCTTCGACGGGCCGGCTCACGCGAGCCGGCCCGTTTTGCGTTCCTGCTCAATTTACTCTCCCCATGAACCCTTTTTCTTTTTCCCAACCATGTCTTTGTCCTCTCAATTGCGGTTCCTGCCGCGGCCCTTCTGGGTTCTCGTAGGAGCCACCTTCGTCAACCGGTTCGGCGTGTTCGTCGTGCCGTTCCTGGCGTTGTTCATCACGCAGAACGGCAATTCGGCCACGCAGGCCGGTTTCGCCGTCGCTGCGTACTCGCTTGGCGGATTCGTCGCCGCGTGGATCGGCGGCTGGATGGCCGACCGGCTCGGGCGGAATGTCACCATGGCGGTGGCATCCATCGCCGGTGCCGGCTGCATGATCGCCATGTCGCAGGCGAGCGACTGGCGCATGCTGGCGCTGCTGTCCTTCATCACAGGTGCGATCACCGAGGCGGGTCCTCCCGCCAGCGCAGCATTGGTGCAGGACATTGTGCCGCCGGAGCAGCGCGTCATCGCCTTCGCGGTGCAGCGTTTTGCCGTGAACCTCGCGTGGTCGCTCGGCCCGGCCACGGCGGGCTTTTTGGCGGAATACTCGTTTTTCTGGCTCTTCGCCGTCGATGCGGCCACATCGCTGTTTTTCGGCATCATCGCGTGGAAGTTTCTGCCACGTGGACATCAGACGCCGAAGGACCAGGCAGGCTGGGGCCATGCGTGGCAGTCCATCCGGCAGAATCATGCCTTCCTCGCGCTGTTTGGCGCGTGCATGTGCCTGGCGTGGGTGTTTCGGCAGACAAACACGACCTTCCCGCTGCATTTTGAGCGCAATGGGCTGCCCATGCACGACTGTGGCCTCGTGCTGGCGCTCAATGGTGTGATGATCTGCCTGTTCGAGCTGTTGATCGCGAACACGCTGCGGAACTGGCCGGTGAAACTCGTGCTGGCGCTCGGCTATGTGCTCATGAGCACCAGTTTCCTCGTCTTCCACATCAGCGCCACGCTCACCGCGTTCGTGGTGATGATGGTGATCTTCACGATTGGCGAGATGGCGGCTTTTTCGCGTCAGCAGGCCTACGGAGCCAGTCTCTCGCCCGATGACATGCGCGGACGCTACGTGGGCTTCCTCAGCTTCGCGTGGTGTGCGGGCAACACGGCCAGTTCCGCGCTGGGCATGATGCTCTACGATCGCAATCCGACACTGCTGTGGACGATCAATGCCTCGCTCGGCATCGTGGCTGCGGCACTCATTCTCTCTACCCGCAAAGCTCGGTATCAAGAATGAAGAAGCTCAAGGCCGTGCGGCGAGCGAGAGCTCGATGATCCTCACGCAGAGATCTGGGAACTCGATGCCCACGGCCTTCGCGGCTTTGGGAAGCAGGCTGCTGCTGGTCATGCCGGGGATCGTATTGATCTCGAGCACGAAGGGGGCCTGGTCGCTGTCGCGCAGCATTACATCGACACGGCCATAGACCTCGGTGCCGCAGGAGCGGAAGGCCTTCAGCGCGGCATCCTGCACGGCCTTGGTTACTTCAGGGCTGAGGTTGGCTGGGCAGTGATAGTTCGTTTTACCCGTGCCGCTCATCCAGGGATACTTGTTGTTGATGTCGTAGAAGCCTTCGACGGGCTCGATGTGGATCACCGGCAGAACTTGGTCGCCGAGGATGCCGACGGTCAGTTCTTTGCCAGCCACGTAATCTTCGATGAGCGTGTCCTTACCAAACTTCTTCGCGTCTTCGATGGCGGCTTCGAATTCGGCCTGATGATGGCAGATGTGCACGCCGACGCTGGAGCCTTCACGCGGTGGTTTCACCACGAGCGGCAGTGAAATCTCCAGTGGCTGGCTGCCATCGAGCAAATAGGTCTGCGAGCGCGGTGTCGGTGCTCCGGCGGCGATGAAGCGTTGCTTGCTCAGCGTCTTGTCGAACGCGATGCGGCTGCCTTCGACGCCAGCGCCAGTGTAACGGATGCCACGCTGCTCCAGGATCGACTGAATCTGGCCGTCTTCACCGAAAGTGCCGTGGATCAGGTTCATCGCGATGAACGTGTCGGCGGGCACTTCAAAATCGGGACCGGTGACGTCGATCTCGACCACGTTTGCTCCCTTGGTGCGGAGAGCCTCGGCGACGCTTTCGGCCGTTTTCAGGGAGACTTTGCGCTCAGAGCCGGGGCCACCCATCAGCAGGGCGATTTTCTTGTTCGTGAGGTCGAGCATGGTGCGGAGTTATGGAATGCGGGGGGCGGGTTGGCAAAGGAATTGGCAAAGTCCGTGCCATGCGCCACGTCTTTCCCCGCAACCATGAAGCTGCGCTTGTTTTTCGCCTTTTTGCTCGCCGCAACCGCTACGGCGGCCGATTTCGACCTGCTCATCACGAATGCCCGGATCGCGGACGGCAGCGGCAAACGGCTTGTCAGTGGCAGCATCGCGGTGAAGGGCAGGAAAATTGTCGCTGTCGGCGAAATCGAAGGCACCGCGGATCAAACCATCGACGCGGGCGGAAAGGTGGCCGCGCCGGGTTTCATCGACGTTCACACGCACTCCGAGGATATCTGCCAGAATCCGGTGGCGGAGAATTTTCTGCGCATGGGAGTGACCACCATCATCACCGGCAACTGCGGCAACTCGCGGACGGATGTCGCAAAATTTTTCCAGGAGATCGGGGAGGCGAAGGTCACGCTGAACGTCGCCACGCTCATCGGCCACAATTCCGTGCGCAAGGAAGGCATGGGAGGCATATTTATCCGCGCGCCGGATGAAGCGCAGCTCGAAAAAATGAAGGCGCTCGTCGATCAGGCGATGCAGGACGGCGCGGTCGGTTTGAGCACCGGTTTGATCTATGTGCCGGGTTCCTTTGCCAAAACCGAGGAGATCATCGCGCTCGCGAAAGTCGCGGCGAAGCATGACGGCATCTATGTCAGCCACATGCGCAGCGAAAGCGTGAAAATTTTCGACGCGCTCGATGAATTCATGCGCGTGCTGCGGGAGTCCGGCTGCCGGGGCGAGGTTTCCCATATCAAACTCTCCGGTCCCACCGCCTGGGGCAAGGCGGGTGAACTGCTCGCCGTGCTCGACAAGGCGCGCGCGGAAGGTTTGAAGATCACGCACGATCAATATGCCTACACCGCCTCCAGCACGGGCCTGCGGCAGTTGATTCCCGACAGCGCCCTCGAAGGAACACGCGAGGACTACCTCGCGAAGCTGGCCGATCCGAAGCAAAAAGCCGACATCCTGGCCAAAATGGCCGAAATCCGCGAACGCCAGGGCCGCAAGGACTATGGCTATGCCGTGATCGCGAAATTCAAAGCCGATCCGGCGCTCAACGGCAAATCCGTGGCCGAGGCCGCGAAGATCGTGCGCGGGTCTGACACGCTCGACGAACAAATCGAACTCGTCCTCGACATCGAGGCACGCGGCGGTGCCAGCGCGATCTTCCATGGCATGGACGAGAAGGATGTTCAGACCTTCATGCAGCACCCGCTCACCATGATCGCCAGCGACGGCGGGCCGCGTCGTCCTGGCGAAGATGTGCCGCATCCCCGCAGCTACGGAGACAACGCCCGCGTGCTGGGGCGCTATGTGCGTGAATTGAAACTGCTGTCTCTCGAAGAAGCGGTGCGGCGGATGACCTCGCTGCCTGCGCAGACGTTCCAACTCAAGGATCGTGGCATGATCAAGGCCGGTGCCTTTGCGGACATCGTGATCTTTGATCCTGCCAAGGTGAACGATCCGTCCACCTTCGATGATCCGCATCACTACGCCGAAGGATTCACCGATGTCATCGTGAACGGCGGCGCAGTCATCCGCGAAGGCCAGCTCACCGAGGTGCGCAGTGGCGGCCCTTTACGGCTCAAATGACGCCGCAAACCCATTCACCGATGCTCTTGGCGGCTTGATCGGACATGAGGGCTTCCGTCTGGCATTCGTCGGCTGAAAAATCTCCTCGCCTCGCGATGCGTCCGGCCTTCCAAACGTGAACTTCACGCGGATAAGGGCCAACTTTGCGCGGATCACTCCAGGTGTGGATGCCGAGGGTGTGTGGATTGACGGCGGCGGAGATGTGCATGGGCCCGCTGTCCACGCTGATGCAGTATTTCGCGCGGCGCATGATCCAAATGAGCTCGGGAAGCGAGGTCTGGTGGCTCCAGTCATGAATGTGGCCGCCGGTGGGACGGGTTTTGTCTTCGGTCATGCCGACGAGCACGACCGGATGTGGTGCGAGCGCATCGCAAAGCGCCTGCAGCGCGGCATTCGAGAGCGATTTCCCCTCACCACGCGACCAAGGATGTACAGCGATGAAATTCGTGAACGATTCCGGCCAGCCGGCGGGCGGATTGCCTGCGGGAAGCTCAAATGTGATGTCTTCCGGCTCGATTTGGATGCCCAGGGCGCTGGGCAGCTCCAGATAGCGGTCCACCGCATGCGCTCCGGCATCGACAGCCACAGTGTGCTGGTAAAACCAGTGCGCGCCTTCTCGGGCGTCGGACAGTCCGATGATGGTTTGTGAGCCACGCCAACTGCTGACGAGGCCGCTGCGAAGCAGTCCTTGGAAATCGAGAACGATCTCCGGTTCCTCGCGTGGCAATAGCATCCAGCCGCGCCGCCAGTTCCAGAAACGCAGCAGTCCGGCGAGGCCGCGGAACGTTTTGCGCGGGAAAGGGATCACCTCGTCGATGAGCGGGCTGCCTTGCAGCAACGGTGTCCATTCGGTGTTGGCGAGCCAGCGTATTTTGAGATGCGGATGCGCGTCGTGAATCGCCTTCACGGCGGGCAGGGTGTGCACGATGTCACCCAAAGAGCTTGGTTTGACGATGAGCGCGGATTTGAAGTCGCGCAGGCTTGGAAGCTGGCGCGTAGCGGCGCTCATTTGCCCAAGGCGAGTCGGTCGGCGAGGAGCGAAGGCAGGCCGGCCTCGCGGATTTTCCGCTGGGCGGTCTCGATGTCGTATTCCAGGCGGCGGATGGAGATGGTCTGCGCCTGCACGTCGTAAATGGCATATGCGGCGCGCCAGTCGCCATCGCGCGGCTGGCCGACGCTGCCAACATTGACGAAGTACTTCACGCCACGCTGGAGCGTGATGTCCGTACCCCTCGCGGCCCTGACCGCGTCGTCTTTTTCAAAGATGCGGGGAACATGGGTGTGGCCGTAAAAGCACACCTGGGTGAACTGGTAGCTGAAGCTGGCCATCGCATCAAAGCGGTTGGTCACGTAGCCCCAGTTGCCGGGGGAATCGAGCGTGGCATGGACGATGGTGAAGTCGCGCACCTGGCGGACGAGCTTCAGATCGCGGAGCCATTGGCGCTGCTCCTCACTGAGCTGTTGGCGAGTCCAAAGCAAGGCGTTCTGGGCCAGCGGGTTGAGCTCCTCCAGCCCGCTCTCGCTGGCGGCGCCCTCGTCGTGGTTTCCTCGGACGACGGGGCAGCCCATGTCACGCACGGTTTGCAGGCACTCAGCCGGATTGGCCGCGTAACCGACGATATCACCAAGACAAACGTAATTGGCACACCCCTGCTCCTGAGCGTCCCACAGAACGGTCTGCAGGGCTTCCAGGTTTGCGTGGATGTCTCCGAAAATGGCGAACTTCATCGTCGATGGTTGGTCGGCCGGTCATCTTCGGGACATGTGCCGGGAAATCAAGCATTTCGGCATCGGAAACCTGCCGACGCCGGGCAAAAAGAAGCGGGGCGAACCACCCGGTCCGCCCCGCTTGCAGTTTGAAGGTCCAACAGCCAGAAGGAACACCTCTTTGAAAGTTTCGACTGAACCGTCACCGGCTCGATGTCTGATGATATCTTTCCACAATCTGGAAAGCATGAGTCAGACGGGCGTAAATGAGTTGTAAGCAGCTTGTAAGGCGGCGGGATCAGGCCGTGACACGTTCGTAGCGGCGGAATTCGAGGTCGCCGGAGGTTTCAAGCACTTCAGCGAGATGAAAGAGGTGCTCAAAAGGAGGCAGGAGGACATCGCCTTCGTAATCCTTGGTGATATAAGTCAGGTAAAGGCCGTCGCAGCGCGGGAGGAGGTCTTCAAAAACACGTGCGCCGCCGATAACGAAGACGGTATCGGCATTGCCGCAGACTTTGGGCAGCTCGGCGATGTCGCGAATGACGGTGACGCCCTCGCGGGGCTGCATGGTGCGGCTGAGAACGATGTTCTGGCGTCCGGGCAACGGTTTGCTGATGGAATCGAAGGTGGCGCGGCCCATGAGGATGGGATGGCCGAGCGTGGTGCTCTTGAAGAACTTCAAATCCTCAGGGTAATGCCATGGAAGTTTGCCTTCACGTCCGATGACGCGGTTCGCGGACATGGCGACGATGGCGAGGAGGCGCATGGGTGGGAATGGCGAAATCCGAATGAGGAATGACGAATGTTACCAGAGGTCGATCGGTTGATGGACGTCGGGGCGGATGAGCTCGGTTTCTGGGAGGGTCTCGGCGAAACGGCGCATGAACCACTGCTGCGCGGACTCCTCGCCGTGGACGAGCAGCATTTTCTTCGGCTTCACCTTCTCGGCGTAATCAGCGATCTGCTCACGCGTGGCGTGGGCGCTGAGGTCGAAGCTCTCCACGCGGGCGCGGAGAGGCACGGCGGGCAGGTCGCGGGCGAGTTTGATCATGTCGCCTTCCTTCGCATTGCGGATCTTGTAGCCGGGGGACTCGGGATCGGTGTAGCCGACGAAGGCGATGGCGTTGCGCGGGTTGTCGAGGAACTTCCACGCGAACTGGTTGCTGGCCGTGTGCTCGGTCATCATGCCGCTCGAGAGAGCGTAGAGGGTGCGCGGGCTGGAGACGATCTCCTGCCGCTTGCGAGGGTTTTTACGTGGCACGAGCATGTCCACGTCTTCCAAGAGACGGAAGCCGGGATAGCTGCGGCGGCTGCGGGAGGCGTAGTGGTCGTAAAGCACGGTGATCTTGGTGCTGAGGCCGCCAATGTAGAGCGGCATCTCTGGAATGAGGTCCTCCTGATGCAGTTCGTGCAGCATGAGCATGACCTCCTGCGTCTTGCCGAGGGCAAAGACGGGGATGAGGAGCGCGCCACCAGCCTCGTGCGTGTCGCGGATCAATGCGGCGAGGCGTTCCTTTTCGCCTTTGCGGGAATAACCTTCAGGGCGGGCATGATCGCCACGCGTGGTCTCGATGATGAGCACGTCGATGCCGCTGGTGGGGAAGTCGGCCGCGCGGCAAATGGTCTGGTTTTCAAAATTCACATCGCCGGTGTAGAAGAGCGTGTTCGAGCCTTCACGGATCAGGATGCCGGTGGAGCCGAGGATGTGGCCGGCGTCGAACATTGTGGCCTCCAGCTCGGTGTCCGGGATGGTGAAGGAGCGGTCGATGTCGCGGTAGATCCAGTTCGCGCGGATTTGGTCGAGCTCGCGGTGCGTGAAGAGCGGATACTCCGTGACGCTGTCCTCCTCGCGCTGCTTGGTCATGACGTTGACCGAGTTGTGCAGCATGGCGGAGGAAAGCTCGCCGGTGACCTCGGTCATCAGTACTGGGGTGTGCGGCTGTTTGCGCTGCAGCACGGGCAGTGAGCCGATGTGATCGTGATGCGCATGCGTGATGAGGATGGCGTCGGCGGAATCATGTGGCAGCGGACCGAAGTCCGGCAGCGCGTCAAAGCCCACTCCCTTCGGGTGCATGCCGGAGTCCATCACGACACGATTGTCCCCGGTTTCGAGGAGGTAGGAGTTGGCGCCGATCTCACGGCGGCGCGTCAAATTGCGGAAACGCATGCGAATTGGAAAAAGGAGGCCGACACTAGGGGCTTGAGGCCCTTGCGCAAGGAGTGTTTAACCCCTCACGGCCCCGGCGATGCGCGCGAAGAGAGTCGAGGCCGCCAGCAGGGCCGCGGGAAGCGTCGGCGGGCACCAGAGGAGCGCGGACTGGAAGGCAAGAAAGCCAATGACGAGCGCGGCAAAGATGAGGCCGAGGCCGCGAGTGAGCGCGTTCTTCTTCGGAACACGAAACACGAGCCAGAAGCCCGCGCCTGCCGCCAGCGTCCACACAATCCACTGCGCATAGGCCGGGAGAATCTGGATGCGCGGCATCACGAGCACGCTGGCGAGCGCCTGCGCGTGCAGACGGGCGATTCCGCCGCCGGCGTCGTCGTCCGTGCCGATGATGACGACCTTGCCGCGACCGAGGTTTTGTTTGTCAGCGTCTGTGACGGCTCCGGCGAGATCGGAGGTCATCAGATTAAGCGCATCGACCTCTGGAACGGCTTGCTTCGTGTCGATGATCATCTCGCCACCGGAAAGCAGGGGGACGAAGCCGCCGTTCGCGAGATACGCGCCTGCTCCCGAGCCGAGAAGCAGGCGATGGGCGAGGTAAGGAGTGCCTGAAGCGCGTGCGAGCGTCTGCGCGAGGACGGTGGGGCGGAGGCGCCCGCCTTCCTGCACGGCGTAGGGCAGCAACGTGTGATCCTTGTCCTTCCGTGTGATGGTGACTCCAACCTCGGCCTGGCGGCGCAGCATTTCATCAGGAGCGACGATCAAAGCGCCGAGCGCGGGCACTTTATTGAGTTCACCGGCGACTTTTTGAAAGCGTGGCAGCGCTTCATCGAATCCGCCCAAAAAGGCGGGCGAGTCCGCGTCCGGTGCGAGTTGCGCCTCAATGCCCATGACGATGCTGGGAAACGGCAGCAGCGCCTCGGCGGCCTCGCGGGTGAATTCAGGCGGTGGTTTGCCCCAGTTCAGCGCCTCGGGTATGACGATGACGGATGGCTCGAAGGCATGCAGCCCTTTGAAAACCATCTGCCAGTCGAGCGGGCGCGGCGGCCAGCCGGCGTATTCCTTCCGGTCGGCGGCACGCATCTTCACCAGCACGACAGGCGTTTCGGCGGCTTTCGCGGCGGTCTGTTCAAAACGATCACGCGAGTTGGCGACGAGAAAGTCGAGAAACAGCTCGTCCACCTTTTGAAATCGTCCCGCGTGATGCTCCCGATCAAGCCACCAGCCGAGGCTGCCGAGGAGTGTGAGCAGGAGGAAGGCGCGGATCATGAATTTCGTGCGGACGATGTTCTCAAAGGCTCCTCATCCCCGCCCTCTCCCGCCAGGGAGAGAGGGGACTGCTCCGCCGCCGATCAGGCGGCGGATGAGTCGGCGGCCGCGGACACCGGAGCTGCTTCCTCCTTCTCGGCGGCAAATTTGAGGCGCTTATGCTCCTCATCGAAGGAGACCTTCACGTTGTCGCCTTCGCGCACGTCTCCGCGCAGGAGGTGCTCTGCCAGCGGGTCCTCGATGTGCTTTTCCACGGCACGTCTCATCGGACGCGCGCCATACTGCGGATCGTAGCCCTCTTTCATGAGGAACTCGCGGGCGCTGTCGTCGAGCGTGATGTGGATGTTCTTTTTCTTGAGGCGGGTGACGACCTTGGAGACCTCGAGATCGACGATGGTGTTGAGCTGGGTTTTCTCCAGCATGCGGAAGATGACGATGTCGTCGAGACGGTTGAGGAACTCCGGTTTGAAGAACTTCTTCGCGGCCTCGTGAATCTTGCCCTTGATGCCTTCGTTGTCGGCGGTGTCCTGCTGCATGGCCATGAAGCCAAGGCTGGTCTGGCGTTTGATCTGCTCGGCGCCGACGTTCGAGGTGAGGATGACGATGGTGTTCCGGAAGTCGATCTTGCGGCCGAAGTTGTCGGTGACCTGGCCTTCCTCAAGAATCTGCAGCAGCAGGTGCATCACATCAGGGTGCGCCTTCTCGACTTCGTCGAAAAGGATGACGGAATACGGACGACGGCGCACGGCCTCGGAAAGCTGGCCGCCTTCCTCGTAACCGACATATCCCGGAGGCGCGCCGATCAGGCGGCTGGCCGTGTGCTTCTCCATGTATTCGGACATGTCGATCTGGATCAGCGCCTCGGCGGTGCCGAACATGAACTCGGCGAGGTTCTTCGCGAGGAAGGTCTTGCCGACGCCGGTGGGACCGAGGAAAAGGAATGAGCCGATCGGACGACGCGGATCCTTCAAGTCGGCGCGGGAGCGGCGCAGCGCCTTCGAGATCGCGATCACGGCCTCGTCCTGGCCGATAACCTTGCCCTTCAGCTCGGCTTCCATCTTCAGCAACTTCTCGGCCTCGGCCTGCTCCATGCGCTGGAGCGGCACGCCGGTCCATTTGGAAACGACGGACATGATGTCCTCCTCGGTGACATCGACGATGCGCTCGTGGCTGGTGGAGCGCCAGTGCTCCAGCACGTCATCGTAGCGTTTTTTCGCGTTTTTCTCACGGTCGCGGAGGTTCGCGGCTTTTTCGAAGTCCTGCTCCTTGATGGAGCCTTCTTTCTCAAGGCGGATCTCCTCGATCTCTGCCTCGATGGCCTTGAGCTCGGCCGGACGTGTCATCGCGGCGATGCGGGCCTTCGATCCGGCCTCGTCCATGATGTCGATGGCCTTGTCCGGCAGGAAGCGGGAGGGCAGGTAGCGCGAGCTGAGGTTCACAGCGGAGCGCAGGGCGTCGTCGGCATACTTCGCCTTGTGATGCAGCTCGTATTTGCCACGCAGGCCAAAGAGAATCTTGATCGCGTCCTCCACGGAGGGCTCCTCGACCTTCACGCTCTGGAAGCGGCGCTCCAGCGCGGCGTCCTTCTCGATGTACTTGCGATATTCGTTGAGCGTGGTCGCGCCGACGCATTGCAGCTCGCCACGGCTGAGCGCGGGCTTGATGATGTTGCTCGCGTCCATCGCGCCCTCGGCGCCGCCGGCTCCGACGATGGTGTGCAGCTCGTCGATGAAGAGGATGACGTTCTTCGTGCGGCGGATCTCATCCATGACCGCCTTGATGCGCTCCTCAAACTGGCCGCGATATTTTGTGCCCGCGACCATCAGGGCGAGGTCAAGGGTGATGACACGCTTGTCCCGCAGGATTTCGGGAACGTTTCCGGCGGCGATTTCCTGCGCCAGTCCTTCGACGATGGCGGTCTTGCCGACACCGGCCTCGCCGATGAGAACCGGGTTGTTCTTCGTGCGGCGGCAGAGAATCTGGATCACGCGGGCGATCTCGTCCGCACGACCGATGACCGGGTCCATCTCTCCTTTTTGCGCGAGTTCGGTAAGATCGCGGCCAAAGGCCTTCAGCGCGGGTGTCTTTTCGTTCTTTTTCTTGTCGCCGCCTGCCGGTGTGTTGCCGCTCGGGCTCACGGGCTCGCTTTCCTCTTCTTCCTCCTCGTTTTGCGAGGTGAAGTTGGGGTCGAGTTCCTTCAAAATCTCGCTGCGTGCCTTGTCGAGGTTCACGTCAAGGTTGCGCAGCACCTGCGCGGCGACGCCTTCTCCCTCGCGCAGCAGGCCGAGCAGGATGTGCTCGGTGCCGACGTAGCTATGGTTGAGCGCTTTCGCTTCTTTGGAGGCCAGCGCGAGCACCTTCTTCACACGCGGCGTGTATGGGATGTTGCCGACCATCTTCGTCTCCGGGCCGGAGCCGACCTGCTGCTCCACCTGCATGCGCACGGTCTCGAGATCGAGTCCGAGCTTGGTCAAAACATTCACGGCGACTCCCTGGCCGAGCTTGATGAGCCCGAGGAGCAGATGCTCGGTGCCGACGTAGTTGTGGTTGAAACGGTCCGCCTCCTTGCGGGCGAGTGCCAGGACCTGCTGGGCGCGTGGGGTGAAATTATTCATGATTCAGGTGTGGAGGGCGGGCCTCCGGTGGTGGTTTGAGATGAGGGAGAATTACCCGGGCCGTCGATGGATTGCAACCGGGCGCGGGTGATTTCAGCCCGCATGCTGTCGCGCTCGTCGGGGGCGAGTTCGCGGGCCGCGGCGAGCTGCAAATGCGCGGGCTGGATTTCCAAAAGAAGCATGTCGAGCAGGCTGCGGTCGCAGTTGCCGACGAGATCGAGATCCGCGCCGAGGCGGAGCATGGAAAGCAGGTTCAAAGCCTCTTTCGAGGACAGGATGTGCGCGTAGCGCAGGATGGCGAAGGCACGGCCCACCTGGTCATGCAGCATTGTCTGGTGGTCCTCCTTGAGCTTGGCGCGGGCGTTTTGCTCGCTGCGCACGACGCCCTCGATGACTTTTTCGATCTGCGCGATGATCTCGGGCTCTGCCTCGCCCAGCGTGTGCTGATTCGAAATCTGGAAGAGATTGCCGAGCGCCTCGGTGCCCTCGCCGTAAAGTCCGCGCACGGCGAGGCCGATCTTGCCGACGGCCTTGATGACCGGGTTGATCTGCTCCGTGAGCACGAGCGCCGGCAGATGCAGCATCACCGAGGCGCGCATGCCGGTGCCGAGATTCGTCGGGCAGGCGGTGAGGTAACCGAGTTTTGTGTCGAAGGCGAAGGGCAGCGAGTCTGACAGTTCCGTGTCCACCCGGTCCACGAGATCATACGCGCTTTGCAGATTCAGGCCGGGGCGGATGCCCTGGATGCGGAAGTGGTCCTCCTCATTGATCATGATGGAGATGCTCTGCTTCCGATCCACCACCACAGCGCAGCCAGAGGAGCGCGCCGCGTGCTCGCGGCTGACGAGATGGCGCTCCACGAGCACCTGCTTTCTGATTTTGCTCAGGTCGGTGTAGTCCTCGCTGTAGCCGTCTCGCATCTCGGGCAGGTTTTCGACGGCCGGACGCACTTGTTCGAGCAAATCAATGCGCTGGCGCTCCTGGCTGAAGCCGGGGAAGGGGAATCCACGCAGATTGCGCGCCAGACGTACCCGCGAGGTCATGACGATCTCGGAGTGCGGGCCGGCGCCCTTCATCCAGTCGGCGGGATTTTTGATCAATGTGGCAAAGCGCATCATGCGGGTGCGAAAGTTCGACGTGACAACATGGATACGCGTTGAATGCCATGCAAGGACGGCTCCTGCTCAAAACCTCTCCTCATTTGCTCGGGGTCTTGGGCTGGAGGCGCTCGATTTCCGCCTTCAACTTCGCGGCGTCCTCGTAACGCTCCTCCTTCACCGCCAGGTCGAGGGCGGCGCGCAGTTTGTTCATATCCACTGGCGGCGTGGCGGGCGGTGCCGCCGGCACGGGCGGCGGCTCCTCGCGAACGACGGAGGCGCGCTGGCGCGGGAGCAACTGTGGCGCGGCCGCGCTCTTGCCCGGTCTCTTGCCCACATGGCGCGTGCCCTTGTGCATGTTGCGCAGAAGGCCGTCCAATCCTTCACGGAAGGCCGTGTAGCATTCCGGGCAGCCCATGCGGCCGATTTTTTTAAGCTGCGACGCGGTGAAGCCGCATGCGTTGCACACGACTTCCATCGACTCCTCGGAGCGGTGCGACGGCGTGAGAAACGCCTCCGCGAGACCGAAGCCGGTCTCCTCGGTCACGCCCTTGGCCTTCGAGCACTCCTCGCACAGATTCACCGTGGTCATCTGACCGTTGATGATCTGGGTGAGGAAGACCGTGGCCTCCTTCTCGCATACGTCGCATTTCATGGGTTCAAACAAGCGCGGCTTTCATGCCACTTGAGGTGATACGATTGCCGACACGTACTGGTTATGACAGAGAAACGCCCCCGTCAACCAATGCCCTGAGCGGCCAGCCACTCGTCCAGTTCCGCCTGCATCTGCGGGTGCTTCGCAAAGCTGTAGTGAAACGTCCGAAAACCCAGCCGCGTCGCTGTGGCGATGTTTGCTGCAAGATCGTCGATGTAAAACGTGCGCGTCGGGTCCAGGTCGAGCTGCGCGATGGTTTTTTGGAAGATTTCCTCGCCCGGTTTCGAGCAGCCCGCCGAATACGAGTAAACGCCGCCAGAAAAGTGGCGGAAGATGGGGAAAGTCCGCAAAAAGTAGTCCTTGTGAATGCCGCTCGTGTTTGAGAGCAGGAACATCGGCAGCTTTCCTGACAGCGCGTCCAGCGTGGTGTGCATCGGCTCGTTCTGCGTGAAAATCTCGCACCAGATCGCCTCAAACTCCGCCGCCGTGCCGCGAAAGCCCGTCGCCGCGATCGCCTCGCGCACAAACGTCGCGTCATCCATGCGTCCGTCCTCATACGGCAGCTTGATGTCGTCGAACAGCGTCATCACCGTCTCTGCCGGATGTTCGCACTTCTCCGCCAGCCGTCGGGCGGCGATGCTGAAGTCGAAATCGATGAGAACTTTGCCAACGTCGGAAAGCAGAACAGGCTGGGGCATGTGGGCGAGATAAAAGCGATCAAGCCTGCTGCCAAGTCATCGTTTGAGCCACAAATCACCGCAGAAAAGCGCCACGCCAGCCCAGATCAGGGCAAAGGAGGCCAGGGCCGCGGTGCTGACCGGTTCATGATACATCAGCGCGCCGACGAGGAACTGTCCTGTGGGCGCGAGGAACTGCAAAACGCCCAGCAACGCGAAGGGAAGCTGCCGCGCGCCGTGCGCGAAGCCGAGCAGCGGAATGGTCGTGATGACGCCGAGACCGATGATCAGCGCCAAATCTCGTGAAGAGGCCGTTCCCCAGATGGAAACGCCGCCTTGCTGGCACCAGAGTAAAAACACGGCCGCCACTGGAATGCCGACCATCGTTTCCATCCCGAGTCCCGGCAGCGATCCGAGCGGCGATTGACGTCGTGCGAGGCCGTAGAGCGCGAAACTGCCCGCCAGCAACAAGCCAATCCATGGAAAACGGCCCACCAACACGATCTGCGTCGCCACACCGCACGCGGCGGAGGCGATGCTGAGCTTTTGCAGCGTGGAAAGCCGCTCGCCCAGCAGGCGGCTGCCGATGAGCACGTTCAGCAGCGGATTGATGAAGTAACCAAGGCTGCAATCAATGATACGCCCGTGCTGCGCGGCCCACACAAACACACCCCAGTTGATGGCGAGCAGAAATGCCGACCACGCATGCGCTTTGACCAGCGTGAAGTCTCGCAGCGATTTCAGAAAGCCCGCCCACTCGCCGCGCAGCATGAGCAGCGGCAGGACCGTTGCCATCGTCCACACCACGCGCTGCGCCAGCGCCACATCGCTGCCGAGATGGCCGATCTGCTTCCAATACACCGGCAGGACGCCCCACAACCCGAAAGCCATGACTGCGCTGAGCACGGCACGGGCTGGAGGACGCGGTGAGTGCATGCCGCTTTACTTCATCAACTCCGCCACTTTCGGCGAGATCGCGTCGGCCCAGATTTGGTAACCGGCGGGGGAGAGGTGCAGGAAGTCGGGCATCACGGCCTTGTCCAGCTTGCCGTCGATGAGCGGGAATTTGGGGCCGATGTCGAGGTAGAAGATGTTTTTGCCGTCATCGAGCTTTGAGATGATCGCGTTGACCTGCTTGAGCTTGTCATTCTGTGGATTGAGCTGGCCGTCCGGCTTGCTGCCACGCGGGAAGACGGCCAGGAGCAGGATTTTCGCCTGCGGCTGCTTGGCGCGGATGGTTTCGACGATGGCGGTGACACCTTTGGCGATGCCCTCGGCCGTATCTGTGGCTGAATTATTCGTGCCGATCATCAGGACGCATGCCTTGGGCTTGATGCTGCCGTCGAGCTCGCCGTTCTGGATGCGCCAGAGCACATGTTGCGTGCGGTCGCCGCCGATGCCGAAGTTCGCGGGTGAGTAGGCGCTGAAGGCCTTCGCCCACACCTCCTTGCCAGCCCCGGCCCAGCCTGCGGTGATCGAGTCGCCGAGGAAGACAAGCTGCGCCTTCCCCTCCTTCGCGATGGCGACGAATTTTTCATGCGAGGCGGCAAACCCTGGGTTCACTTTGCCATCGGGGCCAAATTTCTGCGCCGGCACGTCCGGTGGCTGAGGGGGCAGTTTCACCGCAGGAGCGGCGGGTTTCGCCGGAGCCGCTGTCTGCGCCTGAACGGTGGCGGTGATGAGAAGTAGAGTCGAGAGGGCGAGCGATGTGATTTTCATGCGAGTGGATTTTGGGAGTTCGGGAGTCGAATGGCAATGCCAAATGCGAAAGGAGGCTGGTGGTGTTTCTGACACGGCGTAAAAACAAATGAGCAGCCAGTTCATGGCTGCTCATCGGGTCACGCGCTGATGAAAGCGTGATTACTTCTTCTGAAGCGGGGCCGTTTCAGCGCCGGCGGGCACTTTGTCGGCGGGCACCAGCTTCCAGAGCGCGCCGCGCTCGCTGGTGTAGGGATCGACGGGGCCGCCGTAGTTCGCGGTGGCGTGGGTGAGGTAGAGATTGCCCTCGGCATCAAAGCCGCTGCCGGTGGGGCGCAGCGGGGTGTCGAGGTCGAGCAGTTCCTGCATCTGCCATTTGCCGCCGTCCTTGGCGATACCCCAGACCTTGCCGCTGCCCCAGTCGGCGCAGAAGTAGATGCCTTCGAGGCTTGCATTGGCCTTGCTGCGGCTGACACCGATGTTGATCACGCAGTTGCCCTGATCGACGTGGCTGTATTCGGCCACGGGCAGAATGCCCACGCGGGCGGTGCCGTCGCCGTCCACGGTGGTGGAGGTGCCGTCAGGATTCTTTTTCTCAACCTGAGGGAAGACATGACTGCCGCACATGAATTTCCAGCCGTAGTTCTCGCCGCCTTTGCTGCCGGCGGGCTGCATGTTGATCTCTTCCCAGTGGTTCTGGCCGATGTCGGCGATCCAGAGGTCGCCGGTCTTCGCGTCAAAGCTGAAGGTCCACGGATTGCGCAGACCGTAGGCCCAGATTTCCGGCCGGGCCTTCGGATGAATCTTGGAGAAGGCCAGTTCCGTGACGCCGAAGAGGGTCATTTGCTGCGGCAGGGTGATGAAGGGGTTGTCCTTCGGGATGCTGTAGTTGCGGTCGGGGGTGGTGTTGTCCACGTCGATGCGGAGCATCTTGCCCATGTGCGTGTGCAGGTCCTGGCCGGTGCTGATCACATCGCCTTCCCAGCCGCCGTCGCCGCTGCCGATGTAAAGATAACCGTCAGGGCCAAAGGCGATCTGGCCGCCGTGATGGTTGCAGTAGGGGAAGTCGAGCTGCATGAGCACCTTGATGGTGTCCATGTCGGCCTCGTCGGGCTTGTTCTTCTTCGCCTTGACCTCGCAGATCATGGAGGCGCCGTTGAACCACATGTCGGCGTAGCAGAAGAAGATGCGGCCGTTCTCTTTGAACTTCGGGTGGAAGGCCACGCTGTAGAGGCCGAGCTCGAGGAAGGAACTGATGGTCTTGTCCTTGATGTCGAGGAAGGGCTTCCTGTTCTTTTTACCGTCCTTGATGATCTGGATGACGCCGGGGCGCTCGCAGACGAACAAGCGGCCGCTGCCATCCGGCGCTCCGGCGACGGCGACGGGATCGACCAGGTCGCCCGCCACTTTCACAAGAGCGACGGCAGGATTGCCGGGCAGCTTGCCGCCGGGCTGGATGGTGGTCGGATCGGCGGAGAGCGCAGGCACGGCCAGCAGGCCGAGTGCGAACGTGAGGGTGTTTTTCAATTTCATGGTTTGGGTGGGAAAGAACGCTGAGGCTATGAAACCGTCTTTCATACGGCAAGCATGAAATCACCGTCTATGAAGCAAAGGTTTGGAGGACGACGGGCGCTCTCATCCGTCGATTCGGAAAGCTGCCGCCACACCCGACGGACAAGAGTGTCCGTCGTACGGTTAAAGCGTCTGGATGAATCGGTCCGCCTCGGCGATGGAGCGGTTCATCTGCTCCAGCAGGCGCTGGATGTCGCCTTGGATGTTGTCCGCCTTCCCACGCAGCGAGCCGATGGCCGCGGCGTTGAGATTATGCTTCAAATACAGCACTTGGTCGCGGAACTGGCGCAGCACCGGGTCCATGGTGGCCTCGGCGGCATGCAGAGAGCTCGAGAGCTGCTCGAAACGGCTGCGGGTGTCCGCCAGCTTGCGGCGGCTGTCGGCGGCTAGGGAGGCGTTCTCATACTGGCGGATTTCCTTTTCCCACTCGCGGAAAAGATCGCGAGCCACGGTGTCCACCTCGCGGATTTGATCACGCACCGCCGTCGCCTGGGCCTCGCAGTCCTCGTATTCGCCTTTGAAGCGGTTGTAGGCGCTCTCGAGGTTGCCGCCGCGATAACCGGTGAGTTTTTGAAGCTGCGTCAGCGCGTCCTTGAATTCCTCTCCCGCTTCCTTCTGCTCGCCACGCGCGGCTTTGACGGCGCTCTTCAGCAGGTCTCGCTTCTCGTAGCCCAGTTTCTCCCAGGCTGCGTAGTAGATCGAGTTGCACGAGGCCAGCGTAAAGGCCAGCGCGGCGAGGATGAGGCGGGAATTCATGATCGAAGGGATCAGCCCACGAACTTCAGACTGCCGATCTGGCCGGCGGCCATGGCGGCGTGCTGGGCGTCGGTGCAGGCGGAGTTTGTCGGCGCGTCGGCAGCGGCATCGCTCTTTTCGAGCAGGCCGTTCTGGGTCATCCAGGCCTCCACTTCGTCACCGCTGATGTCGGCGAGCATGGTGCCATTGATTTCGACGCAGGGGGACAGCGGCTGGCCGCTCTTCTGCTCCATCTCCCAGCGGAAGGCGGGGTTCTTGATGATGTCCTTCTCCTCGTAATCGAGTCCGTATTTGCGGAAGATGGCGCGGACGCCTTCGCTCCAGCCACAGTAGGTTTTCAGGTAGGCGGTGATTTTGGGTGTTTGCATGGCGCGGTGGGGTTACGTCGCGAGACTAGCGGACGACGCGGTGAATGCAACTCCGCGGCTGTTTCCGCGGGCTTTGCGCCTCCGGCGGTCAGGCCAGGGTCGGCGGAGAGATAAAAATGAGGCAAAGGGGGAGTCTCGCGCTATGGTCGCCACACAGGTCATTTTCTGTGTTCGCCGCCTCCTTGGAGAGGCCATGGATTACGTTCTCCGTGACTGCCCGTTCGCCAGGGCGGACATGTCATCATCCCACGTGTTGCTGCTGGCCGCAGCCCTTCAACGAACCCCCATTCCATGGCAACTCCCAATTATTCATTCGAGAAACGGAAACGCGATCTGGCCAAAAAAGCCGCCAAAGAAGCCAAGCGCCTGAAAAAGAAGGAAAAAGGGGGCGAGCCTCACACGCCGGTGATCATCGAGCAGAATCAGCAAGGCTCTTTTGCGGACGAGGATGTGCCGGCGGCAGATGACGTCAGCGTTCTGTCCGCGTGACCTTCCGACAGGACGTTACTTGGTGATTCCGAGCTTCGTCTTCAGAAACTCATACGTCCCCACGCCGTGGATCATGTGCCCGGCGTCGAAATGCTCGATGGTAGTGCGTTCGCCGATGCCCAGCTTGTTGTAGAGGCGGCGGACCTTGGCGAACTCGTAGTTCACCCATTCGTCGAGGCCCACGCCGTCGTTGTGGCCGCGCTCGACCATGAAGGGGCGCGGCGCGATCAGCGCGGCCATCTCGGCGTAGTTGAAGGTGCGGCCCATGTTCCACTCCCAGATCTCGTACTCGTGGGTGTGGGTGTAGTTCATCGGCATGTCGGTGCTCACGCATTTGCGCACCCATTCATTGAAATCCCCACTGCAGATGCTCAGGCAGTAGTCCTTGAGCACGGCTGGTGTGCGCATGGCTGACTTGCCGCCGTAGCTGAGGCCGTAGAAGGCGATCTTGTCTGGCTGCGTGAAGGGCTGCGCCTTCAGCCATTCGAGAATGCGCTGGTGCTGCCCGTTGATGACGCTGTAAAGCGTGAGGCCGAGCGGATTGAGCTTTCGCTGGAGCGTGCGGAAGGCGTGCATGCCGCGATACGGATTGTGCGGCGCGAAGGTGATGAATCCCTGCTCCGCGAGCCGCAGTGTGAAGGCCTGGTAGGCACCAAAGGCTCGCTGCGTGGCATCTGTGGTGATCGTGTCTTCAGGAATGCCCTCCAAACCATGCTGGCAGACGACCACGGCACGTTTCTCTCCTTCTTTGAGATCCTTCGGCAGGCACAGCCAGCCCCAGGCGAAGACATCCTCCCACACATCGAGCGTGACTTCATAAATGCGCACCGTGTCCGTCTCGCGCACGAAGCGGCTCCTGGCGTTCATCGGCTGGTTCGGGTCTGGCAGGCGGCCGATGACCTCGTTCCAGAAGCGGTCGCGCTCTTTCGCGGTGTGGGCCTCGTATCCCGGCAGCGATTGGAGAGGCAGCTTGTCCCAAAACTGCGCCTTGCGCTCCATCTCGGTGCTGAAGAGCAAACGTTGCGTGAAGGCCTCCAGCTCACGCACGAGGCGCTTCTGTCGCGTGGGGTCCGGTTTGATCGTGATGGTGGCTCCGGTGATCTTCAGTGACTTCAGGGCAGCATCGGCAGTCTTCTTTGGCAGCAGGTGGCGGATGATCTGCTCGTTGTTGGTCTCCTGCGTGGCCGCGAGGATGAGGCTGGCGGGCGAGATCGACTTTGCGCGGGCGATCTCACTCTTCCACGCCTCCAAATCGGGCGCAGAGAGTTTTCCAGGCGCGGCGATGGCGCGCACGCCCTTCGCTGCCTCCATCGAAACAACATGGTTCGGATAAAAGAGGTGCTGCAGCGCCAGTGGACGCGGAGCGATGAGGCTGGCCACCTCCGCGTCGCCGAAATCACGAAGCAGGCCGAAGACATTCCGCTCGATCGGCTCCTGCCACACGCCTTCACGCGGCGCGAAATAGCCCATCGAGTACACGCAGTCGATGCGTTCGTCGATGGCGGCGGCGTGCAGGGCCTGCATGCCGCCCTCTCCGATTCCGGCGATGAGCACCGGCACCTGCTCCGGCTGCGCTTTGAACCAATCGACGATTGAGAGCGCCTTCTGCACCTCGTAACCGATGATGTGGCGGCCCAGTTCGTAGCTTTGGCGATATACCCACTCGCGGTGCGGGATGTTGGTCTTCACGTTGAACTTGTCGTTCGTGCTGTGTTCCGAATCGCGGCTTATCAGCGCGGGGATGACGACCTCACAGCCCGTCGTGAGCAGCCACTCGTCCACCAGCTTCTCCGGCGTGCCGTCGGCATCCGGCAGGTAGATCACGCGGGCATGCGGCTTCGACTTCGGCTGCACATAAATGCCCTCTCCATGCACGCCATCTAAGACTGGCCAGCGCACGCGAAAAACACGGCACTGCTCCGTTTCGAGCAGCAGGGCAGGGGAGGCCGTGTCACCGATGAATTCGAGCGCACTGACGGGCAGGCGCTCATCCACGATGCCGATGGCCGCCTTCAGTTTCTCACGCGTCGGTTTTCGGCCCGTCTTCGACTGCTCGATCAGCCGCAGCGCCATCTTGTCGATGCCCGCGACCATCGTGGCGGAGAAATCGGGATTCGGTTCCAACGGTTGGCTGCCGGGGAGAACTTGCCCCCTGGCCGTGTTGCAAAGCCAAATGAGCGAGAGGCCAAGGATTCTGATGGGGCGGTTCATGTGCCACTAACGATCCTCGACCGTGCTGACTTGCCGTTGGATGGATGTGTCCATTTCATGTCCGGCATGAATTCTTGGGCAAACCGAGCGCTTGACGGCACGCGGTCGGGTTTCCGACTTGGCAAAGCTGGGTGCTATGGCAGTCTCGGGTCGCAACTGTTTCCTCCGCATGGCTGAATCGAACACCGCCCCCACTCCCGCCCCGCGTCCCAGACCGGGGTGTTTTGGAACGCTGGCGTTGACGCTGCTGGCCGTGGTGATCATCGGCGGGATCGTGGTGTGGAAGGTGGTGGACGCGGGTTTCGGGTTGAAGTGGCTGGCGGAGCATTTTCAGAAGAGCAGCATCACGGAGGTGTTCCGCGAGAACGTGCGGCGCATCGTCTCGACGAACGGGGACGTGCTGGAACTGGCGACCCTGGAGTCAGAGGAGACGGTGACGAAGTTTGACTCGAAGACGCTGTTTGACGTGGTGTATCTCGGCACCACGGAGTCGGAAATCCGGGCGATGGTGGTGTATCGTTATCATTTGAAGCTGTCGGACGACTGGAGCCTGAGCGTGCGTGACGGGCGTTGCATGGTGATCGCGCCGGCGATCCGGCCTTCGCTGCCGCCGGCGATCCGCACCGAGACGATGGAGAAAAAATCCGCGGCAGGCTGGCTGCGTTTCAACGCGGCGGAGAACCTGTCCGAGCTGGAGAAGGGGCTGACGGCCCTGCTCGAAAAACGCGCCGCGACGCCGGGCAAAATCAGGAGCGTGCGCGAGGCGGCTCGGCTCTCGGTGGCGAAGTTTGTGCATGCGTGGGTGCTCAAGGAGCAGAAAGACCTCGAGCAGGGCGGCATCCGGGAGATCGTGGTCGTTTTTCCCGATGAAGCAGGAGCAAAGAACGAGGCGGAGGCGCTAAAGCAGCCCGCCACGCTGCATCTCGAGGTGAAGGCGGACTGAGGCGGCTCAAAGCTGGCCGCCGGCCGGATCGTAGAGCAGCAGTCCGGCCTCGAACTTCACAAAGGCAAGCGCGTCCGGCAGGCGGTGCGCGTCAATGCCGCCCAGGCGGAAGATTTTGCCCTTCCAGATGCCATGACGGCCTGTCGTGCCGTTGATGAGGTTGGTCACGGTGGCATGCTTGTCATTCACCACCACGAAATCAGCGCCAGCCACCGTGGCGTAGACGCCGAGCGAGACGATCTCCTGGGCGTTGCGTTGATCCACCATGCGCCGCATGGCTTTGCGGTGCCCGCCGCCATAACTTGCGATGATCAAACCGCACATGATGGCAATGACGGAGATTACGACCAGCATCTCCAGCAGCGAAAAACCGCGCGCGCCCCGAGCTGAGGCGGCGGACAGGCCGGAACGTTGTGGACAGCGGAACATCGGCGGAAAATGTCCTTCATCATGATGCCGGTGCAATCTCTCGTTTTGAATCCGGCGTATTCCGCGTCTAGGGCATTCCTGAAATGAACCCTGACCACCTGCCAGCTTCCTTGCGCGCCGCGATCGAGTCCGCGGGTTATCGCGTCGTGCGCTGGGCCGCGGCGCGTGAAGTGTTGAGCGCGCGCGTCGCGAAGGGGCGCGTAGCAGGTGATTTGGGCGCATTTTTGCAGCGCTGGATGCCGATCTCGCCGCCGGTCGTCAGCAGGGATGCGTTCAGGCTCGTTTTCAATCTTGCAGCGGAGCATTCCTGGCTTTGTGGCGGAGATTTCGAGCTTGTTTCCGCTCCGCCGGAGCGTGGACTGCTGCATCTGCCTGCGCTGCGTTCTTTTTGGCGGAATGAACTGCGGCAGGAGCATTTTGAGGCGCTGAAGCGCGTGGTGCCGCCCGCGTGGTTCATGGATCACGGCAAAGTGCCGCCCGGAGCGGTCATCCACGGTCTCGGCATCACCGGTTTTGAGCGCCTCGATCGGATGAACCATGACGAATGGGAGGCTGGGGAGGGTGTTTTGAGCCGGAAACAGCCCTCAGGGGAGCGGATCGTCGCCCAATATGGTCGTGATGACAGAGGGAAAGTTGTTTTGCGTTCCCTCGAAGCGGCATCTTGACGCACGGCACGCCTCCGTGCGAGATTCAAACACCTCCAAAAATCCATGGCTCGCGGCTCCAACGTCACCCTCTGCTCCTTCTGCGGCAAAAGCCATGCGGAGGTGAAAAAGCTCATCGCCGGGCCCGGTGTGTACATTTGCGACAACTGCATCCACGTCTGCAAAAACATCCTCGACAAGGAGTCCGCTCAGGAGGCCGACGGCGGTGGCGCCTCGCTGCTTGTGCCCCGTCCTGCGGACATCGCCGCATTGCTCGACCAGCATGTCATCGGCCAGCCGCAGGCGAAGAAGGTGCTCAGCGTCGCAGTGCACAATCATTACAAACGCATCCTGCACAGCCAGCAGCAGGCCGCCCGCAACGGTGGTCCGCAGAAAAAAATCACCGCCGCGCTGCCGGACCCGCACGATGTCGAGATCGAAAAGAGCAACGTCCTGCTCATCGGTCCCACCGGCTGTGGCAAGACGCTTCTGGCGAAGACGCTTGCGAAGATCCTCAATGTGCCCTTCAGCATCGCCGACGCCACCACGCTCACGGAGGCTGGATACGTCGGCGAGGATGTGGAAAACATCATCCTGCGTCTCCTGCAGGCCGCAGATTACGATGTGGCTCGTGCCGAGATGGGCATCGTTTACATCGATGAGATCGACAAGATCGGCCGCAAGACCGAGAACGTCAGCATCACCCGGGATGTGTCCGGTGAAGGCGTGCAGCAGGCGCTGCTCAAAATCATTGAGGGCACCGTGTGCAACGTGCCGCCGCAGGGCGGGCGCAAGCATCCGCAGCAGGAGTACATCCAGGTGAACACGGAGAACATCCTTTTCATCTGCGGCGGCGCTTTTGTGGGCCTCGAAAAAATCATCGAGCGCCGTCTCGGCAGGAAAACGATGGGATTCGCCACGGTGAGCGACCAAAAGTCCGCGGAATCCTCCGGGGTGCGCTCCAGTGTCGAGCCTGAAGACCTGCTTTCCTTCGGATTGATCCCCGAGTTCATCGGCCGCCTGCCGGTCATCTGCCCGCTGGAGGCGCTGACCGAGCAGGAACTCATGCGGGTGCTCACGGAGCCGAAAAACGCGCTCACCAAGCAGTTCTCCAAGCTTCTGCACATGGATGGCGTCGAGCTCTCCATCACCCGCGACGCCATGCTCGCCATGGCGAAGGAGGCCGTGTCACGCGGCACCGGCGCCCGTGGTCTGCGCAGCATTTTCGAGCGCATCATGCTCGATGTCATGTATGACGTGCCCAGCCGGATGGACGTTCGGGGCGTGACGATCAACGAAGGCGTCGTCAAAGGCGAGCGCGCTCCCTTGATGCGCAAACGCATCGACCGCAAGGCAGCGTGAGGTGTTTTGGAGTGGCGACGATCCGTCGCCAAACAGCTTTTGAATG
>NZ_JBIIHA010000025.1:0-78274 GCF_044236155.1 Prosthecobacter sp.
GAAAAGATCAAACGCATGCGACGCGTGGCCACCCGGTATGACAAAACCGATGTTTCATTCATGGCTTTTGTCCTTCTTGCCATCTGCACTTTATCCCTCAGAAACCAATTTTAAAACACGCCCTAGTCAGCACAGGCAAGAAAAAGAACCGCCTAACGCCGAAGAACGCCAAAACCCTGGTGCAACAGTTCCGTGAACAGTTAGGTGAAGGCACTCCGTCAAGATCCTCGACGCCAGCGGCAAGGAGGTTGCGCGAGCGGAGTAGCGGCAGAGTAATCCTGAGCAGGCAGTCTTATTTCTCCTCTATATCGAGGACTTCGGACGCGCCAAAGCCTTGGGGCAACTTCACTTCGACCATGCCATCAGGCCGGACTTTCTCCAGTTTGATCGAACCCTCATTGAGACCGACGATAATGCTGCCGTTAGCCCAGACTATGCCGCGAACCGATCTGCCGGCCTGAATTGTATTCCATCTAAGCGGCCACTCAGGTTTAATAGTGTTTTCAAAAACAATGGGGATGTTTCCGGCAGTGTAATCCGTTTGCCCCTTTAACATCATCCAGTGATTCTCACCTGCCTTCAAGGCGTCCAAAAAATCGGGTGGGGCACCAATCACCCCATCAGGTGCATAAACACTCTTGGGGCAGGCAAAAATTTGTTCATCAGTAATGATTCCTTCAATAAAGAGCCCCCGAAAGGAGGCATTTGCCGTTGGTCGTTGCCCTTCAAAGTAGGCGGGCACCGAGTCTGGGTAAATCCCCTGCCGGTCCTTGCCATATTGTTTCAAGGATAAAATGATCGTCTTGCAGTTCATTATTGCCTTCGATTGTTCGCCTATTTTTGCGGTCACATTCAATGTGGGGATGAGCAGTAAAATGAGCAAAAGAGCGACCCCGAACACAATCCCCCATTGCAAGCAGCCCCAGCGCCTTCTCAGAAGCTCATTCATGCGGTCATTCCATCAAAACCGCCGCTCCAGTGCAATCTCATTCTCGCATTGATTCGCTTCGCTCACCCTTCGGGCTCCCTACGGTCGTCTGTCTCACTTCGTTCGGCTCGACTTTCCGCCGCCGCTGCCGATGTTTCCCGCTTGAACCAGCCATTCTGAAGCGTTTAGAACTGATACACCAACACGCATGATTTTCCTCGCCGACCTTCCCGAACCCAGCCGCCTGGGGGACTTCCTCATGGCCTTCCTGAGCATCATCTTTGAAGGTGCTCCCTACATTCTCATCGGGACGATTTTTTCGGGCGTCATCGACGCGTTCCTGCCGGCGAAGCTGCTGGATCGCGTGCTGCCGAAGAGCAAGGTGCTCTCCACGCTGATCGCAGGGTTCCTCGGGCTGGTGTTTCCGGTGTGCGAGTGCGCGGTGGTGCCGGTGATCCGCCGTCTGGTGCAGAAGGGCCTGCCTTTGTCCTGCGCGGTGACCTACATGCTCTCCGCGCCGATCATGAACCCCATCGTGGCGATCAGCACACTGACGGCGTTCAAGGAGTTCCAAGGCCTGACCTGGGCCACGGCGGGAAATGCGACGATGACCATCGCACGTCTCTCCCTCGGCTACCTCGTGGCCGTGATCATCGGCCTTGTGGTGCTGCGTTTCAAACCGGGCCAGGTGCTGCGGGCAAGCATCGCGAACAAGATCGCGGCCGCGAACGCGGAAGATGGCCACGAGCACGCCCATGGCGCGAATTTCAACGGCAAGCTCGTCCACGCCATGCGCAGCTCGATGCGCGACTTCCTCGACACGGCGATGTACTTCGCCATCGGCGTGATCATCACCTCCGCCTTCAACACGCAGGTCAATCAGGCGATCCTGAACACTGTGGCTGGCAAGGAATGGCTGGCGCTGCCCTCGATCATGGGCCTGGCGATGGTGCTTTCCCTGTGCAGCACGTCAGACGCCTTCATCGCCGCGCCGATGGCCGCCTTCTCGATGGCGGCGAAGCTGGCCTTCCTGGTCTTCGGCCCGATGATGGACATCAAGCTGCTGTTCATGTACTCCAGCGTCTTCCAGCGGAAGGTGGTCGTTTACCTTCTGATCGGACTGTTTGTGCTCGTCGGCGTGCTGGCCACGCCGTGGATGAGCCTGATCCAAAGCCTTTACATCAAACCGTAAACTGCCATGAGCGCCACTCGCACCCTCGTTCACCTGCTCAGCGTCGCCATGCTCCTGTTGTGGGGCGGCGTCCTGCTCTACTTCCACATCACCGGCCGTTTGGTAAACTATCTGCCGCCGGATGGCATCTTCCGTCCCATGGTGCTCGTCTCCGGCATCGGACTGGTCGTTCTGGGGCTCTTCAACCTGCTAACCATGACCGCCGAGGACGCCGGGTGCGAAGGTCACGACCACGCGCATGACCATGACCACGACCACAAGGACTGCGGGCACGATCACGGTCATGCTCATAAGGAGGGCTGCTGTGGCCATGACCACGGACATGAGCACAAACACGAGCACAGCACTTGCGGCCACGATCACCATCATCACGAGGGCTGCGGGCATGAGCACCACAACCACAAAGATTGTGGACATGACCACGGCAAAAAAGAGGGCTGCTGCGGCCATGATCACGGCCACGCCCATACCCACGAAGGCCACGCGCACGGCATTTTGGAGGAAAGCTCCTGGCCGGGCCGAATTGCCGTGCTGCTCATCCTTGCCACGCCGCTGTCCTGGGCCGCTCTTTACACGCCGGACCGCTACAGCCCGAACGCCGTCGTGAACAAGGGGCTCTACGACCCGAACTACGCCGACACCTCGCGCGCCGAGCAGTTCTCGCTGCAAAACAAAGCCGCCAAGACGCCCGCCAAGCCCGACACCGGTGCTGCAAAAGCCGCCACGGGGCCAGCCTCCATGCCGCCACCCGGAGTCGCCGCCGCGAGCGCCGCAGTGGCCGATGGAAGCAAAAAGGTGAACGAGAAGGACATTCCCAAAGCTGCCCAGGAATCCAAAAGCTACGGCAGTTTCACGCTGGAAGACCTCAAAGCCCAGGTGCCGCAGAGCAAGGACGGCAATTTCATCCTCGAAGTACCGGAGCTCTACTACACCGGAGGCGATCTCGAGGTGCAGAAGGTGCTCACCGGCCAGATGGTCGAAACCATCGCCCAAGTACTGCCGGAAAAGGTCAACAACGCCGAAGGCCACCGCCTGCGCATCTTCCGCATGCTCGTCCAATGCTGCGCAGCCGACGCCCGCCCCTATTCCGTGCCCGTGGACTTCGGCAAGAAAGCACCTGAGTTCAAGGAGATGAGCTGGGTCAAAGTGGTGGGCAAGATGAACTACAAAAAGGAAGGCGAACAAACCGTCCCCATCATCGAAGCCACCAAGGTCGAGGAAACGACCGCGCCAGATAACGCGATGATTTATTGAGGCGAGCGTGAGGGCATCAGCAAAGTAGCCATCTTGCTCCGCAAGATGAGCTGACCGCCTTCACACAGCATCAACGTCTCCGAAATTCGAAGAAGTTGTCAGCCAATGTGGCCAATGTGCTCCTCTCGCCGAGCGAGAGGGCTTCTTCACGGCACGTCGTAAGTTCCCAGCGCCGCTACATCGAAACGCTTCGCGCCGACTTCATCGGCGATCTCGTTGAGCGCCTCGACTTCGGCCGTGCTGAAGAGCAATCCACCTGCTTTGGCGGTGTGCGCGGCGTTTTGAGCCTCGGGCTGGCCGGGGAGCATGCAGTTTTCGTTACCGTGACCGAGAATGTCGTCGATCACCGCCTTCACGTTCAGTGAAAAGCTCCGGCCATTGGAGAACAGCCCCGTGCTGATGGCATCAGGATGGATGACCTGGAAATAGAAGCTGCTGGTACGCTTTTCGCCTGCCGGAAACGGCTTCGACTTGATGTCAGGATGCGCCCCACCGCCGCGCAAAGTGGGCAGACCACCACCGATCATGCCCCCCATGACTTCGATGAGGAGCGAGAGGCCGTAGCCTTTGTGCGCGCCGAAGGGCAGCAGCCACGCCGCTTCATTCGCGTCGGTGGTCGGTTTTCCGTCCTTATCGACCGCAGCGCCGGGAGGCAGCGGTTTGCCTTCGCGCTTGAGCTGCTGCACACGGCCCATGGCCACCGTGGATGTGGCCCAGTCGATCACGATGGGGAATCCACACGCATCCTGCGTCGGCAGGCCCCACGAATGCGGATTCGTGCCGAGCACGGGGAATTTACCGCCAAAGGGCACCACTTCGCCGAGGGTGGAGGTGCAGTTCGTGTAGGCGATGTAGCCTTTCTTCGCCGCGTCCATGACATAACCGCCGCCCCAGAGGTAGTGGAAGGCGTTATCGACGCTGACCTGACCGATGCCGTATTTGTCCGCTAGCTCCATGCAGCGTTCCATCGCGCGGAAGGCCACGCTTTGCCCCAGTTTGAGCTTTCCATCCCAAGCTTCGCTCGCAGCAAAGGGCTTTTTGATCACCTCGACTTCCGCGCCGGGTTTGCAGCCGCCTGTGGCGCTGCCAAACAGGTGGTCGAGATGCAGCGCCTTGATCGCATTGTGCGTGCGGATGCCATGAGCGCTCGCCATCTCGCAAAACCGCGCTCCATCCTCGGCCTCCGCCTTGGTATAGCCGCGATGCTGATAGGCGGCGCGGACAAGTTCATTGTGGGCTTCGGTGGGGACGATGTGATAGGTGGTCGGCATGGTGATCGGCGGATGATGTCGAGACACCCGCCGCACGCAAGGCGCTGATTGCGCCTCCGCTCACCAGCAGATGCCCTCGTAGCCCCACGGCAGAGTTTTTAGCTCCGGCCAGCCATTGACATCGATCACGCGCTTCCCCGCCCAGGCCACCGTGCGCAATGACTCGACATCGACACATTTCTGCGAGGCGACGATCACTTCGCTCTCGCGCACGACCTCCTCGGCGCTGGAGCAAAGTAACTGGGCCAGATGCGGCATGCGGCGCTGGATTTCGGCCTCGTTGGCACCGATGAGCCGAGTGAGATTGATGGAAGGATCAAAAATCCGAAGCTGGTAGCCGCGCCCCAGCAGTATCTCGGCGATGGAGACTATCGCGCTGCCGCGCATGTCGTCGGTGTCCGCCTTGAACGCGAGGCCGAGCAATCCGACGCGGCGCACGTCTTTGCTGGTGATCTGCTCCAACAACGCATCCAGGTGCGCCTGGTTTGAAGCAATCACATGATCAAGCAGCGGCAGATTCACCCCCTCGATGCGGGCGAGCCCGCTGAGCGCATTCACATCCTTCGGCAAACACGAGCCGCCAAACGGATTGCCGGGGCGCAGGTAGTAGCGTGAGATGTTCAGCCGCTCGTCACGGCAGACGACGTCCATCACGCGTGCTCCATCAATGCCAAGATGCTTCGCCATGCGGCCAATCTCATTCGCAAAGCCAACCTTCAGCGCGTGGAAGTAATTGCAGGAGTATTTCAGCAGCTCCGCGCCCTCCCATTCGAGAATCTGCGCGTTTGGGCCGAGCAGATCGAGCGCCTCGTTCGTCGCGGGGGCTTTCCCATCGTGTGTGCCGACTGCGGCGAGCGAGGGTTCGCGAAAATCCCGCACGGCAGTGCCTTCACGCAGGAATTCTGGGCAGTAATAAACGCTCAGCAGGCCCGAAGTGACGAGGTCGGAGAAATTCTCGTCCACCAGCTTGCGCGTGCTACCGGGAAGCATCGTGCTGCGCAGCAGCAGCTTGTGCTGCTCTTTCTTCTCTCGGATCGCCGCAGCGATCTGCGCGCAAACTTTGCGCACGAAATCGAGGTTCAGGCGGCCTGCGGCCTGCGAGGGCGTGCCAACGCATACGATGCTGATCTGCGAGGCGTTGACGGCCTCCGCAGCATCCGTGGTAGCGTCGAGGAGGCCATCGCGCTTCGCGTTTTGCAGAAGGGATTCGAGTTCAGGCTCGACGATCGGTGATCTGCCGGCCTTGAAGGTATCCACCTTCGCCTGCTGCACATCCGCGCCGATGATGTGATGACCGAGCTCCGCGAGACAGCCTGCCGTGACAGCACCGACATAGCCGAGGCCGAAAATGCTGACGTGGTGATGCTTCGTGACTGTCATGTATGCACTCAAGCATGCGTGATAGCCCCAAACAAACATCTTTCTATCAAGGAAGGCCGCCAACAGGAGACGCATTGACGGACAGAATGAGAAGATGATAGCCTCTGATCTTGTGAAAGCCCACGGCAAACCAGCAGCACCGAATCATCCATCTGACGTTTTATGAGGCCCTTCTCTACTCGTAAACGACGACGCTGGCTGCTGGCCGCCTGGGAGGCCTTGTTAATGGCGTGGTTCCTGATGCTTTGCCTGATGTTCGCGGGGTTCATGCTCAACCACCCGGAAGCTTTCGCAGGCACTCCAGTTGCGTTCGGAAAAATGCCCGAGCTGACAAAGCTCATCCGCAGCTTGGTTGTGGAAAGCGGGCCGGGGATGCTGATTTTTAGCCTGGGCACCGGGACAGGCTTCGGTTCGCTTGTGCTGACCTCGCGGGAGTCCATCACCAGCAGGCTGTTTCGCTGGACGGTCATTGCCGCGCTCACGGTTCTATGGGGTGCCTTCCTGCCTGTCTTTGAGCAGCACCACATGATCGGCGCAGTCAGCGCCGGATCATTTTCAACAGGCAGCTTTGCGTCGATGACACTGGCGGGCAGTCTGGGAGCTTTCGGCGGCCTCTTTCATGCATGGAGGAGGATGCACGGATGAATCGGCCGTTCTGGGTCATCGCCTCGACATTTCTGATTGCTCAAGTCAGCTCCGCGCATCCCGCGGACCAGAGCGAGGTGCTGTTCAGACCCACGCCGCATGCGCTTGAGGCACGGTTCACCTTTAATCTGCTCACGCTGACGCGTTGCCTGCGCATTGATGCGGATAGCGATGGCAAGCTCAGCGTAGGCGAGTTGAAGGCGGCGGAACCGCTTTTTACTCGTTATCTGAACGAGCACATCCGGCTGGAGGTGAATCAGAAAAAAGCGCCGTGGGGCGAGAAGGCCGAGTTCAAGTATCTGTGGCCCAACTTCGAGAAAACACCGCCGATGCCGGAGATGGAATATGCGGCGCGGAATGTCGATGTGACCTTCATATTGCCGCAAAAGGAGCTGCTGGAAGATTTCTGGATCGAGTTCGATATTTTCGAGCAGACGGGACCGATGCAGACCATTCGCGGACTGTTTGAGCAGGATGGACAGGTGCTGGAGGTTCCGTTCAGCTTTCAGGAACCGGAATACACCTATGACACGGGCTACGCGGCGGATCCGTTCGTGCAG
Organism: Prosthecobacter sp.; assembly: GCF_044236155.1. Lineage (GTDB taxonomy): Bacteria > Verrucomicrobiota > Verrucomicrobiia > Verrucomicrobiales > Verrucomicrobiaceae > Prosthecobacter. The sequence goes on from NZ_JBIIHA010000025.1 coordinate 7,231, forward strand.
GAAGCCGAAAAAAAGGTAACGGTGCCACCAAAGACGGTGAAATGGTCCGCATGGCTGCTGATTCCGGCCTTCGCGGTGCTCATCTTCCTTTTTCGCAGAACAATCGCACACCGTCGGCGCACATCGAGGTGACGTTGGCGTCCTCGCCTTTGCGCCAGAGTTCTTCGCTCACACCGGCTTGCATCGCGATCTCGTGCTCGGCGAGGGCGTAGCGGCGGCGGTTTTCCTCGGCGCTGACCCCGGTACGGAAATCAGCGGCGACGCGCTGGTAAACCTCATTCACACGGTCGCGATAGGTGCGCAGGTGCCATTCGACATCGTCCACGCGGCCGAAATGGGTGAGGTAGAGCGTCTTGAAGTTGGCGGCGAGAAGACGGTCGAGAGATTGGGCGTAGGCGACCGGATCGAACTGAGGCGGCGCGGCCGTTACGGAAAGGTAGCGACTATTTTCAAGCCGCATGCCCGCCACATCGCCGGTGAAGCAAGCATCGCCGATGAGGAAGGCGTGGTGATGCCGGGCGTGGCCGGGCGTGTCCCAGGCGACGACCTCGACCTCGCCGAGTTTCACGCGTTCGTTGTCCTGAAGACTCATCACATGCCCAGCAGGTGCGGGCAGCATCTCTCCCCACAGCGAGTCCATCTGGTCGCCATAGACCATGCGGGCGCTTTCCATGAGCTTCGACGGATCAATCAGGTGACGCGCCGCGTTTGGATGGCAGTAGATCGTGGCTCCGTTTTGAGCGAACCAACCCGCCGCGCCGGCGTGGTCGAGATGGATGTGGGTGACGAAGACCTTTTTGATGGCCGATTCGTCAACGCCGGCCGCACGGATCGCCTCACGCAACGTTTTCAATGTCGATCCGGGCCCGGTTTCGATCAGGGCGAACTCTCCGCCGCTTTCGACGAGATAGGAGGCGATGAGGCCCGGAAGGCCGATGAAGCGGAGATCGAGCGTGTGGATGCGCATGCTTTGGAGTGATGGCTGTGAGGCCAAAAGTCAAGGCGTGGCCCGAAGCGGCCTGATGACCACCTTGACCACGCCTTGAAGGCTTGACGCCAAATTATCGCATCGCCTCGAAGCGCTTTTTGAGGAGGTCTTTTTGCGATGTGCCGCCGAGTTTGGATTGGGTGTCGTCGATCCACTTTTGCTCGAGGGCGTTCTTGGTGGGGCGGTTGACCTGGTAATAGACACCGAATTTGCCGGGGGCGAGGTTGTCGGCGAGTTTGAATGCGGCGACGTCGTCGGTCACGTCGTGCTGGGTTTCGTCGATGGTTTCCCAGACGCCGCCTTTTTTCGGCCAGCTATCGTCAAAGGCTCCGGGGTAGAACATGACGCACTCGCTGAGGCACTCGACGACGCTGAAGCCGTCGTGCTGGATGGCGCGGGTGAAGACTTCCTCCATGTGCTTCACCTGCGCAGCGTGCGTGCGGGCGATGAAGGTGGCTCCGCTGGCGAGGAGCTGCTTCATGGGATTGATCGGACGGTCGATGGCACCGGTGGGATCGGTCTTCGATTTGCGGCCGATGGGCGTGGTGGGGCTCGTCTGGTTCTTCGTCAGGCCATAGACGAAGTTGTCCATGATGATGTAGGTGAGCTTGATGTTCTTGCGGGCGGCGTGGTTGAGATGATTGCCGCCGATGGAGAAGCCATCGCCGTCACCGCCGAAGACGAAGACATGCACATCCGGACGGCTGAGGCTGACGCCCGTGGCGAGGGGCAACGCACGGCCGTGGATGAAGTGCAGGCTGTGAGTGTTCATGAAGTAAGGAAAGCGCGAGGAGCAGCCGATGCCGGCGACGACGACGATCTTCTCCTGCGGGATGTTCAGCTTTTCGAGCACGCGGTAAAAGATGGCGAGCACGGCAAAGTCACCGCAGCCGGGGCACCACGTGGGGTGATCGGCGGTGAGGGCTTTTTTGGTGAGTTTTTCGACGACGGGAGCGTCAGGCGCGATGGTGAGAGCGGCTGGGGCTTCAGGAGTGGCGACGGCGGTGGACATGACGACGGGTTGGGAAAAAGGTTGGTTGAGGGACGAAGATGAAAACGATCAGGCTTATTTCGCGTCGGCGAGGTGCTTTTCCACGCCGGTGACGAGCTCACGCACGCGGAAGGCGAGGCCGTCGGTTTTGCACACGCTCTTGATCTTCGGATCGGCGTAGCGGGCGCGGAGCAGCATGGCGAGCTGGCCGTAACCGTAAGCGCCGTAGTCGTTCATCTCGACGCAGATGACTTGTTTGAAGTTCGCGAAGACGCCTTCGAGCTTGTCGGGCATCGGGTGCAGGTGGCGGATGTTCGCGGCGCTGACCTTGTGGCCTTCGCTGCGGAGGCGGTCGCAGGCTTCTTTCGCGGGTCCCCAGGCACTGCCCCAGGCGATGATGAGGGCATCACCGCTGGCGTCGCCGTGCACTTCGGGCGCGGGGAATTCGGCGGCGGCATCGAGCAGCTTTTGACGACGCTTGTTGGTCATCTGCTGGTGCATCTTGGCATTGCCGGAGGGGTGGCCGAATTCGTCGTGCTCGAGGCCGGAGATGTGCGGGTATTTGCCGCCGAGCATCTTCGTTCCGGGAGGGGCATGCTGCGTGGTTTTGTCCAAAGGATAGGGCTTCCAGTCGGCATCGCGCGGTGTTTGATCGAGCGTGGGCTCGACCCAGTGCTTGTCGAGATCCGGCTCTTCAAAGGCCTCGATGCGGCTGCTGAGCGCTTGGTCGCTGAGGATGATGACGGGGCTGGAGTATTTCTTGGCGATGCGTGCGGCTTCGAGGGCGATGTAGAAGCAGTCTTCGACATCTTTCGGGGCCAAAACGAAGCGCGGCGTGTCGCCATGGCTGCCGTAGATGGCCTGCATGAGATCGCTTTGCTCCACGCTCGTCGGCAGACCGGTGGAGGGACCACCGCGCTGCACATTGACGACGATGAGCGGCAGCTCGGCCATGCTGGCGTAGCCGAGCGCTTCCATCTTCAGCGACAAACCTGGGCCGCTGCTGCCGGTCATGCTGAGATGACCCGCGAAGGCGGCGCCGATGGCCATGCTGACGGCGGCGAGTTCATCTTCCGCCTGCACAAAGATGCCGCCGTAGCGCGGCAGCTCGCTGCGCAGCGTTTCCATGATGGAGGACCACGGCGTGATCGGATACGCGGCACCGTAGCGCACACCGGCGGCGAGAAGGCCGAGCGAGAGCATCTGATTGCCATCCGTGGAGATGCGGTGGCCGGAATCGGCCTCGCCGGGAGCCAGCGCGAACTTTTCGATGTCGCCGATCTGATACGCGTAACCGGCATCAAAGGCCAGCAGCGCATTGCGCAGCACGGACTCGTCTTTTTTGCCGAACTGGCGACTGATGATGCCGACGAGCTTCTCCTTGTCCAAATTGAACACGGCCACGATCAGGCCGAGCACGAACATGTTCTTGCCGCGATCCTTCGCGGAGCCGCCGATGGCCTCGACGGTCGCTGCGGTGAAGGGAATGCCGATGTGGAAGACGCCCTTCTCATGCTTGATCTCCTTCACCTCGCCGCTGTCGTAGAGGCAGATGCCGCCCTGGCGCAGCGCATTGAAATGGCTGTCGTAGCTGTGCTGGTAAAAGGCCACGAGCACATCCGCCTCGTCGCCTGCCGTGAGCACCTCACCGGAGCCGAGATGCACCTGGAAGATCGAAGGACCGCCGCTGATCGTGGACGGGATGGTCATGTAAGTCATCACTTCCTGCGCCGTGCGACCCGCCAGACGAGCGAGGAAGCCGCCGATGGACTGAATGCCGTCCTGCGAATTTCCGGCGAAGCGGATGACGGCGTTGCGGAGAGTCTTCTTGGAATCAGACGACGATACGGGAGCGGTGGCTGTGGACATGGTGGAATGCGGGCATGTTTGACCCGCTGGTTGGTGGGTAAGACAAAAGTCATTCTATGAGGGCTTTTGCAGTCGTCCACGCCTGCGAAAGGGTTTTTTGGGCATTCGGGCCTTCGATCAAAGCCCTTGCTATCTTCCCCATCGGTGGGAGTATGACCGCCCTCAAAACCCAGGGGGATCGCATTATGAGTCAACACACTTTCCCTGAATTGGGAATCGCCCCGGAGCTTCTTGAAGCCGTCAAATCCCTCGGATTCGAGCAACCCTCCCCCATCCAGGCCCAGGCCATCCCTGTCGCCATCAGCGGGCGCGATGTCGTCGGCCAGAGCCACACCGGCAGCGGCAAGACGATGGCCTTTGGCATTCCAGTGGTTCAGGGTGTGGAAGGCTCAAAGCGTCATGTGCAGGCGTTGATCCTCTGTCCGACACGCGAACTCGCCATGCAGGTCTGCGCGGAGATTCACAAGCTGGCCAGCTTCAAGGAAGGTGTGCGTGCCACGCCGGTTTACGGCGGCGCTTCCTATGACCGCCAGATTCGCGCCTTGCAAAGCGGCTCGCAGATCGTCGTCGGCACGCCGGGACGCATCCTGGACTTCATGGAGCGCGGCTTGATCAAGCTCGACGGCCTCAAGACCCTTGTTTTTGACGAGGCTGACGAAATGCTCGACATGGGCTTCGCGGAGGATATCGACCGCCTGATGGCCGCCGTGCCTGAGGACCGCCAGACAATCTTCTTCAGCGCCACCTTCGAACCGCGCATCCGTCGTCTCGTCGAAAACTACACGCGCAATGCCGCCACGATCACAATCGAACAGAAGGCGCTCACCGTGCCGACGATCGAGCAGCGCTACTACGAGGTGCATGGCCGCTCAAAACTCGAAGTGCTCTGCCGCGTGCTCGACATCGAGACGCCGCGCCTCACCATCGTCTTCGCGAACACCAAGCGTGCGGTCGATGACGCCACCGACGCCCTCGTGGCCCGCGGTTACGCCGCCGACCGCCTGCATGGCGACATCAATCAAACGATGCGCGAACGCGTGATGCGGAACTTCCGCAGCGGCAATGTCGAAGTTCTCGTCGCCACCGACGTCGCCGCCCGCGGCCTCGACGTGAACGACATCGACCTCATCGTCAATTTGGAGCTGCCTTACGACGCGGAAGACTACGTCCACCGCATTGGCCGCACTGGTCGTGCCGGACGCAAGGGCAAGGCCGTCAGCCTCGTCGCCGGACGCGAGATTTACCTCATGCAGCGCATCCAGCGCTTCATCAACATCCGTGTCGAACGCGCCAAGGTGCCCTCGCAGGAGGAAGTGGAGGCGACGCGTGTCGATCAGGCTTTCGAAAAGGTCAAAGCCGTGCTCGAAAGCGGTGAGTACACCTCCCACGAGCACAGCATCCAGCGCCTGCTCGATTTGGGCCACACCGCCACGGAGATCGCCAGCGCCCTCATGGACCTACTGATGAAGGATCAGGGCCGCGAGGCCGAGCAGATTGTCGAAGATCGCGCCGGCAAGAAAAAAGAACTGCCGCAGCGCGAGTTCAAGCCGCGCCCGCAACCGGCCGTCGAAGCCACAGCGGCAGTTCCTGCACCAGCGCCCGAAGTTGCTGAAAACAGCGCGCCACTTTCTGAGCCCCCTGCTCAACCCACGGGCCAGGAGCACGAGGAAGCTGGCCCGACGAATCACCAGGCTGCTCCCAAGTCAGTTCCAGCCAAATTTGAAAGCGAATTCGAAGACGCCGGCGACGAAGAATCGTCTCTGCCGAAGAAACAACGCAGCTTCGCCCAGCGTGGACCGCGTTCGGGCATGGTGCGTCTCTTCATCAACGTCGGCGGCATGGACATGGTCCGCCCTGCCGACATCGCCGGCATGCTCTACAACACCATTCAGGACCTTCGTCCAGGCAGCATCGGCACCATCGACGTTGTGGAGAAATGCAGTTTTGTTGAAGTGCCGGAGGACAACGTCGAGGCCGTGCTCGAAGGCGTCCGCCAAAGCGGTGCCGTCATTCGCGGCCGCGAAGTCCGCATGGACTACGCGGATCGTCCGGGCGACGCGGGCCAAGGCATCGGCAAGAAACACTTCGGCGGCGGAGGCGGCTTCAAAAAGGGCGGCTTTGACGGCGGCGGTTACGGAGGAGGCGGCGGCTTCAAGAAGCCTGGCGGTTTCGGCGGCGGTGGTTATGGCGGCGGAGGCTTCAAAAAAAGCGGCTTCGGCAGCAAACCCAAGCCCTGGCTTAATCGCGAAGGTGAAGGCCCCAGCCCCGGCTACGGTGGTGGAAGCGGCGGTGGTGATTACGACGGTGGTCCACGCCGTGAGGACGCGGGTGGGGGCTATGGTGGCGGCTTCAAGAAGCCCGGTTTCGGCAACAAACCCGGCGGCTTCGGCGGCGGCAAACGCTTCGGCGGTGGCGGCGGTTTCAAAAAGAAGTGGTGATTCGTCTTCCCACACGTTCCTGCCTCATCAGCGGTCCGGCCATCCACGCCAAGAAATCATTGGCGGCATGCTTCATGCGCTCTTAAATCTCAGCGCGGCAGCCTTCCGGGCTGTCTCATCCCCTTAGCCATGCCAAATTCCTCCGCTCTCCGCGACGCGCTCAACCAGTCGCCGAACAACCTTTCGCTGCTGCTGCTCTATGGCCGCGCATGCCTCGAAGAGCTGCATTTGGACGAGGCGAGGGAGGTTTTCACCCGTGCGCTGGAGATCGATCCGGATCAAACCGACGCCCAGCTTGGCATCGCCAAGGTATTGTTCATGGAAGGAAACACTTCCGGCGCCGCCGTGCGTGCGGAACGTGTGATTTTCCTCGAACCCAACAACGCCCCGGCCCATCTGCTGCTCAGCCGCGTTTATTTGAGCGAAGGCGACCGCGCCAAGGCCATCGAACACTTCGACCGGGCCGCACAGATCGACGGCACGATGAGTGATCCTGCTCTCGAGCGCGAACTCGGCCGCACCGCGCGTGACGCGCGCAAAACCGCTCCCGCTCCCGCCCCTGAACCTGCTAATCAGGAAGCGCCGCCATCCGGCAACGGCGATCAGGACGAGTTCTTCGATGATCCCTTCGATGATCCGCCCTACGACTGGCGTCCCGAAACCTTCTACGCCCCCGGCGACCCTGAGCGCGGTCGTGTGACTTTCGCCGATGTCGGCGGCATGGAGGAGTTGAAGGAGGAGATACGCCTCAAGATCACCTACCCTCTGCAATTCCCCGATCTTTACAAGGCCTACGGTCGCAAAACCGGCGGCGGCATTTTGATTTACGGCCCCCCTGGCTGTGGGAAGACACTCATCCTCCGCGCCGTGGCCGGTGAGGTGCCTTGCAACTACCTCGCCGTCGGCCTGCACGAGATTTTCGACCCCTACTTCGGCAGCACCGAGCGCAACTTGCACCAGATCTTCGAAACCGCCCGTGCCAACGCGCCCTGCGTGCTCGTTTTCGATGATCTCGACAGCCTCGCTCAAGATCGCCGCCAGATCCGTGAAAGCCAGATGCGCAACCTCGTGAACCAGTTCCTCCACGAGATGGATGGCATCCGCAGCGACAATCAGCGCATTCTTGTCATCGGTGCCACGAACCAGCCCTGGGCGCTCGACCCGGCGTTCCGCCGCCCCGGCCGCTTCGACCAGGCCATCTTCGTGCCGCCGCCGGATGCGCCGGCGCGTGCCCAGATCATCGAACTGCTCGCCAAGGACAAGCCCATCGCCGATTTCGACGCCGCCGCGCTCATCGAGGCCACGAACGGCTTTTCCGGTGCTGATTTGAAGTGGGTCTTCGACCGTGCCGCCGAGCTCGCCCTTTCCGCCGCGATCCATTCCGGCCATCCAGTGCCGATCACGCTCGAACTGCTCCTCGCGGTCGCCAAGGCGCACACGCCGACCACCCAGACATGGTTTGAAGGCATGCACACGCACGCCCAGCAGCAGGAAGGCCCGGACAGCATCTTCAACGACATGCGCAAGTTCCTCAACGCGCCGTCGAACTCGAAGAAGGAACGTTAAACAGCACGGACTTTTCAGTCCGTGCCCCGGCATCTCCACGCGTACTGGAAAGTCCGCGCCACGTTCACCGCTTCAGCTCACCATCAACGATCCGCATCGCGCCACGCGGATTCGAGTCTTTGAGCAATTCTGGCAGCGCTTCTTCGGGGAAACCCTGATAGCAGACCGGACGCACAAAGCGATAGATGCTCGCGGTGCCGATGCTGGTGAAGAAGCTGTGGCTCGCGGCCGGATAGGGGCCGCCATGATGCATGGACGGGCAGACTTCGATGCCGGTGGGGAAACCATTGAAGATGATACGGCCGACTTTTTTCTCCAAAGCGCGCACCAGCGGCGCGAACTCGCGGAGATCGTCCACCGTGCCGTGAATCGTCGCGGTCAACTGTCCTTCGAGGTTGTTCGCATAGCGCAGCATGTCTTCGAGCGTCGAACATTGCGTGATGATCGAGCACGGACCGAACACCTCGCGGTGCAGCTCGGAATTGTCCTCCAGCACGTCGATGGTCGTGGTGAAAATGCGGCAGGCGGCCTGGCTTGCCGTGTCGCTCGGAGGCGTTTCAGACTGACCGGCCAGTTCGAGGCCATCAATCGTCTGCCACACGGCTGTCCCTGCGTCGTAGGCCTCGCAGATCCCGCGGTGCAGCATCGTTTGCGGAGCGACCTTCGTCGCCATGGCGGCGGCATTGCTGATGAACTGCTGCAGGCCGTCGCTCTTCAATCCGAGCACGATGGCCGGATTCGTGCAGAACTGGCCCACGCCCATCGTGACGGAGCCGATGTAGGCCTCCGCAATCTTCGACGCACGCTCCTTGAGCGCTCCGGGCAGGACAAACACCGGATTCACCGATCCCATCTCCGCATACACCGGAATCGGATGCGGTCGCGCCGCGGCCACATCCATGAGCGCGCGTCCGCCGCGCAGCGATCCGGTAAAACCAACCGCCTGGGTGAGCGGATGCTTCACCAGTGTCGTGCCGATGTCATTGCCTTTACCATGCAGCAGTGAAAAACAGCCAGCGGGCAGCCCGACCTTGTGCAGGGCTTTCAGCACCGCGCGCCCCAGCATCTCACAGGTGCCAGGATGCGCCGGGTGGCCCTTCACCACGACCGGACAGCCTGCGGCGAGCGCGCAGACCGTGTCAGTGCCGATCACCCCGATGGCGAATGGGAAATTGCTGGCGCCAAACACGACCACCGGGCCGACCGGCATCATCACCCGGCGCACATCCGGCTTTGGCAGCGGCTGGCGGTCTGGAATCGCATGATCCACACGCGCATCCGCCCAGGAACCTTCGCGAATCAAGGAGGCGAACAGCTTGCACTGGCCGATCGCCCGTCCGCGCTCGCCCGTGAGGCGCGCCATGGGCAATGCACACTCCGCGTGGGCACGCTCCAGCAAAGCGTCCCCCAGCGCCATGATTTCGTCCGCGATCGCATCGAGCAGCGCGGCACGTGTCTCCGGCGTAGCAAGACGCAACGCATCAAAAGCCGCCTCCGCCGCCTGCAGTGCCTCATCGGCCTGCGCGTGGGTGGCATCGCCGTAGGCCGGCTCAAGCTGCGCGCTCGTGGCGGGGTTGAAAGCATGGAAGTGATGCCCGTGGGGTGCCGCTTCGCGGCCTGCGATGAAGTGATGTCCGGTGAGTGTCATGTTTGGGGAGAAAGGTTGAGGGATCACGCCATCGGATTCACCAAGGTGCCGATGCCGTCGATGGTGATCTTGACGATGTCGCCGCTCTTGAGCGTGAAATCATCACCCGGAACGATTCCGGTTCCGGTCATGAGGAAAGTGCCGGTGGGAAAGGTGTTGTCGCGGAAGAGGAAGCCTGCGAGTTCCTGCGGCGTGCGCTTCAACTGCGCCAAGGTCGTTTCGCCTTCGAATGCGGCGGTACCAGCGCGGTCGATTTGCAGGTGGATGCGCGTCGCGGGCGCGAGCGGCTCGCTTTGAATCAGGATCGCGGGCCCAAGTGCGGCGCAGAGCTTGAAGCACTTCGCCTGCGGCAGATAGAGCGGATTTTCGCCCTCGATGTCGCGGCAGGAGAGGTCGTTGCCAACGGTGCAGCCGATGATTTCTCCACGCGAATTGATGGCGAGCGTCAGCTCCGGCTCCGGCACCATCCACTTCGAGTCGCCACGCAGGTGCATCGCTTGGTTCGGATGCGCGACACGCTGCGGCGTGGCCTTGAAGAAAATCTCCGGACGGTCCGCCGCATACACGCGGTCATAGAAGCTGCCGCCGCCCGCATCCTTCGACTCCTCCATGCGTGCGGTGCGGCTGCGGAAATAGGTGACACCAGCGGCCCACACTTCCTGCGACAAGACGGGCGCGAGGATCGACTCAGCCGCAGGAGCACTCGCCGCAGGCGAAGACGCGGCGATCTGGGCGAGATTCGCGGCGAGATTCGGGAGATTGAACAGTGTGTCCCAATCCTGTCCGGCCACGGCGTGCCAGGCGGTCGCGGTTTGGATGAAAATGCCTTGGGTTGTGCGGTAGAGAAGCATGGGGAGCGCAGACTAGAGGGACTCGCGCCGCACGCAACCAGTCACCGCTGAACTTTGACCAGAGCCTCGTCGAGCCCATGCAGGCAGCTCGCCCACAAGATTCTCGTCTCCGCAGGAAAACACTGCCGGTAACCCTCCGCCGCCCGGCCTCCGACGATCAGTCCCGTCACAGCCGGCAGCAGTTCGCGCAGGCGGCGGAGCTTATCTTCAATAACCGGGCACTTTTCCGGGTACACGACGCTGAGGGCCACTGCTCTGGCGTTGCGAGCGATAGCGCAGGCGGCGATCTCCTCCACCGGCAGGTTGGGCCCCAGATACGTCACATGCCAGCCGAGATCCCGCGCTGAAGCCGCCACGATCAAAGCGCCCAGTTCATGCATTTCCCCCGCAGGCGTTCCCACGATGAGTTCAGGCGCATGCTCGGCGAGCTGGCTGCCCGGCACCGGGGTGAGCAGCATCTCGCGGATCACCGCCGTGGCGACGTGTTCGTGACTCGGGCGGAGTTTGCCTTGCTGCCAGTGGTCGCCGATCCGCATGATCAGCGGGCAGATCACCTGATGCAGCATGCCGCGCTGGCCGAGCTGGCGGCGCGCATGCACAAGCACCCCACGCAGGGCGTCGGAGTCATATTTCTTCGATGCCGCCATGGCGGCGTCCACAAATTGTTCCGGCGACTCCAAATCGCCCGCCGGCGCGGCCAAGGCTCCTGCAGGCAGTTTTTTCACCAACTCCTCGAGCTCAGGCGTCGGAAGCCCGGCCACCCGCCCGATGCGTTGGCCGTTTTCGGTGAGCGCCCGCAGCAGTTTCAGACGCAGCACCGCCTCGTCGCAATACATCCGGCGGTTGGTGAGGGTGCGGCTCGGGTTCAAGGCGTTGTAGCGACGCTCCCAGATGCGAATCACATGGGAACTAACGCCACTGGCCTGGCTGGCACGCTGGATGGAAACGGACATGAAATCTGACGGACTAGAGAAGCCGCTTGAGGGCGGCGCGGGAACGGTTACGCATTCCAGCCGTTTCTGGCTGCAGAATTGTCATTAATCTCCCCACCTTATGCTGAACAAAATCTGGGCCGTTCTTCTTTTCGCGGGCATCCTCGTCGCCGGACTCATGGGACGCTTCTCCGGAGCGGAAAGCATCACCGACGCCGCGGCGGAGAAGGCCAAGAGCGCGGTCATGGACATCGCACTGCCCCTGGCCGGCATGATGATGTTCTGGCTCGGCGTGCTGCGGCTCATGGAAAAAGCGGGCGTGCTGGAGGCGGTGGTGCGTTTCCTTTCCCCGTTGCTCCGCCGCCTGTTCCCCGACGTGCCTCGTGACCATCCCGCGCTCGGAGCGATGGTCATGAACCTCTCCGCCAACATGCTGGGCCTCTCAAACTCCGCCACGCCGATGGGACTGAAGGCCATGGGCCACCTCCAGGAGATCAATCCGCACAAGCAGAGCGCCAGCAACGCAATGATCACATTCCTGGCTCTGAACACCGGTGCTTTCACGCTCATCCCGATCACGGCGATGAATTTCCTCAACGCGGCCGGCGTGAGCAACAGCTTCCGCGTCATCGTTCCCACCATTCTCGCCACCGCCTGCGCCTCCGTGGCCGCCGTGCTCGCCGCGAAGAGCTTCCAGCGCGTCCCCGCCTTCGCCCCGCAGCCGGACGAGCCTGAAAATGCCCCGGCAACAGCGCAGGCAGCCGCAAGCAACGGCATGAGCAAGCGCGCCAAAATCTGGCTCGTCGTGCTGGCCGTGCTTTTCGCCGGTGGAGCCGTGCTGGAGCTCGGTCCGCGCTCATGGCGGGCCGGTTTGCTCGAAACGACCGGCATGAGCGCCGTGGTAAAAAAAGCCGAGGAACGCAAAGCGAACGCGAAAAAGGCCCTCGCCACCCAACAAGCCGAGTCGGCAGCCAAAACCGCTGCTGAAGGTCCGGCAGAGCCGCCCGTGTGGCGTCGCGTGATGGACAGTGCCTCCGGCCTCGCCGTGCCTTTGATCCTTCTCGCCGCAGTGGCCTTTGCCTGGGCGCGCGGCGTGCGTGTGTATGAGGAGTTTGTCGAAGGAGCCAAAGAGGGCTTCGCCGTCGCCACGCGCATCATGCCCTACCTCGTCGCCATGCTCGCGGTGCTGGGCATTTTGCGAGCTTCGGGTGTGTTTCTGCTGCTGGAGCACGTCCTGGCGCCCCTCCTTGCCATGCTCGGCTTCCCTGTCGAGTTGCTGACGCTCGCGCTGATGCGTCCGCTCAGCGGCAGCGGCGCTCAGGGCATCCTGAACGAGATCCTGACCAATCCTGACCTAGCCGAGCAGGTGAAGTTCACCGCCGCCATTCTCTACGGCAGCACGGAGACGACCTTCTACGTGCTCACGCTCTACTTCGGCAGCGTCGGCGTGCGCAAATTCCGTCATGCCCTCCTCGCCGGCCTCACCGCCGACTTTGTCGGCATGGTGGCCGCGGTTTTCTTTGGCCGGCTGCTCTTCGCCTTCTCATGAAAGCGCTCGCCTCCATCCTGCTGCTAGCCGTTACAGCCCACGCCGCTGATCTCGTTGAGCACGCGAGAGCGCATCCCGACGGCAAAGCGGCGTTCAGCTTCGATGCGAGCGCCTGGGGCGACGACGAAGCCACACGGCATCTACCCATCGGTGTGTTTGATTCGGGCATCGGCGGTCTCACGGTGCTGGAGGCGCTGCTGACACTCGACGCGTTTCACAACGAAACGTTGCAACCCGGCGCCGATGGCACGCCGGATTTCGCGCAGGAACGCTTCATCTACTTCGGCGACCAAGCCAACATGCCCTATGGCAACTACTCCGCCGCCAATCGCACCGACTACCTGCGTGAATTGATCGTGAAGGACGCGATCTTTCTCCTGGGTCGTCGATTTTGGCCAGCGGCAGGCACGGGACCGCAATTCACCAAGCCGCCGGTCAAAGCCATCGTCATTGCCTGCAACACCGCGACGGCTTACGGACTTGAAGACATCCGCAGGTCCGTCGCAGCATGGAAAATACCGGTGATCGTGGTCGGTGTCGTCGAAGCCGGTGCGCGTGGCGTTCTCGAATCGAAGACCACCGGTGGCATCGGTGTGCTGGCCACGGTGGGCACCTGCGCGAGCGGCGTGTATCCGCGCAAGATCACGCAAACGCTCGGACTCGCAGGCCAAAGCGTGCCCGTCATCGCGCAGCAGGGCAGCGCCACACTCGCCGGAGCCATCGAAGGTGACGCGGCGTTTCCTGAATCCGTTGCCGCATACGCTATAAAGGAGGCTCGCGCTCTCGCCGAGGCCTATCGCGACTCCAAACCGACCCAACCGCTGCAAACCATCGTTCTCGGCTGCACACATTACCCGTTGGCGAAGGATGAAATCGACACCGCCTTCGCTTCGCTGCGCCATGAGCCCGCGTTTCGCGATCTGATCGCCGAAAAGCGCATTTTCGTGAATCCCGCTGAAGCGACGGCCAAGGAGCTGTTTCGCGAACTTGCCAAAGCAAAGCTGCGTTTGAAGCCGGACGAGCGCTGCAGCATCGAACACGGCCAGTTCTACCTCTCTGTGCCCAGAATCGAGCAAGCCGGCATCCAACTGGCCGCCGACGGCACTTTGGACAAGGATTACAAGTACTCGCGCTCTCCCGGCCGGTTCGAATTCGAGGACACCAAGAACATCCCGCTCACCCCAGCCCTGATTCCAGCCAACAGCGCCAAACTCGTGCGCGAACGTCTGCCGGCGGTGTGGCAGAGCCTCAGCCGGTGAGTCTTTCATCCGTGGCGAAAGCTGTGCAGCGAAGTGGTTGCCACATGGGTAATCGCGGCTACCCTCGCGCCCCCTTCCCCCAAAAAACCTGCCCATGACCCCAGATAAAATCCGCAACATCGCCATCATCGCGCACGTCGATCACGGCAAAACGACGCTCGTTGACGGCCTGCTGCGCGCCAGCGGCAACTTCCGTGAGAACCAGGCCATCGCCGAACGCGCGATGGACTCGATGGACCTGGAAAAAGAAAAGGGCATCACCATCAAGGCAAAGAACACCTCCGTTCACTGGAACGACCACATCATCAACATCGTGGACACCCCCGGCCATGCCGACTTCGGCGGCGAGGTGGAGCGTGTGATGAAAATGGTCGATGGCGTGATGCTCGTGGTGGACGCCTACGAAGGACCGCAGGCGCAGACGCGCTTCGTTTTGAAGAAGGCGCTGGAGCAGGGCCTGAAGCCCATCGTGCTCATCAACAAGATGGACCGCCCGCACATCGAGCCACAGAAGGTGCATGACAAGGTGCTGGAGCTTTTCCTGGAGCTGGATGCCACAGAGGACCAGTTCAACGCGGCGTTCGTCTATGGCAGCGCACGCGCCGGCTGGGTCAGCGACAAGCCTGATGGCGAGCAGCACGACATGACCTTCCTGCTGGGCAAGATCGTGGAGCACATCCCGGCGCCTAAGGCGGAGCCCGAGGGCTGCTTTGAAATGCTCGTCTCGAACATCGACTGGGACAATTTCGTCGGCCGCGTGGCCATCGGCAAAGTGACGCGTGGCAGCGTGAAGCTTGGAGACCGCGTCTTCCTGCTGGGCAAGACCCCGGATGAAAAGGCGAAGCCTGTGAAGGTGACGAAGGTCTTCCAATACACCACGCTGACCACCGGCGAGTCCGTGGAAGGCACGGCCGGCGACATCGTGGGCATCAGCGGCTTTGAAGACGTGGACATCGGCCAGACCGTCGCCGGTGCCGCGGACGCCCCCGCCCTGCCCTTCGTGGCAATCGATCCGCCGACGATTGTGATGCAGTTCGCCGTGAATGACGGCCCGCTGGCCGGACGCGAAGGCGAGCATGTGACCTCCCGCAAGATCCGTGACCGCCTGGACCGCGAGCAGAAGATGAACGTGACGATCAGCGTTAAGGACACGGACACCGCCGGCATTTTCGATGTCAGCGCCCGTGGCGCGATGCAGATCGCTGTGCTCGTGGAGCAGATGCGCCGCGAAGGCTTTGAAGTGCTCGTGTCACGCCCGATGGTGATCATGAAGCGCATCAACGATGAGCTGTGCGAGCCGTTTGAGACACTTTACGTCGATGTGCCGGATGATTATCTCGGCGGAGTGATGAAGTCGATCTCCGAGCGCAAAGGCAAGATCGAGGACATGAGCGCGCATGGAGGGCGCACGAGCCTGCAGGCTTATGTCCCGACACGCGGCCTGATTGGCTTCGAGTTTGACCTCATGAACCTGACGAGCGGCCATGGCATCCACAGCCATCTCTTCCGCGAATACGCTCCGCACGCAGGGCCGATGCAGACGCGCTCCACCGGCACTCTGGTGAGCACCGAGGCTGGTGAGGCCACGAGCTACGCGCTGGACACCATCCAGGTGCGCGGCAAGCTGTTCATCGGTGCTGGCGAGCAGGTGTATGACGGCATGATCATTGGCGAAAATCCGCGCGCGGACGACCTGCCTGTGAACCCGACGCGCAGCAAGCAGCTCACGAACTTCCGCGCCGCCGGCTCCGACAAGGGCATCCAGCTCACCCCGCCGGTGCGCTTCAGCCTGGAGCGCGCGATCGAGTACATCGCCCCCGATGAACTCGCGGAATGCACGCCGAAGAGCATCCGCCTGCGCAAACGCATTCTCGACCACAACACCCGTCTGCGGGAGAAAAAGAAGACCGAGGCTCAGCTCGAAGGCGCGGAGTAATCCTCTTTCGCACGGTTTTGGAGCGACGGGCAAAAGATCCCGTCGCTCTTCAATGTGTCAGCGCATAAAAGATGATGTTGATGCCAAGCGGGTAGGCGTACTTCTCCGAGAACTCGCGGAAATACCATGGATCGGTGCCTTCCTGCTCCCAGCCCTCGCCGGTGTCTGTGTTCCAGCAGATGATCATCATGAGCCGGCGCTTGTCATCGAACACGCCGCGATAATGGACGTGTTCAGAGCCCGGCTTGTCGAACTCATAGGTGATGCCCTGGTTGATGACGTACTCGGCGTAGCGAATGTGCGGAATCTGCGGCTTCACCTTGAGCGGAAACACCATGTGGAAGACTTCATGCTCGATCGGAATCTCCTCAATCTTCCGGTCGGGCCAGATTTGCTTCAGGGCGACCTCGAAGTTATCCCACTCCCGCGTGCCCCAGAAGTCATCGACCATGACGAAGCCGCCGTTGAGCATGTAGTCGCGCATTGTCTTGGCCTCCTCGTCGGTGATGCTGATGTCGCCGACCTCGATCATGTAGAGAAAGGGATAATGGCGAATCTGCTCGGGGTCGATGTCCACCACGGCACCATTCGGATTCACCTGCAACGACGTGAGCTGCTGAAGCCGGTAGGACATGTTCATGTCGGAGTCGGGGTAGTCCGTGGACCACTTGCGGTTTCCCCCGCGCCCCCAGCCGCCGCGCCCGCCAATGGATGAGTTGTAACGGACCCGGGCGAAAGTGAAGGTGTCATTGGGCAGCTCCTTGCTGACGGGCCAGGTGGGATATTCGTTGCCGTAGCCGCGACGGTAATCGCGGGGATCCTCGGGCATGCTACCGTCTTTGACGCCGAAGTTTGTCGGCTTCCCGCCGGCATCCTCTTTTTCCGCCGCCCAGACGAGGCATGCCGCCAGAACAACAGCCAAACCAAACTTCAGGGCGTTTTGGGGCGGCTTCATGGCGGAAGAAACGTCGTTCGGATGAAAATGCTGCACAAACTTGTCTCGGAAAACGATCCTGCTCAAAGCCCTTTCACCAGCGTCCTGACTCGCAGCAGAAACATGTCCGCTGTGATGTAAAGCGTGCCGCGATCCTCGCCGCCAAAGGCGCAATTCGCCGTCGCCTGGCCGGTGAGGATCGTTCCGAGGTGTTTCCCCTCCTTGCTGATGACCAGCACTCCGCCGGGGCCGGTCGCCCAGATATTGCCCTCCGTGTCCACCTTCATTCCATCGCAGCCGCCCTTGCGTTCCCTGCTCTTGAGCTTCTGCGCGTCGAAAAAGACGCGGCCGTTTTTCGCACTGCCATCAGCCTGGATGTCATAGGCGCATACCCGCGTGTGCTGCGGATCGGAAATGGCGATGTAAAGCGTCTTTTGGTCCGGACTCAGCGCGATGCCGTTCGGGAAGGCTATGTCACTGATGAGAAGTGAAACCTTGCCGGCGGGTGTGACCGAGTAAACGCCGTGAAAGGCCAGTTCGGCCGCCGCGCCGCCTTTTTTCAGACCGTAAGGCGGATCGGTGAAGTAGATCGTGCCTTCTTTCGCGATCACGAGGTCGTTCGGGCTGTTGAACCGCTTGCCGTCGTATTTGTCCGCCAGCGACGTAAAGGAGCCGTCTTTTTCCAGCCGCGCCACACGCCGCTCGCCATGCTGGCAGAGCACCAGATTCCCCGCCGCATCCAGTGCAAGGCCGTTGGATCCCTGCCCGGCCGGATAGCTCAAACTGCCGCTCGGCCTGAGGACCACCTTCGCCGCTTTGTCGCCCTCCTTCCAACCAAACACCGTGTTCTCAGGCACATCCGAGAAGACAATGCCGTTCTCGCGCCACACCGGTCCTTCCGACCAGTTGAAGCCGGAGGCCAGCACTTCGATTTTCGCATCCGGGGCGATCAATTTGTCCAGCGCCGGGTGGAGCCGCTCAATGGTGCCGTGAAACTCCGGCACGGGATCCGCCGCCGGCAAAGAAAAGGACGACACAAGAATGAAAACGAAGATGCGATGGATCATAAGCAGATGGGTGGATGATGAATTTACCTCGCCGCGGTCTTCGAGTTGCGCTTGCCGAGGCAAACCAGCGATTTGTCCGTGCGGATGAAGATCTGCCCCTCGCTCATCGCAGGCGACGCGAAGACTTTTTCCTTCAGCTCGCTCTCGGCGAGCAGCTTGTAGGTCTTGTCAGGTTGCACCGCGCGCAGGATGCCGAAGTCGTTGACGAAATACACGCGTCCTTCCGCGCTGGTGAGCGAGGCGTGATGCTCGCGCAAGCGCTCCTCCCACTCGATCTCGCCGGATTTCGCGTCAAAACAGTGTGCCACGCCCGAATCCGAAACGATGAGAAAGTGACCACCCTCGATGATCGGCGACGGAACATAAGCCACGCCTTTGTTGGTGCGCCAGACGACATGTGTGTCGGTCACATTGCCGCTGCCATCGGGCTTGATGGCGAGCAGGTGATGCTCGGGAAAGCCGCCGGTCATGTAGAGAAGGCCGGTTTGCTCGCTGAAAACGAGCGAGGCGACAAACTGCTCCGTCGGACCGTCGATGATCCACAGCAGCTTTCCGCTGTGTGGATCGTAACTGGCGACGCACATCGTGCCGGAGAGCACCATCTGCGTGCGTCCGCCGATCTCGCGAATGAGCGGCACGCAGTAGCTGCGCGTCTTGTTCGGCCGGTCGATGCGCCACAGCTCTTTGCCGTCGGTCTTGGACAGGGCCACGATATAGCCGTTGCCATCGTGGTCGCAGTTCACGATCACCTTGTCCTCAAACAGGATCGGGCTGGAGCAGAAGCCGTGCTTGCTGGAGAACAAGCCGGGGCGCACCTGCCAGAGCGGCCTTCCGCTGAAATCATGCGCGGAGATGACCACCGTGCCCTTCGGCACCTCGCCTTTCGGAATCTCGCGGCCTTCATTCGCTTTCCGCGTGGCCTCGGTGGGCGTGTTGTCCAGGAAAGCAGTGAAAATGCGTTCGCCATCGGTCGCCGGCGTGCTGGAGGCCAGCGAGTTCAGCTTGTGAATGCCCTCCGCAGGAGCCTTGAGCACGCTCGACTGCCACAGCAGCTTTCCTGACGCGCGATCCAGGCAAAGCAGAACGCGCTCTTCGGATTCCGGCAGGGCCGCCACGGTGAATAAGCGATCCTGCCACACAATGGGCGATGCATGCCCGCTCCCGGGAAGTTCCGCCTTCCACGTCACATTGCCTTCAGCCGAAATCGGGAAGCCCGTATCCTGCGAGGTGCCATCCAAACGCGGACCACGCCACTGCGGCCAGTTTTCGGCAAAGAGCGGCGTGCTGAGAGCGAGGAGGAGAGAAAGCGTGCGCGAGATCATGGAGTTATGCAGAACGCCCGGAGGCCAGTGGAGCTTGCGGTCAGAAGTGATGCAGGCACTCCTGCCTGCAAACAAAGCGCCCAATTGCGGGCAGGCTGCGAAGCCGCGAAGCGAATGCCCGCATCACTGGTCAGCTCTGCCGCGCCCGAATCGCCAGCAGGTCTTTCATGACGTGGTTGAGCTTCCCGCTCCACTCGGCGGTGCCGAAAGCATCGTGCAGGGTGCGGTAGAGCGCGTAGAGCTCGCGATAGACGGCCACGTTTCCGGGGATCGGGTGGTAAACCTTCTCGCGAATGGCGGTGACTTTGGATTGGAGGTCCCGCCAGGTGCCGGCTCCGGCGGCGGCGGCTCCGAAGATGGCCGCGCCGAGGGCGCAGGTCTGCTCGCTCTGGCTGACTTTCATCGGTTTGCCGATGATGTCGGCGTAGATCTGCATGAGCGTGGCATTCTTGATGGAGAGACCACCCGTGTTGATGACCTCCTCGATCTTCACGCCGTATTCCTCGACACGTTTGATGATGGTCAAAGCACCGAACGCGGTGGCCTCGATGTAGGCGCCGTAAATCTCATGCGCCTCGGTGTGAAGCGTCTGGCCGAGCAGCAGGCCGGTGAGGCGCACATCGACGAGGATGGTGCGGTTGCCGTTGTTCCAATCGAGCGCGAGCAGGCCTGTGGCACCGGGTTTCTGGCCTTCCATGGCCTTTTCCATGTTCACGAATTTCTCGCCGGTGGTCTTGCCGTAGCTGTCGGGCACGAGGTGATTCACCAGCCAGAGGAAAAGATCGCCCACGGCGCTCTGACCGGCCTCGATGCCGTAGTAGCCGGGCAAGACACTGCCATTCACAATGCCGCACACGCCGGGGATGTCCGCGAGCGGTTTGCTCGTGGGTGAAATCATCAGATCGCAGGTGCTGGTGCCGAGAATTTTTACCAAGGTGCCCTCTTTGATGCCCGCGCCGACCGCGCCGGTGTGCGCATCAAAAGCGCCGACACACACCGCGGTGCCTTCGACCAATCCGAGCCGTTTGGCCCACTCGGCGCACAAATCGCCCGCTTTCGTGTCCGTGGTATGCGCTTCGGAATACAGACGATCACGAAGTTCAGCGAGCTTGGGATCGAGCTTCGCCAAAAACTCCTTGTCTGGCAAACCACCCCAATCGCTGCTGAACATGGCCTTGTGACCCGCGGCGCACACGCTGCGCTTCAAGGCGAGCGGATTCGTGTTTCCGGTCAAAACAGCCGGAATCCAGTCGCAGTGCTCCACGAAGCTGAAAGCGGCTTCGAAGACCTTTTCGTCCACACGGCGCAAACGGAGGATTTTGCTCCAAAACCACTCGCTGGAGTAAATGCCGCCGCATTTGGCGATGATGTTCGGCCGCATTTCGTGGCCGAGCTTCGTGATCTCCGCTGCCTCAGCATGCCCGGTGTGATCTTTCCAGAGCCACACCATGGCATTGAGGTTGTTTTTAAACTCCGGCAGCAAACCGAGCGGCATGCCTTCTTGATTCACCGGGATCGGCGTGGAGCCCGTCGTGTCGATGCCGATGCCGACGACCTGCGCAGCATCAAAGCCCGCGATTTTGGCCTTCGCCTGCTCCAAAGCGCCGCGCGTGACACTTTCGAGGCCGTCGAGGTAATCCTGCGGATTCTGTCGCGCCACATGCGGGTCCTTTGGATCGAGCAGGATGCCCATTTCGCCACTAGGGTAGTTGAAGACGGTCGATCCGGCCTCCGCGCCGTTGTCGAGGTCGATGAGGAGGGAGCGGCAGGAGTTCGTGCCGTAGTCGATGCCGAGGGCGTAGCGTTTCATGCGATGGCTGGGATGCGTGCGGGTGTTTTAGCGGAAACAAACCGCATGGCGAGCCAAAACCGGACGCGCTTTGTGATCTTGGCTTGGCGATCTTTGACGCAGCGAGGAAAGAGCCGGAGGCAGGAGGCGTTTACCACCGCTCTATGACCAACCGCCTGCTCTCCATCGCCGCCGTTCTTTCGTTTGCCTCAGCCGCTCATGCCGAGGAGGGTTTCGTGCCTTTGTTCGACGGCAAAACGCTCACCGGCTGGGAGCAGCACAGCGGCACGGCGGAGTATCGTATGGAGAACGAGACGATCGTGGGCAAGACGGTGCCGAATACGGGGAACTCCTTCCTTTGCACCGCGAAGAAGTACGGCGATTTCATCCTGGAGATAGAGTTCAAGGTGGCTCCCGGCATGAATTCCGGCATCCAGTTCCGCAGCAACTACTACGAGAAGGAGACGGAGGTGGAGATCGCCGGCAAGAAGAAGAAATTCCCCGCCGACCGCGTGCACGGCTATCAGTATGAGATCGACCCCAGCGACCGCGCCTACACCGGCGGCGTGTATGACGAGGGCCGCCGCGGATGGTTGTTTGACCTCAAGAACAACGAGGCGGCGCGGAAGGCCTTCAAGCAGGGCGAGTGGAACAGCGCCCGCATCGAGTGCCGCGGAAGCAGCATCAAGACTTTCATCAATGGCGTGCTGGCGGCGGATTTCACGGATGAGATGACCAAGGAAGGCGTCATCGCCCTCCAAGTGCACGGCATCGGCAAAAAGACCGACGCCGTGGGAAAGGAAGTGATGTGGCGGAACATCCGCATCCAGGAGCTGAAATAGAACGAACTTTCCAGTTCGTCCGGTAAACGAGTTGGAAAACTCGTCCCACGCCGCTTATCATCCGCCGCCATGAAAACCAACCGCGCTCTGCTTTTCATCACCTCTCTGCTTTGCTCCGCCAGCCTTCTGCGGGCGGAGATCAAGGAAACCGTCGTCGAATACCAATCGGGAGGTGTGACTTGCGAGGGGCTGCATGTCGTTGATTCCGCGAAGGCTGGCAAGCTCCCCTCGGTGCTGATCATCCATCAATGGACCGGCTTGAGCGAGAACGAGAAGATGCGCGCCCGCATGCTGGCGGAGCTCGGCTACAACGTCTTCGCGGCGGACATTTACGGCAAAGGCGTCCGTCCGCAGCCGCCAGCCGCAGGACAGGAGTCCGGGAAATACAAAACCGACCGCAAACTCTACCGCGAGCGCATGCTCTCGGCGCTGGAAGTGCTGAACAAAAGCCCACAGACCGACCCTTCGAAAGTCGCGGCCATCGGCTACTGCTTTGGCGGCACAGGCGTCATTGAGCTGGCCCGCAGCGGGGCGGTGGTGAAGGGCGTGGTCAGCTTCCACGGGGGACTGGACTCCCCCTCCCCTGCCGACGGCAAGAACATCAAAGGCCGGGTGCTGGCCCTGCATGGCGCGGATGATCCCTTCGTGCCAGCGAAGGACATCGCCGCGTTCGAGAAGGAAATGCAGGACGCGAAGGTGGACTACAAGCTGGTGAGCTATCCGGGCGCGGTGCATGCCTTCACGCAGAAGGCGGCCGGCAACGACAACAGCAAAGGAGCCGCTTACAACGAGGCTGCCGACAAGGCCTCATGGGAGGAGATGAAGGCGTTCTTTGAGCGCATCTTCAAGACCGAGGGCTGAACTTCCAAGCCTGCCTTCCATGAAGCGATTGATGCTGCTCCAAGCCAGCCTGGCATTTGCCTGGCTTCATGCCGCCGATGAACCGGCGGACTTCATCCGCTTCATCGAGGAGGAAAAGAGCGACAGCCTGCAGACCGCTGTCGTCAGCTACGAATCGCCGCAAAAAGCCCGCGTGGACCTTGTGGGAGCCATCCATATCGCTGACAAAGCCTACTTCGACGGCTTGAACGCCCGGTTCAAAACATACGACGCAGTGCTGTATGAGCTTGTCGGACCGCCCATGGAGGAACGCGGCAAATCGGCACCGCCGAAGGATTCCCAAAAGCTGCAATGGGTCGGCCAGCTTCAAGCCATGATGAAGGACGCCCTCAAACTGCACGGGCAGCTCGAAGGCATCGACTACAAGGCGAAAAACTTCGTGCATGCCGACATGAACATGACGCAGTTCACCCAAACACAGGACCAGAAGCAGGAGAGCTTCCTCACGCTCTACCTGAAGGCCATGCAGGCGCAGAAGGAGGCGAATGAGAAACGCGGTGTCAGCTCCGACGCCGCCGGCATGGTCATGCTGCTGAAAATCCTGACCATGAAGGACAGCAGCACCGGGTTGAAGCGCATGATCGCCCGCGAATTCGACAGCGTGGAGGGCATCATGGACGGCATGGAGTCGGGAGATGGCACCGTGCTCGTGGGCGAGCGCAACCGGGTGGCGCTGGAAGTGATGGACAAGCAAATCAACGCAGGAAAGAAGCACCTGGCGATCTTTTACGGTGCCGCGCATCTCGCGGACATGGAAGAGCGGCTTTTGAAGAAGGGCTTTAAACGCACCAAGACCGAATGGCTGACAGCCTGGGATCTGCCGCACGAAAAATAAAGGACCGGGCCTCACAGCCCGGTCCTCCATGAAATCAGTTCTTTTTGCCTCGCAGCCTTACTTCTTGCCGCCAGCCGCCTCCTGGCGGAGTTGCTCAAGACGGGAGAGCGGCTTGGGAGCCGCAGGTGCGGCGGGTTTGGGCTCTTCTTTCGGCTTGTTCGCCGCGACGACTGGAGCCGCAGGCGGCGGGGCCACCACCTTGCGCGGCGCGTCGATGCGCAGGATGGAACCCAGTGCGATGCGATGAATGGTCGTGGCGTTCGTGCCTTTGACCGGTACATCGACACGCACAAACAAGTTGGCCTGCTTGCCGATGGGTGACTTGGCGTCCGTCTTGACCTTGAAGGAGACTTCCTTGGTGTCCTTCGTGATCTTGGCGGCCTCGATCGGGATGGTGTCAGGCACGCCGAGCACCTGGGCATTGGCCTCGCCTTCAAAAGGCAGCAAGTGCTCCAGCTTGGCGATCATGACGGTCTCCTTGCCCTGCTCCACCGCGACGAGCGGGATGGCCGGGGCGGTGAGGTAGGCTGGAGCAGTGACGACCTGCTGGAACGGGGAGGCATTGTAGATGCGTCCATTTCCCGCATCAGCCTCGCCCATGACGGTGAAGTTCCAAGTGCCGGCAGGAGCGGCTCCGTTGGCGTCGAGCTGGAAGACGCACTCGTTCTGGCCTTCGGCAATGGTTTGCTCACCCAAGGAGCTAACGCCGCTGGGCTTCCAGATCATGAACACACGAATCGGTGCCTTGAAGCCTTCTTTGCGCTTCGCCACGACCTTCAGTTCCAGGATGCCATTGTTCACCAGCGGCACGGCTGGCTTGACGATCTCCAGCGAATAGGGAGCCTCCTCGACAACGGCCACCGGCAGGCGATCTTCAATGTCAGTGTAATAGACCACGTTGCCATTGCGCACGATGTCGAACTCCTGACGCAGCTTGCCGCGGGTTTTTACCGCAGGATCGACGGAAGTCAGATACATCGGAACGACCTGATGACCCAGTGCGGCATCTGCCGTCGCCTCAAAGAGCAACGGCACATTGCCGAGGTCCTTCGGCGCCAGTTCGGTGAGCAGTTTCACGCCGGGCGGGAGGTTCTTTGCCTCAAACTTGAAATCTCCGCTGACGTTGTTGCGGCTGATGTTGACCAGCGTCGCGTAGCGTCCGCCTTTCGGCACCGGGATGAACTGGCGGTAGTTGTTGTCATTCACCGTGTATTGCGGCGAGGCGAAGAAGAGCTCCGGCTCGGCGGCCACGAGCTCAAGTCGGTAAACATAGTTCGGACCGCCGCGTTCGAGGTGGTCGGCCACGCGCACGAAATAGTCGCCATCCGCGGGAATGCCGACCTTGAACTTGCTGTCGAGACGGCGTTTCCCGCCGCCATCATCATTGCCACCCAGACTGCCGCCCTTGTCGTTGTAAACGTTCACCACGCTGTCCAGCGGTGAACCGATGCTCTGCGCGAAAGCCTGCACCTCGACGGTCATGCCTTTTTTCAGCGGCACCTTGAAGTAATCCACGTCGCCCGGCTTCTCGATGATGCCGTTAAGCGCGATCGGCTCGCCGGACGGAGCGGCGGTGGCCTTCGCCTGCTCGTCATTCGGCTCGGCCTCGAGCGCATTGTCGTATGTCACGAGACGGAATGGATTGCCGGAGGGCGCAGGCTCCTGCGTCTTCGAATAGATCATGAAGCCGGGGTCAATTTCCGCCGGAAGCTGGGCGTCCTCCTCAAAGGAGCCATCGCGCTCGATGAAGCGGACTTTCGTGGTGCTGCCGATCTTGCCGCCGGCAGGATAAACCACGTCAGGGCGGCGGTATCCGCCGACATGCAGACGGTAGAACGAATTGCCGCCGCCGCGGTAGGAAGACTCGCGAATCATCACGGTGTAGTCGCCGTCCTCCTCGGCCACGTAGGAGCAGTAGCCGTCCTGGCGGTGCAGAATGGTGTCGTCCGAGATCGCCTTCTCAAAGCGGTCCTTGTCGATGATCGCCACGAAGGGATCAAACACCGTGTAGCCGAGGCGGAGGGCGTCCACCTCCACCGATATGCGCTGGCCCTTCTTGGCCGTGACGCGGTAGTAGTCCACGTCCTCGTTCTGCACGATGCCTTCGACCGTCTGGTTGAACTGGATCACCTGCGGGGTCTCGAAGTCGCTGTTCGGCTCCTTTTCCTCGACGTTCGGATAAATACCGACAAAGAACTGCCGCGCATGCGAGATGCCGCTCTTCGTGCGGATGCGCATGGAGTGATTGCCCGCCGGCACGTCAGGGGCGATGGAGATGGTCAGGTCCACCTTGCCTGCCTCCACCTTTTCAACGCTCTTCTGCGTGAAGCCGGGGGAAAAGAAGATGAGGCTCTCGAAATCAGCCAGACGGCTGCCCGTGACGGTGAGCTTCACGTCCGTGCCACGCTGGCAGCCATTCGGCTTGGTGGAGCTGAACTCAGGATAAGCGGCAAAAGCGCTCGCGGCACAAACGAGCGACAGACTCAGGACGAGATGACGGATGGAGAACATGACGGTGGATTTGGAGGGGTTGGTTTTCATACGTCCGCACAGGACAGGAAATTACGCAGGTCTGAAAGTTGCCGCGAAGAGGGAGGACGGCTCATAATCACTCCAAGGGCAGCCAGCGGGCTCCGTCCACGACCACGTAGCCGTCGGCACCGGCATTACTGATGCTGATGGCAGTGTCGTTACCGCAGTCGAACTCGCCGAGGTCGATCCAGAAAACGCCTTCGGCCTCTTTGCCGCTCTTCAGGTCGATTGGGAGCTTTTTCACGCCGCCGAGGTGCTGCACCTCGACCAGCGCGTTCGTCGCGCGATTGCTGTTCGGCGGCACGGCGAGCTGCAGGCGATATTTCCCGGGTTTTTCGAGTTTCGGCTCAAAACGCAGGCTGCTCAGGCCATCCTTGGCGTTGCCGTCGTGCTGGTAGCCGTCGCCGATGAAACCTTTCGCCGCGCCGCTTTCCTGCCAGTGGCCGGTGGCTTTGGCCTGCGTGTCATCGAGGACGATGCCCTTGAGCTTTTTCGCCTCAATGCCGCGCGAGCTCTTTGGGCCGCTGTATTGCAACACCTGGCCGTCTTTGAGGAGCCGCTCCTTGAGCTTCACATACGGCACTCGCTGCACGGGCAGGTTGTCCTCGATGGCAAAAACGGCCGCCGTGGCCGCGGACTGGCCCAGGATCATGAAAACCGGCTCCATGCGGATGCTGCCATACGCGATGTGACTCGCGGACATGGCCACCGGGACGAGCAGGTTGCTCCCCTGCCCCTTTTTTGGCACGAGCGAGCCATAAGCAATCTCATAAGGGCCGTTCGTGCTGACGCCGATGTCGCCCTCGTTCTGAACAAAACCTTCTGGCGTGATGTAGCGCTGCACGTTGTGGCTGTCGATCGTGTAGCTGCCCATGCCGACGGACTCGGGCGTGGGCTTCTTTTTGCGCAGTTCGTTCTCGGTCATCACATAGTCGCCGATCAGGCGGCGCGCCTCGCGGATGTAGAGCTGGTGGCTCCAGTGGCCGTTGTCGGTGAATTCATCCTTCGGCAGCCCCCACTGACGGAGTTCTTCCTGCACCTTCTTGGGCACTCGCGGATCGTTTGCCACAAACCAGAGCAGGCCCTGCTGATAGGTCCGGTGCTCGGCAATGATCTCCTTGCGGCGCTCGTAGCTCGCCTCGGGGTAGTCATAGTTGTAGCCGATGTTGTCGAAGCTGAACGGGCCGTGGTTGTTGGTGTCGGTCTTGTGGTTCGGAATCGGGTCGAACTTCTCAAAAAACTCGCCCCAGCCGGTGTTCAGCACGCGGAGGAGGATTTCATACTGGCTGGCGTCGTAACCCTCAGGCTTCGGAAACGGGATGCGGTTGTCCGGCACGTTCGTGTAGCAACTGCGGAAGCAGTAGGCCTGCACCTTCTTGTCTCCTTCGCCGAATTTGCCAGGATCTTCCGTACTCACGCGGGGCAGCACGCCGCTCTTCGGATCGCCCGGGATCTTGTAGGGGCTGACGGGAGGCTTCACTTTGCCAAAGTGGTGGCCGTGATGCAGCACGCCGACCTGCACACCGTTGTGCTCCTCGCCATAGACGCTGTTCGCCTCGCGGCCGACATGGTAATCGCAGCCTGCGGCGGCCATGAGGTCGCCTTCATAAGTCGTGTCGATGAACATCTTTCCTGCGTAGGTTTTTCCGCTGAGCGTGGTGATGCTCACAATGCGGTCACCGTCTTTCTTGACGCCCTTCGCACGGTCCAGCCATTCATCGCGCACCACCTCGATGCCGAACTCCTTGATGTAATCCTCAAACACGCCTTCGGCCGCGTGCGGCTCAAAAATCCACATCGTGCGGTTCTCGCCGTCCATCGCGGGCGTGCCCTGGCCCTTGTTGCCGTATTCGGACTGCTTCTGTTGTTTCCACGACTCCGGCTTTTGGTAGTGCAGGTAGATGCGATGGTAAAAATCCCGCGCCAGGCCGCCGATGACCGCCTTGTTGCCCGTGTCGGTGAATCCAAGACCGCCGCTGCTCAAACCGCCGAGGTGCTTTTCCGGCGAAACGATGATGACGCTCTTGCCCATCTTCTTCACCTGCACGGCGGAGGTGACGGCGGCGCAGGTGCCGCCGTAGATAACGACGTCGTGCTCCGCAGCGGGAAGCATGGAACCCAGGAGGGCAAACGAGGCGAAAAAGGCGCGGCTTTTCATGGTTGGAGGAGTGGTTCGTTTCTTCGCAGCATGAAAGGAATCGGCAAACAGAATGTTTAGAGCGCCATGCTCCGACCAGCCCTTCTCTCGCTCCTCGCCGTTTCTGCCTACGCGCAGGATTTGCTGCCTAAACCCGCGGTGTTGCAGCCAGAGGGCAAATGGAGCGATTTCCCGGCTCTCGCGGCGGATGGCGGCGGTATGCCGCATGTGGCTTTTGTGCAGTGGGATGGCGAAAAAGACACGCTGAAGGTCGCGAAGCTCACCGACGGAGCTTTGAGCGAGGTTTTGACCATCGGCGAGCCCGGTATCATCCATCAGCCGAGCCTGGCGACGGATCGCAAAGGCGTGCTGCATGTGATTTGGAGTCAGGTGAATGAAAAAGACCTCATGGAACTGCGCTGGACGCAAATCCGCGATGGCAAAGCTGAGGTCGGTACGCTCGCCTCATCGCCCAATGGCGGTAACGCCTTCGCCAAGGCTGCTACGAGTCCCTCCGGCGATGTGTGGTGCGTGTGGCAAGGCATGCGCGGCACCACTGCGGACGTGTTTTGCCGTTTTTTCGATGTGGAGAGCCAAAAGTGGTCCCGCGAGATCCAAGTCACCCAGGACTCAGCAGGCGATTGGGAGCCCTGCGTGGCCTTTGCGGGTGGGAAGGCGTGGGTCGTGTTCGATTCGGCGCGTGGCAACGAATTCAATATCTACGCCACGCCCATCGGCGACGATCTGCAAGCGGGTGAGGCGAAGCAGCTCATCGCCACCGATCGCTATGAAGGCCGCGTTTCGGCCATCGGATCAAAAGAGGGCAAAGGCCTGTGGATCACCTGCGAGCGCGGCAATCAGCAGTGGGGCCTCGACATGCGTGCGCATGGGCATGCGCAAGGTCTCAATGGCCGCAAGGACACGGTCTTCGCCTACTTCGACATCGAAAGCGGCCAGGTGACCGAACTCCCCGCGCCCGATGCCCTCTTCGCCGATCTTCCCGGTCCACAACCCGGTCAGGCAGCAGCGCCGCGCGGCAACAACGCGAAGGCGAAGGCCAAGGCCGCGGAGCAGAAGAAAAAAGCGGCAGCGCAGGCCAAGGAAAAGGGGCGTGCGGCTCCGAATGAAGTCGCCGCGCTGAATCTGCCGCACGTCATGCTCGATGCGGCGGGCCGTCCGTGGCTCACCGTGCGCTATTTCAAGAACTATGCCTGGCGCATCGCTTTGACACGCTACGACGCCGTCACGAAGCAATGGACGAAGCCCTTTGCCATTCCCGGCAGCGTCTATTCGCAGGATCATCAGACCACGCACGCCCTCGGCAGCGATGGCAGCCTGTGGATCGCGTGGCCGAGCGATCTGCGCAGCTCAAAGCTCCAGCTCAACACCGGCATCCACCTCGCCAAAGTCGCCACGGATGCCGATGTGCCGCTCGTTGCCGCGCCCGCAGCGAAACCACGCGATCCTTTCCCCGCCTACATCAAAGCCACCACGCCCGAGCGTGCGCAAAACGAGCGTCACACCTGGACGCACGACGGCGTGACCTACAAGCTCTACTGGGGCGATTACCACCGCCACACCGACGTCTCGAATTGCATCACCGCGAACGACGGCTGCATCGTCGAGCAGTTCCGCTACGCCATCGACATGGGCAAGCTCGACACCCTCGGCACCAGCGACCACACCGACATCGCGAAGATCTACACGCCTTACGAGTGGTGGCTGAACCAGAAACTCGTCGATGTCTTCTACGCGCCCGGTTTTTTCACCAGCATGTATGCCTACGAGCGCGAGCAAAAGTGGCCGTATGGGCATCGCAACATGGTCTTCGCCCAGCGCGGCGGCCCCATCGTTTACATCCAACGGAAAAACTACCTCGCCTCGCCCTGGCAGAAGCTTTTTCCCGTCAAAGAAGACGGCGAGGCCGAGTTGCATCCCTCCGAACTCTGGAGCGTGCTCACCCGCTACGGCAAACCTGTCACCGCCATCTCTCACACCGGCGCGACGGGCATGGGCACCGATTGGGATCAAATCCCGCCCATCGATCATCGCGTCGAAAACGTCATCGAGATCTATCAAGGCGCCCGCGTCAGTTACGAGGCCCCCGGCGCACCGCAGCCGACCGTCGGCTTGCGTGAAGGCGAGAAGTACAATCACTCCTCCGATGTCGTCGGCGTGCCCGTCGTGGGCGAACCTATCAGGAGCTTCACCGTGAAGAACAACGGCGTGTATCAGCATGCGCTCGAGATCGGCCACAAGCTCGGCGTGTGGGCGAATAGCGACCACATTTCCACCCACACGAGTTACGGCGGTGTTTATGTGAAGGAATTCACCCGCGAAGGCATCATCGAAGGCCTCAACGCCCGCCGCACCATCGCCGCCACCGACAAGATTTTCGTCGAGTTCACCTGCAACGACAAACTCCTCGGCACCGAGATCGCTCTCAGCGGCAAACCCGTGCTAAAATTCGCCATCGACGGCACCGCGCCGATCCAACGCGTCACGTTGGTCCGCAACGAGAAGAACCACCAGCAGTGGGAACCGAACGCGAAGACCTTTTCCCAGACCTTCACCGACGAATCACCGATTCAGGGCGAAAACCGCTACTACCTCCGCGTCGAGCAAAACGATGGCAACATGGCGTGGTCGTCACCGGTTTGGGTGCAGGTGAAGTGAGTCCTGAAAAAGTTAAGGGTTAGAAGTGATGCGTTAAGCCCTACATCTTCACTCATAACCCATAACTCATAACCCATCCCCTCACTTCCACCCGCCGCCGAGAGCCTTCAGCATCGCCACCGTCGCGATCAAGCGCTGCCCCTCGACCTGCGCGGCCAGCAGCTTCGCATTCAACACCGTCCGGTTCGCATCCACGACCTCAAAGTAGCTCGCGAGGCCTTTTTGATAGCGCAGCTCGGCGAGGCGTTGCGTTTCCTGCGCGGCCTTGATGGCGTCGTTCAGTGCGGCGGACTGCCGTGCATAGCCTTGGGAGTCCAGCATGCTGTCCTCGACCTCCCGGATGGCGGTGAGGATGCTCTGGCGGTAGGCGGCGAGGCTTTCCTCGTAGCGTGCTTTGCTTGCTGCGAGATTCGCTTTGAGCCGGCCGCCTTGGAAAATCGGCAGCGTCATGCTGGGACCGATGGTGAGCGTGCGGCTCTTCGCGTCGTAGAAGTCCACCGTGCCGATGCTTTCGAGACCGCCGGTGCCGCCGATCTTGAAAGCAGGGAAGAACGACGCTTTCGCCACGCCGATCTGCGCATTCGCCTCACGCATCTTTTGCTCGGCGGCACGGATGTCGGGGCGACGCTGCAGAAGCGTGGAGGGCAGGCCGCCCGGCACTCGCGGTGGCGAGGGCAGCGCGGCATTGTGTGAAAGCTTGAACGTGCTCGGAAGCTGGCCGCAAAGCACGGCGAGCGCGTTTTCCGCATTGCCACGCTGGCGTTCGAGAGACGCGAGATCGTTGCGGGCGAGCTCAAGTTCCGTTTTGGCCCGCGAGACATCCATCTCATTGGCTAGGCCGCCTTTAAAGCGGGATTCCTGGAGCTTCATGGCTTCCTGACGCCACTCGAGCGTCTCGTTCACGACGCCGATTTGCTTGTCCATCGAGTGCGCGAGAAAGTACAGACGCGCCACTTCTGAGGCGAGGCTGAGGCGCTGTGCCGCGAGCGTCTCCGCGGCGGCGGCCTCGCTGGCCTTGGCACCTTCCACACCACGTCTCACACGACCCCAAAGGTCCAGCTCCCAACCGAACTCGAAAAGGCTCTGAAAGCGACGGCGCTGAATCGAGGGGAGCGGGATGCCGGGGGGCAGGTTGGCACCAAACGAGGTCTGCGAGAGCCGCTCATACTGCATCGCGTCTTTGAAGCTGAGCTGCGGAAACCATTCGGATGCCTGCACGCCGATGAGAGCACGCGCTGTCTCCACGCGGGCGAGAGCACCGCGAAGGTCCTGATTGCTGCTCATCGCCTGATCGACGAGGCGGTTGAGATCCGACGAGCCATACAAGCGCCACCATTCACCCGGCATCGGCAGATCGCTCACGCTAGCTGTTTTGCCATTTTTCCACTTCGCGGGCAGCGCGAGGTCTGGAAGGGCAAAGTTCGGTCCCACCGAGCAGGAGGCGAGCAGCAGGGCAGGGAGGCAGAGAAGGGTTTTTGAGGTCATGGCTGGGCGTCCTGGGTGGCGATGAATACATCCATCTGCTGGCCGGCGAAGAGAGCGGCGGGCACGGGTTTCTGCAAACGATAGATCACTTGAAGCACGCGTGTGTCCACGCGTTCGGTGGCATCGCCAGTGAGGGATTTTTTCGGGATGACGAGCGGTTCAAAGCGCACGAACTCGAGCTGCGCGGCCAAAGAGGGGTTGCCACGCACCTGCGCGGTGGCTTGCGAGGTCGGCCGGACCTTCCAGGCCTCGTATTCGTCCACATCCGCGCGGACGTGCAGCACGCTCATGTCGCCCAGCACGAGCCAAGGTGTCTCCGTCGGCGTGGCGGCGATGTATTCACCCTCGCGCACCTTCACCTGGAGCACGGTGGCATCGCGTGGCGCGGTGATGACGCTGCGGGCGAGTTCAGTCTCGATGACCTCGATCTGTGTCCGTGCTCGCAGAATTGTAGCTTCATTGGATTTCACCTTCGCTTGTGCTGTGCCGAGCGTGAGCTCGCGCTGCGTGCGTTCCTCATCGGACATCGCACGAGCATCGGTGAGGCTGCGGGCGAATTCGACATTCCGCCGCGCCTGCGCCTCCTCGGCCTGTGAAACGGCGAGCGCGGCCTGCGCTTCGTTCACGTGCGCCTTCGCGACGGCGAGCTCGGCGCGAAGCTGTCGCGTGTCGAGCGTCACAAGCGTATCGCCCTTTTTCACCTGCTGGCCGGCTTTGACATGCGTCTGCTCGACCACGCCGCTGCGATGGCTGCCCAGCGTGATGAGTTCGCTCGAAGGCTCGATCAAGCCCACCGCGGCCACGGTGTCGGCATAGACGGAGCGTGGTGGAGGTGCGGGCGGGGCGGTGACGGTTTCCTGCGGCAGCTTGCTGATGACCGAGGTCACCGCCCAGCCGAGGGAAAAGAGCGCGATGAGAGGTAGAACGGGGAGTTTCATGAGGGTGAGGTGATTTGGGTGACGATGCCGTCATTCATGTGGGCGATGCGGTGGGCGTGGTGGAAGACGCGGTTGTCATGCGTGACGACGAGAACGGCCCGCTGCGGTGCCACGGCGGCGCTGGAGAGCAGTTGCATGACCGACTCGCCGGTCTCGTGGTCGAGTGCCGCGGTGGGTTCATCGCAGATGACGAGCCGCGGCTCATGCACGAGCGCACGAGCCAGTGCCACACGCTGCTGCTGGCCGCCGGAGAGGAAGCGTGGATAGGATGAAGCCTTCGCGCCAATGCCAAGACGGTCGAGCAAGGCGGTGGCTCGTTTCACCGCGTCGTCACGCTTCATGCCATCGGCGATCAACGGCACCGCGGCATTCTCTGCAGCGGTGAGCGAGGGCAGCAGGTTGTATTGTTGAAACACGAAGCCGAGCTCGCGACGTCGAAACTCGACGCGGTCTTTGCCACGCAGCGAACCATGCGCACGACCGAGCACATCGACCTCGCCTTCGCTCGGCTCCAGCAAGCCGGCGATAACCGAGATGAGCGTGGTTTTGCCACAGCCGCTCGGGCCGACAAGGAAGGTCATCTCGCCGAGGCGCGCATGGAAATCGACACCACGCAGGACTTCGGTGCGGTTTTCTCCTTCGCCGAAGTGCTTGCGCACGGTGCGGCAGGTGACGGCATGGGGTTCGTTCGTCTTCATGATCATCTAAAAACACTCGCGGGTTCCAGCACCAGCACCTTGCGCACGCTCAGCAGGCTCACGGCTGCGGCCACGAGGGCCATGAGCACGGCCACGCCGACCACGGCTTCCCACATCAGCACGATGCCGCGGGTGGCGAGCTGGTTGAGCGTGGCATTGAAAAACACCGCCGCCATGCCGGTGCCGAGCGCATAGCCGATGGCACCGCCGACGAGCGCTTGCAGCAAAACCATGCCGACCAAGCGCAGGTTCGTGACTCCAATGGCCTTCAAGGCGCCGAACTGCCGCAGGTTCTCGACGGTGAACATGTAGAACGTCTGCCCACTCACCGCGAGGCCCACGATCAAGGCCACCGCGATGGTGATGCCGAAATTCACCGGGATGCCGGTGTTCTTTAAATAATACACCACACAGTCCCACGCGAATTCCGCCGTCGTGCGGGCTTTCAGCCCGGTTTCTCTCTCGATGCGCCGGGCCAGCGCCACGGCATCGACACCGGCCCGCGGCCTCACCAGCACGTAGCTGAGCATCTTTCGCTCACGACCCTGAAACAGCACCGCCTCACTGTATCGCGCATGAATGACCGGAAAACTCACAAACGGCGCGGCGGCATCCGAGATGCCCACGATGCGGGCTTTGTGATCATTCAGCTCCAGCACGCGACCGAGCTCCAGCGGCTCGCCGGGATAAAGCAGGTCATAGCCGGCACGGTCGATGACGATGCTGTTCGCCTCGCGCAGGCTTTCCCAGGTCCCGAGTAGCATCTTTCGCGGTGCGCCGACCAGCGTGGCGTCATCGAGGCCGAGCGTGAAGTTAGAGGCAAATTTCCCGGCGGCCGTCTTCGCAGTGGGATTGCCTTTGAAGAGCCGCACCGCGTAGTCCACCCCCTCCACGCCGCGCACGCGGAAGAGGTCGGTGTCCTTCAGCGCCTTCGTCTGCTCGAAATACTCGGTGTGCGGATCCATCACCCAGATCTCCGCATCAGTCACATCGCGCACCTGGCTGCCGGTGCGCTTCATGATGCCGCAGAAGATGCTGACCTGGTTTTGCAGCAGAAAGGTCGAGAACGCGAAGGCGAACACGAGGCCGAAGTACTTCGCCTTGTCGGCCATGAGCATGCGGAGGGCGATGAAGTTCATGAATGTCTTTGTTTTATGGTTTTGCGTCCTTTAGCGATTTTGCGTCATTTGCGGATGAGAGTGTCGCCTGATAGCCACCTTTGCCGAATGCATTCCCTGTCCCGATGAAGCGTGCAGTATAAGTGCCTTTGAAGGTCTTGGATTTAAGATCGACTTTATCGACTCTGAGTTCGAGCGTCATCGAGACATTACCGATCACCGCCCAATTGCAGTAAAAGTTGGGCAAGGTCACCACGGGTGTTTTTGAGCTGGTCCAATCTACCTTACCTGTCACTCGGGGGCACCATGGAGGAAGGCCATTGACCTTTGCATACACTTTGCAGCGAAGATCCAGTCCAGACTCAGTTGCAGTGGAGGATTGGATGTCTAGGTCGGTCAGATTCATCACGAGTGGAAGCGTCGCTCCGCCTAGTCCGAATGCGGTCAAGGCATTGTTCGACTTTGCTTTGCCATCGCTACTCACTTTGGTGAGATGAATATGTAGCGGAGCTGGGTGCTGATTAAAAAGTGACTTCAGATTGGATGCGGTTTCGCTCAAAGGAACCGGTGGCGGTGACGTAGCTCTGGTTGACTTGGTTGATGTGCAGGCTGTAAAAAAGAGACTGGCTAGCACGAGTAGCAGATTAAGTTTGTGAGATGAGTTCATGATGTTTTTGATTGGGCAAGTTTTGATCTCTGGCCGGTAATTTTGAAGTAGGTTGCGGCTTAATTGAGAATACTCATGATGCGTTTTTTGTGAGTATTCGGCTCTAGCATAAGCCCGAGTTTCAAGGGCTCGCATTGCTCGGAATAATTCGAGAAAGTGAAGATGCACACCAGGTCGTCTTAGCCTTGTCGGCCATGAGCATGCGGAGGGCGATGAAGTTCATGAATGAAGGTCGTTGTTTGACTAATGGTCAATGCAGGGGCAAAAAAAGAGACAGGGATCAGGCGGCCTTGAGCCACTTCGAGGCGGAGGGGAAGATTTCCTTCAGGATGCGTAAGTCGGTGGCGCGGTAGTCGTGCTCGTGCAGCAGCGGCTTCCAGCCAAGGCCGTCGCAGATCAGGTCCTGGTTTAGCCGCACGGCCTGCATCTGGTCCTTGATGCCGGCGAAGACCTTCAGATTCGGCTCCTGGCCCATGATGTGACTACCTACGGTCACGGAAACGAGCGCGAAGGTGGCCTGCTCGGCCGTCACGCGGTCCTTGGGTAGGTCGCCGAGGGCCATCGCCTCAATGATGATGGTGCTGACCGCTCGCCAGCAGCGCATCCCCTCGAAGGCGTGAGCTTCCCGCCTCTCCTGGCTGGCTTTTTCGATGAAGGACGACGACTTCAGCATCATGTCCGTGTGGAAATAATCCGGATGCGCCATCGCGAACTCGCAGCAGGCAAAGCCGATCGCCCGGCAGCGCTCCCGCGTGCGGCCCTGAAAAGTCGCCGCCTGCTCAAAAAGGTCCGCCCGCTGCCGCAGCGACTGCGTGGCCACACCGAGCACCAGATCCTCCTTCGAGCTGAAATGCTGATACAGCGTGCCCTTCGAATACTCCACGGCCTCCGCGAGCTGGTCCATGTTCCAGGCCTGAAAGCCCTTCTCCAGCAGCAACCGCCGCGCATGCTTCAAAATGAGCTCCTCCCGCGCGATGAACTCGCGCTCCTTGCGGCTGAGAGCAGGATTTGGGGAAGGCATGGCCGAATCAAATCTCTTTTTTTGACCGTTAGTCAAATTCTTTCACCACACTCAGCTTGGAATCAACGCACTTACCTTCCGTTTCCAGCTTGAGAAAACATCGCTCGCCACCACATGGGCTTCGCCGGCCTCGACATGCTCGGTGGTTGTTTCTGGCGCGGGAAGCCATGCGGGCAGGCTTTGCTCGCCGATGTGCTCCTGCTGCTCGCTGCGCAGGAAGGCACGAAGGTTCACCGTGAGCTGGTTCGTGCGACGGTCGTGATTCGCGACCGCTTCCGCGCAGACTTCGTGGGTGACACCGTCGATTTCGACAGTGCCGAGGACTTGCGTGGCATCGAGCAGGGCGTGGAGCATCCGCGAATGATGAAGACGTCCTGGTATCTGGCGAGATGATTCTTCGTGCCGATTTTGGAGAAGGTTTGGCCGCTAGTCGGACGTTGAAGGGCGGCCATGCGATTCCTGACCAGCCTCCTCTTTTTTGCTTCGCTCGCCACTGCGGCGGAAAAGCCGTTGAACATCCTTTTCTGCTTCGCGGACGATTGGGGACGTTATGCGAGCGAGTATGCGAAGCATGAAAAGTTCCCGTCGCCGAATCAGGTGGTCAAAACTCCGAACATCGACCGCATCGCCCGCGAGGGGGCGCTTTTCAGCCGGGCGTATGTGAATGCGCCATCATGCACGCCGTGTCGCAGCGCGCTGAATTCCGGCCGCTATTTTTTCAACTGCGGTCGCGCCGCGATCTTGAACGGCGCAGTGTGGGATCCGGCGATTCCGAGTTTTGCGCTCACGCTGAAAGACAAGGGCTTTCACATCGGCAAGGCCTTCAAAGTGTGGAGCCCCGGCGAACCGGGCGATGCGCCGTTCGGTGGTCAGGCACACGCGTATCAGAAGGCAGGCGGACGCTTCAACAACTTCTCCGAAGAGGTGACAAAGATGGTCGCGGCGGGCAAACCGCTCGAAGAGGCGAAAAACGAGCTCTATGCCGAGGTGCGGGGCAATTTTGACGATTTCCTCAAAGCGCGGCCGAAGGGTGCGCCGTTCCTTTTCTGGCATGGACCGACGAATGTGCATCGCAAATGGGTCAAAGGCAGCGGCGAGGCGCTGTGGGGCATCAAACCGGACGACTTGAAGGGCAAGCTGCCAAAGCATCTGCCGGACGTGCCGGAGTTCCGCGAAGATTTTGGAAGTTACCTCGGCGAGATCCAGGCTTTCGATGCGCAGGTCGGTGTGTTGGTCAAAAGGCTCGAAGAAGAAGGCGAGCTGGAAAACACGATCATCGTCATCAGCGGCGATCACGGCGCTCCGGGCTTCCCCGGCGGCAAATGCAATCTCTACGACTTCGGCGTGAATGTGACGCTCGCCATCCGCTGGCCCGGACAGCCGGGCGGTCGCTACATCGAGGACTTTGTAAACCTCATGGACCTCGCGCCCACCTTCATGGAAATCGGCGGCGCGGCCATTCCGCCTGGCGTGAACGGCAAAAGCATCGTTTCGCTCATGAAGAGCGGCAAAAGCGGCAAGGTGGAGCCGGAGCGTGATTACGTCATCACCGGGCGCGAGCGTCATGTGAGCATCGCCCGTGAAGGAAACCTGCCGTATCCGCAGCGGGCGCTGCGCAAGGACGGCTGGCTCTACATTCACAACTTCAAGCCGGAGCGCATGCCGATGGGCGACTACAAACTGCTCACGGACACGAACACGCCGCCGATGAAAGACATGGAGAACGAAACCTATGTCGCCTTCCCGGACATGGATGCCTCACCGGCCAAAGCCTGGCTCATCGCGCATCGCAACGACTCGCAATACAAGTGGTACTTCGACTACGCGTTTGCCAAACGGCCGCAGGAGGAGCTCTACGACCTCAGCAAGGACCCCGATGCCACCATCAACATCGCCGCCGAGCCCGCATTCGCCGCCAAGAAAGCCGAAATGGCCGCCGAGCTCATGGCGAAGCTCAAAGCCGCCGGCGATCCGCGCGTGACGCAGGACCCGGTGCCATTTGAGCTGCCGCCTTTCACACAGGACACCAAAACCGGCCAGCAAGGCAAAAAGAAGGGCAAAGGCAAAGCGAAGGCGGAGTAAGCCGTCCGCATCACCTCATGCATCGTCCTGCTCTTCCCAGAACTTCCGCAGTTCGCGGAGCTGCTTCTTGTCAGGCTTGGCGATCATCTCGTGCGCATGCGGCGTGATGAGCGCGCGCTCCTTGCGCAACTCGCTCGCTTTTTGATACCACTCCTCCGGCGTCAGGTTCTCGCAGAATTCGGCCACGCGGGGAGGTCCGAGGCGCTGCGGCGGGAAACCGACGACCTTCAAACGGAGGCGCAGATCACCACGCGTGATTTCCAGCACGTCGTTCACCTTCAAATCACGCGAGGCCTTCAACACCTGGCCGCCTAGCATGACATTGCCCTTCGCGCAGGCCTGCGTGGCCAGGGAACGCGTTTTGAAGGCGCGCACATGATGCAGCCACTTGTCGGCGCGCTGGGTGAGGACGGGATCGGGCATGATCAGCGATCAGCGCTTCGCAGCCTCGGCGTTCCAGAGCTTGAGGTCGTCGAAGTAGCCGTCCTTGCCCGCGACACCGAGCTCAATCTTCGACTTCGTCGCATGAGCGATGCCGGAGGATTTCAGATAAGCCGCAGGTTTGCCGTCGATGGTCACGCGCATCTCATCACCGACGGTTTCGACGACGAGGGTGTACCATTTGCCTGCCTCCAGTTTCATTGGATAGGTCACCTGGCGCCCGACGAGCAGTTTGGCGACCTCGGCCTTTTTCGCCGGGTCTTTCTTCATCGCATAGATGTCATTGCGCATGTTGCCGTCCTTCTCGTCGATGATGGTCACGCCGTTGAGCCGGACCTGGGCGCGGCAGATGTGGCCGTAATGGCAGCCGGTGTATTTGCGGTCGTCGAACTCGACATCGATCATCGAGGCACCTTCGAATTTGATCCGGCATTCGACGACGCTGTCTTTCGTGGGGATTTCCAGCCCGTGAACCGCGGCGTGCGCGCGAATCTCGGGCTTTCCGTCAGCCGCAGGGATCGTCACATCGCGTGTCTGCGTGCCCTTGAGCGCTCCATTCTCCACCGTAAAAGTGGGGACGACCTTGTGCCAGACCTTGGCGGGCTCGGCACCTTGAAAATCATCGGAAAACAGTTCCTCCTTCTTCACCGCGATGGGTTTCGAGGGAACTTTCGGCAGGTCAGCGGCGAAAGAGGCGGTGGTGGCGAGCAGGATCGGAAGCAGGCGGCAGTTCATGGTGGTTAGGAGTGTCAACGACTGGTTCATCGGTCAAGCAGCGATGCCTTTGGGCTTTCGATCGCCGAAGATCGCGCTGCCGACGCGCACGATGGTCGCGCCCTCCTCGATGGCGATTTCAAAGTCGTGGCTCATGCCCATGCTGAGGAGCGGAAGCGGGCTGCCGCCTTGTTTTTCGAGTTCATCCCGCAGTTCGCGCAGTTGCACGAAATACGGGCGGCTTTTCGCGGCGTCCGGATCGAAAGGCGGGATGCACATCAGGCCTTGGATTTCGAGCCGGCGCAGGGCGTAGAGGTCTTCGAGGCTGGAGCGCAGCTTTTCAGTGCTGAAGCCGTGCTTGCTGCCCTCGGCGGCGAGATTCACCTCCAGATAAACCTTGGGATACAACCCCAGCTCTCCAGCGATGCGGTCCACATCGCGCGCGAGATCGAGCGAGTCGATGCTGTGGATGCATTTCACCGCCGGGAGGATTTTGCGGACCTTGTTCGACTGGAGATGGCCGATGAGGTGCCATTGCAGCTTCGCGGGCAGTTGCGGCGCCTTGGCCAGGATCTCCTGCACCTTGTTTTCACCAAAGAGAAGCTGTCCGGCCTCCACCGCCTCGCGGATCGTCTCGACAGGAAAGGTCTTCGACACGGCGAGCAGCTCGACCGAGGCCGGATCTCGCCCGCCGCGTGCTGCTGCGGCGGCGATGCGTTCGCGGATGGATTGCAGGCGGTCGTGGATGTCGTTCATGCGATGAATGCAGAGAAACGGAAGATGCGCCGCATGCGCAACGTATTTTCGCGCTCCATCCCACCTCCGCCCATGCAATCACGCCGCCATTTCATCCGCCAGTCCGCCGCCACCCTGTTCGCCGCCCCGTGGGTCACCACCGGCATGCGCGCCGCCTCTCCGAACGGGAAGCTGCGCCACGCGGCCTTCGGCGCCAGCGGCATGAGCTGGGCGGACATGAGCAGCATGTCCAATCATCCGATGTGGGAGCTGGTGGCCGTCTGCGATGTGGACACGCGCAATTTCAAAAAGGCGCAGGAGCGCTGGCCGGACATCAAGGTCTATCAGGACTGGCGCGAGCTGCTGGTGAAGGAGGCCGACAACATCGACAGCGTGAACGTCTCCACGCCCGACCACATGCACGGCAGCATCGGCATCGCGGCGATCGCGAAGGGCAAGCATGTCTATGGCCAGAAGCCCCTCGCCCACAACCTGTGGGAATGCCGCCAGATGGTCGAGCGCGCCCGTGAGCGCGGCGTCATGACGCAGATGGGCATCCAAGTTTCCTCCGACTTCTCCGAGCGCCTCGCCGTCGAGCTCATCCAGATGGGCGCCATCGGCAAGGTGAAGGAGGCCCACACCTTCTCGAACAAGAAATGGGGCGACATGGAGCCGCGTCCGGCCAAGAGCGACCCCATCCCCGAGGGCTTCGACTGGGACAAGTGGCTCGGCGTGGCGCAGGAGCGCAGCTACATCCAGGGCTACGATCATCCCGGAAACTGGCGCAAACGCCGCGACTTCGGCACCGGCACGCTCGGTGACATGGGCTGCCACATGTTCAGCGGCTGGTTCCGCTCGCTCGACCTCGCCGCGCCCATC
Source organism: Prosthecobacter sp. (assembly GCF_044236155.1). GTDB lineage: Bacteria > Verrucomicrobiota > Verrucomicrobiia > Verrucomicrobiales > Verrucomicrobiaceae > Prosthecobacter. The sequence goes on from NZ_JBIIHA010000025.1 coordinate 49,070, forward strand.
TCCGTCACCTCCCGCGGCCCCGCGCCGAACAAGGACAACTGGGCCATCAACGCCGTCGTCGAATACACCTTCCTCGGCACCAAGTTCACCTACGGCGACAGCATCAAGGTCACCTGGACCGACGGCGACGCACGCCCGCCCGCCGAGGTCATGGCGCTCACCGGCGATGACGTGAAGAAATTCCCCGGCCAGGGCACCATCTACCTCGGCACCGAAGGCGTCCTGCTCCATCCGCACGGCTCCACGCCCATGCTTTACCCGCGCGACAAGTTCACCGGCTTCAAGTATCCCAAGCTCGAACCCCGCAACCACTGGGCCGACTTCATCGACTGCTGCCTCAAGGGCGACAAAAAGCCCAGCGCGAACTTCGACTACGCCGGCCCGCTCACCGAGGCCGTGCTGCTCGGCTGCCTGGCCAGCGCCTTCCCGAACGAGACGCTGCAGTGGGACGCCCCCGCGCTGAAGATCCCGAACAGCGCCGCCGCCGACAAATTCGTGCGCCGCGACTACCGCAAGGGCTGGGAGATCGTTTGAAGGAAACGATTTCAAACAAGCTCGAAGGAGCAGGCGTGACGGCCTGCTCCTTTTCTATTCGTCATCGTCGTCATCCCGCACGGAGTTCACCGGGCGCTTTTTCTTCACGGCGGAGATGTTGCGGTGGACCCAGACGCTCTGGACCATGCCCATGAGGAAGAGGGTGACGATGACGAAGGTGCCGCCGTAACTCACAAAGGGCATGGGCAGGCCGATGACGGGGAGCATGACGAGGTTCATGCCGGCATTCTGAAAGGTGTGGACGAAGAACATGGCGATGACGCCGACGACGATGAGCCGCCCGAGCTGGTCTCGCGCGCAGAAGGCGACGAAGACGCTCTGCAGGAGCAGCAGCAGCATGCCGGAGAGCACGAGGACGGAGCCGCGGAAGCCGAACTCCTCGGCGATGACGCCGAAGATGAAGTCATTGATGGACTCGTGCGGGAAGAAGGTGCGGTGGATGGACGCCTGGTCGGGCACCTTCTTCGATTCGGGCCCCTTCCCTTCCAATCCGCCGGTGGAGACGGCGATCTGGAGGTGCTTGGCCACCCAGCCCTCGTTTTGCAGGTCCACCTTGTCCATCTGGTTGGTGACCATGTACCAAGTGGAGTTTATGCGGGCCTGCTGGTAGGGCTTGAGGGCGAAGACATACACCAGCGGCACGACGCTGATGACGCCGAGCAACAGCGTGATCAAATAGCGGAACGGAATGCTGCCGACGAGCATCATGGAGAGGAAGACCGGCCCCCACACGAGGCCGGAGCCCAAGTCCTCCTTGATGACCATGATGGCGGGCACACCGGCGAGCATGCCGGCGAGCATGATGCGAAGCCACGGACGGCGGAACATGGGATGCAGACGCGGCAGCTCGCCAAAGATGACGGCGAGGATCAAGATGCCGGACATGATGGCGAACTGCGAAGGCTGAACCATCTGGCCGCCGACGCGAATCCATGCCTTGTTCCCGCCAATCTCGACGCCGATGAGCAGCACGGCCACCAGGCCGCCGATGCCGCCGAGATACATGGGCAGGCAGGCCCAGCGCACCCATTTGTAGTCGATGAGCGATGCGGCGAAGAAGAACGGCAGGCCGAGCATGACCCAGCGGATCTGGTCGCGCCATTTGAGGGCGAACTCGGCCTCCTCCTTGTGCGCGGAGGCATTGAAGATGGCATAAACGCCGAAGACGACGAGCCCGGCGATGTTCAGCACGATGAACCAGTTCATGCCGAGGAATTTTTTGAAAAGCGGTGTCATGGAGGCAGCGGAAGGGAGTCAGAGCGGTATATGAGAGCGTCCGAATGACGAAATCAGAATGCGGAATGACGAATGAGGAGCATTCGGGATTTGGAGTTCGGATTTGGGATTTGATTCGTCATTCGTTCTTTGAAATTCGTCATTTGCCAGTGCCGCAGCACGCTTCGCGCCGCTACATGAGCACCGGCACCGCATCGAGCAGCCTCTGAGTGTAGTCGTGGCGCGGATGCTCGCAGACCTGGTCAGCGGGTCCCTGCTCGACGATTTTGCCATGATGCATGACAACAATGCGGTCGCTCATGTGGCGGACAACAGCGAGATCATGCGCGATGAAGAGCAGCGTGAGATTGAATTCCTGCTGGATGTCCTTGAGCAGATTCAGGATCTGCGCCTGCACGCTCACGTCGAGCGCGCTGACGGGCTCGTCACAGATGAGAAATTTCGGCCGCACGGCGAGGGCGCGGGCGATGCCGATGCGCTGGCGCTGACCGCCGCTGAACTCATGCGGGTAGCGTTGCAGCGCATCCTCCGGCAGGCCGACTTTTTTCAGAAGCGCGACGGAGACGTCGCGGCGTTCCTCACGCGTTTTCTCCTTGAAGTGAATCTCCTGCGGCTCGGCGAGGATGGACTCGACGGTCATGCGCGGATTGAGCGAGCCGATGGGGTCCTGGAAGACCATCTGCATCTCTTTGCGCAGCGGACGGAACTCCTTCTCGCTCATCGCGAGAATGTCACGACCCGCGTAAGTGACGGTTCCTTCGGTCGCGGGAATGAGCTTCAGCAAGGCACGGGCCACGGTGGACTTCCCGCTGCCGCTTTCGCCGACGAGACCGACGGTGCTGCCCTCCTCGACCTCAAAGCTGACCTTGTCCACGGCCTTGATGACATCGGTGGCACGGCCCAGCCAGCCCCCGCGCACGGGAAAGTGAATCTTGAGGTCTTGAACGCTGAGAAGTGGCATGAGGAGGAGTTGAATTTAGCACACCCGGCGTCACGAGCGAAAGTTTCATTGCGGCAAAGCCTGAAAGTGCCAGCATCCGCCCCCAATGAACGACCGCTACGAACTGCTGGCCCCGATCGCCGAGGGCGGGCTGGGCACCGTCTTCCGGGCGCGGGACAGGCAACTCGGCCGTGAGGTGGCCGTGAAGCGCATCCGGGCGGACAAGGCGCAGAACGTCGGCTCGGCGGTGGAGGCGCTGATCCGCGACGCGCGGCAGCAGTCGGCGATCCAGCATCCGAACATCGTGGCGGTGCTCGAAGCCGGTGTGGATGAAGAAGGAGGGTACCTTGTCATGGAACTGGTCCAGGGCGAGACGCTGGAGGACCGGCTCGGTCGTGCTCCTTTGAGCGGCGATGAGTTCGATCAACTGGTGCGGCAGGTGCTTGCAGGCATGAGCGCCGCGCACGCGGCAGGCATCATTCATCTCGATTTGAAGCCGGAAAACATCATGCTCACACCGCGGCTTGGTGGCGGCATCCATGTGAAGATTCTCGATTTCGGCCTGGCCCGCCCCGTTGCACCGCCCGATGGCGAGGCGGACATCAAGCGGAACTCTTTGCATGGATCGATCCATTTCATGGCCCCGGAGCAGTTTGAACGAGCGGATGTGGATGAGCGAACTGACATCTATGCGCTGGGCTGCCTCTTTTATTATGCGCTGACCCACCTTCATCCCTTTGATGGTGACACGAAGCCGCAGGTGATGGTGGCGCATTTGTATCATCGTGTGAACCCTCTCGGCAAGCTACGCCCCGATCTGCCCGCGCATACCGTCCGCTGGATCGAGTGGCTGACCAGCCGGCATCCGGCGGAACGTCCGTCATCGGTGGCAGAGGCGCTGAAGGTCTATGAAAACGGTGTTTTGAGTTAGGCGTTGTTTTCGCAAATGGAATGATTCCTGACAAGGTCTGAGGAGGAACTGAAGTTGAAAGGGGCGATGTTCAACGAACTGAACCGGAGCATGTAAACAGCCTTGCGTGACAGGATATGAAACCACGCGCCAACCAATAGTGAGGGACATGCCAGCCTATTTTGAAAAAGGTAAAATCAGAATAGCTCCTCAGTTCCGAACCTACCTTGGCGATGCTTCAGCATGCGATCTGGCAGCCAACGTTTTCACACTTATAGCGGCCCCTCACTCATGCCCGCTCAACGCATTTGACGGAAAAAGCGACCCTACTTCGAAATGAACGTGCCAGCGGAACGGCCACCACCACTGCGCTTCTCCCTGATCACTCTTCCGAGTCACCAACCAAAGCGAGTGCCGGGCGAGTTTCGGAAACAACTTTTAGGCATGCGACCCACCTCATGATGTCGCGCGATTCATGCCATCAAGCCGTCACATGCACAAGCAGCCGGGGTCGCATCAATACCTAGCCCGAACGTTCCGAAACCACCCGGCCAAAAAAGCCAAAGGGAAGTTGCTTGAAAAACCTTAATAACTGTTTAAATGAACAGCATTGCTAACCGTGCCGACTATCAATGCCGAATTCTGACCGATTACATTTCCATTTACGCCTGCTGAAAGGGCCGGGACGTGCTGGCATTCACTGGGGTGTGCGCGCAGGCCAGCCCGTGGGGGACATGAAGGTCGGGAAGGAGGGATGGGCGGTGTGAATGGCAACCGCCGCCGCTCCTGGCATCACCGCGTGGTCCGCCGCTTCGGCCGGGGCTTCACTGCGCCCCGTTTCCCGGGCCTCACGCCGCTGTGGGTGCTGGGCGCTGGCAATTTTCTGGCGGCGCTGGCCGCGCTCCTGGCGGGCATGCTGCCCGTGGCACTCGTTTTCAGCGCAGCAGCCTGGGGCTGTCATGCCTGCATCCGCCGCACCGAGGCCAGATTCACGCGGGGCCTTTAAGCCGCGCTCCTCCCCGGCCGTGGCAAGAATTACTTCTCGTCCAAGGCCCGGCGGATGCGGTATTTGATGGCGAGCTGGTGCGCGGGGGTGTTGGCAAAGGTGAGGTTGCGGATGCGCTCGATCTGCAGCAGCGCGCTGCTCTGCGTGGCGTGGTAGTAGCTGCCGGTGTGGGCGATGTTCAGCAGGCGGGTGATGTAATCGAGTTGCAAGTTCTGCCGCATGGTGCTGACGGGCTTCGCGGGATCGTCGCCGGTGCAGATGGCGGTGGTCAGGGTGCTGAGCACTTCATCGACGGAGACTTCGTTGCCGTAGAGAGCGCTGTCCTGTAGGCGCTGGAGCGTGAGCGGATGCAGGACATGCGAGAGGAGCGAGGTCTGCATGCGGAAGGTCATGTCGTGGAGCTTTGGATCCTCGGTCTCGTCGCCATGGTCGAAGCCGCGGCGCTGCTGCTGGAGGTGGGCGTAGAGCTCCGGTGGAGCGGCGAGGGTGTCAGGCGCGAAGGCGTATTTCGCCAGAGCGAGCAAGGCACGGCGCTGCTTGTCGGCCTCGACGGGCTTGAAGGGCAGGGTGTCCGCCGCCTGGCCCTGCACGGCGCGCTCGACATACACGCCGCCGACATAACGCGAGATCGCAGTGAGGGCGTTGCCCGCGTCCTTGGTGAGCGTCATGTAGGCCTGCCCGACCTCCTGCCAGCTCTTGCCGGGATCGGCGACGTCCTTGAGCACGTTCTTGAGCTCGGCCTTCACCATCTCGCAGCGCTGCTCGCCGTAGGCGATGGGATCACTGCTCATGTCGAAGAGCATGGCGCGCGGGTCGATGGCCTTTCCGGTGGCGCGCATGTCGTCGGCGTCGTTCGCGAAGGCGAGCTCGGGCTTGTGCGACTGGCCGGCTATGGCTTCGAGGCGCTTCTGTTCCTCGATAGGATCTTCCAGAGCTTCGCTATAGCCGTAGTTGATGGCCCAGTGGTCGTAGGGGCCGGGCTTCGTGGTGAAATACTGGCCCTGCTTCACGCCTTTGGGCGCGATGTTCACCGGCGGGTAATCCATGACAGAGCCGGTGAGGCCGGTTTTCTCCGTGATCTCGGCGTTGTGGATGTTTTCCGGGCTGTGGAGGTGACTGGAGCGGAAATTGTGGTTCAGGCCGAGCGTGTGGCCGACCTCGTGGAGGCAGAGATAGTAGAGCGATTCTTTGACGAGGCGGTCCACCTCGATGCGGTCGCTCTTTTGCAGGCGCAGCATCGTCTGGCCGAACTGGATGCCCTGGCGGGCGCAGTTGCAGGCGATGCAGGCGTGCGGGTTCGACGCGGTGGCGCCCTCGGCTTGCTCCGTGGCGAGGCCGAGGTCGTCGAAGAGCTTTTTCGTGAGCAGGCGCTTCGTGATGTAGCTGTATTCCAGCATGATGTCAGCACCGAGGATCTGGCCGGTGCGCGGATTGGCAAAGCTGGGGCCGTAGCCACCGAAGGGCGGGTTCACGCTGCTGGTCCAGCGCAGCACGTTGTGCTCGATGTCGCCCGCGTCCCACTTCGCGTCATCGGGCTGCTGCTTGACGACGACGGCGTCCTTGAAGCCGGCGGTTTCAAACGCCTCGTTCCATTTCAGGACGGCGGCGCGGATGGTGTCGCGGAACTCGATGGGCGTGGTGTTTTCGATCCAGAAGACGATGGGCTCCACCGGTTCGCTCAGCGGTGTGCCGGGCTTTTGCTTCACGAGATTCCAGCGGTGAATCACATCGCGGTAGGGCGCGGCGTCGAGGCTGGTCATGTCGGTGATCTGATGCGTGAAGTAACCGACGCGCGGGTCGTCCATGCGCGGCTTGAAATCGTTCTCCGGCATGGCGATGAGCGTGTGCTGAACCTGCACGGTGATGTAGCGCGCGTCGGTGATGTCTTTGTCGTGCCTGCCGGAGGGCGTGGGATTTTCAAAGACATACTCGGCGATCACGGCGGTGTTCTTCGGGTAGCCGTTGATGCGCATGATCTTGGTCTTCGGCTCGGAGAGGCGGCCGAGCAGCGAGCGCTCGCCGCCGCCGAACTTCACCATCGTCAGCGTCTCGCGGAGGAAGAGATTCGTGGCGGGGATGAGCACGCCGTCCGCGTCCTCGGCCACGATGCTTTCACTGGCGAGGATGGCCTGGCTGATGTTGGCGTTGCGGGCCTTGGAGAGGGGATTTTGCGGATCAAAGTGGAGCGAGGTGTTCTTTCCGACGAACTCGACCCGGTCGAAGACCTTGCGCAGGGCGAAGATCGTCTCTTCGCCGTAGCGGCCACGGTTGTGTCCGGCGCCCACCGGGCCGTCCACGCTGTGATTGAAGTAAATGAACTCGGGGCCGATTTGATTTTTGGCGATGAAGAGCCACGGCACGCCTTTTTCCGCATCCAGATACATGCGGAACAGGCCTTCGACGCGCTGGAAGCCTTTGGTGAAGTCGGCCACCGATTTGCGCTTTGGCTTGTTGTCCTCGGCCGGCTTCGCGGTGCTCTGTTGCGCGGCGGGAGCCTGGACGGACACTTGAGGTGCTGGCGCGGCAGGCTGTGCGGGAGGATTCGACGGAGCCGGGGCCGGGGAGGGCTGTGGCTGGCCGGGATTCGGCTTCGGTTCCGGTTTTGGCTCGGGTTTTGGCTCCGGTTTTGCGGGCTCAGGCTTCGGCTCGGGCTTGGTGGGATTGGGTTTGGGCTCGGGTTTGGCCGGATCAGGCTTCGGCGGCTCGTTGGCGGCCTGGAGGGTGGAGATGGCGAAAAGGCTGAGCAGAACAAGGCGTGGAAGCATGGCGGCGGCAGGATGTTGCCGATCAGCATAACGGCACCGGAGCCATGTGCATGCATTTGATGGTAAGAATTAACCATCCCTTGCGTTTCCGCGGCTGAAAGCCCTCTCGACTATGAACACGCTCCGATTCAGCTCCGCGCTGGTCTTCTCCCTCGGTTTCGCCGCCCTTCAGGCCGCGCCGTTGCCGGAAAGCCGCAAAATCGACGAACTCCTCGCCCAAGGCTGGGAAAAGGCCGGTGTGAAGCCGAATCCGCCCGCCAGCGACGAGGTGCTCGTCCGTCGCCTCTATCTCGACATCGCGGGCCGCATCCCGACGCTGGAGGAGGTTCAGGCATATGTGAAGTCGAGCGATCCGGGGAAGCGTGCGAAGCTCATCGACACGCTGCTGGCCTCCGACGGCCACACCAGCCACATGTTCAACTACTGGGCCGACATCCTGCGCCTGTCCGACAACGTCAAAGGCCGTCTCACCGCCGAGGCCTACGAGGAGTGGCTCAAAAAGCAGATCAAAAACAACACGCCCTACGACCAACTGGTGCGCAACCTCCTCACCACCGACGGCGGCGTCTGGGACAGCGGCAGCATCGGCTTCTGGCAGCGGGACGAGAACAAGCTCGACCACCTGGCCTACACCGTGCAGGTCTTCCTCGGCACCAGCATCGTCTGTGCGCAGTGCCACAACCATCCCTTCGATAAATGGACCCAGATGGACTACTACCACATGGCCGCCTTCACCAGCGGCATGGACACGAAGAGCCGCGGCTTTGAGGCCAAGCCCGAGAAGGCGAAGCAGCAGTTCGACAAAAAACTGCTCGCCACCATGGACCCGAAGCAACGCCGCGAGTACATCAAGAAGATGCAGGCGGAGCAAAAGTCCGCCGCGAAGACTGAGGAAGCCGCGGTGAGCCGTGAGGACATGAAGCAGGTGAAACAGGCCATGCAGGACGTGATGAAGCCGCTGCGTTACACCAGCGCGAACTGGGAGGAGGGCAAGCTGCCCACACTGCCGCACGACTATCAATATAAGGACGGCAAGCCGGGCGAGAAGGTCACCGCCAAGGTCATGTTTGGCCATGAGGCTGAGTTGAAGCCCGGCCAGACCACCATTCAGGCATTTGCCGACTGGATGACCGATTCGCAGAATCCGCGCTTCACCACGGTGATCGCCAACCGCATGTGGAAAAAGGCCTTCGGCATCGGTTTGATCGAGCCGGTCGATGAAATGACCGACAGCACCGTCGCCAGTAATCCCGCGCTGATGGACTACCTCACGCAGCTCATGGTGGAGAAGCAATATTCGCTCAAATCGTTCCTCCGCGTGCTTTACAACACCGACACCTACCAGCGCGCCGCCACCACGCAGGAAGTGCCTCTTGGCGAGACCTACCATTTCACCGGCCCCATCCTGCGCCGCATGAGCGCCGAGCAGATCTGGGACTCGCTCGTCACGCTGAGCAAAGGCAACGTCGATGACGCTGTCGATGAGGAAAACACCCGCCTGCACCAATATCTCGACGATCTGGCGATGTTCCTGAACACCATCAAAGCGAAGGGAGCCGCTGGCCTTGTCGAGATCGCCAAACAAAACGCCGGCAAGCTCGCCGAGAACCAGAAGAAGATCGATGAAATGAAGGCGAAGCTCGACGCTGACAAAGCCAAGGGCATTGATGTCACCGCGCAGTCCAAAGAACTCGCCCGCGCGGCCCAGCAGCTCCGCAAATCGACCGAACGTGACTTCCTCGTGGCCCTCGTCGGCGAGGAGCGCGCCGCCGAGCTGCGCCAGGGTTATAACGCCAAGCAGCCGGAGAAAACCAAGCGTCCGCAGATTGATCCCAAGCAGCTCGCCAGCATGACCAAGGAGCAGCGCAAGGAGTTCATGAAGAACTACCAAAAAGGCGCGAACAACAAGGACGTGAACCTCGCCACTCGCGCCAGCGAGCAGCCCAGCCCTGCGCGCCCGGGTACCTTTCTGCGCACCTTTGGCCAGAGCGACCGCGAGCTTATCCAGAACGCCTCCGACGACGCATCCGTGCCGCAGGCGCTCACGCTGTTGAATGGTCCCGTGGCCGACATCCTCAGCAGCCCGGCCTCGAAGCTCAATCAAGACCTCGGCAAAGCCGCCAACACGCCTGCGAAGCTCGAAACGCTCTACCTCGCCCTCCTTGGCCGCCAGCCAAACGCCGACGAGGCGAAGGTGCTCGCCGAGGTGGCCTCCCAGCGCGGTGACAAGGCCGTCGAGGATGTCACGCACGCTCTCATCACCGGCAGCCAGTTCCTGTTCGTCCAGTAAACACCCCTCATCGTCGGACCTGTCTGACCCGTCTGACCAAACACCGTAAACGCCATGAAAACGCCTCTCCACACTGCTGATCCAATCTCTCGTCGTGCTTTCACTGAGCGCATCGCCAAGACCTGTCTCGGCGTCTCCGTCATGAGTGCGCTTGCGCCACGCGGCTTCGCCGCGCCGTTTGAAGGCGCCTCGAAGGCCAAACAGGCCGCCACCGCGAAGCGCGTCATCTATTTGTACATGTCCGGTGGCATGACGCACCTCGACACCTTCGGCGTCGTGCCCGGCGCGGACACCATGGGCAACACCAAGGCCATCGCCACCAGCGCCGATGGCGTGCAGGTCAGCGAATACCTGCCGAACACCGCGAAGATGATGCACCGTGGCGCGATCATCAACTCCCTCACCTCCACGCAAGGCGCGCATGCACAGGGGAACTACTTCCAGCACACCAGCTACACCATGCGCGGCGCCACCCGGCATCCGTCCATGGGCGCGTGGCTGCAAAAATTCCAGGGCAAGGGCAACGCCGACCTGCCCGGCTCCGTCATCATCACAGGCGACAGCAAACACCCCGGCGGCGGTTTCTTCGAGGCTGCCTTCCAACCGCTCATCCTCAACGATCCTGCCAAAGGCCTGCAAAACAGCCATCGTCCCGCCAGCCTGAGCGAGAGCGACTTTGACTACCGCCTCGGCCTCTCCGCCAAGCTCGATCAAAATTTCCGCCAGACTTACAACTACAACGGCGTCAAAGCCTACGCCGAGGTCTATAAAGATGCCATCAAGGTCATGAAGAGCGAGGATCTCGACGCCTTTGACCTCAGCAAAGAATCCGCCGAAACGCACGCGGCCTATGGTGAAGGCAACTTCTCCCAGGGGTGCCTGCTCGCGCGCCGCCTCATCGAGCACGGCGTGAAATTTGTCGAAGTCACCCTTGGCGGCTGGGACATGCATCAGGACATCTATGCCCGCCTGCCTGAACGCGCCGCCGAGCTCGACAAAGGCCTCGGCGCGCTGCTCACCGATCTGGACCGCCGCGGACTTCTCGACGACACGCTGGTCGTCCTCACGTCCGAATTCGGCCGCACGCCGAAGATCAATCAAAACGACGGCCGCGACCACTACCCGAAGGCGTTCAGCTCCGTCCTCTGGGGCGGCGGCGTCGCCGGCGGTCAGGTCTATGGCAAGACCGACAAAGGCATCGAAGTCACCGAAAACAAAGTCAGCGTCCCCGACTTCAACGCCACCATCGCCTACGCGCTCGGACTCCCGCTCGACATGGTGCTCTACTCATCCACCAAGCGTCCGTTTACCGTCACCGACAAAGGCCAGCCGCTGACAAGCTTGTTTGGTTGAGAGTGTAACCATGGCCGCCTTGTTTTTCAGGACATGCAAAGTGAACGTAACACGTCATGGAACTGTGCTGCATAGGCGAATCAAATGCTCTTTACATCGCAAACAGCGGACGTTTGCATCAAATCGCCAAACATGGCATATGACCCAGTGGCTTGGCTGTATTGTCGCCTTGATTATTTAAGCTCCACGCATGACTTTCATTGGTCACGAAGGCTAGCGATGCAGATGGGCATGAAGCGGTGCCGCAAGCGGAACCGGGCGTCGGATTGCTTTCCACCATCTAGTCTGTGCTAGCCGACTGCGCCCGGTACCAGGCGCAGACTCATTACAGAATCAGCCACATGCGGGTGCGAGTGGAGCAGATCTTCGGGCGCAATGGCTCAGATGGGAGCCGAGTTGCGTCGGCGCATTGGGCTGAAACGGGCCCCACAGGACAAGCGCCTCACCAAACTAGCTTACAACATGAACCACTACGCCCGCCTGGTCAAAAAACTCAAAAACGACTCGATTGAAGCCCCCCTTTTTGAAGCGGGGGAGAATCGGCAAATCGCTGTTTTAGCCCGCCTCGAAATATCCCCCTGTCCAGAGGTGCCCTTATGCCACTTTCATCCTTTTCGGTTCATCCATCTCGGATTGTGACGCATCGTCGCCGCTCACTTTCGAGCACGACTGCCCGCACTCCTTTCTCAATGGCTGCTGGCTTGAAACAAGACAGGCCCGGGCAGCGCCGTTTATCTGGGCATGAAGCCGCTCGCACTTCTACTTTGTCTTGTCACCATTTCGCAGGCCGCGTTCACCGAAGGCTGGTCCGTATGGTCGCCGCGTGACGAGGCGAAACCGGACGCCGCTGTCAGCAAAACCGGCGGCCATGATGGCAAAGGCGCGCTCGTCCTCGAAACTGGCGCGGGTGAGCACTGGATCGGCTGCTGGACGCGCACGCTGCCGGTGGAAGGGGGGAAGCATTACCAGTTCAGCGCATGGAAAAAAGCCGGTGCCATGCCCGTCGCACGCCGCAGTGTGTATGCGCGTGTCATCTGGCAGGATGAAAAGGGCGGTCCCGTCACCTGGGAGGAACCGGCGAAGCAAGGCTACGCCAAAGGCACCGTGCCGCGTGCCGAGCCTGAGTATCCCCATGTTCCTGAGGGCGAAACGAACCAGTGGGCGCATTGCGAAAGCATCCTGCGCGCGCCCGTGAACGCCAGACAGGCGAAGATCGAGCTTTACCTCCAGTGGGCCGCAAACGCACGAGTGGAATGGAGCGATGTTTCACTCACGCAGGTCGCCGCACCCGCCCCGCGCAAGGTGCGGCTGGCCACGATCCATCTCCAGCCGAAGGACGGCAAGAATCCGGCCGAAAAGCCGCCGCAGTTCGCCCCGCTCATCGCCGAGGCGGCAAAGCAGAAGGCCGAGCTCGTCGTGCTGCCGGAGACACTGACCTACTACGGCACCGGCAAGAAAATGGAAGAGTGCGCCGAGCCCGTGCCCGGCCCCAGCACCGAGTACTTCGGTGAACTCGCCAAAAAACACGACCTCCACATCGTCGCCGGCCTCGTCGAACGCGACGGCAAAACGCTCTACAACACCGCCGCGCTGCTCGGCCCGGACGGCCGCCTCATCGGCAAGTATCGCAAGGTCACGCTCCCACGCAGCGAGATCGAGGCCGGCATCACTCCCGGCCATGACTATCCCGTGTTCGACACGCGCTTTGGCAAGCTCGGCATGATGATCTGCTACGACGGCTTCTTCCCCGAAGTGGCGCGCGCCCTTGCCATCAACGGCGCCGAAGTCATCGCGTGGCCGGTGTGGGGCTGCAATCCGATGCTCGCCCAGGCGCGGGCGTGCGAGAACCACGTTTATGTCGTGAGCAGCACCTACACGGACGAGCGCCAGCACCAGTGGATGATCTCCGGCATCTTCGATCACTACGGCGACGTGCTTGCCAAGGCCGTCGAGTGGGGCACTGTCGCCATCGCCGAGGTCGATCTCAACGTGCCTGCGCACTGGAACAGCCTCGGTGACTTCAAGGCGCAAATCCCCAGCCATCGTCCGCCGCCGCTGCGGGAATAGCAGACGATTGCGACTTGGTCCGCGGCTCCTCAAGACCGTACGCGCCGCCCTTTGCACTTTGGCGTGACCCGGCGCATGCTGGCGGCATGTTCGGCATTGAACTCACTTTCTGGACGGGATTGCTGACGGTGGTTTCCATCGTGGGAGCGGTGGTGGCGCTGGGGCATCTGCTGCTGAGGCACCGGGACTATCGCTCGGCGGCGTTCTGGACGGCGCTGATCACGCTATCACCGTTGATCGGGCCGCTGCTGTATCTTTTCCTTGGCATCAACATCCTGCGCCGTCGCGCGCGCAGCTACCGCAGCTCGATCCATGAGCCGTGGCATGATCCGGTGCCGGAGCATCCCCTGCCCTTCGCGGGAGACAGTTGCGGCGCGCAGGAGCACCAGCAACTGGCGCGCACGCTGGACCGCATCTCGCGCTTCTGCTTCACGAACGGAAACGCGGTGACGATGCTCCATGGCGGCGATGAGGCGATGCCGCGCATGCTGGAGGCGATTCGCGGAGCCAAACAAAGCGTGTCGCTGGCGAGCTACATTTTTGAGGCGATCGGCATCGGCTCGGATTTTGTGACCGAGCTCTCGAACGCGGTGAAGCGCGGCGTGGAGGTGCGGGTGATGGTGGACGACGCGGGCACGCGCTACTCATGGCCACCGGTGATCGAGGCGCTGGAAAAGGCGGGCGTGAAGGCGCGGCGCTTCATGCCGAGCCGTCTCGTGCTGCGCCTGATCACGATGAACCTGCGGAATCACCGCAAAATCATGGTGGTGGACGGCACGTCGGCCTTCACGGGCGGAATGAACATCCGGGAGGGGAACATGCTGTCGCGCAATCCGGCGCATCCGGTGCATGACATGCACTTTGAGGTCAGCGGCCCCGTTGTGGCTCAAATCCAGCGCGTTTTCGCCGAGGACTGGGCCTTCTGCACCGGAGAAGCACTGGAAGGCCCCGCCTGGTTCCCGGACCTGCCCGCCACGGGCCGTATCAGCTCGATCGGCATCGTGGACGGCCCTGACGAGGATCTGGAGGTGATGCCGGCGGCCTTTTTCGCGGCGCTCAATTCCGCACGGGAGGAGGTGCGGATCATCACGCCCTATTTTTTACCGAACCCGGTGCTGATGGCAGCGCTGCGACTGTGCGCGATCCGCGGGGTGAAGGTGACGATCCTCACGCCGGCGGTGAATAACATCCCCTTCGTGGCCTGGGCGGCGCAAACGCTGTATCCCGAACTGCTGGCGGTGGGCTGCCGCATTTTCGAGTCACCGCCGCCCTTCGATCACTCGAAGTTCTTCCTGATCGACGGGGTTTGGTCTTTCCTTGGCTCCACGAACTGGGATCCGCGCAGCCTGCGACTGAACTTTGAGTTCAACCTCGCCTGCCATGACGAGGACCTAGGCCGCCGCCTGAGCGCGGAGATGGATGCCAAGCTGGCCGCGAGCCGCGAGATCACACGGGAACTGCTGGATGCGGCGCCGCTGGCGCACCGCCTGCGCAACGGGTTCGCGCGGCTTTTCATCCCCGTGCTTTGATTCATTGCAGCTTTTCGCCAAACAAAACGTATCTGAAGGACGTTTGAACCAGCCATGACGCTTGTGAAACCAGCCCCGCCACGTGCCACAATCCTCTTTTTGCGGAATAACCGGGCCGTGTTGCGCGTCACAAGCCCGTCTCCAATGACCACCTCTGACCGAAACTGAACCCTTTGCCCCGGAAGACGGGGCCGCTGCCGCGCGCAGCCAACCAGCGCAAACCCAACTCAACCCAACACCTATTCCATCATGAAGAAACTCATCGCCCTTGCCTTCGCGCTCGTCGCCTCCGTCGGATTCGCCGCCGAATTCCCGGACATCAGCATCGCCGACCTCAAGCAGGCCATCGCTGACAAGAAGGTCACCGTCATCGACGTGAACGGAGCCGCCTCTTACGCCAACGGCCACATCCCCGGCGCGATCAACTTCGCCGCCCAGAAAGACAGCCTCGCCAGCGTGCTTCCCTCTGACAAGGGAGCCCTCGTCGTCGCCTACTGCGGCGGCCCTGCCTGCAGCGCCTACAAAGCTGCCGCAAACGCCGCCAGCCAGCTCGGCTACACCAACGTGAAGCACCTCTCCGCCGGCATCTCCGGCTGGAAGGCCGCAAAAGAAGCTCTCGAGAAGTAATTCCTCGTCTCCTTCCTCCGAGCCGGATGCCTGCCCAGCAGGCGTCCGGCTTTTTTCATGTCCGCGCACTCTTCAGGGCGGCGACCATGCCTCCATCGCCAGACTCGCCGCGCCGAGTGCTCCCGCATCATCCCCCAGGGACGAAGGCACCACCTTTAGCGGCACCGTCGATAGGGCGGGCATCATCTCGTAAGCGGCGGACACGATGTCATCGCAGAAGCGGTTACCCAGCATGGTCAGCGGGCCGTGCAGGATGAAAACTCCGGAATCGGCGATCATTTGCAGACAGCCGATCACACGGGCGTAATCCGCGCACACCTCGTCCCAAACTTGGCCTTTGATGTCCGCGCACGAGGCCAGAGCGGCACGCAGATCCGGCGGGAGCTTTTCCTGCGGACCGACGCCCGCGAGCCGCCGCCAGGTCGCCGAAGCGCTGAGCGCGTGATGCAGCTCTTGATTTTTTCCTGAAGCACCGTCCAAAGGCCACGGCCAGCGCCCGATCTCGCCCGCAGCCCGGTGCGCTCCTTCCACCAACAAGCCGCCCTGCACCATGGCGATGCCAAACCCGCTGCGCGGCCCGAGAATCACATAATGACTCAAATCATGTCCCAGCCCGAACCAGCGCTCCGCAAGCGCAATGGCCCGCAGATTGTTCTGCAAGATAACCGGCACCTTGAGCTTCGAACCGATCTTTTCGGACACCGGAATGTCTTTCCAGTCAGGAATAAACGCATAAAGCAGCCCCACACCAGCTTGGGCATCCACCAATCCTGGAATTCCCAGCCCCAAGGAAAGCAGTGGTCCGCGCATAGAACGGGAGAGGCTCTGCACGCACTCGAGGATTTCCTCGATCACCAGTTCCGCCTTCACTTCCGCTGGCAACGGTCGTGACTCGGCAGCGCTCGCACGGCCGGAGAAATCCACACCGACGGCTTGGATTCGCTCGGCATTGAACTCAATCCCCGCGAACCAGCCCGCCTCAGCGCAGGTGGTCAGCAGGCGTCTCGGCCTTCCCATGGGGCCTTGATTGAGCCCTGACTCGTTAAGGAAGCCTTCCGCGATCAAACGGTCCACATAAAGCCCGATCGTGGAGGGGGAAATCCCCAGTTCCTTCGCCAGCAGCGTGCGGGAAGTGGCACGGCCGCTGCGCACCTTCAGAATGGCGGAACCAAGCATTTCATGTTGGAAGACCGGATTTTTTCGCATTCAAATAAAAAGCCTGTTGCCTGACCTTCTGTCTAGCAGGATCAATGCATCGTCATCAAAAAAATTTCTTATGACTTCACTCCCGATCCGCACTCCCGCCAGACAATGTGAAGTCGCCTGGTTTTCCGCCCTCTGCTCCGATGACTATGAATTTCTCGGGGTTCCCGATGGCTCCCTGCGCTCCAACTACGAGCACTGCGGCGACATTGTGAAAAAGGCCGACGCACTCGGCTATCAAAACATCCTCCTCCCATCGGGCTGGATCGCCGGGCAGGACGCGCTGGCCTTCGCCGCTGCCATGGCTCCTCAGACAAAGCAGATCAACCAGCTCGTCGCGCTCCGCATGGGTGAGGTCTTGCCGCCAATGCTCGCGCGCGCCCTTGCCACGGTCGATCACATCGCCAAAGGCCGCCTGTGCATCAACATCATCTCCTCCGACATGCCGGGCATCAAGGAGAGCAACGAAACGCGCTACGCCCGTGCCAGCGAGATCATCCAGATCCTCCAGGCCCTCTGGCTCACCGACGGCCCCTTTGAATGGAAGGGCGAGTTTTATCAAATCAGCCTGCCCACGACCGAACCGGCAAAACCCTACCAGCAAAACGGCGGCCCGCTCATGTACTTCGGCGGCATCTCGCCTGCCGCGCAGGATTTGTGCGCGAAGCATTGCGATGTGTTCCTGATGTGGCCCGAGACTGAGGACCGCATCGCTGAAACCATGCGCGGCATGTCGGAAAAAGCCGCCGGCTACGGACGCCAGATCGACTTCGGCTTCCGCGGGCACATCATCGTGCGTGAAACAGAGGCCGAAGCCCGGGCTGCTGCCGACCGCCTTATTTCAAAGCTCACCGCTGAAAAAGGCGCGGAGATCAAGGCCCGCTCGCAGGACAGCCAGAGCGCAGGAGTGAGGCGCCAGGACGAGCTCCGTGCTCAAAGCAAAGACCTCTACATAGAGGATCATCTCTGGAGCGGCATCGGCCTCGCACGCAGCGGCTGCGCCAGCGCCATCGTCGGCGACCCCGATCAAGTGCTGGCAAAACTCAACCGCTACATGGACATGGGCATCCGCGCTTTCATTCTGAGTGGCTACCCGCACCTCGACGAGTGCGATCTTTTCGCCAAACATGTGCTCCCCAGGCTGCCGACTTGCCGCCTGAACGAACTCCAAGGCCGCCTCGTTCCCAATCCTGTCACCCCGCTGACCACCGCTCCTCGTCGTTGATATGTCATCACCCGTTCGCTTCGCTCTCGCCGGATTCGGCGCCTGGGGCAAATTCCATGCCCAATCCATCGCCGGAAACCCGGACGCCAAGCTCGCCGCCATCACCGCGCCTTCAGATGCGTCGCGTGAAGAAGCTAGCAAGCTGTATCCTGATGCTAAAATCTTCGCTGACAGCCTCGAAATGATCGCGCAGGCAGAGTTCGACATCATCGACATCGTCACGCCAAGTCATACGCATCGCGAAATCGCCCTCGCGGCGATGCAGAAGGGCAAACACGTCCTTTTGGAGAAGCCCATGGCCATCACACTTGATGATTGCAAGGCCATCGTTGCCGGAGCGCGTCAATACGGCATGCATCTCGCCGTCGGACATGAATTGCGTCTCTCCAGCCAATGGGGCCGCATCAAGGAAATCATCGACGCGGGCACCATCGGCGATCCGCAATACGTCCTCGTCGAACTCTCACGAAAACCTTACCGCCTCGGGGCCTCGGGCTGGCGCTATGATCAGAACCGCGTTGGGAGCTGGGTGCTGGAGGAGCCCATACACTTCTTCGACCTCGCCCGCTGGTATCTCGAAAGCAGTGGTGATCCCGTGGAGTTGCACGCCTACGGCAACTCACGCGACCCGCAGCGTCCCACGCTCTTCGACAACTTCAGCGCCATGTTCAAATACGCGAACGGCAGCTACGCCGTGGTCTCGCAAACGCTCGCGGCTTTTGAGCATCATCAAACTGTCAAAGTCAGCGGCACCAAGGGTGCCTTGTGGGCCGCTTGGAGCGGCGCCCTGGATCGCACGCTTGAGCCTGAATATTTCCTCAAGGTCTTCGATGGCGACAAACTCGAAACCGTGAAACTCGACAAGCACAGCGGCGAGGTCTTTGAGTTGCGCGAGGAGATCGCCCAATGCGTCGAAATGGTGCGCACCGGCAAAAAGCCCGCCGCCACCGGCCTCGACGGCCTTTGGAGCGCCGGATTGTGCCTCGTGGCCGAGGAATCCATCCGCCAGAACAAACCGCTTCCCGTGGGCGAGATGCTGAAGTTTTGAAAACTGCCGGCATGAACACACGCCGCCATTTTCTCACCACGACCTCGGCAGCGTCTATGACCGCCGCCACACATGCCCTTGCCGCGGCAACAGGCTATGAACTCCAAAGAAATTCTCGCTCCCGACAACCTCACCTGGAACACCGAACCTCCGGTGAAACCGGATGCAGAAGGTTGGTATCCCGTGGCGGTTCCGGGCACGACGCTGCCAGCGTAGCGCATGCCTCCGGCTTGCGACATCATTGCCGCCATCGGCACAGACACGCTACTTCAGCGGTCCCAAACCATGCGCTACACGGGCTTGGAGACACTTTTCATCGCCGATCTCCACGCTGCGGCATGGCGTGGGCCTTCGAGCGTAGATGCGGCAGGAAACACAGCCGCCGATTTTGCCATCGAGATTCACACAGCGCGCCGGTTTCCGCTCCGTGCCGCTGAAACACACCTGAAACGGGCTCACTTGCACAAGTGTCGCCGCATCAAGGCCGCGCTGCTCCGCCTCCTGCCAGTAAAACGAAACGCGGTAATTCGCGCAGCACGCTCCGCAGCTTTGGCAGATGGAAGAATCGACAGGCATGGCTCGATCAACTGATGAGAAGCAGCCGCGTCTTCCCCGGAACCGGATCTGGCGCGCGATGAACACAGGGCGGCACCACGCATCCGTCATGCAGCGTGGCGACACGCCATAAATTACCGACGCCGAACGAATACGGCTTCGCATGTGGGAGCGGAACGTAGTGCAGATCGTAGTATCGGTCATTCAACCATTCGCAAAAGCCTTCGTCATCCACTCCGCCGTAACTTTCCAGGAGCAGCGCCCGTGTCTCCGGCACATCGATGCGCCGCACCGCCTGCTCATTCGGCAAACCCTCGGAAGATTCGCCATGATAGGTGCACAGCCAGGTGTCCACCTCGGCGGTGGCGCTGTCGGCATGCCAGGAGCAGACATCCGTGCGCACGGGGCCGGTCTCCTCCGGCTGCACATAGCCGTTGATGCCGTTCAACACAGGCTCGAGCCCGTGCTCGCTGAGCAGACGATGATCTGCGAGCATCATCTCGACAGCTTTTTGGCCCGCAGGACTCAAGGGCAATGCGTGAAGCGTTCCGGGATCCAAAATCGTGATCCCCCGCTCCAGACCGAGCAAGGCCGCGACCTCGCCGAAATCGCCGTCCAGCATGCGCGGCCAGCACAACGCGTTCACACCATCGCTGAAGGGCGTGGCGATGAGCTCCTCAAAACTGCCAACCACGCGAACATGTGATTCAGGCAAATAGGCGGGCGATGGCATGATCAGGAGAAAGCGGCTCTTTTTCGACGTTCTGGTTTCTGCATTTCCTCGTCATTCGGATTTACTCCTTCGTCATTCTTTTTTCCACCACACGATGAACGCCGCTCCCGCCAAATGGCACGCCTCCGTCAGCCGCTACCAGTGGCTCGTGCTCATCGTCGCTTCGCTGGGCTGGGTCTTCGATGCGTTTGAAGGACAGATCTTCAACATCACGCGGAAGGCGATGCTGGCGGAGATTTTGCAGCAGGCGCCGGATTCAGCGGGAGTGAAGGAGTGGGGCGACATCGTGCTCGGCTTCTTCCTCGTCGGCGGCACGCTCGGCGGCTGGTTGTTTGGCATGCTGGCGGATCGCTGGGGCCGCAGCCCGACAATGATCGTCACGATCCTGTTCTACTCGATCTTCTCGGGCCTGACCTACTTCGCGACGGACTTATGGCATGTCTGCACGCTGCGTTTCCTGGTGGCGATGGGCGTGGGCGGCGAATGGGCCGTCGCAGCGGCTCTGGTGGCGGAAGTATTCCCGAAAGAAGCACGGGCACGCGCCTCGGGCATCTTCCACTCGACCAGCGTGCTCGCCACCTGGCTCGCGGGCATCACAGGCATGTGGGTGGGCGCGAACTGGCGCTATGGCTATCTCATCGGCGTGATTCCGGCGCTGCTCACTCTTTGGGTTCGGGCTTCCATCAAAGAACCGGAGCGTCTGCAAGCCGCGCAGAAGTCCATGGGAGATCGCGTGGGCAGTTTTCGCGAGTTGTTCAGTCATCCGACATGGCGATTGCGTGCGCTCTGCGGCATGACGCTTGCCGCCGTCGGACTCGGCACGTTCTGGGGCGTCACGGTGGCCGGACAGGATTTGATGAGTCATCTGCTCGACAAGCTCGGCTGGGCTAAGGAGGCCATCGAAGCGGAATCCAAATTCGCCTACGGCATCGTGCAAGCCACCGGCGGCGGTTTGGGCATGCTGGCCTTCGGACCGATCTGCGAGCGCATCGGTCGCAAGCGCACCTTCTATCTGATGCAGATGCTCTCGCTCATCGTGATCCCGATCGTCTGCTTCCTGCCGCAAACACACTGGCAGATGCTCGTCGCGCTGCCGGTGATGGGATTTGTCACGCTGAGCATCCACGCCGGCTTCGCGGTTTATTTTCCGGAGCTTTTCCCCGATCACCTTCGGGCCACAGCATCGAGCTTTTGCTTCAACACCGGCCGCCTTCTCGCCGCGCCGATTCTTTTCACATCAGGCAAGCTCAAAGCCGCCTTCGATCTTCCCGTGGCAATCACGATGCTGTCTGGGCTGTTTGTAATCGGCCTGCTGGTGCTGAAGTTCCTGCCCGAAACAAAGGGGCAGGAACTGCCGGAGTAACGAGGCCGCTAAACCATCTCCATCATCCGCTTCTTCTTCGGCTTGCCGGCGCTGACGAATTCGACATCGGCGGCGATGACTTTGTATTCGGGGCACATGGTGTCGGCGTCGCAGCCTTGGCCGGTGACGTTGTTCACCATGGCTTCGGGGAAGTGGAAGGTGGTGTAGAGGATGCCGGGCTTCACTTCATCGGTGACGCGAGCTTCGAGCTCGACTTCGCCGCGGGCGCTGCTGAGGCGGACGCGGTCGCCGGTGCGGATGGATTTGCGCTGGGCGTCGGCGGGATTGAGGGAGAGGTAGTCCTGCACGACGATCTCGCTGTTCCCGGTGCGGCGGGTCATGGTGCCGCAGTTGTAGTGCTCCAAAATGCGGCCGGTGGTGAGGATGAAGGGGAACTCAGCGCCGTTGGTCTTTAGCTCGGTGGACTCCTTCCAGTCGAAGTAATGGAAGTGGCCTTTACCGCGAGCGAATTGCTCCTGGTGCATGATTTGCGTGTCGATGCCGCCTTCTTTGATGGGCCATTGCAGGCCTTGGTCGCCGAGGTTTTCCCAGGTGGCGCCTTTGAAGAAGGGAACGATTTTCGCGATCTCGGCGAGCACGCCATCGGGTGTGTAGTCGGCCTGCGGGAAGCCGAAGCGCTGCAAAATTTCGCACATGATCTGGCCGTCGGGCTTGGTGCCTTCGAGGGGCTTCACGGTGGCGTTCACGCGCTGCACGCGGCGCTCGGCATTGGTGAAGGTGCCGCTCTTTTCGAGGAAGGAGGACGCGGGGAGGATGACGTGCGCATACTTCGCGGTCTCGGTCATGAAAATCTCCTGCACGACGAGGAAATCGAGGCTTTCCATGGCGTGACGGACGTGATGGGCATCGGGATCGGTCTGGACGACATCTTCGCCCATGAGCCAGAGGGCCTTCAATTTGCCTTCGATGGCGGCATCAAACATCTGCGGGATCTTCCAGCCGGGTTCGGTGGGCGCGGGCGTTCCGTAGAAGTCGGTGTAGCGCTTCTGCACGTCGAGATCGTTCATCTCAAAGTAGCCTGCGCCTTGATGCGGCTGGCAGCCCATGTCGGCAGCACCTTGGACGTTGTTTTGACCGCGCAGCGGGTTCACGCCAACACCGGGACGACCGATGTTACCTGTCATCATGGCGATGTTCGAGATGAGCATGACAGTCTTCGCGCCCTGCTCGTGCTCGGTGACGCCGAGGCCGTGGAAGCTCATGGCGGCCTCCGCGCTGGCGTATTCGATGGCGGCGGCGCGGACGGTTTCGACGGCCACGCCGGTGATTTTTTCCAGTTCGGCCAAATCGAGGGCTTTGAGGCCGTTTTCGAACTCTTCCCAGTTCTCGCAGCGCTTGCGGACGAACTCGGTTTTCACCAAGCCAGCATCAAGAATGCAGCGGGCGAACATGTTCAGTAGCGCAACGTTCGTGCCGGGGCGGAGCTGGAGGTGATGCTTGGCATAAGGCACGAGCTCGATCTTGCGCGGGTCGATCACGATGAGCGGCGTGCCCTTCATGATGTGCTGCTTCAGGCGTGCGCCGGTGACGGGATGGCCCTCGGTGGGATTCGCGCCGATGACCATGACGCAGCGCGTGTGCTCGATGTCCTCGTAGCTGTTCGTGGCCGCGCCGGTGCCAAAGGACTTCTGCATGCCCCAGGCGGTCGGCGAATGGCAGACGCGGGCGCAGCAGTCGATGTTGTTCGTACCCATCACATGCCGGATGAACTTCTGCATGAGGTAGTTTTCCTCGTTCGTGCAGCGTGCGGAGGAGATGCCGGCCACCGCATTGCCGCCGTGCTCGTTTTTGATGCGAGTGAGGTTCGCCACGATGTGGTCGTAAGCCTCGTCCCAGGTGCTTTCTTTGAAGCTGCCATCGCTTTGGCGAATGAGCGGCTTCCGCAGGCGGTCCTTGTGGTTGTAGAACTTGAACGCAAAGCGGCCCTTGAGGCAGGTGTGCGCATGATTCACCTCGGCATCGACAGGTGCCTGGATGCTGAGCACCTCGTTGCCCTTCGTGGCGACGTTCAGATTGCAACCGACACCGCAGTAAGTGCACACGGTGCGCGTCTTCTTCGTGGCCTCGATGGATTTGGAGAAGAACACGTCACTGATCGCCGAGGTCGGGCAGGCCTGCGCACAGGCACCGCAGCTCACGCACTCCGAGTCCGCGAAGGACTGGTCGAGGCCCTTGATGATCTTCGCGTTGAAGCCGCGACCATGCATCGAGAGCACATGCTGGCCCTGGATTTCATCGCAAGCACGCACGCAGCGGGAGCAGTTGATGCACTTCGACAGCTCGCTGGTCATGTAGGGATGCGAGCGATCCTTCGCGCGGTCGAGATGGTTCGCACCCGCCGGGTAGCGCACGCCGCGGATGCCCACCTTGGCCGCCACGGTCTGCAATTCGCAGTTTCCACTCACCTCGCAGGTCAGGCAGTCCAGCGGATGGTCCGTGAGCACGAGTTCGACGATGTTTTTGCGCAAACGACGCACTTTTTGGCTCTCGGTGTAAATGTGCATGCCCGGCGCAATCGGCGTGTGGCAGCTCGCCACTACGCGACGCGGCCCATCGGCCTGCAAAGCCACCTCCACGCTGCAAACACGGCAAGCGCCATACGGCTCGAGCTGCGGCGCATCACACAAGGTAGGCACAAAACCGCGCCCTTTGTGGCGGTCGATGAAGTTGAGCAGCGTGTCGCCGGTTTCAAAACGATGCGGTTCGCCGTCGATGAACGCGGTGAGGGTGGAGAGATCTTGGACCATGGTTGGGCGCGTTTGAAGGTTTGAGAAAAGATTAAAGGCAGGAACCGCCGCCGGGGAGGCGTTTGCGCAGGAAATTCATGCGTTTCTCGATAGGCATGGCGAGACGGCGACGGATGAGATCAGTGAGGTGATGGTCGCTTTCGACCTTGAGAGCGTCGAGTACTTCCTGCCGTGTCGGACGGCGACTTTTGGGGCGACTGGGACTTGGTTTGCTCATGCAGGGTGCGTTGAAGGACTTCCATCACGGCGACGTCTCGCGGACGAGCGGCGGCTTGTTTACTGATGACAATATCCGCCAGCGAGGCGAGCAGCAACGGCGCGTTTTCGAGCATGACGCGAGAGGCCCGCGAGCGGAGGCTGTTGAATGACTTCACCCCGTCAACCACAGGCATAAAATCCACCTGGAGGCCGAGATCGTCATCCACCATGCGGTAGAGCTTTGAAACCGGGTAGTAAGGCCGCAGGATGACGGCCTTGAGTTCCTTCGCCACGGCTTTGAGCTTCCGCATGTTCACCGGCGTGTCGCGAATCATGAAATCGAAGTCGAGTGTCGTGACCGGAGCCCCGTGAATGGCAGCGCCCGCATTGCCGATGAGAATGGCCTCAAGCCCGTGCTTTTGCATGGCTTGCAAGACCGCTCTCAGCAAATGGGTGGCGCTCATGGATCAGGGCTTGAAGTAGTCCTTCAATTCCGCTTCGAAGTGCTGAATCGCGTTCTTGATCGGCAGCGGCACACCACCACCCAACGCACACAATGAAGTCTGCTCCATGGTGTCGAGCAGATCGGTGATGAGTTCGCGGTCGATTTTGAACGTGGTGTCGCCGCGGGCTTTGGCGATGAGTTCCTTGCCGCGGGTGCTGCCGAGGCGGCAGGGGAAGCATTTGCCGCAGCTTTCGTCGGCGGTGAACTGGAAGAGGTGCTGGATGTATTCGATCATCGGCATCGACTCCGGGATGCTAACGACGCCAGCGTGGCCGAGGAGGAAGCCGGCTTTCTTGAAGCTCTCGAAATCGACGGTGAGCTGGCTGATGTGGCTCATCGGCACGATGCCGCCGAGCGGGCCGCCGATTTGAATGGCTTTAATCTTCGTTTTGAAGCCACCGGCGAGGTCGATGACGGTTTGCAGCGGCGTGCCCATGGCGACTTCATAGATGCCGGGCTTCACGAAATGACTGTCGAGCGAGAGCAGTTTTGGGCCGCTGGACTGCGGGGTGCCTATTTGAGCGTAGCCTTTGCCGCCGAGCGTGAGGATGGCGCGGAGGTTGGCGAAGGTTTCGACGTTGTTGACGATGGTGGGCTTGCGGTAGAGGCCCTCGTTCACCGGGAAGGGCGGACGCGTGCGCACTTCGGGACGCAGGCCTTCGATGCTGGCGAGTAGGGCGGTTTCCTCACCGCAGATGTAGGCTCCGGCGCCTTTGATGGTCTTCAGCGCGAAGTTGAAGCCGGTGCCGAGAATGTTTTGGCCGAGCAATCCGGCCGCATGCAGGTCCGCGATGGCTTGGTTGACGATGGTGACGCTGTCCGGATACTCGGCGCGGATGTAGAGCACGCCCGTTTCAGCTCCCGCGAACCAACCAGCCACCATCATGCCGAGCAGCACGCTGTGCGGCTGCTTTTCCATGAGGTATTTGTCGATGTAGGCACCGGGATCGCCTTCGTCGGCATTGCAGACGACGTATTTCACTTTGCCTTCAGCCGCACGGCAACCAGCCCACTTGATGGAGAGTGGGAAACCCGCGCCACCACGACCCCGCAGGCCGCTGTCCTTCAATTCGGCCGCGAGCGCGTCGCGATTGCCTTCGGTGATGAGCTTCTTGAAGGGCGCGTAGTAGTCTTCGATGCCTTTAAACTCCGCAGTGAGAATCGCGGGCTGTAGATGCGAAACAACGGCATAGCGATCTTCGCTGTCGCCTTTGCTGGTCTTGAAAAGGTCGCTCAAAGCGGCGTCGGACTGGCCGGAGTAGTTTTTACCGCCGAATTGCAACGCGCCGCCCTCATGGCAGCGGCCTAGGCAGCAGATGTGGCCGATCTCTTCTTTCTTGAAGTGTGTTTCCAGCGTGTGGTGGAGCTTGTCTTGAGTTCCGGCGCACAAGCAGGCACTGCCGTTGCAGACGAAGACCTTCTTCCCTTCGTTTTCCTTTTTGAGGAAGTCGTAGAAGCTCACCGCGCCGAGCGTGATGGCATCGCCAAACAGGTGATCCTGGCCCATCTGGTGGACGAGATCGTTCTTTTCGGCCGTGCCGTGTTTTTCGGCGGCATCGACCATGCGTTCGAAGACATTTTTTTCGACTCCTTTACGGAAAGAGAGGGCGCTGAGGTTTTTGGACATGGTTGTGTCTGCGATTTAACGCTGAATTTACCCAGGGCTTTGCGCAAAGTAACGCCTAGACTGCCTCAACGATGATCTTTTCACCCCGAATCTCCCGTACGCGGACCGGGGTGCCACTTTGGACGTAATCGCCCTCCGCCATCGCCTCGATGAGAAGGCCGCCGAGTTCGATGGTGCCGTAGGGGCGCAGAGCGCTGCGGGTGGTGCCGCTGTCTCCGACCTTCGCCTTTGCGGCAGCCTGCATGGCCGGGGCATCGTTCAAGGTGCCGCCGGCGGAGCTTTGCAACACAAGAGCGCGGAAGGGACGCAAGTCCGGCAGCCAGAGGCAGAGCAGTGTGATGATCACGGCGGCACCGGTCACACCGAGGGCAAAGTTGCGGAATCCGGTCGCGTAGGCGGCCCAGTTGAAGGAAAAACCGCCAGATGCGGGCATCTCGCCACTTGGCGGCGCGATTTCCCAGCCGGACATGGCGTAAACAAGTGCCACCATCACGCAAAGAAAGCCCAGGAGCCCAGGAAGGATGGTCCCTGGTGCCGCGAGCAGTTCCACACCGATCAAAACGATGCCGAGTATGAAAATGGCGGCCACCACCATGGTCTCCTTCCCTGCCAGGCTGCCGGCGACGTAGTGTCCGAAGAAGAACAGCAGGAACGCGCCTGCGGCAATGATGCCCGGGACGCCAAAACCGGGTGTCTGCATTTCCAGGTAGCCTCCGGCCAGACCGATCAGAATCAGGATGGCGGCGTAACGCGTGACCCAGATGGCGATCATCTCGAAGCCGGTCGGCTCGGCGGTGATGACCTCGCCTTTCAATGCCTCACGCCGCTTGATCTCCTCGATGCTTTTCGCGATTCCCTTCGCGAGAAGTGGCTTGCCGTCGATGAGCATCGTGGCCTGCTCGGAGTCGAGCGTGACAATCTCCCCCTTCGGGATGATGACGCGTCCGTTGATGACCAGTCCGCGGTCCATGTCGATCATTCCCTCGATGATGCGCACATCGTGGCCTTTTTCGCGCACCACAGTGCGTGCCATGCCCATGAAGGCGGAGTTGTTCTTCGCGCGCTCGGCCTCGGCCAGCGGCGAGCCATCACCGGAAACTGGCGTTGAGGCACCGATGGCGCTCGCGGGAGCCATGTAGATCGCGTCCGTGGCCATCGCGATCAATGCGCCGGCGGAAATGGCACGCGTGTTGACGAAAGCGAGGCTGCGCGTCTTGAGATTTTGCAGATCCTTCATCATCAGCGTGATCGTGTCCCAGGCGAGTCCACCGGGTGTGTCCAAATCGAAGACCACCGCCTCAGCGCCTTGCTCGTTGCAAAGGTTGAGCGTTCGCTTCATGAACTCAAACCTTGCGGGGATGATCAAATCGTCCTCGCCAACGGGAATGACGACGATCTTGCCCGCGTAGCTTTCGGCGCGCTCAATCACGGGCTTTTTCGGCACGGCGGGTGGTTGAGGCTCGGGTTCGACTGCGGGCTTGGTTTCCGCCGTTTTCCCTCCCTGCATCTCAAACCAAGCCGCGTCGAGCGTGACGAGCGCGCCGGAAGGCGTGGCAGATTTCGCCAGCGCACCGACATCGCTGATCACGGCCCGCGCGAGCAGCGGACGGCCATCGACAGGCTGCACCGCTGAGTCCGCGTCGAGTAGCAAAAGCTCGCCCTTTTCAGCGATCGTGGTGTTTCCGACCGCCAGGCCTTTCTCGCGGTCCACAAACGCCTCGGCAAGCTCGGGCCGGTGGCCCTTCAATTTGCACAAACTGCGCACGCCAGCCTTCAAAACGGCCAGCGCCTCGGCCAGGATGGTGTCCTGGGCCTTCTGTGAGAGGGACTCGTCCACCGTCACCTTCGGCGGAGCCGCTCCGATGCGTGAACCTGGTGTCATCCAGATTTCGTCGCAGGCCAGTGCCAGCAATGCACCGCCACCGATGGCGGACGTGTTCACAAAGGCCTGTGTTTTGATCTTGAGGCGCGCGATCTCCTCCGCGAGCGGCAGCGCGGCCTGCGCAGGGCTTTGCGTGACGTGCAGTTCGAGGATCAAGCCGGACGCGCCCTGTTTGACGGCCTCATCCATCCAGTTTCGCAGTGCCTGCCAGCGCCGCAGGTCATCGAGGTCGGAATCAGTGACGGCCACACGCGTGATCTTGCCGGACAGCGCGGGTTCAACCGCGCAAAGAGGCCAGACCGCGATGAGAGCCAGCAGGAAGATGCGAAGTGGTTGCATGCCGGAGACTACGTTCGCGCATGCGACATCGCAACCGGCAGGAAGTCAGCCTTTTTTGCCGAACAGCAGACGCCAGACATACATCAGCAGCAACGCCCCGCCAACAGCGACAGCGATGCCCTTGAGGCTGAAGCTGCCTGAAGCGTCGCCAATGCCCAGCAAGGAGCCGAGATAACCGCCGATAACACTGCCGATGATGCCAAGGAGCACCGTGGTGATGGGATTGATGCCCTGTCTGCCCGGCATGATAAGCTTGGCGAGCATGCCGGCGACGAATCCGAGCACGGACCAGATGAGAAGTGATTGAAGCATAAGACACTCAGGCTAGCGAGAAGGACCACACCCGGTCAATTCCATTTCCCCGCAGCCTGCCAAGCCTTCCAGCCGCCTTTGAGCACGAAGGCGTTCTCGATCGGCAGCAGTTGCTTGAGACGCTCCAGCACATGACGGCTGGCGTCACACTTCGCGGCGCTGCAATAGA
>NZ_JBIIHA010000007.1:0-217488 GCF_044236155.1 Prosthecobacter sp.
CCGGAGGCCTTGGAGGCCGCGCTCGATCTGCTGAAGCACCCGATGGACCCTTACCTCACCTACGCGCTGCGCACCTCGCTCGACAGCCACACGCTGCAGCCGCTTTGGAAGGGCAACACCGCCTTCTTGGCGAAGCATCCCGAGCTCGAAAAGTTCCTCAAAGACAGCGAGCCCACCAAGCCCGCCCTCATGGCGAAAAAGAAGAAGCCCGAGCCGCCGAACCCCTTCGACGCGCAGCCCGGCCTGCAAACCATCACCATCAAGACCATCCCCGAGCGCCTGCTCTACGACCTGCGCGAATTCAAAGTCGCTCCCGGAGCCCCCGTGAAGCTCGTCTTCGAAAATCCCGACGTCACCCCGCACAATCTCCTCATCGTCCAGCCCGGCGCAGCGGACGAAGTCGGCCTCGCCGGCAACGAAATGGCCAAAACGCCCGACGGCTTCGCCAAAGGCTTCATCCCCGACTCCCCGAAGATCCTGCACAAGACCAAGATGCTCAACCAAGGCGACCGCGAGGTGCTGCGCTTCACCGCGCCGACCGCGAAAGGCCGCTATCCGTATATCTGCACGTTCCCGGGGCACTGGCTGGTGATGAAAGGGGAGATGATCGTGGAATGACGAAATCCGAAACCAGAACGACGAATGAAGGCCGAATGACCGAATTTCTTGTCAGTTCGGACTTCGTCATTGCGATCCAAAACGGCTCATGGCCCCATCATCACGACCGGTCCGGCCTTCTTCTCCACGCCGCCCTTGGCCTCCACGCTGATCGCGAATTTTGCGGCGCTGCTCACGGAGGCGACGGGTTTGAAGGAGGTTTTGGCCGAGCCCTTGTCATCCACCTTCACCACGCCGGCGCTGACGGGCTCAGGGCTTTTCGGATCAACGACCCAGAGCTGGTAGTCCTTCCCGGCCTCCACCTTCGGCATTTTGTCCAGCATCAGAGCACCCTGGCTGCGGCGGGCATCCCAGACCACGATCATCTCGGCACGGCGGTATTCCCAGACCTCACTTTGCAAGGTGGCGATCTGGAGCTGTGACTGAGCGTCCTGCTTTTTCATCTCCTCCGCCTCGGCGACGAGTTGGGCGATCCTGGCCTGCGCCTCCGTCTCGCGTTTGCGCAGCGTGTCGATCTCCGTGGTCAGCGCGGCCTGCTTTTTCTCAAAATCATCGCGCATGTTCTTGAGCGTCTGCTCCAGGGTTTGCACCTGTCCCTTGTTCGTGTCGGCGGCCGGCAGCACCTTGGCGATCATGTCCGAGGCGTTGGCGAGCTCGCGCTCCAGCTTGCCGCGTTCATTCCACAGCCAGACCGAGGCGACGGCCAGCGCCGCCGCCAGACCCCAGCCGAGGGCGCCGGTCATCACGCCGGGCGAGACCGATGAGAACCTGCCGCTGCGGGCGCGGATTTTCGCGCGAATCCGGCGTTTCATGTCCGCAGGCGGCTGCACATGCGCCACCAGACGCCCGAGTTCTGCGGCCGTGGCCTCCAGTTCGGCTGTAAAGGCGCGCAGATCCTTGTCCGTCACGCACGAGCCGTGGAGGACGCGTTTTTCATCGCTCTCTAGCATGCCGAGCGCGTTCAGCGCGGCCAGTTCTTCAGAGCGTTCGTCCATCGGAGCCTCCTTTCAGCAGTTCGCGCAGGCGCAGCAGCCCGCGGCGGATGTTGGTCTTCACGGTGCCGAGCGGAAGTCCGAGCGACTCCGAGATCACGTGGTGGGTCAGGCCTTTCAAAAACGCGCATTCGATCAACTGGCGTTGATCCTTCGGCAGCTCGTCCAGTGCGGAGCGCACCACGCCACGGCGCTCGTCGGCCATCACGCCCTCGTCGGCGGAGGGCGGCTGCGCGGACAGCGCCGCCTGCTCCAGCGCGGCGCTTTCCACCAGACGGGTGCGGCGGCCCAGCGCGCGCATGCGGTCGATGGCCTTGTGGCGGAACAGCATCACCGCCCAGGTGAAGGCACGGCCGCGCTCGGGATCGAAGCCACCCGCGCTTTCCCACAGATGCACAAAGCTGTCCTGCATCACCTCCTCCGCTTCCCGCTCATCGTGCAGCATCTGCCGCAGCAGGCCGTACAGCCTCGGGGCCAGCGCGTCGTAGAGCTGGTCGAAGGCGCGCGTGTCCTTGCGTGCCACACGCAGGAGCAGGTCTTCTTCGCTGAGTTCGGTTTGGGGCATGGGGATTGGCGCGCATCGCGCCGCAGGGCCGATGAGAGGCGGATTCCATGCCAGAGCCAGCGCGATCACACAAGTTTTTGCGTCGCCAAACACGCCCTGGATTCAAAAAAATCATCTAATCTCCGCCAGCCGTCCGTTGCGCAGAAAAAGCAGCGCGCACTCGATGTTTTCCGGCTTCAGGCCTGTCAGTCGCGCCAGCGCCTTCCGATAAAGAGCGATCTGCGGCCGGTAACCCGCGATTTTTTCCTCCAGCGCCGCCTCATCGGCCACCTCGTCCGTTTTGAAGTCAATCAGCCTCACCGCGTCCGGCAGCACCACCACACGGTCAAACACGCCGCTGATCCAGTTCCCCTCATGAATCAGGTCAAACGGCCGCTCCCGCCACGCCACGGCGTCCGGCCCGGGTTTTGCAAACGCGAACGCCGCCGCTTCCGAGCGCAAAACCTCGCGCACCATCGAAACGGCGGTCGCCTCGATCGCCTCGCCGCGCAGCAGCCCCGCCGCCTTCCAGCGTGATTCGAGCGCCGCGAAATCCGACCGCGTGTCCCACCACTCGACGTGTGCCAGCAGCTCGTGGACGAGGCTTCCCAGCCTGCGACCCGGCTCGCGGCCCTCGCTGAACAAAACCTTGCCCTTCATGCGGAATTCCTCCTCGCCTGAAGGCGTCACACGCTTCGCCAGCGGCTGGAACTCCCGCAGCAGCTCACCCAGCGGACGCGAGACAATCTTGATACCCGGCTGGTTTGGTTCTTCGCGAATTGAGTCCGCAAACCACGCCGGATCACCCGTCTGCCACTCGATGGAGTAGGACGGACATTCCTGTCCGGCATCCGACGCGCCCAAAGTCCTCCGCAAAAACTGCGCCTCCTTCATCGCCGCGTCCTCCTTCTTAGGCGGTGGCTGCGCGATCAGATACAGGCCGCGTTTCACCCGCGTCATCGCCACATACAACCGGCAGAGCGACTCAAAACCCGCCTGCTGCCGCGACAGCTCCAGTTCCGCGCTCAAACCTTCATGCAGTGGTGTGAATTCACTCCGCGGCGCCTGCAGCACCCACGAAATCCGCCCCGCTTCGCGGTTTACGATCAGCGAGCGACGCCGCACCTCGTTCATCGTCGTGCCATTCAGGTCCGGCAGGATCACCACGTCGAACTCCAGGCCCTTCGACTTGTGAATCGTCATCACCTGCACCGCGTTTGAAGCACCCCGCACCTTCATCGGCGTCTCGCGCGCATGCTTGATGAAGGCGTCGATGTCCCGCGAGCCGCCCGCGTCGAACTCGGCGGCGATCTCGCCGAACTGGCGCAGCCGCAGCTCGTGAAACGCGTCCATCTCCGGCAGCAAGGCGCGCAGATGCCGCGTCCAGACCTCTGTGAAGCCTACGAAGCCGTGCTCAAACACCTCATTGCGCACCTGACTCGCGGTCAGTGGCCACTTTTGTTCACCAGACTCGATCTGCGGCCACAGCGGCGTCATTTTCAGATGCTCCAGCGCCAGCGTGTCTCCCGGATGCGCGGCTAGTTGCAGCAGGGAGAGCAGGGAAAGAGTCACCGCGTTGTCCGTGGCCGGATGCTGCTGGGATTCGCACACGATCTCCATGCCCGTCTCCGCGCGCAGCTCCTCGGCGATCTCGTTCGCGTCCTTGTTCCCGCGCACCAGCACCGCGCACGACAAACCGCGCTCCAGCGGGCGGATTTCCCTTAACAACGCGACGATTGCGGGCGTGGTCGATGGGTTGCGCACGCCTTCCTCATGCGGAACACCGAGCAGCGCCGCGTAGCCCGAAAGATGCTCATTGCGCTCCGCCGCCTGATGTTTTTCAAAAGCGAAACCGTTCGTGCAGCCGGGCAGCAGCGCTTCGATCGCGCCCTTGTCCGCGAACACCGCGTTCACCATGTCCAGAACGGCCGGAGCGCTGCGGAAGGACTGGCTGAGCGTGTCCATGTGCAGGCCTTCCGCATCATGACGGGGCCAGTTTTTCTGAACTTCGTCGAACAACCCCGGCTCCGCCTGCCGCCACAGGTAGATCGACTGCTTCGGATCACCGACGGCATAAAAACTGCGTCTGCCGGAGTCGTCCTGCATCACCTCGTCCACGAGTCCGCGCACGACGTTCCACTGCACGCGGCTGGTGTCCTGAAATTCGTCGAAGAGCCAGTGGTCGTGGCGCCCGTCGAGCCGGAACCACAAATCGCCGCTCTCATTGTCGATCCACTCCGCGCTGCTGTCCGTCGCCTCGGCGAGCAGACGCTGAACATCGGCAAAGGAAAGCCTTCCGCGCGAGCGCACACGCCGCGCATACTCGGATTCATAAAGTTCCATCAGCGCTGCCATCCCGCGCGTGCGCTGCGCGCGGCAGCGAAGCTCGCGATTCAGCAGCGCGGCGGCCACGCGGACCCAGGTACGGGCCGTTTCGCCGCAGAGTTCGGTTTTTTTGCCGCGTCCCCAGGCGATCTCGGCTTTGCCAGCATGCAGTTCCTGCCAGACCGCTGCCGTCTTCTCCAAAAAATACACCACACGTTTTGGCGGCGACGTTCCCGCCTCCCATCCCGCCGCCTGGATCAGCAATTCCTCAAAAAAGCGGGCACCTTCATCCGTGCGCGGCACAAAACGATCCCTCAAATCATCCAACGCGGAGGCGAGATCGTCCTCCTTCGCGAGATCAACGCCGGGAAGCATGCCCCAGGACGAGACGCCATCGCCGTCGAGCCAGGTGGTGTGGTGTTCCTTGATCCAAGTCTCGAGGCTGCTCACCGCACTGCGTTCCTCGACGCCGAAGGTGGCCTGCTTGAAGCCTTCCAACAGGGCACGTGCGGCGGCTTCATCCCGCGAGGCGTGGATGCGCTCCAGCAGCGCGTCGAGCGCCTCATGGCGCGCCTGCGCGGTCTCATCCTCGGCCATGACCTTCGCGCCAAGCGGCAGGCCGAGCTCTAGCGGGAAGCAGGCGGCGATGTTGGCGAAAAAACTGTCCATCGTGCCCAGCCGAAGCCGGTGCAGCCGCCTTGTGACCTGCCGCAGCAACGTGGCGAACTCCGGCCACGACGCGGGCAGCGGAGCCATGCCTCCAAAATAGTTTTCCGGCTTCTCGCCGTGCTGCGAGAGCACGGAAAGCCGCTGCAGGATGCGCTGGAAGAATTCGCCTGCCGCCTTGCGCGTGAAGGTCATGGCCGCGATGCCCTCCGGCTTCTGCCCGAGCGCGAGCAGATGCAGATGCCGCCGCACCAACTGGTATGTTTTGCCCGAACCGGCGGAGGCGGAGACGAGGATGTGGCGGAGGCGGTTCACGCGTGGGCGTGATGCAAGCGCACGCGGCGCGGCGTGTCCAGCGCGGTCATTTCTCCACCCTGCGGCGCATCCAGGGTAGCGCTAGGACGACGGCGATGATGATGCCAGCGCCAACATAGAAGCCCCCGCTCATGAACTCGGCTCTGCCAAACACGAGCGCGGCGAGGAGGATGCCGTAAACGGGCTCCATGTTGTATATGACATTCACGGTGAAGACACTGACGCGGCGAAGCACGTCCATGAAGCCCGCGTAAGCCGCGACGGTGCAGATCATAGCGAGAACGAGGAGCCAAAACGCCGAGGAAGCGTCCGGCAACGCGGGCAGGAGGCCTTTTTCGAGAAAGGGACGCGATATCAGCGCGGCGAGGCATGCGCCCGACATTTGAAAAAAGCCGATGACGCTCCAGTGGGTGTCCTTGGCGACCTGCTGCTTGCTGAATGTGGCGAAAAATGCCGCAAATACGGCGGCGGCGATGGCGACTGAGAATCCGAGCCAGTAGCGGAACTCAACCTCGTAGATGAGCCACACCGCTCCGACCATGATGACACCGACCAGCAGCTCTGACGGCCGCCAGCGCCGAGAGCCGTCGATCAGCGGCTCGATGATGGAGCACCAGAGCATCGACGTGGGCATGGCGGCGAGGCAGACCGAAGCGGTGGCGAGCCGCGCGGACCAGAAGAACAAAATCCAGTGCATGCCGAGGATGGCGCCAACGCCGACCATCCCGAGCATGCGCGTTCGCGGGATGCGCAAACTTCGCCGCGAGAAGCGGGCGAGCAACGCAAAACCAAGCGCCGCCAGCGCTGTGCGTCCCACGACGAGATCCACCGGGGCGAGGATGATGAGCTTCCCCAAAATCGCGGTTAAACCCCACGCCAGCACGACAAGGTGAAGCTGGAGATAATCACGGGTGAGGATGCGGGGCATGCGAGGGGTGGGGTGATTCTCTTTTTACCCTGCAGACCCTAAACTCCCAGTGGTTTCCGAAGAAGGTTTGCTTGCTCACGCAATTTTATGAGGCGCGGAATGCTCTCAACTATGCGAAAGCAGGCAGGAATTCGGGAAGAACTTACACCTTGACGCGAAGCCCTCAGGAAGCAGTAATGCGGCTTCCGGTGCCCACAGGCTGTGACCGTCGATTTTGACGGCTGCCCCTTTTCCCAAGTCCCTACTCTAACTCATGAATCAAGGCCTTTTCTCCAAGTCGTGTCTCGCTCTTTTCGTCACGACAGCCCTCAGCCTGATGATTGCCGCTCCTTGTCGTGTTCAGGCCCAGAGCGTCATCCCGGTGGCACCGGACATGAAGAGAATCGTCAAGGATGTGCAGATCATCCTCAAGGGCGGTGTGAAGTTGGATGAAAACCGGGTGCGCAGCCAGCTTTCGACGCGTGTGGGACAGCCATTCACAGACGAGGCCGTGGAGCGCGACATCCGCGCCCTCTACAGCACCGGTGCCGTGGAAAATCTCGACATCCGCGCTGTGGACGTGGCCGGCGGGGTGAAGGTCATCGTCGAGATCACGGGTCGAGGCGGTATTGGTGACATCGCCTTCCTGGGCAACACCGTTTTTGACAGCAAGGATCTGATCAAAAAGAGCGAGATCAACATCGGCGATCCTGTGGACGATGGAAAACTCACCGCCGGACAACAGAAGATCGTCGAGGCATATGAGAAGAAGGGTTACTCCGATGTGATCGTGAGCTATGAGATCGCCCAGTCCGCACGCGAGGGTTTCTCCAGCGTGGTGTATAAAATCGACGAAGGAGCCCGCGGCATCATCCATGACATCCGTTTCGAGGGCAACACCGCCATCAGCGCCCGCAAGCTGCGCGCCAAGCTCAAATCCAAAGAGCATCACTTCTGGAATCTTTGGGGCAAAAAAGGCAAGCTGAACAACCAGGACCTTCAGGAAGACATCAAAATCATCGAGCAGTCATTCCAGGACGAGGGCTATGTGTATGCCAAGGTCACGGAAGTGCGTCGCGAGCCAGTGTCCGCGAAGGAAATCGACATTGTTTATGTGATAAGCGAGGGGGCGCGTTATGATGTGTCGGGCGTGACCCTTTCAGGCAATACCATCTATTCGCAGGACGAACTGATGAAGGGTATCCGACAGGAGGCGGGCTTTCCTTATAAGGGCAGTTTTGTGAAAGCCGACGAGAAGATGATCCAGGATTATTATGGATCGCGTGGTTATGCGGACGCACGCGTCGAAACCAGCATTCTCGAAAGCGCCCCCGGGCAGGTTGCGGTGGCTTACAGCATCACCGAGGGTGCCAAATCCTACATCAGCAAGGTCAACATCTCGGGCAACTCCGTCACGAAGGACGAGGTCATCCGCCGGGAACTGCCCTTCGCGCCCGGTGAGGAATTGAATACGGTGAAGATTGAAGCCGGCAAAAACCGCCTGCAAAACCTGAATTACTTCAGCGCCGTCGATGTGCGCAACACGCCTTCCCTCAACGAAGGATATAAGGATGTGGACATCAACGTTGTCGAGCAGAGCACTGGCACGGTGAACTTCGGTGCCGGCCTCAGCTCGATCGACAGCCTGACCGCGTTCATTGCCGTCACGCAGACCAACTTCGACATCTCTGACTGGAAGGACTTCCGTGGCGGCGGCCAGCGTTTCAATGCCAACATCCGCGCTGGTGCCTTGCGTCGTGACGCGAGCGTGAGTTGGACCGAGCCGTGGTTCATGGGGCGTCCGCTGGCCCTGACCGTCGATCTGTTCTACCGGAACTTGTTTTTCATCTCGAACAGGTTTGACCAGACCGAGGCGGGGGCTGCGGTCAGCTTGCGCAAGCAGACCGGAGAGCATTCGTTCATCGACGGAGGCATCACGTTGCAGCAGGTGCAGATCGATAACATCGACCCGGCCGCAACTGCCCTCATCAGGCAGGAGGCGGGTTCCTATATGCAGAGCAAGCTCAATGTATCCTGGTCACATGTGACGATAGACAATATTTTCCTGCCCCGCACGGGTCACAGATTCGAGGCCGGGGTCTTTGCCTCCGCGCTGGATGTGGAGGCATATGGAGCATCCGTGACCGGGCAGCAGTTCTTTAACTTGGTCGGAGATACAATCTTGAGTTTCGAGGGAAGTTTCAGAGCAGCTCAGAATTGGGGCGGCACACGGCTGCCAATCTTCGAGCGACTTTTTCTGGGCGGTGCGAACAACATGCGCGGCTTTGATTTCCGTGAGGCCGGCCCCAAGGACAACACAGGCGAGCCCCTCGGTGGAACCACTGCCATCTTCCTCTCCGCTGAGTATACGGTGCCGGTAAACATCATGGGGGCTTCGGCTGACAAGGCACCACGGGTGGCATTCTTCGGCGATGTCAGCAGCATCAGCGGAGCCACGGGTGCCTTTGTGGGCAATGGCGATATTTATTCCGATATCGGCATCGGCCTGCGTCTGTTCCTGCCCATCGGTCCTATCCGCGTGGATTATGCTATTCCAGTGGACACAGATCAGTTTTCTGATTCTGGCCGGTTCCAGTTCAACATGGGCTACAGGTTTTAATCCCATTGTGTCGGACATTTTGTTTGTCCGCCGGATCAATCCCATTCAAACTCCAATTCCATTATGATTCGTACAGCGTTCACCGCAATCTTCCTAACCACGGCATCCATTCTGGCCGCCGACCTCAAAATTGGCGTCATTGACATGTCCAAGGTCTTCCAAGAGTTTCACAAGACCAAGACTGCGGCCGAGAAGTACAAAGGAAACTACGAGAAGGCCGCCCAGGAGATGCAGGAGCGCCAGACAGTTTACAAAAACCTCGCCAACGAAGCGGCCAAGCTTCAAAAAACGGCCCAAGACCCCATCATCACACCAGAACAACGCAACAAATATGCCGCTGAACTTGGTGAGAAGGTGAAGGAAATTCGCTCGATGGAAATGGAGATGCAGGAGTTTGCCGAGCGCCGGCAGACCCAGTTGAAGCAGGAGGACATGCAGATCCGCAAGGGGCTCTATGAGGAGATTCTCGTTGTCGTGCGTGACAAATCCAAGGCCGAGGGCTTCGACCTCGTCTTTGACAAGACCGGCGTCAGCCTCTCCACCATCCCGGTTATTTTGCACGTCAAAGAAGGCGCGGCCACCGACCTTACCGACCAGCTTATTGTCGAATTGAACAAGAACGCCCCGCCTCCCGGCGCCGAACCGAAAAAGCAGGAGGCTGCCACGCCCAAGGCTGAGGAAGCGAAGAAATAAGCCGGCGCAGTTCTTTCCAAGGCACGTCGTGCGTGATTGCGGCGTGCCTTTTTGCTTTTTCAGCGCCATTTTCCAACAATCATGAGCAATTCGATCAATCTGCAAAAACTGGCCGAACTCGTCGGTGGCAAACTTGCCGCCGGATCTGCTGAAAGGCTCATCACCGGCCTGAATTCCATCACCGATGCCGTCGAGGGAGAGGTCACGTTCCTTGGCAACGTGCGCTACCTCCCGGCGCTCAAAACCACCCGTGCTACCGCAGCGCTCGTCCCCGACGATCAGGACATTTCGGAAGCGCCGCCAGATCTCGCGTTAATCCGTGTCAAAAACCCGACGCTTGCCTTCTCCAGCGTCATCCGCTTCTTCGGCCCGCCTTCCGTCGCTTTCGTGCCCGGCGTTCATGAGACCGCGGTGGTTGCCAATGATGTGTTGTTTGATCCGCAAAGGGTGAGCATCGGCCCGAATGCCGTCATTGAAAGCGGCGTGGTTATCGGCGCTGGCTGTGCCATTCACGCGGGTGCGTTCATTGGTCGGGGAGTCAAACTCGGCACGGACTGTGTCATTCACGCGAACGCGGTCATCAAAGACCGCTGTGTTCTCGGCAACCGAGTCGTTCTGCACAGCGGCTCGGTCATCGGCTCGGACGGTTTTGGTTACGAACTCGTCAAAGGCCGCCACCAGAAGATCGACCAGGTTGGCATTGTTCAGATCGACGACGACGTTGAAATCGGCTCCTGTACCACCATCGACCGCGCCCGATTTGGCCGCACATGGATCGGGGAAGGCAGCAAGATCGACAACCTCGTCCAGATCGGCCACAATTGCGTGATTGGAAAGCACTGCATCATCGTCTCGCAGACCGGCATCTCCGGCAGCACCCGCCTAGGCAACTACGTCACCATGGGGGGGCAGGTCGGTGTCGCCGGTCACCTTGAGATCGGTGACCAGGTCATGTTCCTGGCCAAATCCGGCGTCACCAAAAACGTGCTGCAGCCCGGTGCTTACACTGGCTACCCGGCCCGTCCGCTCATGGAAGGACGCAAAATGCTCAGCCTGCCCGCCCGCATCCCAGAATTGATCGAACGCGTCCGTGAGCTGGAGAAAAAGCTCGCCGCGCTCGAAGGCGGGGCCACGAAGGAGTGATCGGGAAGGTTCTGCAGGCGTATTGCAGGGTGGACGTTGCCAAAAACGGCATCCGTTCTACTTTCGCCACCCCATGACCGCCGCCTCGATCCTTCCGCTTCCTGTGATGCCAGACACCCACGGCCACTTCGGTCCGTACGGCGGCATGTTTGTGCCTGAAACGCTCATGGCGGCCCTCACCGAGCTTTCAGACCATTACGAGAAGGCCAAGGCCGATCCTGCGTTCCAGAAGGAGCTCGACCGCCTGCTCCACGAATACGTCGGGCGGCCCACGCCGCTCTACCTTGCCGAACGCTGGACCGAAAAACTCGGCGGCGCGAAAATTTATCTCAAGCGCGAGGACCTGCTGCATACGGGGGCGCACAAGATCAACAATGCCCTCGGCCAGATCCTGCTCGCTCAGCGTCTTGGCAAAAAACGCATCATTGCCGAAACCGGCGCCGGTCAGCACGGTGTCGCCACCGCCACGGTTTGCGCGCGCTTCGGCTTCGATTGCACGATTTACATGGGCAAGGTCGATATGGAGCGCCAGGCGCTCAATGTCGCCCGCATGCGCTTCCTCGGGGCCAAAGTCGTCGCCGTCACCGCTGGACAGGCCACGCTTAAAGAGGCCGTCAACGAGGCCATGCGCGACTGGGTCACGAATGTGCGCACCACGCATTATATCCTGGGCTCCGCGCTCGGATCGCATCCGTTCCCGATGATGGTGCGCGATTTTCACCGTGTCATCGGCGTTGAGGCGCGCCGGCAGATTTTGGAACGCGAAGGTCGCCTGCCTGATCTGCTCGTTGCCTGTGTCGGTGGCGGCAGCAACTCCATCGGTCTTTTCCATCCCTTCCTCAACGACAAGGACGTGCGCATGACCGGCGTCGAAGCGGGTGGCGAAGGCATCCAGCCCGAAAAACATGCCGCGCGTTTCCAAGGCGGCCGCCTCGGCGTGTTGCAAGGCACCAAGACATGGTTGCTCGCCAACGCTGACGGCCAGATCGAGCTCACGCACAGCGTCAGCGCCGGCCTCGATTACGCTGCCATCGGTCCCGAGCATGCCTGGCTGCACGACCAGGGCCGCGTGACATACAACTATGCCACGGACGACGAGGCACTCGCCGGCTTCCGCGAGCTCAGCGAGGTCGAGGGCATCATCCCCGCCCTCGAGAGCAGCCATGCCATCGCCGAAGTGCGCAAAGTCGCCCCCACGATGCGCAAAGACCAGATCATCCTCGTCAACCTGAGCGGTCGTGGCGACAAAGACGTGGCCCAGGCGGCACGCATGATCTTTGGCGAGGAATTGAAGTTCTGATCGCTTCAAAGTGTGGTTATGAGCATGATCATCCCATCATCTTCCGATCTGCCTCAGCCGCAAAACGCCATCCAGGAGGACATGGCAAAGCTCAAATCCCTCCTCCACGACTCCCTTTCACCGCATCTGCCTGCGGTGCAGAAGGACATGCGCATCCTGAATCTCGCCTGCGGACGCTGCGACGAGGCCGAGACGCTGATCCAGGTCGGTTCTGACCTCACGAAAGGCGGACCGGTCGAAATGGTCGGCGCTGACATCCGCATCCGCGAGATCCGGCAGGCACGCGAGACGCATCGCCATCTGCCCGCGCAGTTTTTGATTGAAGACGCCACCAAGATCGATCAGCACAAGGAACTGGGCGACGATTTCAACATGGTCTTCCTCCGCCATCAGAACTTCTGGCACGGGCAGGAGCTGTGGAAGAAAATTTTCGACCAGGGCATCGCCAAGCTCCGACCTGACGGCATGCTCGTCATCACCAGCTACTTCGATGTCGAGCACCAGCTGGCCCTGCGGGCGCTGGAGGCGCTTGGCATGGAGGTCGTGAGCAACAAGCGCAACAAGGCCAGTCGCGCCCTCAAGGATGCTTCGGGCAAGTCCGTGGACCGCTGGGTGGCCGTCCTGCGGCGGCGGCAGGGGTAGGGGGCCGCCAAGGCCATTGCCAAAGAGGACCGGAGGCGGTAATATCGCACCCCCTCCCGCAAACCCCATGAATCGTTTCCTTCAAGTCCTCACGTTCGTTGTGGCTTTCCTTCCGGCCGTCTCCGCAACACGTGCCCAGACCATCGACCCCAGCAGCGAGGTGGCGGACCAGTACTTCCGTGGTTTTGTACTCAACAACGAGGCCGCCAAGCTCGAGGCTGCGGGCGACTTCTCACTCGCGCAGACTAAATTCAAGCAGGCTGGCGAGATCATGGACAGCATCGCGCGCAACTACCCGGCGTGGCAGCCGGAGATGCGCGCCGCACGCCAGCAGAAGATTCAGGATTCCCTCACCCGCATTCAGACGCGGCTTGCTCAGCAGGTGGCCCCGCAGCCGGCGATGTCTCCGACACCCCAGGTTTTAACCCCTGTCTCGCCAGGCAATGTGCCCGTGGCGGCTGGAGCCGCAGGAATTCCGGCCCCCGGCATGCTGGCGCAGACCGCGCCTGCTGTTGCTCCTTCTTCCTCAGGCGGATTGCCGAGCCTGAGCGACATGCTCGGCCAGTGGGAGGCGATGTACAAGAAGCGCGTGCTCGAACTCGAGACGCAGAACAACCAGATGCAGCTCGACCTTGGCAAATGGCAGCAGTGGTACCAATGGGCTTCCGGCGAGATCACCACCGCTCGCGCGCAAAGTGAAGCGCTTGGCAAAAAGTCCGCCGCCTTGGAGCAAAACGTCCTGCAGATGGCCAGGGATGTGGAAGCGGGCCGTGCCGCCCAGGCCCAGCTCGACAAGCTCATGGAGGAGAAAATGGCCGTGGATCTCGAAGTTCGCAAAACCGGCCAGCGCCTCATGGCCGCGGAGTCCGCCGCGAAGGACGCGTTTGAAAAGCTCGCCGCTGCCTCGGCGAAAATCAATGTCATCGAGCAGGAGCGCGACAAAATCCTCAAGGAACGAGATGACGCTGTCAAACAGCGTGATACCGCGATCAAGGACAAGGAGGTGGCCGTCAAGGAGCGCGACGCCGCCAGCGCCCGCAGCCTCGGTTTGCAGGCGGAGCTCGACGAGGCGAAGAAAAAGGCCGGCAGCGCCGAGATGAAGCGCCTCATCGCCGAAAACGAGCGTTTGAAGAAAGCTTTGACCGATGCGGAGAAGCAGGTGGCCACGCTGAAGTCTGATGCGACGCGCAAGGACAAGGAGATCGCCGACCTGCGGGGACAGCTCACCGGTTTGCAGACGCAGCTTGCCGAATTGCGCAAGGAAAGCGGCGCTTACCAGACCCAGGTGGCCGAGCTGACGAAGCAGCTCAAAGAGCTTCAGTCCGGCATGGACGGGAAGATGGCCGCCACTCCCGAATTGACGCAGGAAAACGAGATGCTCCGCGCCATCATCATGCGTCAGCTCCGCGCCCAGCATCGCCAGCAGGCGGCGAAGGATCTCATGATCGCCGAACTGCAAAAGATGGAGAACGCCTCCGGCGAGCTTGTGAAGCAGGTCGAGGAAATGAAGAACGCGCGCATGATCCTGACGCCGGACGAGGAGAAGCTCTTCTCTGATCCGGTGGTGCGTGAATTGCTCGGCCCGAAAGGCGTGCAGGCCACCCTCATCGCCAACGCCTCGGCGGACAGCGACAAGAAAGCCGCTCCGCCCGCGCCCACTTCCGTCGAAAAAATCATCAACCAGGCCAACGAAGCCTACATGAGCAAGGATTTCGAAGGCTCGGCAAAGCTTTACCAGGACGCGTTGCGCGCGGAGCCCAAGAATGTCACCGCGCTCATCGGTCTCGGCATGGCGCGCCAGCGTGACAACAAGCATGATGAGGCCGAGGTCTCGCTGCAAAAAGCGCTCGCTTACGACCCGGCGAACGAGCCCGCGGCGTTCGCGCTCGGCGTCACCTACTTCAAACAAGAGCGCTGGAAGGATGCGATGACGTATTTCGAGAAAAGTCTCGCCAAGCGTCCGGACAACGCCAGCGGACGCCACTATCTCGGTATCATCGCCACGAAATTGAGCCTGCTGGAGCGCGCTGAACGCGAGTTCAAGACCGCGCTGGCGATCGATCCCGCCTACGGCGAGGCGCATTTCAACCTGGCCGTGCTTTACATCACCTGGGATCCACCGCAGTGGGACAAGGCCCGTGCCGAATACAGCGAGGCCGTCAAAAAGGGCGTGAAGCCCGACTCGAATCTCGAAAAGCTGCTCGAAGGCGGCAAAGTATCCCAGCGATGAGTGGCATGACGAACTTTGCCGTTCGTCATTCTCTCTGAGTCACCAGAAATTCCTTTTCGACCATCAGGGCCGGATTTCCTCGCCCGTGGCGGCGTTCGCTAGGGTGATCTGCTCGCGGTGGAAGGTGGGATCGCTGCGGAAGGTGAGACGGGCGTGGTATTTGCGCTCAAGATCGACAAGCAGCTCTCCATCCTCGGTCTTGAGGCGGTTCATGACCTCCGGGTGGACGATGACAAGGAGCTGGCGCTGGTCCTCCTTCGCACGCCCGAGGACGCTGACGAGGCGGCGCTGCAGCTCGACGCTCATGGTGAGCGGGGTTTTGACCTGGCCATGGCCTTTGCAGTACGGGCAGGGTTCGTAGAGCGTGGTGCCAAGGCTTTCATTCAGGCGCTGGCGGGTCATCTCCATGAGGCCGAACTGCGAGATGGGCAGCACCTGTGTCTTGGCCTTGTCGCGCTTCAAATGCTCGTTCATGGCCTTTGACACGGCCTGCTGGTCGCGGCGGTGCTTCATGTCGATGAAATCGACGACGATGAGTCCGCCCATGTTGCGCAGGCGGAGCTGGCGGGCGACTTCGGCCGCGGCTTCGAGGTTGGTTTCGAGCAGGAGCTTGTCCACGTCCTTGTGGCCCTTGTTGCGGCCGGTGTTGACGTCGATGGAGACGAGTGCCTCGGTCTGGTCGATGACGATGTAGCCGCCGCAGGGAAGCCACACCTGGCGGTAGAAGGCGTTGTCGATCTGTTTTTGGATGCCGTAGTGCTCAAAGA
The DNA here is from genome assembly GCF_044236155.1 of Prosthecobacter sp. Lineage (GTDB taxonomy): Bacteria > Verrucomicrobiota > Verrucomicrobiia > Verrucomicrobiales > Verrucomicrobiaceae > Prosthecobacter. Next base: position 15,763 of record NZ_JBIIHA010000007.1, read on the forward strand.
TGGCGGTCTGGCCTTGGTAGTAGTTGATGCGGCGCTTCGCGCGGCCGGAAATGTGAGCGGCCATGCGCTGCATGCGCTCAACAGTGGCGAGATCATCGCAGGCGACTTCGTCGATGTCCTCGGTGAGGAAGTCACGCACCGTGCGCTCGACGAGATCGGGCTCCTGGAAGCAGCAGACGGGCGCGTTCTGTCCGTCGCGCTTGGCGACAATTTGGTCCCACTCGTCGAGGAGAATATTCAAATCGCGCACGATGTGGCGCGCTCGTTTGCCGGAGGCTTCCGTGCGCAGAATGATGCCCATGCCCTCGGGCAGGCTGATTTTCTCGATGATCTTGCGCAGACGGGCGCGCTCCTTCGGATCTTCGATCTTGCGGGAGATGCCGCAGGTGTCGTTGAGCGGCATCAAAACGAGCAGGCGGCCGGCGAGCGAGATGTTCGTCGTCACGCGTGGCCCTTTGTTGCCGACCGGCCCTTTGGTGACCTGAACCATGATTTCGGAGCCGACCGGATAGAGGCTGGGGATGTCCTTGGCCTCGATGCGCTTTTTCTTTTTGCTGCCGCCGCGGTTGATCTCTTCGAGGCCCGCATCCAGCGCGGCAGGAATGGCGTCCCAGAAGTGGAGGAAGGCATTTTTATCGAAGCCGATGTCGATGAACATGGCCTTGAGCCCCTGCTCGATGTTGCGGATGCGGCCTTTGAAGACGCTGCCGATGAGGCTGTTCGTGCCGACACGCTCGATGTTGTATTCCTCGACGACGCCCTTGTCGAGCAGGGCGACACGGTTCTCCAACTTCTCGCAGTTGATGACGAGGCGCACGCCGCTTTTGATGTCGCGTTTGCCGGTGAGGAGTTCTTTGATTCTTTGGACGAATGTTAATGCCATGATGGTTGGGTTCCCTGAAATGATGAAGATCTTCAGCGGTTGAAGAGCTTGCGAAAAAATCCGCCGCCTTGGGAGGGCTCGGACGGTTTGCTTTCCTGGGAGCCTCCCCGGTTGAAGATACCAACCCTGCGCACTGGCACGGCTTGAGGCACATTCTGTCCGGAGCTGCTTCCCGCCGATCCCGCTGAATCGGCCTTCCGTTTGATGTTGGGCGTCGCGTTCACACGCGGCGCGGCATCATCCACCGGCTCGGCGGAGGGCGCACCCGCGCCCGTATCGCCGTCCTCATCCGCTCCGGGCACCAAAGGCACTCCGGCGTCGGCATATTGGACCATGGGAATATGATTGAAGTGGCCTTCGGCGGGCGGCATCGCCTCAATGGCGACCTGATAGCCGTTTTCGAGGGCCAGGCATTGTTCCAGCACGCGGCGCGCGACCGGTGCCGCGCAGCCGCCTCCTGACTTGCCGTTCTGAACGAGGACGCAGACGGCGAACTTGGGATTTTGATAAGGCGCGAAGCTGATGAACCAGGTGTGGTTGTCATCCACCTTCACATTCTTCTCGTTGCGCCGCCAGTTCTGCGCGGTGCCCGTCTTGCCCGCGACCTCGACGCCGGTAATGCGCGCCGACTTGCCGGTGCCGCCGGGGTCGTTGACGACCTTCCACATGCCTTTGCGGATGATCTCGATCTCGTCCGGCTTCACGTTTTGCGAAAGGTCGCCGCGCAGGCTGGGTGGATTTTCCAGCACGACCTGGTCGTGGTCCATGACGCGTTTGAGAAGGTGCGGATTCCAAGATTTGCCACCGTTGGCGACCGTGGCGGTGACGGCGGCCATTTGCAGCGGGGAGGCGAGCACCATGCCCTGGCCGATGGATGTGTTTGCGGTGTAGCCGTCGCTCCAGCGTTCGGCGGGACGGTTGGCGCGCAGCCAGTCGGGATTAGGCAGGATGCCGCTGTCCTCGTCTTCGAGTTCGATGCCGGTTTTTTCGCCCACGCCGAGAATCTTGCCCACCTTGGTGATGTTGTTGATTCCGGCGGCGTTGCCGTAGCGGTAAAAGAAGCAGTTGCAGGACTGTTTGATGGCGTCGCTGAGGCCGAGGGTGCCGTGAGAGCCGCCGCTCTGGCGTTGAATCCAGCACTGCATGGCTGTGTTGCCGTAAGTGACCGCACCGCTGCAGTTGAAGGCGGATTTTTGAATGCCCGCTAGGCAGCCCGCGAAGGAGATCGGGATTTTGAAGGTGGAGCCGGGCGCGTGACCTTTCACGGCGCGGTTAAGCAGCGGCACGGTCTTGTTGTTGAGCAATGCATCCCAGTCCGTCTGCTGGATGCTCGGAATGAATTGGTTCGGATCATAGGACGGCACGGATACCATCGCGAGCAACTCGCCAGTGGCCGGATCGATCACCACCACGGCTCCACGGCCGATTTTGCCTTCGCGCAGGGCCTTGTCGGCGATGATCTGCATGCGGGCGTCGAGTGTCAGATGGACGTCATTACCTTTGCGCGGCTCCTGATATTCCTCATAAACCTCACCAACGGGACGGCCGCGCTGATCGCGCTGCATGACACGCACGCCGGGCTTGCCGCGCAGATAGCTGTCGAAACTTTTTTCGACTCCCGCTCCGCCGAAGTCATCCGGCACATAGTAGTCCCAGCCCTTGCGGTCGTCTGCGGACACGCGCTGATCGTCCGGCAGGCGCACATAGCCGAGGATGTGGCAGGCGAGTGACTTGAGCGGATACACGCGCGAAGCGCGCTCGGCGACGGTGACGCCGGGCAGGCCGAGATTGTGCTCGGCGATGCGGCTGAACTCGGAGAAGGTCAGGTCATCACGATAAACCCACGGCACCGCGCCGCCGAAACTGCGATAATGAACGCGCAGCGAGTCCACCGAGTATTCTTTATGTACGCCCATTTCCCGCATGCGCGCCGTGATTGTGTCCTCAAAAATTTTATAGATGTCGAGTTCAGGCTTTTGCCTCCGGATGCCTTTTTCGACGATGTCGAACGTGATTTCGGGAATGGGCGTCTTGAGCACCTTGGCGACGCGTTTGTATTCGGTGACGACCTCGGCGAGGTTGATGCGAACTTCGAAGCTGGCCTTGTTCGATGCCAGCACGACGCCGTTTCGGTCCTTGATCTCGCCACGGGGGCCGGGAATGCGAGCGCGCTCTTTCTTCGCGCCGGGAATCATCTTCGCGAACTCCTCCCGACGGTCGATCTGCAACGACCACAGGCGGAACACAAGCAGTCCGAACCCGCACAGCATCGCGAGGGTGAAGAGATAGAGGCGGAAATGGTATTTAACGACCATCGAAACGATACCTCAGGCCTTCGTATTTGATTTCATAACTCGACAGGCGGGCCAGCGAGTAAAGCAGCAGAAAAATGAGCGGCGAAGACAGCATCGCAAGCAGCGTGTCTGTGATCATCTTCGACCAGACTCCCGATGGGAACTGCAGCGAGCCGCGCAGGAACGTGATGATAAGATATTGCGAGAGCAACCAGAGAAAAGTGGCCACGCCCACCATCAGCACCGGCAGTTCCAGTCGTCCGCGCTTGAACAACGGCCGGATGCCCTGCATCAGCGTGCCCAGCATGCCGAAGAGCACGATGGAAAGGCCGAACGGCAGCGGACGGCTGCCGGCCCCAAGCTCCAGGTCCGCGCCCGTGCCGAAGACGTCTGCCGCGCCCGCCAGGCTCTCAACAGCTCCCGGCAGATGCCGGGCATCCCAAATGAAGCCCGTGATGAACGCCAGCACCAGCATCATCGAAAACGGCGCCGCCACCGACGCGCTGAAGAAAAACACCGCCGGCAAGAACAGCGTGGCAAACTGGGCGATCTCCAGCCCGGGAATGAACTCCTGCACCATGAAGGTGAATAGCAGCAGAATGATGGAGATCGGATGAAAAAGCATGACGTCTCAGGGCTTGGCGTTGGCCGATTGTGCGGGAGGCTCCGGTGCCGGTTCTGCGGCCTGCATTTCGATCACAAAGACATAATCCAGAGTGGAGAAGTCAACGGCGGGCTCAACGATTGCCTCTCCGGAGATTTCGCGGTTCTCGAAGCGCTTCACACGTCCCAGTAGCAGTCCGGGAGGAAACACACCGCCCTCGCCGGAGGAATAAACACTCGCGCCGGCGTTGATGTTCGCGTTGCGGCTCAGGAAGCGCAGGTGCAGTTCGGGGCGTACTTCCAGCGCGGCTCGCTCGCCCGCCAGGATGCCCTGCTCGAGCGTGCCCTCGACTTTCGCTGAAACGCGGCACATCTCGTCGGTCAGCAGGATCACCTTGGTCATGTGCGGAGCCAGGGTGGACGTCTTCCCCACAAGCCCGACGGAGGTGATCACCGGACTGTCCGTGCCGATGCCGTCCATCGAGCCCTTGTCGATGATCAAACTGTTCCACCATGTGCTCGACTCGCGTCGAATCACCTTCACCGCGGTCATCTTAAATGGAGCCGCTTGCTTGAAGCCGATGAGCTGCCGCAGCTTCGCAATTTCCTCGATGGACTGGTTGTGCTTCTGCTGGATGATGCGCAGTCGTTCAACCTGCACGCGCAGGTCATCATTCTCCCGTTTCAATTCAGCGGGATTGATCTGCGGTGCCACCGCGTCCGCCGCCGCCTGCTCCATGGCCGCGCTGGAATGTATGAAAGGGGACAGCAGGCTCATGACACGGGCTTGGATCTGCCGTGTAGTCGCCGTGTCGAACGTGAACACGGCGACAAGCCCTGCCACGAAGACGAGAAGCGCGAGGATGTTGAGCTTTTTCATGATCGGCCTTTCCTCCTGGGTGGACGCGGTGGTTGCTGGCGGACTTTCATCATGCCGTCACCGCATGGCCCGGAACGAACTCAAACTTCAGTTGTGCTCACTTTGCGCAGGAACTCGAGCTCGCTCAGCACGCGTCCCGTTCCTTCACCGACGGCGCTGAGCGGATCCTCCGCCACATGCACCGGCAGCGCGGTTTCTTCCTGCAGCAGCTTGTCCAGGCCGCGCAGCAGCGCGCCGCCGCCGGCCAGCATGATGCCGCGGTCCACAAGGTCGGCGGAGAGCTCCGGCGGGCAGCGCTCCAAAGTCGTGCGCACCGCGTCGATGATCGCGTTCAGCGGCTCCAGCATCGCCTCTCGCACTTCCTGGCTGGTGATCGTGATTGTTTTCGGCAGACCGGCCACCATGTCGCGTCCTTTGACTTCCATCGTTGTTTCTTTCCCCAGCGGGAAAGCGCTGCCGATGCGCAATTTGATTTCTTCCGCGGTGCGCTCGCCGATCATGAGGTTGTAGGCGCGCTTCATGTAGTTGATGATGGCCTCGTCGAGTTCGTCACCCGCCACGCGCACGCTGCGGCTGTAAACAATGCCGGAGAGCGAAATGATCGCCACCTCCGTCGTGCCGCCACCGATGTCCACGATCATGTTGCCCGCGGCTTCCTGGACCGGAAGGCCCACGCCGATCGCCGCAGCCATGGGCTCTTCGATCAGATAAACCTCGCGCGCGCCGGCCTGCTCCGCGCTTTCCTTCACCGCTCGCTTTTCCACCTCGGTGATGCCGGATGGCACTGCGATGACGACACGCGGTCCGCGCATCTTGCGTCCTCCGCCCTGCACCTTGCGGATGAAGTGGCGCAGCATCGCCTCCGTCACACGGAAGTCGGCGATCACGCCATCTTTAAGCGGGCGAATCGCCGTGATGCCTCCCGGCGTTCGGCCGAGCATGCGTTTCGCATCATCACCGACCGCGACTACTTCGTTCGAGCCGGTTTTCACCGCCACTACCGAAGGTTCGCGAAGAACGATACCGTGGTCTTTCACATAGACGAGTGTGTTTGCCGTGCCAAGATCGATGCCGATGTCTTGGGCGACAAATCCAAAAAGTTTGCCAAGCATTGAGAATAAAAGGGAAAGATGTTAAAATAAAAAAGCGCCAGAACTCAAATTCGCCGCGGGGAATTCCAACTGTTTTGAGAATCACGAAAAGCAACGCGGTGAGCGAAATTCTAACTCATATAAAGCTAAAACCGCCTGAAAACGCGTCAAGAGAAGTTTCTAAGAAGACTGGGATTGTGCACTGGCAGGGTTTTTCGCTCTCAATCGAGCGATTTTAACCCCGGATTTGCCCATTTTGGATGTCATGCACGATCCCGCTCAGCGCGTCTTTTTCCGCCCAGTCCAGATTCGTCGTCGTGATGATCTTCTGCGTGCCGTTTGGCAGCAAACTCAGCAGCGCCCGGCGGCGAAAAGCATCCAATTCGCCGAACACATCGTCGATCAGCATCAGCGGTGCCTCGCCGTGTGATTTTTCTAGCACGTGGGCTTGGGCGAGCTTCATCGACAGCGCAAAGGACCGCTGCTGGCCCTCGCTCGCGAACGTCGTCGCATCGCGATCATTCAAAAACATCGCGATGTCGTCCCGGTGCGGCCCAAAGGCCGTCGAGCGTGATTTGGCCTCCTCCTCCCGCATGCCTGCCAGCGCCTCAAACAGGCTCCCGGCTTCAAAAGTGCTCGTGAAGGCAATCCGCGTGCTTTCCGCACCTTCGCTCAAATGCGCATGCGCCGCCGAAACCTGCGGATTCAGCGCTTGGCAGAGTTCCGCCCGCCTTTGCCACAAAACCGCCGCAAAGCCGTCCATCACCCGCGCAAAGGCATCTGCCTGCTTCCACGCGATCACGGCATCTCGCTTCAAAACATAGTTCCGGCCTCGCAAAGCCCGTTCATAGCCGCGCAACGCATGCAGGTAGTCCGGAAACATCTGACTGGCCGCGAAGTCCAAAAACCGCCGCCGATGCTCCGCACCGCCGCGCAGCAGATTCATGTCGCGATGGTCCATCCACACCACCAAACCGGCCGCCGCGAGGTAATCCGCCGACTTCCCACACGTCGCGCCATCCAGCGCGAGACGTCTCGCCGTCGCACTTTGCGCATACCGCAGCCGTTTCCCGCTCCAAACCGCCTCCACGAGGCAGGTCGAGGCCTCAAAGCGCACCAGCTCACTCCGATTCGTCGTCCGCGGCGATTGCAGCCGCATCAGCACACAGGCCGCCTCGATGAGTGACGTCTTCCCCTGCGCATTCCGCCCCACCAGCAGCGTCACATCCGGGTGCAGCTCCACCTTCGCCTCGGCGAAGCAGCGGAAATCACGCACAAACAGATCGGACAGCATGGAGCGTGGAGCAGAGAGCAAAGAGCCCCAAGCCGCAACCCTGCGCAGGCATTTTCTGGCCTCTCCGCTTGATTTGAAGGCCTGCGCACGGATGAATCGCGCCCCATGTCCACCTTCCGCACCGTCAAAGGCTTCCGCGACTTCTTCCCCGAAGAATGCGCGCTGCGTAACTACATCGCCGAAACCTGGCGCGTCGTCGCCCGGCGCTATGGCTTCGTCGAGTATGAGGCGCCCGTCGTCGAGAGCACCGACCTCTTCCGCAAAAAAAGCGGCAACGAGATCACCGCGCAGCTCTTCTGCTTCCGCGACAAGGCGGACCGCGAGATCACGCTGCGCCCCGAAGTGACGCCCTCGCTCGCCCGCATGGCCACCGCTCGCCAGCGTGACTTCAAGAAGCCCATCAAGTGGTTCCAAATCGGCCCCTGCTTCCGCTACGAGGAGCCGCAGGAAGGCCGCGGGCGCGAGTTCATCCAGTTCAATGCCGACATCCTCGGCGACAGCGGTCCCGCCACCGCGGCGGAGCTCATCTCGCTGGCCATCGACACCATGCGCGAGTTCGGCGTCAGCGCCGACGACTTCGTCATCCGTCTCAGCAATCGCGAGATCTGGAACGGCTTCCTCGCCGAGAAAAACATCGCCACCGAGCACGCCACCACCTTCCTCGGCATCATCGACAAAATCGAGCGTGCGAAGCCGGACGAGACCGAGAAAAAACTCAGCGAGATCGGCCTCACCACCGCCGAGGTGCGTGCCTTCATGGCCGCTACGGATGAGAACCACCCTGCCTTCGCCGAATTGAAGGCCAACCTCACCGCCCGAGGCCTCTGGCAGCATGTGCGCATCGACGCCACCATCGTCCGCGGCCTCGCCTACTACACCGGCGTCGTCTTTGAGGTCTTCGATCTCAAGCACGGCCTCCGCGCCCTCGCCGGCGGCGGCACTTACGACAAACTGTGCGCCCTCATCAGCGATGGAAACGTCGATATGCCCGCCGCAGGCTTCGCCATGGGCGATGTCGTGCTAGGCATCCTGCTCAAGCGCACGCCCGGAGCCCAAATGAAGCTCACCAGCGCCCTCCTCGCCGCCAGCAGCATCGACGCCTTCGTCGTCATCGCCGATGAAGCCCAGCGCCCCCACGCGCTCGCCGCCATCCAGCAGCTCCGCGCCGCCGGCATCCGCATCGATTACCCCTTCGGCTCCCAAAAAGTCGGCAAGCAATTCCAAGCCGCCGAGGACCGCAAAGCCCGCTTCGCCATTGTCTTCGGAGCCGAGTATCCCGAAATCATCGTGAAGAACCTCGTCGCCAGATCGCAGACCTCCGTGCCCGCTGTGAACCTCGTCGATGAAGTGCAAAAGCTGCTCGCGGAGCCTGCAATTGGGCCGTTGATCGCGTAAACTGATCCTTCCTTGCAGTTTAGCGCGGCTATCCTGTGCATGGCTTCTTCTGGCATGTCCGATGCTGGAAGTCCGGTGAACCTCGTTCACCGCCATGATTGACTTTGCCCTCGAAAAATATCCGGTCCGTTATCCGCTCGAAACCAGCGTGCAGTGCATGATCCGTCCGTTGGAGCCTGCGGATGATGCGGGGTTCATGCGGTTCCTGCACGAGGTGCCGGAGTTTGAGCGGCTGTTCATCAAGCAGCGACTCGATAATCCGGCGCTGGTCAAAGAGTGGTGCGCGGATGTGGATTACGACGCACGGCTGCCGTTACTGGCGTTTGCGGACGGGCAGGTGATCGGTTTGGCGACGCTGGAGCAGCGCCACGGCGGCTGGAAGCGGCACATCGGCATGACGCACCTGCTCACGCATCCCGGTTATCGCGGCGTGGGGCTCGCGGGCATGCTGATTCGCGAAATCATTGACGTGGCACGGCACTGCGGCCTCTCGCATCTCCAGGCGGAGTTCAATGCGGAGCGGGAGCTGGCCATTCGCGCTTTTCGCGAATCAGGATTCGATGAGCTCATGCGGCTGCCCGGCTACGTCATGGACATGCTGGCCAAAACGCACGCCTATGTGCTCATGGGCATGAAATTGACCACCGACATCGAAAACACTGGCGCGGGAGATTGAGCAAACGGCGAACTGGAGAGCGTATGGTCTCACACACCATGAAGCTCGTTTTCACCTGCCTTTCCTTGCTCACCACGCTCGCCTCCGCGGCCACTTTCCGCGCCGGAGTGGCCACGGTGGACATCTCGCCGACGGAGTTCCCGCGCATCATCGCGGGCGGGTTTCTCGAAGGACGGGGCGAAAAGCTCGCGGACAAGCTCTTCGTGCGCAGTTTCGTGTTCGATGACGGGAAGATGAAGATCGCCTTCGCCATCGTGGACACGTGCATGATGGAGCAGTCGCTCATTGATGAGGCCAAAGGCATCGCGGCGAAGCAATGCGGCATCCCGGTGGATCGCATGATGGTCAGCGCCACGCACACGCACTCCGCGCCCGCCGCGATGGGCTGCCTCGGCACGCGAAAGGACACGGTGTATGCGAAATTCCTCACGCCCAAGATCGCCGAGGCCATCGTGGCGGCGAATGCGGCGCTGCAACCGGCCCGCATCGGCTGGGGCTCGTTCGATGACTGGGAGCACACGCACAATCGCCGCTGGATTCGCCTGCCCGGCAAGGAGATCGTCGATCCCTTCGGCCAGCCCACGGGCCGCGCCAACATGCACCCCGGCTACCTCAGCAAGGACGTCGTCGGCCCCAGCGGCCCGGTGGACCCGCAGCTCAGCGTTATCGCGCTGCAAACGCTCGATGGCAAACCGCTCGGCGTGCTCGCGAACTACTCGCAGCACTACTTCGGCACCGCGCCCGTGTCGGCGGACTACTTCGGCCTCTTCTGCAAGCATCTCGCCGCCAAACTGGGCCAGCAAGGCGATGGCAACGGCCCCTTCGTCTGCGCCATGAGCCAGGGCACCAGCGGCGACCAGATGTGGATGGACTACGGCGCGGAGAAAAAGACGATCACCATCGACCACTACGCCTCCGAGGTCGCCGACAGCGCCATGAAGGCCCTGCAAACCGTGAAATACGTCGATCACGCCCCGCTCGGCATGATCGAGAAGACCCTGGAGCTCAACTACCGCGTCCCCGACGAACAACGCCTCGCCTGGGCCCGTCCCATCGCCGCGAAGATCGAGAACGACCTGCCGAAGAACAAAGAGGAAGTGTATGCGAGAGAGGCGCTCATCCTCCACGAGCGTCAAAAGACGAGTGTGAAGCTCCAAGCCATCCGAATCGGCGATCCTAGCGTTGGTGAAATCAGCATCGCAACTCTTCCCAATGAAGTGTACGCCGCTACAGGGTTGATGTTGAAGTGGTCATCTCCTTTTGGCAGTCACTTCAACATCGAGCTCGCGAACGGTGCTGAAGGTTACATTCCGCCAGTGGAGCAACATGATCTTGGGGGGTATACCACATGGCCTGCCCGCACAGCCGGCCTGGAAGTGGGCGCAGAAGCCAAAATCCGGAATACTCTGAACGAGATGCTTCGATCACTGAACTTGTCACCGGGAAGAGGTGTCAGCGAAGACTCGAGCGAGTATACGAGCGCGGTGATTGGTTCACATATGCGGGCTATGGTCGATTTCCAGGATGAACGCAGCTTTGGTTTGCAGCGCTCGCCGTTCCCAGAAATGGAGTTCACCGTATCGGTTCAGGGTCCACATGCGCGTTGGCTGCCTGGGTTTAATGCTGGCCTAGGATATGGCGATGAGTCTGTCCTCAAAACTCAGGTCAAAGTGCCAAGTGACAAGATCAACCGATCCATACACCTAGCTGGTGGTCATATTGAAATATCTGGAGTGAAGCTCGCAGACCATGCCAGCATCGCCCTCTGGTTCTGGCTAGGGCATGAAAGCGGCGCGAGTGATCGCACGGGCGAGTTGATCAACGCGTTGGGTGTCAGCGTGAAGGCGCATCAGTTCCCGGATCACACGGTGAGGCTCGAATGGGGCGATAAAGTGGCTTCGGCTTCAGCCGACGGATCGGATTCGGCTAAAGCCGAAACTACTTTCTTTGCCGACGACTGGCATTTCGCCGTGCTCATCCGCGATGGCGAAAACGTGCGCGTGCATCTCGATGGCTCTGAAAAGCCCGTTTTGACCGGAAAGGCCGGAAAATCCGAGGATGCGGTGCTTTTCGGCCAAGGACTCGAAGGACGGCTGGACGAGATCACGATCTGGGATCGCGCCATCGAGCCTTCGCTCATCGCGAAGCTTTGGAACCTGTCGAAAGTGGGCGAGGAGAATGCGAAATGGGCCGTTTCGCGAGCGGAGCGGAAGAAGCGTGGTGCAGCCGTCTCGGCTGCTCAGAAAGACGCAGTCCAGAGGACTGCACCACATTCTGAAAACTGGTCCGCGTCGATGCGCTTCAAGAACACGAAGGCGAACAACGTCAGCGCGGTGACCGCTTACCTCATCTCACGTGGTCCGAAGGGTGATCACCAAGCCCCTGGCGATCATCTTGGCATCGGTGGCAGCTACAAGGACTCCGAACCCGGCAAGCTCTTCGTCTTCAACGGCAACGCGGCCTCCCAAATCGTGCGCGGCAAGACGATCATCGAGCCCGGCTCATGGAATGACGTGAAGCTGGAGCGCATCGGCTCGCGCGTGAAGGTCACGCTCAACGGCAAGGTCGAGATCGACGCTGAACTGCCCGTCACCGCGCCCGGCGCGAAGGACTTATTCTTTGGCCGACGCTGCGATGACTTCGCACCGCTGGAGGGATCGTTCGAGAAAGTGGAGGTGGCTGGTCTTGAGGTAGGGCGGCTGGTCCCCCAGCCGCCGCGTGAGGCCAACAGGCCCGCGAATGTTTCATCCGCGTCATCGAAGCCCAATCGGCCTGCGACGGCGCTTTCGGAGAAAGCGCCCTACCACGAGCCACCCCTCTCTCCCGAAGAGTCCGCGAAGAAGTGGCATGTGCGTGATGGCTACCGCATCGAGCTCGTCGTGGCGGAGCCGGTGGTGCTCGATCCCGTCGCGTTTGATTGGGATGAGCAGGGCCGCCTGTGGGTCATCGAGATGGCGGACTACCCGCTCGGCATGGATGGCAATGGCAAGGCCGGTGGACGCGTCGTGCGGCTGGAGGACACGGACCACGACGGTCGCTACGACAAGCGCAGCGTCATCGTCAGCGATTTGAGCTATCCCACCGGCATTTTGACGTGGCGTGAAGGCGTGATCGTCACTGCCGCGCCGGACATCTTTTTCATTTCGCCCGATGGCACGAAGAAAGTGCTCTACACCGGCTTCAGCACCGGCAACCAGCAGCTCCGCGTGAACGGCCTGCGCTGGGGCATGGACGGCTGGGTGTATTGCGCCGCCGGGGCGCATCACGGCGGCTACAACAAAGGCACGCAAATCGAGTGCAAACTCACCGGCGAGAAGATCGACCTCGGCAGTCGCGATTTCCGCTTCAAGCCGGACACGGGCGAGTTCGACCCGCAGAGCGGCCCGTCGCAGTTCGGTCGCGCCCGCGATGACTGGGGCCACTGGTTCGGCGTGCAGAACAGTTTCCCGCTCTGGCACTACGTGTTGCAGGATCACTACCTGCGCCGCAATCCGCACGTCATCCCGCCGGACCCGATCCATCAGCTCTTCCCGCGGAATCCGCCCGTCTATCCCGCCAGCAGCATGGAAAAGCGCTTTCACAGCTTCGATCAAGCCGGACGCTTCACCAGCGCCTGCGGCATCGAGGTCTATCGCGATCAAGTGCTCTTCACCGACGGCAAAACGCACGCCTTCACCTGCGAGCCCTTCCACAACGTCGTGCAGCATCACATCCTCGAAGACGACGGTGTCACCTTCAAAGCCGTGCGCGATCCCGCCGAGTCGAAGATGGACTTCCTCGCCAGCGAAGACCGCTGGTGCCGCCCCGTCATGGTCCGCACCGGCCCCGATGGAGCGCTGTGGGTCGCCGACATGTATCGCTACATGATCGAGCACCCGCAGTGGTTGCCGCAGAACGGCAAAGAGGAGCTTCTGCCGCATTATCGCAAAGGTGACGACAAGGGGAGGATTTGGCGGGTGGTGAAAAGAGAGGTTAAAGAAGAGAGTGGAGACTTCATCAGAGTGGTCCGAAGCAGTGGTTATGGCCGCGACAAAATGCAGATGATCGATCAGTGGAAGGGCAAGGATAAGGCCTCGAAGTTTGGGAGGGTCGCATCTGGCATCGAAACCGTGCAGTTAGCCTGGACGGCTCTTAATCTGGACAAGTTCAGTGCCTCTGACTGCCTCACTCTTTTTACTGACTCCTTTGACGAGCAGTCGCGGGTCCGTGAACAAGCACTGCAAATGGCTGAAAAGCTCGAATGGAAAGCGGACGAGGCGTCCGCACTCCACAAGGTGCTGGCGAAGCTCGTGAACGACGAAGACGCCAAAGTGCGGCTCCAACTGGCCTGCACGCTCGGTGAACTGAAATTCGAGTGGGCGGGAGTTCTGCTGGCGGAACTGCTGAACAACGCGGAGCCGGGTTCACCGCTGCAAGGCGCGGCATTGAGCTCGGTGCTGCCGCATTTGGAGCGGGTTTGCGAGCGGACGAACGCGAAACTCTTCGCGCTGCTCATGCGCTGCGCTTTGGCGACGAAGAACGAAAAGGCCATCGCGGCGCTAGTAACGCGTTTGGAGGCTCAAAACGGGCTGGAGGAGCTTCTGGCCGTGCTGGACGAGAAAAACCTCTCACTGACCGAGTTCGCGAAGCAGGTCACGGATGCGAAGGCGCGGGCGGCGGTCGATCAAATGGCGGCGAAGCTGCAACAGGCGGCGGAATCCCTCAAAACGGCTCCGACGATGGAATCGCTGGCCTTGCTGGCGACGGATCGCGGGCATCGCGAGACGGTGAAAGGCTTGCTGCCGGAGCTTTGGGCCAAAACGGGAGGTGCGGAGGTGCTGCGGCTCGTCGCGAAGCTGCAACCGAAGGGTGGCGAGCAGTTTTTGCTCGAAGGCTGGGACCAGCGCACGCCGGCGCTGCGCACGCAGATTCTCGAAACGCTGCTCTCGAATGACGATTGGGCGCTCGCGCTGCTGAAACGGCCGGAGGCGAAGGCTTGTGACGCGGCGACGCGGGCGCGGCTGATGAAGCATCCGAAGAAAAACATCGCCAATCTCGCAGAGAAGGTCTTCGCGGATGCCACCAGCGCCACACGCGCCGCGGTGGTGGAGAAGTTCAAACCCGCGCTCAAGCTCCAGGGCGATGCAGCACGCGGGAAGACCGTTTTCGCGAGTGTGTGCATCAGTTGCCACAAACTCGACGGCGTGGGCCTCGAGCTCGGCCCGGACCTTCGCAGCGTAGCGCAGCACGATGCCGAAAAGCTCCTCAACTCCATTTTGGACCCCAGCGCGATCATCGAGCCCGGTTTCATGGCCTACCACTGCACGCTGAAGAGCGGCGAGCAGCTTTATGGGGTGATCGCCACCGAAACGAGCGCCAGCCTCACGCTGAAGATGGCCGGAAACATCACCAAATCCGTGCTGCGCAGCGATGTGGCGTCTTTGAAGAGCGCGGGCATTTCGCTCATGCCCGAAGGTCTCGAAGCCGCGATGACGCAGCAGTCGCTGGCGGATTTGATCGCCTATTTGAAGGTGGTGCGGTGAGGGCACAAAAAGCGGGGCTTGGCAAGCCCCGCTCCTTGAGGGAATCGAGATTAATTCGCGGGCTTCCAGTTCTTCACGAACTCGAGGCACTGGGTGATCTCTGGTACGCTGGTTTCCCAGTTGTGCTCGTATTCGCAGTGCAGCGGGCCGGGATAGCCCTGGGCGGCGTATTCGGCGAGGACGCCGGCGATGTTGCTCTTGCCCTGACCGAAGGGGAGGTCGTGGGCCTTGACGTTGCCGAACTCGTTGAGGTCCTTCATGTGGCTGTCAAAGATGCGGCCTTTGAGCTTCTTCACGCACTCGACGGGATCGAGGCCGCTGCGGACCCAGTGGCCAATGTCGGCGCAGGAACCCATGCGCGGATCGCGATCTTTGACGAGGCCGAGGACGTAATCCGGATCCCAGAACATGTAGGCGCGGTCGAGCGGGCGCTTGGGATGGTTGTGGATGGCCATCTTGATGTCGAATTCCTTCACGAGGGCTTCGATCTTGTCGAGCGCGGTGACGTCAGGTTCGGTGACGACAACGCCGATGCCGAGCTTTTTGCAGAACTCGAAGATCTTGCGATTGCTCGCGTCATCCTGACCGAGTTTGACGACACCGTAGCCGACGGCGGTGAGGCCTTTGGCTTCGAGGTGCATCATGACCTTGTTGATCATCTCGGGCGTGGAGTTGTGGTCCCACTTGGCGGTGTCGTCGAACTTCTGGCCGGGATAGAATTCGATGGTCTTGCCGCCGCATTGCGCGGTTTTGTCGATGGCCTCAAAGACGGTGTAGAGGCGGAAGCTGTAGGCCTGGCAGCCAGCGTAGAACTGGCCGACTTTGGCGGCCTCGGGGATGGTGGCCGCGAATGTGGACGCGGCGACGAGGAGGAGTGAGAGAAGCGTTTTCTTCATGATTGAGGGCGGTTGGAACGAGGGGAATCGGCGATTCCTTGCGGCGGGATGATGGAGGGGAAATGGCGAATGACGAATGCAGAATGATGAATGAATGGCGAAGCCCGAAGGATCGCGGTTTGGATGCGTATGGAGAAGATCATGCGAGTTTTCACTCTTCTTGGCATCCTCACGGCGACTGCGGCGGCACAATTGCCATCGGCGAAACCGATTCCGCGTGTGCAGGCGGTGCCGATGCCGCATCACATCACGTCGTTTCAGCTCGATGGGCGCGAGCTGACGGCGATGCACTTTGATCCGCTGGACATGCGGCCGTTTTGTTATCCGATCCGGGCTTCGCGGGACGTGAGCCTGACGCGCATGGGGCATCCGCATGACCCGCTGACGCATTCGCACCACAACAGCGTGTGGGTGACCCACAACTTGGTGAACGACCTCGATTTCTGGGGGGATTACGCGAAGAAGCAGGGGCGCATCGTGAATGTGGAGGTGTCTCGCGAAGGCTACGAGGACACGGATGAGTTCGCGTCGATGCGGATGGTGAATCACTGGCTCAGTGAGGCGGACAAGTCGATCCAGCTCGTGGAAGTGCGGCGCACGGAGGTGCGGCCGGAGGATGGCGCGAAGAGCTGGTTCATGATCGTGGACATGGAGTTCACGCCGCCGAAGGGCAAGACGACCACGTTTGGTGCCACAGGCTTCGGTTTGATTGCGGTGCGGATGGCGAAAAGCATCGGTGTGCATGATGGCGGTGGACGCATTTTGAATTCGGAAGGCCAGCTCAATGAGGAGCAGATCTTCCGCAAGCCGGCACGCTGGTGCGACTACAGCGGGCGCATCACGAATGAAGCGGACGGCTTCGGCGGCATCACCTTGATGAATCACCCGATGAATCCGCACAACCCGACGGCCTTTCACGTGCGGAACGACGGCTGGATGGGCTGCTGCCTCAGTCTCGACACGCCGGTGGAGGTGACCGAGGAGAAGAAGCTGCGCGTGCGCTACGCGCTGTGGGTTCACGATGGCGTCGCGACGCAGGAGCAGAGCGAGGCACGCTGGAAAAAGTTCGTGGAAATGCCGGTGATTGATTTGAATCCGCCAAAACCGGTGAAGAAGTGAGCATGCAGGCTTACCCCGCCGCTTTGGATGAACTGATTGGCTTTTTTGAAGCGCTGCCGGAAGGCGAGCGGCGGGAGAATCTGATCGATCTGGCCGCGCAGGCGGCGAAACACGCGCCCGGGGCGGGGGAGCCTTTCGATTTCGAGGACGTGCGGAAGGACGCGGAGTGCACAGACACCGTCGGCGTGCATGTGCGTCGAAAAGAGGATGGGAGCCTGCATTTCGCGATCAGCCTGGGGCCAAAGGTGCAGACGCTCACCCGGGCGCTGACGACCATTCTTTGCCGTGGTCTGGATGGATGCACAGCTCAGCAGGTGATCGATGTGCCGGCGAATTTTGTGCCGCGCATCATTGGTGCGGACTTGGTGCGATTGCGGAGCCAGACGGTGTATTACGTGTTGGGCCGGATGAAGCAGGCCACAGTGGCGCTGCTGGAGAGACAAGCGTGACCTACACGAGCTTCGTCGTCTGTCCTGTGCGCAGTTCCTCCGGGATCTGGCCGACAAAACGTGGCACCAGATCGATGGCGTCGAAGATTTGATGAATCTCCTGCTGGTTGATGTCGCCGGGGCGGTCGATCTCGAAATAAACGATGTCGTGGCGGGCATCGACCTTGTAGCGGACACGGGGGAAGTGGTCCATCTGGTTGCGGAGCTGCATCATGGCGGCTTCCGTGCGCACACCGGGGGCGTAGATTTCGACTTCGATCATGGCTGGTTTTGGCTTTTGTTTTACCGGATCAGAACAGAGGAGCCAAGGAAAAACCGGGACGCGGCGGCAGGCCAGGATTCTAGTTTGACAGGGTGGGGGTGGCGTCCTATTCTCGCCGCCCTTTCCCCCGCCCCCTATGGCCAACATCCGCTCCGCTGAAAAGAACATCCGCAAAACCACGGCTCGCACCGCTCACAACCAGACGGTGAAAAGCCGCATTCGCACACTTCGCAAGAAAGTGCTCGCCGCTGTGGAGAAGAAGGACGCCGCTGCCGCCAGCGCCAGCCTGAGCGAGTTCGCCTCCGCCGCTGACAAGGCCGCCAAGACCAAAGTCCTGAAGAAGAACACGTCCTCCCGCCTCAAGAGCCGTCTGGCGCTAAAGGTCGGTGCTCTCACGAAGTAATCGGTTCTTCTCGAAATTCCTTTTTGGAACGGCATCTCGCAAGGGGTGCCGTTTTTGTTTGTTCAACGCGATCCAGCCGTCCAAAATCGACTTCCCATGATCACCCGCCACCGCATCGCTCCCAACGGCCCTGAGTTCTCCCGCCTCGTCTATGGCACCTGGCGCATTTTGGACGACGAGGACAAGGCCAACAGCACCCCGCAGGCACTCATCAATCGCTTCAAAGCCTGCGCGGACTTGGGGATCACGACTTTGGACACGGCGGAGATCTATGGCACCTACCACGTTGAGGAAGCCATCGGCGGCGCGTTGAAGCTGGACCCGGCTTTCCGCGGCAAGATCGAGATCGTCACAAAGTGCGGCATCTACATCCCGTGCGAGTTCCATCCGGGGCGGAAGGTGGCGTTCTACAATTTGACGGCGGAGCGTATCATCAAGAGCACGGAGAAATCCCTGCGGCTGATGGGCATCGACCACATCGACCTGCTGCTGGTGCATCGCCCGGACTGGCTCACGAGCGCCGATGAAACCGCCGCCGGGCTGAACAAGCTGCTCAAAGACGGAAAAATCCGCTCCGCAGGCGTCTCGAACTACAACGTGCATCAATTCGAGTTGCTGAACTCCCGCATGGACCAGCCGCTGGTGACGAACCAGGTTGAGTTCAGCCTGCTGCACATGGACCCGATCTACGACGGCACCGCCGACCAGTGCCAGCGTCACCGGATCCTGCCGATGGCGTGGTCACCGCTGGCCAAAGGGGCGCTGATGTCAAAGGAAGACCCTGCCGCGGCACGCCTGCACGCGAAAGCGGCCGAACTCGGCGCCAAATACGACGGCGCGACGCTGGACCAGCTCGCCTACGCCTGGATCATGGCGCATCCGTCGATGCCGCTGCCGATCATCGGCACGAACAAGCTCGACCGCATCCAGGCGTGCGTGAAGGCGACGGAGATCAAGCTGGAGCGCGAGGACTGGTATGCCCTCTGGGTGGCGGCCAAGGGGCATGGTATTCCGTGACGCGAAGGCCGCGGTCTGTGCTCAGCGCACCTGGTCGTTGTGAATCATGTTCACCTGCCAGTTCCACGGCCAGGGCGTGGGATTGCTCCAGTGGAAGAACCATGGTTCGGCGAGCTGGTTCACGTGGCCGAGCACGAGCTGGCTGTAGCCGATGCCGTTGCCCTCAAGCCGGATCATCATCGAAACCATGCCCTGGCCTTTCGCGGCACGCACGGTAGCCATGTCGGTCTTCAAAGTCAGCGTGTAGAAGCCGCTGAGGTATTTCTTTCCGTCCTGGATCGCTGTTTCGCGCGTGTGGGCGTAGGCGTCTGTGTAATTTTCGGCGAGGAACTCCTTCACCGCGTCCCAGTCGCGTTCTTCGACGGCCTGGATGAAATCCATTTGTGCCGCACGCACCTGGGATTCCGGGGATCGACCGAAAACCCACCATGCAAACCAGAGTCCGGCGATGAGAACGAGCGCCAGAACGCTGCGGATGATCAGACGCGTATCCATAAGTCAAAGCAGCGCGAGCTGGCCGGAATCATCAGCGGCGGTGAAGCAGAAACTCACGCTGGCTGTGCTGCGACGGCGAACGACCTCGATGGTCGGCGTCGGTTTGTGGCGTTCGGCGCAGATGACGCGTGCCCCGTCTGCCCCGGCCGCGTCGAGCGCCTGCCGGATGTGGCGCGAAGCGGTGGCCGGGTCGTTGCAATCGTCGCTCAAATGGCCGAGCACGACATGGCTGAGGCCGGGATGTGCCACCTCACGCACGAGTTCGGCCGCCTGCTCGTTCGAGAGATGCCCGTGGCGCGAGCTGATGCGTTGTTTTGTGGCCCAGGGACGCTTCGTGTCGTTTTCGAGCAGTTGCGTGTCGTAATTCGCCTCAATGAAAAGGCTGTCTGAGCTTTTGAGGCGGTCCTTGATCAGGTTCGTGACGAAACCGACGTCGCTGAGCACGCCGAGGCGTGACTCCTGGTCGGCGATGACAAAACCCACGGGATCCACCGCGTCATGCGGCACGGGGAAGGATTCGATGCGCAGATCCTGGAACTCGAAGGCCGAGCCGGTGGTCATGAGGCGCCAAGGAGGGGCTTTTTTGAAGCCAAGGCTGCTGGCGAGCACCTCCTGGGTCAAAGCGGTGCAAAACAGCGGGATGGAGCGCTTCCGGCTGAGCACCTCGATGCCGCCGGTGTGGTCCTGGTGCTCGTGGGTGAGCAGGATGCCGTCGAGCATGTCGAGGGAGAAACCGCAGGCGTCGAGCCGGAGGCAGATCTGCTTCGCGCTGAGGCCGGCATCGAGCAGCAGCGTGGTGTTTTCCGTCGAAATGACGGCACAGTTCCCTGAACTGCCGCTGCCGAGAATCGTGAGTCGCACCATGGAGGCTGTTTTTAGCGGCTGGATGCGGACTTGCAATGCCTCAATCCGGCCTCCGCATTCGTAAAATAGGGACCAGACTTGGCAGGTAGAATGCTGGTTGATTTACCCCCCGGGCTGGCCTAAATCCCGCCCCCCTTTTGTAGCAAAAATGAGAAACCACGGACTCCCCTCGAAGCAAGGCCTCTATGACCCGCAGTTCGAACACGACGCCTGCGGCGTCGGATTCGTTTGTCACATGAAGGGGAAAAAATCGCACAAGATCGTGGCGGATGCGCTGCAGATCCTGGAGAACCTCGACCATCGCGGTGCTTGCGTGGAGGAGAATACCGGTGACGGGGCGGGGATTTTGATCCAGACGCCGCACGCGTTCCTGGCGAAGAAGGCCAAGGAGGCGGGTTTTGAGCTGCCGGCGCAGGGTCAGTATGGCGTGGCGAACATTTTCACCACTCGCGGCGGCGATTCGTGGCCGAAGGCGAAGGCGGAATTTGAAAAAGTGGCCGCGGCGGAAGGCATGCCGGTCCTCGGCTGGCGTGAGCTGCCGGTGGATAACTCCACGCTCGGCAAGTCGGCGAAGGCCAGCGAGCCGCTGGTGCGCCAGGTGTTTGTGAAGCGCCATGCGTCGGCGCTGGATGATCTTTCCTTTGAGCGGAAGCTCTACGTGCTGCGCAAGGTGGCGCACAATGCCATCCGCGTCGCCAAAGTGGACCCGGTGTGGTATGCGCCGAGCTTTTCCTGCCGCACACTGGTTTACAAAGGCATGCTCACCCCGATGCAGGTCGGTGGTTACTACAAGGATCTCAGCGATCCGGATATGGAGTCGGCGCTGGCGCTGGTGCACAGCCGTTTCTCGACGAACACCTTCCCGAACTGGGAGCGCTCGCATCCGTATCGCTACATCGCCCACAACGGCGAAATCAACACGCTGCGCGGCAACATCAACTGGATGCTCGCCCGTCAGTCGCTGTTCGCGTCGGAGCTGTTTGGCGATGACATCAACAAGATCAAGCCGGTCATCAATGTGGATGGCTCGGACTCGACGATCTTTGACAACTGCCTCGAACTCCTCGTTCTGAGCGGCCGCAGCCTGCCGCACGCGATGATGATGATGATTCCGGAGCCGTGGAGCGGCCACGAGTCGATGAGCGAGGCGAAAAAGGCCTTCTACGAATACCACAGCTGCCTCATGGAGCCGTGGGATGGCCCTGCGTCCGTCGCTTTCACCGATGGCACGATGATGGGCGCCACGCTGGACCGCAATGGTCTGCGTCCTTCCCGTTATTATGTGACGCATGACGATCTGGTCATCATGGGCTCGGAAGCGGGCGTGTTGCCGGTCGATCCGGCGAATGTGAAGCTCAAAGGCCGTCTGCAGCCGGGCAAGATGTTCATCGTGAACATGGAAGAAGGCCGCATCGTGCCGGACGACGAGATCAAGGAGAAGATCGCTGCCGAGAAGCCTTACCGCGAGTGGCTGGACAAGAACCTCGTGAAGCTGGCGGACATCGCTGATGGTGCTCCTGCGCCATTGCCGGATCACGATACGATGCTGAAGCGCCAGCAGGCCTTTGGTTACACTTGGGAAGACCTGCGCATGCTCATGGTGCCGATGGCGCGTGATGGCGTGGAGGCTGTGGGCTCGATGGGCACCGACATCCCGATCGCCGTGCTCTCAAACAAGGCGAAGCTCCTTTATGACTACTTCAAGCAGCTCTTCGCGCAGGTGACGAACCCGCCGATCGACTGCATCCGCGAGGAAATCGTCACGTCGCCCATCACGACCATCGGTCGCGAGGGCAACCTGCTCGATCCGAAGCCGGAAAGCTGCCATTTGATCGAGCTCAAAACGCCGATCCTCAGCAACGAGGAGCTCGCGAAGCTCAAAGGGATCGCCAGCGGCGAATTTGCCTCCGCGACGCTCGACATCACCTTTGACCCGAAAAAGGGCGCGAAGGGCCTCGAAGCCGCGATGGACGCACTTTGCGCCCAGGCGGACGATTTGATCAAACAGGGCCGCAACATCCTCATTTTGACGGATCGCGGTGTTTCGGCCGAAAAGGCTCCGATCCCGGCTTTGCTGGCCGTGGGCGGTCTGCACCATCATTTGATCCGCAAGGGCACCCGCACGCAGTGCGACATCGTGCTCGAGTCCGGCGAACCGCGTGAAGTGCATCACTTCTGCACGCTGATCGGCTTTGGCTGCGGCGCGATCAATCCTTACCTTGCCTTTGAAACGCTCGACGACATGATCCGCCAGGGTCTGCTCGTGAACGTGGACCACAAGAAGGCGGTTTATAACTTCATTAAGGCCGCCACGAAGGGCGTCATCAAGGTGGCGTCGAAAATCGGCATCTCCACGATGCAGAGCTATCGCGGGGCGCAGATCTTTGAAGCCGTCGGCCTCAGCAAGAGCGTGGTGGACAAGTATTTCACGTGGACCGCCACCCGCGTGGAAGGCAGCGACATCAATGTCATCGCCGAGGAGTGCATCCAGCGCCACATGCGCGGCTTCCCGGATCGCGATTCGCAGGTGCATGCGCTCGACGTGGGCGGTGACTACCAGTGGCGCAAAGAAGGTGAGGCTCACCTCTTCAACCCGCTGACGATCCACACGCTGCAAAAGGCGGTGCGCACGGGCAATTACGACACCTTCAAGCAATACACCGCGCTGGTGAACACGCAGGTGAAGCAATTCTACACGCTGCGTGGCCTGCTCGACTTCAAGTCGCAGACTCCCGTGCCGATCGAAGAGGTCGAAAGCGTCGATAGCATCATGAAGCGCTTCAAAACGGGCGCGATGAGCTACGGCTCGATCTCCAGCGAGGCGCACGAAGCTCTCGCCATCGCCATGAACCGCGTGGGCGGCAAATCGAACACCGGTGAAGGTGGCGAAGACCCTGCCCGCTACACGTGGACGAATGAGAAAGGCGATTCGAAGAACAGCGCCATCAAGCAGGTCGCCAGCGGCCGCTTTGGTGTGACGAGCCTTTATTTGAGCCAGGCCCGCGAAATCCAGATCAAAATGGCCCAGGGCGCAAAGCCCGGTGAAGGCGGCCAGCTTCCTGGATCGAAGGTGTATCCCTGGATCGCCAAGGTGCGCGGCTCCACGCCGGGCGTCGGCCTCATCTCGCCGCCGCCGCATCACGACATCTACTCCATCGAGGACCTTGCCCAGCTCATCCACGACCTGAAAAACGCGAACCGCGCCGCACGCATCAGCGTGAAGCTCGTTTCCGAGGTCGGTGTCGGCACCATCGCCGCGGGTGTGGCGAAGGCGCACAGCGATGTGGTGCTCATCTCCGGTTACGATGGCGGCACGGGTGCCTCGCCGCAGACCAGCGTGAAGCACGCGGGCCTGCCATGGGAACTCGGCCTTGCCGAAACGCATCAGACTTTGCTCCTGAACAACCTGCGCTCGAAGATCGTCGTCGAGGCCGATGGCCAGATGAAGACCGGCCGCGATGTCGTCATCGCCGCGCTGCTCGGTGCGGAGGAGTTTGGCTTTGCTACTGCTCCGCTCGTCACGCTGGGCTGCATCATGATGCGCGTCTGCCACTTGAACACCTGCCCCGTCGGTGTCGCCACGCAGAATCCTGAACTGCGTGCGAAATTCAGCGGCGATCCCGAATACGCCGCCAACTTCATGCGCTTCATCGCTCAAGAAGTCCGCGAACTCATGGCGCAGCTCGGTTTCCGCAAGCTGGAGGAAATGGTGGGCCGCGTCGATGTGCTCGAACCTCGTCAGGCTGTCGATCATTGGAAAGCTCGCGGCATTGACCTCAGCAACCTGCTTTACCGTCCGAATGTCGGCCCTGAAGTCGGCACCTTCTGCACTGAGAAGCAGGATCACGGCATCGACCGCAGCATGGACATCACCACGCTGCTGCCGCTTTGCCAACCGGCCATCGAGAAGGGCGAAAAAGTCACCGCCACGCTGCCGATCCGCAACGTCAACCGCACCGTCGGCACCATCCTCGGCAACGAGATCACCAAGAAGCACTGGCACGGCCTGCCGGACGACACCGTGCATCTCAAGTTCAACGGCAGCGCGGGTCAGAGCTTCGGTGCCTTCATTCCGAAGGGCGTCACGCTCGAAATCTCCGGCGATGCGAACGACTACGTCGGCAAGGGCATGAGCGGTGGACGCATCATCGTCTATCCGCCGGAAGGCAGCACCTTTGCCGCCGAAGAAAACATCATCGCGGGCAATACCGCGCTGTATGGCGCCACGGCCGGCCAGCTCTTCCTGCGCGGTGTCGCTGGTGAGCGCTTCGCGGTGCGAAACAGCGGCGTCGATGCCGTCGTCGAAGGCGTGGGCGACCACGGCTGCGAATACATGACCGGCGGACGCGTCGTCGTGCTCGGCACCACGGGCCGCAACTTCGCCGCGGGCATGTCTGGCGGTATCGCCTACGTGCTCGACGAGAAGGGCGACTTCGCCACCCGCTGCAACACCAGCATGAGCGACCTCTTTGCCCTCGAAGACCAGGCCGAGATCGACAGCCTCTACGAGCTCATCAAGCAGCACGCCGAGGCCACGAAGAGCCAGAAGGCCTTCAAAGTGCTCGCCCTCTGGGAGCAGAGCGTGAAGCAGTTCGTCAAAGTCCTGCCCCGCGACTACGCCCGCGTGCTCAAAGCCCTCGACAAAGCCAAAGCCGACGGCCTCACCGGCGACGATGCCCTCATCGCCGCCTTTGAAAGCAACTCGAAGGACGCCTCCCGCGTCGGTGGAGGTTAATTCCCGGTCTGAAAACGCCCACCCGAGACAGACTCACGCATCACTCCTCACGCATCATTTTTTAGACCATGGGAAAACCAACCGGCTTCATCGAATTCGAACGCGAACTTCCTTCTGACCGCGATCCGCTTGAGCGTATCAAGGACTGGAAGGAGTTTCATCTCCATCTGCCTGAAGACCGCCTGAAGAAGCAGGGCGCACGCTGCATGGACTGCGGCATCCCCTTCTGCCACAGCGGCACGCTCATCAGCGGCATGGCCTCCGGCTGCCCGATCAACAACCTCATCCCCGAGTGGAATGACCTGATCTTCCGCGGCCTTTGGAAGGAAGCGCTCGATCGCCTCCACAAGACCAACAACTTCCCCGAGTTCACCGGCCGCGTCTGCCCCGCTCCGTGCGAAGGCTCCTGCGTGCTCGGCATCAACAATCCGCCCGTCACGATCAAGAACATCGAAGTCTCGATCATCGACAAAGGCTGGGAAGAAGGCTGGGTGAAGCCCGAGCCGCCTGAAAAGCGCACCGGCAAAAAAGTCGCCGTCATCGGCTCCGGCCCCGCCGGCCTCAGCGCCGCCGCGCAGCTCAACAAAGCTGGTCACACCGTCACCGTTTTCGAACGTGCCGACCGTCCCGGTGGCCTCCTCATGTATGGCATCCCCAACATGAAGCTCGACAAGAAGGAAGTCGTCCTCCGCCGCGTGAAGTTGCTCGAAGACGAAGGCGTCACCTTCAAGTGCAACGTCAACGTCGGCACCGACATCACCGCCGAGCAGCTCCGCAAGGACTTCGACGCCATCATCGTCGCCACCGGAGCCACCAAACCGCGTGATTTGCCGATCCCCGGCCGCGAATTGAAGGGCATCCACTTCGCCATGGACTTCCTCACGGCGAACACCAAGGCCGTGCTCGATCCGAGCGGCAAATACATCACCGCCGACGGCAAAGACGTCGTCATCATCGGCGGTGGTGACACCGGCACCGACTGCGTCGGCACCAGCGTCCGTCACGGCTGCAAAACCGTCACGCAGCTCGAAATCATGGCCAAACCGCCCATGACCCGCGCCGCGAACAATCCGTGGCCCGAATGGCCCAAGACCTACAAGATGGACTACGGCCAAGAAGAGGCCGCCGCCAAGTTCGGCGACGATCCGCGCGTCTATCTCACCACCGCCACCCACTTCGAAGGCGATGAAAACGGCAACGTGAAGGCCGTCCACGTCGTCGATGTCGAGTGGAAGAAAGACGACAAAGGCAACTTCGGCCCACAAAAGGTCGCCGGCACTGAGAAAGTCCTCCCCGCGCAGCTCGTGCTGCTCGCCATGGGCT
This sequence comes from Prosthecobacter sp., assembly GCF_044236155.1. GTDB lineage: Bacteria > Verrucomicrobiota > Verrucomicrobiia > Verrucomicrobiales > Verrucomicrobiaceae > Prosthecobacter. The sequence goes on from NZ_JBIIHA010000007.1 coordinate 41,964, forward strand.
TCCTCGGCCCTGAGCAGCCCCTCGTGGAGGCCCTCAAGCTCGAAACCGACCCCCGCAGCAACATCAAAGCCGAGCACGAGAAATACACCACCAGCATCCCCGGCGTCTTCGCCGCCGGCGACTGCCGCCGTGGCCAATCCCTCGTCGTCTGGGCCTTCAACGAAGGCCGCGGCGCCGCGAGAGAATGCGACCGCTTCCTCATGGGCGCGACGAGCTTGCCGTGAGTAAGGCTTAATCAGGCTTCTTTGGGTTCTTCGCGGCGTCGGTCTTCTTGGCCTTCGCCGCGAAAATTTTGCGGTCCCAATTCTTAGCGATGTGTTCCGGTGTGGTTTCTGAGGACACGCCGTTCGCCGGAACGTCGAGTTTGGCGCACCAAAGGATGCCGTTGAGCAGCAGGCAGCGCTGATTGGCCTCGGCCCAGTTCGCATGCAGGTCACAGCCGGTGAAACCGAAGCTGCGGCCGCCGTCGGGACGCTCGTAGCTCCATGCGACCGTCTCAGCGCGACCTGCATGAGCCTTGGCGTCTGCTGTTTTGCGACTGCTGTCGGGCATGGCGCATTGCAGCAGGTGCGTGACGCCTTTGTCGGCGAAGTGGAGGTTGTAGAGCCAGCCGTCCTTGAGCAGCGGAAAGGGTTTCACGCCTTGGAGGATCGGATGCGTCGGTAGGGTCGTGAAATCGACATCCCAGTGACCACGGCAGCCGATGTCGCTTTGGAACGCGGCTCCAAATATCGCTTTGAAAGCGTCTGCACGCTCTGGTTTGCAGTCCACGCCTTGATGCAGGATGACGAAGCCGGTGCCCGCCTTCGCAAGTGCCTGCATTGTGGCCCAGCGTGATGGTTCGAGGAAGGAATGCTTGTCACCGCCGTCCATGAACAGCAGCACGCAGCGTGCGCCATCGAGCACGGCTTCGTTTTTCGGCCAGCCTTCAGCGACCATCACCGGAGCGACGCCCGGAACGGCCTTCAACCACTCATGGAGCAAGGCACAACCAGCGAAATACTCGTGCTGTCCCGGTTTGTTGCTCGGCATTCCGGCGATCAGCACGATCTTCGCGGCCTTCGCATCGGCGGGCGCTTGTTCCAGCGGCACCTGCTGTTGTTCGGCGGTGAGTTCGGCCTGGAGAGACGCGGTGGCGAGCAGTGGGAAAAGCAGGGCAAGGAAGCGTGACATGATCTTGAAGCGTGACGGGTTGGCGTGAGGAACACAAGACGAAAAGCCCGCAGGCGCTCTTGCAGCAGGCTCAGGCCGATGAATGAAAGCCTTTTTATCTGACACCTGTCTTTTCGCGATCAGACTCGGATGAATCCAAACCGCGAAGGCGGTGTTCAATGCCCTTACCATGAAGACAACCATCCTCCTCGCCCTGGTCTCCCTCCTCGGCGCAGCCACACTGCGCAGCCAGTCGTCCGACGCGTCCGTCGATTTTGACAAGGCGCGCCAGCTTTTCGAGAAACACCAGAGTGGCGGCACGCTCACTGCCGATGAGGAGGCTTACATCGAGAGGGCACGGGCCGCGCACGATGCGCAGATGAAAAAGCAGGGCGGCGGTGGCGATCTCCCACCGCAGGGGCAGGACGGCATCGACTGGGAGCGGGCGCAGAAACTTCATCAGCGCGACAGTGCGGGTGAGAAGCTCAGTGAGGAGGAAAAAGCGTATCTCGACAAAGCACGCGCCGCTTTTCCGAAGCGAAATGGCGGCAGTCCACCGCCATCCAGCGCAAATGCACCTTCCTCGGATGGCATCGACTGGCGGAAGGCCCAGGATCTTTTCCGGCGTGAGCAAAGTGGCGAGAAACTGAGCGAAGCCGATCAGAAGTTCCTCGATCACGCGAAGGAGGTCCGTCGCGGTGGTAGTGGCAGTGCAGGAGGTGGCCGCGGAGGTGTCGCAAACCAACGCAAAGCCCCGTCATCGCTCACGCCACTCACCGACATGTCTGCGGACGACAAGTACGAAGGTGAAGACGGCGGCCTGTATGGCAAAGGCAGCAATGAACCGCCCGAGGCACTGAAAAAATCCGCGGCCGAAGCCCTGGCGCAGATCCAGCCGCTCAATGCCGACGGGAAACCGTCCGGCAATGGCAAGATCGCGTTCATTTCGATCAGCATGTCGAACGCCACGCAGGAATTCTCGTTCTTCAAAAGCATCGCCGATGGCGACAAGCGTAAGTCGGACAAGCTCACGATTGTCGATTGTGCCCAGGGCGGCCAGACCATGGCCGCTTGGGCGCGTCCTGAGGGCCGGAACTGGGACGAGGCCATGAGCCGCCTGCAACGCGCCGAGGTCACACCGCAGCAGGTGCAGGTCGCTTGGGTGAAGCTTGCCAATGCCGGTCCCGCTGGCTCGAAGTCGGATCATCTCGCCACTCTTGAGGCCGATACGATCCAGGTGCTTCACAACCTAAAGCAACGTTTCCCGAACCTGCGCATCGCCTACCTCGGCAGCCGCATTTACGCGGGTTATGCGAGCACCGGCCTCAATCCCGAGCCTTACGCCTATGAAGGTGCCTTCGCCGTGCGCCACCTCATTCAGAAGCAGATCGCCGGCGATGCCGACCTCGCGCTCGATAAATCACCGCTGCTCTTGTGGGGCCCGTATCTCTGGGCCGAAGGTGAGAAGGGCCGCAAGTTCGACGACCTCAAATACACCCAGGACGACTTCGGCAGCGACGGCACGCATCCAAGCAACAGCGGCCGCGAAAAAGTGGCGAAGCAGTTGTTGGAGTTCTTTGCGACGAATCCGTATGCGAAAGGGTGGTTTGCGAAGTGATCGCGGTCGGCACGCCTTTCACACAATGACACAGAGCGCTGGCGCGAATATCCCCGCGCTGTTACTTCCTGCCCGTCAGTCGATTCCAAAGGCCCCGAACGCCTGCCTTGGGTTTTTCATCGCGTTGCGAGCGGTTCTGTGAATCGCGACGCTGACCGCCACCTTGACTTTGAGGGCGATTGTCATCGCTCCGGCGCTGGCGTTGGTCACGTGGGCCGCGTTGATCATTCTGACGACCGCCACCTTGGCCTGACGGGTGTCCTTGGCGGTTTCCGCCTTGGTTCTGCTGCGGGCGGCGTTGCTGAGGCTGGCGTTGGCGGGGACCTCGGGGACGATCGGCAAACTCATCGCCGAAAGCACCAGGGGTGGCGTTGTAGTTGAAGCCTTCGGCCTTTTTGCGCACCAGGCCGCGATTGATGAAGCGTTCGAGTTTTTTCAGATCGCTCATTTCATCTGGCGAGACAAAGCTGATGGCATCGCCGATGGCCTGGGCACGACCCGTGCGGCCGATGCGGTGCACGTAGTCCTCCACGATGTGCGGAAAGTCGAAGTTCACGACGTGCGAGATGCCATCGACGTCGATGCCGCGTGCGGCGATGTCCGTGGCGACGAGAACGCGCACCGCGCCCGACTTGAAGTCGTCGAGTGCACGCAGGCGCTGGTTTTGCGAGCGGTTGGCGTGCAGCGTGGCGCATTTGACGCCGCCCTGCTCGAGCTTGCGGGCGATTTTGTCCGCGCCGTGCTTCGTGCGGCTGAAGACGAGCACCATCTGCATTTTTTCGTCTTCGAGCAGATGGGCGAGCATCGCCATCTTGAGATGCTTTGGCACCTCATAGACGAGCTGGGTCACGGTCTCGGCAGGATTCGAGCGTTTGCCGATCTGCACGATCTTCGGGCTGTGCTGGAACTCATGCGTGAGCTCCTCGATCTCCTTCGACAGCGTGGCGGAGAACATCAGCGTCTGGCGCTTCTTCGGCAGTTGATTGATGACACGGCGGATGTCTGGCAGGAAGCCCATGTCGAGCATGCGGTCGGCCTCATCGAGCACGAGGTATTCGAGCTGGGAGAAGTCCGCGCAGCGCTGGCCCATGAGATCAAGCAAACGGCCGGGGCAGGCGATGACGATGTCGCTGCCAGCACGCAAGGCATCCTTCTGCGGCTTTTCGCCGACGCCGCCATACACCTTCGCGATCTTCAGCGGCAGATGTTTGGCATAAGCGAGCACGTTTTCCTCGATCTGCGCGACGAGTTCACGCGTGGGCGCGAGCACGAGCACTCGGGTGCGACGGCGCTGGCCTTGGGGGATTGGATGCGCCGTCAGTCGGGTTAGGATCGGCAACGTAAAGGCGGCGGTTTTGCCGGTTCCGGTCTGTGCGATGCCGATCACATCTCCACCTGCGATGACCACTGGAATCGCCGCAGCCTGGATCGGCGTGGGCTCGGTGTAACCGGTTTCTTGAATGGCTTTGAGGATGTTCGGGTCGAGGCCGAGGGCTTTGAAGGGCATGACCGCCCATAAGGTAGGCTCGAGGCAAATGCGAGAGGTTTAACTGCAGGGAAGAAAGCCGGGGAGAGCTTCTTTTTCGCATCTGGCAAAAGCCTGATTGATTCGACGCCCGTATTCGAGTTTGCTTTCAAAACTGCCGCAGCCAGCAGCGCGCAAACATGGCAAAACTCACCTTTGTTCTCGAAGACGGCCAGGAGATCGTGGTTCCGCTCACGGAGCGGGTCACCCTGGGGCGTGGGGAGGACAATGACGTGGTCGTGGATGATGAACGCATCTCCAAGCATCACGCCGAACTGGTGCGCAACGCGGACGGCAGCTTTCAAGTGTTCGACACGGACTCCGCGGCGGGGACGTTTGTGAACGGGGAGCGTGTGCGCAGCCACACCGCCCGTCATGGCGACAAGCTTGCCTTCGGGCCGCTGTCCGCCGTTTTGGACCTTGAAGGCAGTCCGTCCAACAGCGTCTCAACGGCTCGCGCCGACCTCAAATCGTCAAATGGCGGCAGGATCGGCCCGCGAAAGAAGGACCGGGGGGCGAAACAAAACTCCGTCGCCGAAAAACAGACCGCGCTGCCGCCGGATGAGATGCTGGCCCGTCTCAACGCGGCTCATCAAAGCGAGATGGCGCGGCTAGAGTCTGAGAAGTCGCGTCTTCATGCGGAGGTCGATGCTTTGCAAAAAGATCTGCGGGACTGGCAGCAGCGCTCGGAAAAGGAGCGCGCGCAGCACAATGCGCGCGTGGAATCTCTGCGTGCCGAGGAAGAGAGGCTCATGCCCTTGAAGGCCGCGGTCAAAGAGGCGGAGTCCACGCGTGAGGAGTGGGTGAAATCCATCCACGAGCTTGCGGTCCGGCATGAGGAGAAAAACAACGCGCTTCAGCGTCTCATTTCCCAGCATGATCAAAAGGCGGCGGACTTGCAGCTCCTTCGGAATGACGTGGCTTCAGCGAGAAAGGAGCTTGAGGGCTTGATCGCCCACCGGGACCAGACTTTGGCGCATCTCGAGAAAATCCGGGCCGAGTGCGCGCACGACGAGGCTGTTCTCGATGATTTGCGCCGTGAGCTTGCCGAAACCAGGGAGCGTGCCCAGGAAAGCAGGGCACTGGCCGAGGTGCGCGAGGACCAGGTCAAGACGGCGGAGAAAAAGCTTGAGCAACTCGCCCAACGCCGCGCGCAGATCGAGGCGCACATCAAGGAACTCGCCGGAATGGAGGAAAAGCTGGCTCATGCCCTGGCCCGCTGCCGCGAGGCTGAGGCGTCGCATGCGGTGCTTTCCAACACGATCGCGGCGCTGGTGGAGGAGCAGCGGAGTGGTGAGACTTTGGTGAAGGAACTCGAATGCCGCGTCGCGGATTTGGAGAAAGCCCGTGTGAAGGCCGCCGCTGAAAAACAGAGCGGCGAGGAGGCTCTGCAAAACGTCCGCAATGATCTCGCCTCCTGTGAGAAGGCTCTCGCCGAACGCAAGGGCATGCTCGAGGCCGAGGTCCGGAGCCTTGAAGAAACGAAGGTTCGGAGGGCTGATATCGAACGGCAGTGCGTGGAGCTTGCCGGTGCGGAGCAGAAACTGGTGGATGTGAAGGATCGTCTCGATGGTGCTGAAAAAAGGCTCGCGGAGGCAAAGTCGGCCGTTGCGGACTGCGAGACGCGGATTTCGACGCATGAAGCCTCCATCAAGAGCCTGGGTGGAGAGGAAAGCGCTGCGAAGGGCAGGCTTGAGGTGCTGCTTTCCCGCGAGAAGGATTTACGTGCCGAGTTGACATCGCTTGCCGCTTCCGAGCGTGCTGAGCGCCTCCGTTTTGAGGAAGTGCGCCAGCTTGCCGCCGAGGCGGAGAAAGAGCACACGGCGCAGAAGCAGCGGCTGGACGCCAGCCTCGAGACCACACGCCGTGAGCTGGACGATCTCGTTTCCAAACTCACGCCGCTGCGGGACTGGAAGGAGGCGATGGACCAGCTTTACGCGCGCCTCGCCATGCTGCCGCAGGATTCCGTCGAGGCGCGTGACCTGTGGCATGAGATCGAGAAAGAAAAGGCCGGGTTGCATGATTTGATCACCACCGCGCGCACGCAGGCCGGGTCGGAACAGCCGCAGCTTTCCCGCGTGGCCATCCCCGTGCCACAGGCGCGCCCAGGAAGGGGCACGGGCAGTGTTTTGCTCCCCGGTGGTTCGCAGGAGACGACCTTGCGCGCGCGTCTCGCGCATCTGCGGGAGAGCGTGCAGCGCGAGGAGGCCCGCATCGAGCAACTGCGGCTGGAACGCATTCGTCACGAGAGTCCTGGCCGCTCCAGTCCTGCCGCGGACGCCATGCTGCGGGAGCAAACACGCCATCTCGAGACGAAAATGCGCCAGGAGGAGGAGCGCTACCATGCCTTGCAGCGCACCATGGAGATTTCCCAGGCGGAGGAGGAAAAACGCCGCGAGAGGCTGGCTGAAATGGAGCGCAAGCTTGCCGAGTTGCGGGCCGACATTGTCGAGGCTGAACGCCAGCGCAGCACGTTGCGCAAGCAGGCCGACCTGGCCCAGACGGAGCTGAAAAACTACGAGTCCGCGCTTGAGCGTGTGACCAAAAAGCCGGCGGAGTAAAATCCCGCCGCGCTTTTCAAAAGCCCGATTGATTCCGCGCCACTCATCGCTTTTGCTGGCGGTGTTCCTGAAGAATCAAGCTCATCCACATGGCGAAAATCACCTTTGTTCTCGAAGACGGCCAGGAAGTGGTGGTCCCGCTCACGGAGCGCGTCACCATCGGTCGCGCTGAGGATAATGACGTGATGGTGGATGACGAGCGCATCTCCCTGCAGCACGCCGAGTTGCTCCAAAACGCGGACGGCAGCATCCAGGTCTGCGATTTGAACTCCGAGTCCGGCACCTTCGTCAACGGCGTGCGCCAGAAAAGCTGCACGCTGCTGCACGCTGACCAGCTCGCCTTCGGTCCGCTCGTTGGCCGGCTGGACATGGAGGATCTGGAAGCCCCTCCGGAAACACCCGCAGCAACATCACCTGATGACAAGGCGCACGCGGAGGATATGGCGCGCATGGAGGCGGAGAAGGCACGCCTGAAGGCCGCGGTGGACGCCGTGGCGAAGGAATTGCGCGATTGGGAGAAGCGCGCGGAAAAGGAGCGCGCCCTGCATCTCGCCCGCATCGAGTCGCTCCGTGCCGAGGAGCAGCAGCTCGCCCCGGTGCAGGCCGCTGTGCGCGAAGCGGAGGCAGCGCATCGTGAATGGACGGAGTCTGTCAGTGCTCTTTCAGTCCAGCATCAGGACAAGACCGCCGCGTTGGAGAGCCTGAACGCCCAGCATGTCGAAAAAGCCGCCGAGGTGAAACGCCTCACCGCCGAGTCCGCCACCATCACGCGTGAGGTGGAGGCCCTCACGGCCCGCCTCAAGCAGGTGCGTGACGAGTGCGAGCAGGACGAGGCCCTGCTGAACTCCCTGCGCCAGCAAATCATCAAGCTGGAGGAGAATGTGAAGGAGGAGGAGGAGGCCCGGCAGTCCGCCCTGACCGCTTCTAGTGCCGAGCTTGCCAAAAAAAGGCAAATGGACGAGTCCGCCGTCAAAGACCTCGAATCCCTCCTCATGAAGCTGGAGCAGCAGGCCGCGGCGTCAGAGGGAGCTTTGCAACGCAGCAATGAGGAACTGGCCGCATGCCAAAAAAAAATCGCCGCGCAAAAAAGCGCGCTGGAGGCTGAAAACCGCCGTCTTGAGGAAGCCACGGCCCGCCGGACCGAGATCGAGCGGCAATCCGAGGAGCTTGCGGATGTGACGCGGCAGCTCGCAGACGCGCGGCAGCGCCTTGCGGCCGTTGAGGAGCGTCATCGCGCCGCGCTGGCCGCGGAGTCCGTGCCGCAACTAGCCGTGTCCAAACGCAAAACATCGAAAAAAGACACACCAACGCCTGATGCGGCAGCCAAGGAGCATCAGGAGATCATGGGCAAGGTCGAGGCGGCCCGCCGGGAGTTAAACGAGCTCCAGGCAAAAATCACCGCGCTGCGTGACGCCAAGGCTCCCGCGCCGCACATTCCGGGAGAAGCAGACAGCGCCGCAGGTTCATGGGCCGCCGCCGTCTCAACGCCGGTCATCGTGCAGGTGGAACCGGTGAAACTGGCCCCCGTTTTGATGAAATCAGAGCGTGCCAAGGCGGCACCGTCACCGCCGCCAAAGTGAAATCGCGGAAGGAATGACGAGCACGCCTTCCGGCCTGGCGGGATGAAAATCGCAAAAGGTGGGCTGTGAAGCGTGTTGTCATCCGTGCCGATGACGCTGAGATTGCACGGCCATGAAGATCGACGCACTGTCCCGACTCGAGCGCCATGCAAAGCGCATCGCGGAAATCGCCACGGTGCTCGGCAAGTACGGGCTCGCGGACTTGTTCGGAGGATTTCAATACGCCTGGCTTCAGGACCGCCTCAAAAGCTCCGACGGGCACGCGCTCATCGGCGATGTGACCACAGCAGCCCGTGTGCGCATGGCGCTCACCGAGCTGGGCACCACTTTCATCAAACTGGGGCAGATGCTCAGCACGCGCTCGGACCTGCTCGGCCCGGAGCTGACCGACGAGCTGGCGCAACTGCAATGCAGTGTGCCCGCCGACAGCGCGGAGATCGCACGGACGACGATCGAAAAGGAGCTCGGCAGGCCGGTGCATGAGATGTTCTCGGAGTTCGACGACACGCCGCTCGCGGCGGCCTCCATCGCGCAAGTCCACGCCGCTCTGCTGCCCACCGGCCGCAGTGTGGTGGTCAAAGTGCGCCGCGCCGGTGTGGCCGAGCAGGCGGCGACGGATCTGGAGATCGTGCAGGCGCTCGCGGAGCTGCTGGAAAAGCACTCGCCCGCTCTGCGAGCCTACCAGCCCGTGGCTGTCGTGCGGCAGTTCCGCCGAACGCTCTTGCGCGAGCTCGACTTCACCTACGAGCGCCGCAATCTGGAGGAATTCGCTCGCAATTTCGCCGACGAGCCGACGGTGTGCATTCCCGAGGTGTTCGGAGATTATTGTTCGCATCAGGTTGTGACGATGGAGCGCCTGGAGGGGATCCGCGGGACGGAGATCGACGCGCTAAGGCAGAGCGGCGAGGATCTCGGCGAGTTCGCCCGCCGTGGCGCGAACATGTATCTCGAAATGGTCTTCCGCGACGGCTTCTACCACGCCGATCCGCATCCCGGGAATCTCATCCTGCTGCCGGGCAACATCGTCGGCGTCATCGACTGCGGCATGGTGGGCCGTATCGACGAGGATTTGCGAGATGAGGTGGAATCCCTGCTCGTCGGCATCGTCGAGAATGATTCCTCGCTCGTGTCCGAGCAGGTGCTGCGTCTAGGCGCGGTGCCTCCCACCTGCTCGCGTGAAAAACTGCGCTCTGATCTTCAGGACTTCATGGCGGACTACACCGGCCATCCGCTGAATGAAATCCATGTCGGCGCGGCGCTGTCGAGTCTCGTCGAGATCATCCGGCGCCACCACATCGTGCTGCCGCCGGCCTTGGCGTTGCTTTTGAAGACCATCATCGTCCTGGAGGGCACCTCACGGCGTTTCAGCCCGGAAGTGAGCCTCACGGAGCTGATGCAGCCTTATTGCTCGCGTCTGCTGCTGCGGCGTTTCTCGCCGGGGCGCGTCGCCAAACGCGCGCGGCGGGCCTTCCGCGCCTGGGATCACCTGCTGAAGGCGCTGCCGCGTGATCTGGCCGACCTGCTGGCGCGTTTTCGCGACGGCACGCTCACGGTGCATCTCGACCACCGTCATCTGGATCCCATCGTGAACCGCCTTGTGCTCGGCATCCTCACGGCGGCGATTTTCCTCGGCTCCAGCGAGTTGTGGAGCCGCGAGGCGCCGCCGCTGCTCTACGGCGTGTCCGTTTTCGGCGCGCTGGGCTATGTGCTATCGCTTTTCCTCGGCTGGCGGCTCCTGCGGGCCATCCGCAAGTCCGGGAACATCCAGTCGAAGGATTGAGATTGCAGCGCGGCGGGATTTTTCAGACACTCGTCACATCTCACCCTGCCAGCCATGCAACCACCGCCCATTCCCAGCAAGGACGCCGAGCACCTGCGCACGCTCGTGATCTGCCATTACATCAAGGCCGGCCTCACGCTCATGATGTCCGCCTTCATCCCGCTGCACTATGCGATCATGCGCATGGTGTTCACGAATCCCGAGTTCATGAAGGAAATGCAAAATGCGCAGAAAAGCGGCCAGCCTTTCCCCTTCGATCCGCAGCAGTTCTTTGGCATCTTCCAGTGGTTTTATGTGATCGCCGGGGTGTTCATGCTGGCTGCCATCGTTTTGACGGTGATTTCCGGACGCTTCATCCAGCGCCGGGTGAACCGTACCTTTTCCATCGTCGTTTCAGGCTTCCTCTGCTTGTTCTTCCCGTTCGGCACGATCCTTGGCATCTTCACGCTCATCGTGCTGACGCGGGAGTCCGTCATCCGGCTGTATGCGGAGGCAAAAGCCCCCGCCTGAAACTTTGAACTTGGAACTTGAAACCATCTGGTCGAAAAACTTCCGACTTATTCAACCATCCACCTTCAAGTTCACTCATGTATTTCCTCGGCATCGACAGCGGCACCCAGAGCAGCAAGGCCATCGTCCTCGACCTCGAAACGGGCAAAATCCTCGCCTCCGCCCACTCGACGTATGATTTGATCGAGGGGCTGCCGCCCGGGCATCTCGAACAAGATCCGCAGTTCTGGCTCGATGCCGTGGACGCCTGCGTGCGGCAGTGCCTTGAACAAATCGGCCACGACAAGGCGAAGATCGCCGGCATCGGCGTCAGCGGTCAGCAGCACGGCCTCGTGGCGCTCGGCGCGGACGACAAGCCGGTGCGCGCGGCCAAATTGTGGTGCGATACTTCCACGCAGGCGCAGTGCGCGGAGATCGCGCATCATTTCGGCGGCCAGCCGGGTGTGATCGCGCTCGCGGGGAATGCCATGCTGCCGGGCTACACGATTCCGAAGCTGCTGTGGCTGAAGCAGAACGAGCCGGACAACTTCGCCAAAACGAAGACCATCCTGCTGCCGCACGATTACATCAACTTCTGGCTTACCGGCGTGAAGCGCATGGAATACGGCGACGCCTCCGGCATGGGCATCCTCCACGTGAACACGCGTCAGTGGGCGTATGAAATCTGCGACTTCATCGACCCGCGTGTGCGCGAGATGCTGCCGCCGCTCGGCTCGTCGAAATCCATGCATGGCACCATCCGCAAGGACTTGGCCGTGAAATGGGGCCTGAACTTCGATGTCGTCGTCAGCGCCGGCGGTGGCGACAACATGATGGGCGCGATCGGCACCGGAAACATCAAGCCCGGTGTCGTCACCGCCAGCTTCGGCACCAGCGGCACGCTGTATGGCGTGGCAGATTCTCCTGTGGTCGATGGCCAGGGCGAGGTGGCCGCTTTTTGCGACAGCACAGACCAGTGGCTGCCGCTCGTCTGCACGATGAACGTCACCGTCGTCACCGAGCAGGTGCGCGAGATGTTCCGCTGGGATTTGCGCCAGCTCGAAGCCGCCGTGAAGTCCGCGCCTGCAGGAGCGGACGGCGTGATGTTCCTGCCCTATCTCAATGGCGAGCGCACACCGAACCTGCCGAACGGCACCGGCGTCATTCACGGCCTGCGTCCGACGAACATGGCCCCCACCAACATCGCCCGTGCCGCCGTGGAAGGTGCCACTCTCGGTCTCGCCTACGGTTTGAAGCGTTTCCGCGATCTCGGCATGAACCCGACCGAAATCCGCCTCACCGGCGGCGGCAGCAAGAGCAGCGTGTGGCGTCAGATCGCCGCCGACTGCTTTAACGCCGAAGTCGTCACGCTCAACACCAGCGAGGGTGCCGCGCTCGGCGGCGCGATCCAGGCCGCTTATGTGCATGGCAATCAAACCGGCAAGGTCACCTACGACCAGCTCTGCGCCAAGCTCGTCACCCTCGACGAATCCACCCGCTGCCGCCCGAATGCCGAACGCGCCGAGCTTTACGCCGCGCAGCTCGAAAAACAGATGGAACTGACCGGACGCCTGAACCAGACCGGCTGGCTCTGACCAACTAAATCAAGTCGTTAACCCAAGCCCACAGCGTCACGCACGCGTGCAAGAGTCTTGCGTGCGACGGCGCGGGCTTTCTCGGCGCCTTGGGCGAGAACTTTGTCCACGTAGCCTTTGTCGGCGAGGATCTCGTCGCGGCGGGCGCGGAAGGGGGCGAAATAGTCGGTGACGCCTTGCAGGAGGCGCTTTTTGAAGTCGCCGTAGCCGACGCCTCCGTTGAGGTGGTCGTTCACCATCACGTTGTAGTCGGCTTCGGAAGCGACGAGTTTATAGAGCGCGAGAATGCTGCTGCCCTCGACGGGTTTTGGCGCCTCGACGGGAGTGGAGTCGGTCTTGATGCCCATGATCTTCTTTTTGAGCGGTCCGGGTTCTTCAAAAAGCGGGATGGTGTTGCCATAGCTCTTGCTCATCTTCTGGCCGTCGAGTCCGGGGACGACGGCAGTCTCCTCCTTGATGCGCGGATTGGGCAGCTTGAAGAGGCCTTCGCCGTAAAGCTCGTTCATCTTGACGGCGATGTCGCGGGTGACCTCGACGTGCTGCTTCTGATCGCGGCCGACGGGCACCACATCGCTGTCGTAGATGAGGATGTCGGCTGCCATGAGCACAGGATAAGCGAACAGGCCGTGCGAGGGCTTGATGCCGTTGGCGATCTTGTCCTTGTAGCTGTGGCAGCGTTCGAGCAGGCCCATCGGTGTGACCGTGCTGAGGATCCATGAGAGCTCGCAGTGCTCCGGCACGTCGCTCTGGCGGAAGAAGACGCATTTGTCCGGATCGAGGCCGCAGGCGAGGAAATCGACGGCCAGTTCGCGCACGTATTCGCGCAGCGCCTTGCCATCGTGGACGGAGGTGAGCGAGTGGTAGTCAGCGATGAAGTAGTAGGCGTCGCCCTCGTGCTGCAATTTGAGCGCGGGCTCCATCATTCCGAAGAAATTGCCGAGATGAAGTCTGCCGCTGGGTTGGAGGCCGGAAAGGATGCGCATGGTCTTGAAAGGTGTCTGGGAGATGGAGGCGGAGTTTGAATGACGAATGCGGAATGTCGAATCCGTTCTCCGTAGCAAAACTGCGAAGGATGAATGCCGAATGAGAGGGCCGAAGGGGCGCTGCTGGCGAAAATCTGCAGGTCAGGCCAGCCGGCGTGCTGCGAGCAGGCCGTGTTTCGGCCCGAAGACGAAGGCCAGCGCGAACAGCGCGGCCTGGGCGAGCACGATGCAGGCTCCGGTGGCGCCATTGATGAAGAAGCTGACGTAAACACCGAGGCAGCTTGCGAACACGGACGAACCGGCGGCGATGAGCAGCATGCGATCACAACGATCCGTGAGCAGCCGGGCGGTGCAGCCGGGCGTGATGAGCATGGCGACGACGAGGATGATCCCAACGGCCTGGAGCGAGGCGACAATGGTGGCGGCGAGCAGGCTGAGCAGCACGTAGTAGAGCAGCTTCGTGTTCAAGCCAATGGCACCGGCATGGGCGGGATCAAAGCAGAAGAGCAGCAGGTCTTTGCGCATGAGCAAGATGACCAGCAGAGTCAACAGGGAGGCGGCGATGGTCTGGATCATGTCGTCACGTTCGATGCCGAGAATGTTGCCGAAGAGGATGTGATTGAGGTGGGCCTCCGTCTCGACCTTCGTGAATAGCACGAGGCCAAGGGCGAACAGGCCAGTGAAGACGATGCCCATGACGGTATCCTCCTTGATGCGTGTGTTGGATTTGATCCAACCGGTGGCCGTGGCGCAGAACAGGCCGGAGACAAAGGCTCCCACGGCCAGCGGCAGGCCTAGCATGTAAGCACCGACCACGCCGGGCAGGACGGCGTGCGAGATGGCGTCGCCCATTAGCGACCAGCCTTTGAGGATGAGATAGCAGGAGAGCACCGCGCACACCGCCCCGACGAGAGCGCCGACGAGCAGCGCCTCGATCATGAAGCTGTATTGAAAGGGGGCGAGCAGGTTCATGCGGATGCGGCGGCGCGGCGTTGCGCACGGGCGGTAAGAAGGCCGTGTTTGGGCGCGAAAATGAGTGCGACGAGGAAGACGAGGGTTTGCAGCACGACGATGCAGCCGCCAGTGGAGCCGTTGAGAAAGTAGCTGGCGTAAGCGCCCGCCACGCCGCAGAAGACGCCGGTGAGCGAGGCGATGGCCAGCATTCTGCCAAAGCGATCGGTCAGCAGATACGCGGTGGCTCCTGGCGTGACGAGCATGGCGACGACGAGGCATGCGCCGACGGTCTGCAAGGCGGCGACGGCCGTGGCGGAGAGCAGCGCGAGCAGCAGGAAGTGCAGGAAGCGTGTGTTGAGGCCAAGGCTGCGCGCATGGCCCTCATCGAAGCAGTAGAGGAGCAGGTCACGCCATTTCAGACCGAGCACGAGGAGCGAAACGGTGGAGATGATGAGCACCTGGAGGATGTCGGGATCGGAGATGGCGAGGATGTTGCCAAAGATGATCGTGCGCAGGTTCAGATTGCTCGGGAAGAGCGAGAGTAGCAGCAGGCCGAGCGCGAAAAAGCTGGTGAAGACTACGCCGATGACCGCGTCCTCGCGCAGTCGTGAGTTGTTTTTCACCCACCCCATGCCCAAGGCCGCGAGGATGCCCGCGACGAACGCGCCGAGCGAAAACGGCAGTCCCAGCAGCCATGCGAGCGACACGCCAGGTACAACCGCATGCGAGAGCGCGTCTCCCATGAGCGACCAGCCCTTCAGCGTGATGAAGCACGATAAAAACGCGCACACGCCGCCGATGAGGCCGCTCACGAGGATGGCTTTCACCATGTACTCGTACTCGAAGGGAGTCAGGAGGCTGGACATGGTGAAATGACGAATGATGAATGGCGAATGACGAATAAATAGCGAAGCGCGATTGGCGGGAAGGAGGGCCATTCGTCATTCGCCACTCTGGTTTCGTCATTCATTCTCCGACCTCCTTGGCTCTCACCTTGACCAGCTCCTCGCGCCCCTGACGCTCCGTGTATTCCAAATGCCCGTCTTTGCCGAACACGAGCGGGCGCTCGTCGTCGGTGAACAGCTTCACGGTGCGGCCGTCGTGCTCCTGGATGGTGGATTCCTCGAAGTGGAACTGGCGCAGCACGCCACCGAAGGCGCGGGAGAGGTTTTCCTCGGTGAAAACACGCTCGGTGGGGCCGAAGGCTAGCACGGTGCGGTTCACGAGCACGACCTGGTCGCAAAACTCGGGCACGCTGCCGAGATTGTGCGTGGAAACGAGCATGATGTGGCCCTCGGAGCGCAGGGAGCGCAGCAGCTCGATGATGGCGGTCTCGGTCTGCACGTCCACGCCGGTGAAGGGCTCGTCCAGCAGCATGATGCGGCCGCGCTGCGCCAGAGCGCGGGCCAGGAAGACGCGTTTCTTTTGCCCGCCGGAGAGTTCGCCGATCTGGCGGTCTTTGAAATCGCTCATCCCGACGCGTTCGAGGCATTCCTGTGCGACTCGTTTGTCCTCGGCACGCGGGATGCGCATGAAATTCATGTGGCCATAGCGGCCCATCATTACCACGTCCCAGACGCTGACGGGGAAGGTCCAGTCCACTTCCTCGCTCTGTGGCACGTAGGCGACGAGTTGGCGCTTCCGCGAAGCTTCGACACCGAGACCGGCGATTTTCACGCCGCCTTTGACCGGGCGCAGGAAGCCCATAATGGATTTGAATAGCGTGCTCTTGCCACTGCCGTTCACGCCGACCAACGCGCAGATCGTCCCGGCTCCAAGGGTGAAGGACGCGTCCCGTAGCGCGATGTGGCCGTTGTTGTAGGCCACGGTGACATCGGCGACTTCGATCGAGAGCGGCGGGGTGGTTGCGGGCATTCTTCGTCAGGGATGGGTGAACGCCTTCACGATGGTGTCGGCGTTGTATTGCAACAGCTTCAGAAATGTCGGCGCGGGGCCGTCATCCGCTGTGAGCGAGTCCACATACAACACGCCGCCGTAACGCGCACCCGTTTCCTTGGCCACTTGCAGCATGGCCTTGTCACTGATCGTGCTTTCGGAGAAGACGACCGGGATTTTGTTCGCGCGCACGGTGTCCATGACCTTCCGCACCTGCTGCGGCGTGCCTTCCTGGTCGGCGTTGATGGGCCAGAGGTAGAGTTCCTTCATGCCGTAGTTGCGGGTGAGGTAAGAAAACGCCCCCTCGCAGCTCACGAGCCAGCGTTGATCGGCGGGAATGGCCTCCAGCTTCTTGCGCACGGGTTCGTCGATGGCGCGGAGTTCGGCGGTGTAAGCGGCGGCATTTTTGGTGTAGGTCGCCTCGTTCGCGGGATCGAGCTTCACCAGCGCCTTGCGGATGTTTTCGACGTAGATGACGGCGTTTGCGGGCGACATCCACGAATGCGGGTTCGGCTTGCCGGTGTAAGGGCCTTCGCCGATGCCCATCGGCTCGATGCCTTCGGTGAGCACCACGCTGGGCACGTCCTGCACCTGCTGGAGAAATTTTTCAAACCAGCGCTCCAGCCCCATGCCGTTCCACAGCACGAGATCGGCGTCCTGCGCCTTCACCAGGTCGAGCGGAGTCGGCTCGTAGTCGTGAATCTCCGCGCCGGGCTTGGTGATGGATTCCACGATCGCCGCCGTGCCCGCGACATTCTGCGCGATGTCCTGGATGATCGTAAACGTCGTCAGGATGCGTTTCGGGCCGGTGCGGGTCTTTTCTGGCGTTTTGCCGCAGGAAACGAGCAAACCGCAGAGTAGCAGAAGGAAGGTCAGTTTTTTCATGATGGATCAAAAACGAAAGCTCACGCCGCTGAAGACACCGAAATCAGGCGCCGGGCGGTTCATGCCAATACGAACGCCAGCGTCAAAGATCAGCGAATCAGTGACGGCAAAGGTCACGCCGGCGTCGAAAATCCCGATGTAAGCGGTGTCCTGGCCGGCGATGCCGACGAGTTCAAGATACATGCCGAGTTTTTCGGTCAGCCCGACGCCGAGCGTGGCGGAGTGCAGCCATTCAAGGTCGTGGCCGTTGGTTTCGCTGTCATGAACGATGTCAACCTCGGCCATCAGACCGAGGGAAATCCGGTCGGAGAGTGTGATGGAAAGCGGCATGATGAGGCCGCCAGCCCAGGCCTCGTCGCTGACGTTGGAATGTGTGGGAATGGTGATGTAAGGCATCAGGGCAAGGGCCGCCGGTCCGGAGTCGTTGCCAAACAGGTTCTTTTTCAGGCGCACCGTGATGTCGCCAAAACCCGACGTGGCGGTTTCGTCTCCACGTTCGGACTCTCCGGCGACGGCGTGGCTGTTGAGGATCACCTGCAGGTCTGTGCTGCGTGTGAGCCCGGCCTTGAGGTTCGCCTGGCCGTAGAGCCAGGTTTCGGAGGATCTGCCCTGGACGGCGTCGGCGTCGCGGCTGTAGTCGAAGAAGCTCATTTCCACCTGAAACATCCCGGCGGGCACCGTGTAGCCGGATTCGGTCGTGTCAGGCCGGTCGGTGCTCATCTCGCGGACAGGCTCGGCCGCCGGCGAGGAGCCGAGGAAAGGTGGCAGGAGCGCGAAAAGCAAAAGATTGATCCGCATGAGAAAGTTAGTCTGGACTAAGAACATCAGCCCTGGCTGACAGGCAAGCGCAAATTTTAGCCTGGGCTAACATTGTCAGCCCGGGAAATTGTGCTTTGCCTCTCCCGCGGTCTTGGCTACTGCTCGCTTGATGCCAGCCAAGCGCCAGGAAACCACCGCACATGTCCATTCCCCCGCTATCGAGGACTACCTGGAGCAGATCCACAATCTGATCGCCTTGAAGGGCTACGCTCGTGTGGTGGACATTGCCAAAAACCTCGAAATCTCCCAGGCCAGCGTCACGAATATGATCCAGCGGCTGGATGCCGAGGGATTTGTCGTTTACGAGCGCTACCGTGGGGTCGTGCTGACCGAAAAAGGCGGGAAGGTGGGTTCTGAAATCGCGCGCAGGCACGAGGTTCTCACGCGCCTGCTCGCCGGCTTCGGCCTCGATCCGAAAACCGTCCATGAGGACGTGGAAGGCATGGAGCACCACATCAGCCGCCAGACGCTCGATGTGCTGACGCTGCTGATGGAGGAACTGGAGGGCAATTCAGAGCTGATGAGGAAGCTCAAACGCAAGCTCGCCCAACGAACGTGACAAAATACGGCGCGCGGTCACCAATTCTCGGGTGATAGACCAGAGATTGATCGACGTTCAAGGGCTTGTGAAAGTATTCTGGAATAGAATGATGCTCATTCTTGCTCTTATGCTGGCGCTGCCGGTCGGGCTGGAGGCATGCTCTGTTCCAGGCACTTTGGATGAAGCAGACCAGCCTCACGCGCTGATCGGGGCCGACGACGACATGTCGCACATCGACGCGCAGGCATCCGATGTTCCTTCGGATTTCTTGGGACTGGCCGACTTGCCTGCAGCAACATCCGTTTACTCGGTCGTTGCTGCCAGCATGAACCGCGCGGAGACGCGGTGGAACGTAGCCCGGGCGGAGCGCGGAACGCGTCTGCACCGCAGGCTTTGCAGGGAGTTGTGTTGATAAGCGGACAGCTTCGTCATTGAACCACGGCCGCGAAGGACAGGGATCTTCTCCTGCGTCAGGCCGGGCTCCTCGAATCACGGAAGATCCATGTCCTCTTAAAGCCACACATCATCTCATGAAAACCATCCTTTCCTTTGCCAGTCTGCTTGTCTTCTCCACCGCCGCTTTTGCCGGCCCCCAAAAAGTCATGCTCCAAGTCCGCGTCGAAAGCGAGCGCGGCTCCAAAGGCGCCAACGACTCCAAGTCACCCGACGAAAGCCGCGCACGCTGGTTGGTCGTGCGTGTCACCAACCCTGCGCCCGTGAAAATGGAGGGGCTCACCCTCAAATGGAACTTCTACGCCGATGACCTGAAACGTGGTCATGATGAAGTCGTCCTCCATAAGTCGGGCGATGAGAGTTTCAGCATCGAGCCCTCCGGACGGTCCACGGATGTGACCACGCCCAAGGTGGTCTTTGAATGGACGCCCCAGCATTCCGTGCGCTCTGGCAGCGGGCGTCGCGTGAGCTACAAGAAGGTGGATGAGACTGGTCATCGCTATCATGGTTATGCCGTGCAGGTGCTCCAGGGGGGCGAGGTCATTGCTGAGGCCAGCAACGATCCGAAGCTTCTCAAAGCCTCTGAATGATTTCGCGATGGCATCCAACGTGCCCGTGCGTTATTAAAGCATCCTTCCGTCATGAGTCCGCGCTCCCGTCACACCGAGCACACGCCGTTTTCGCGGCTTGTGCATCTGCTGCTGCTTGCCGGCTGGATGCTGTCAACGCAGGGGGGCGCCCCGGCGCTATGTCTCGCTGCCGCTGTCATGGATGGCGAGCATGCGGTCAAGGTGCGCGCCTCGCAGTCGGGTGATGTCAGCGTGGTGCTGTCGCACGAAGGGGGGCTGGACGCCGCCATCTCGCACCAGCATGATCCGCTTGGCGCATTGGTCGTCGCCTTCTCTCAGAAACCCGCCGAGGGCGAGCCGGATCATGTCCTCTCGTTCAAGTCGGTCGAGGATGCCTCGCGCACACTCCGCCGGGCTTCCATTCAAGTGAGCCTTCCCGCTTTCGTGCTGGTGGTTTCCCCTGGATCACCCTGCCTGTCGCCAAAAAGGGTGCGTGTGTCGTCGAGCGCGCAGTTTCAGGCGCCCGCATGGTCCCCCGGTCTCGAAATCAAGAAGAGCAGGATGATCATGCGTTGTTGAGTGCTTGGGAAAGCCACGTTGCTCCGCGCTTGCGGAGATCATCGCATCATGACCGCCACGCGGTGATGCAAGCAATCCCCCTCATTCAATCAACGCGCCATGAAACCGCTCACCTTTTTCTTCAGCCTCCTTTTCCTCTCGCACGCCTCAGCAGATCCGTTTTCCGTCAATTCACTCGTCCAGAAAGCCCTCGCCACGCATCCTGAGCTTCGTTTTTACGAGGCGCAGATCGATGTCGCCTCCGCCGGCAAGACCAAGGCCGGAGAAATCAAAAATCCCGATCTCATGACCGGCGTCGGCAACTGGCGTGTGCGTGACCTCGCCACCAACAACGTCACCGATGGACCCACCTGGGCCGTGCAGCTCACGCAGACCTTTGAGTGGCCCGGACGTCTCTCGCTGCGCAAAGCCATCGCGCAAAAGGACATCGAGCTCGCGCAGCTCGGCCTCGAGCAGTTCCGCGCCGCGCTCGCGGCCAAGGTGCGCACCATCTCGTGGAAGATGCTCGCCGCGCAGGAGAAGACCAAAGCCGCCGATGAAGTCGCGAAACGCTTCCAATCGCTCGCCGAGGTTCTTTTGCAGCGCGATCCGGCTGGCGCCGCACCGCGTTTGGAAGCTCGCATCATTCAAGCCAGCGCCCTCACACTCGGTGCTGAGGCCACTTTGGCCCGCAACGAGCTCGCTTCGGCCCGTTTTGAGCTGAACCAGCTTTTGGGCGAAAAAGCCGAGCATCCGCTCGAGCTGAAAATGGAGAACCTCACGCTCAATCCGCCTCCCGCGCTCGAATCCCTGCTCGTGAACGCACGCAAAAAGAACTTCGACCTTCGCGCCCGCATCATCGATGTGCAGCAGCAGGGCTATGAGGTGAAACTTGCTGAAAACGAGCGCTGGCCCTCCATCACCGTGCAGCCCTACATCCAGCGTCAGCAAAACGAGACGCGTGAGACTCAGGTCGGCATCGGCGTGTCTATTCCGCTGCCGCTTTGGAACCGCAACAAGGGTGCCATCGACGCCGCCAAAGCCAAGGAGGTGCAGGCCGAGGTCATGCTCACCGCACAGATGCGCCAGCTTGAGCGCGATGTCGCCGCGCAGGCCAGCCATTACAAGATTCACGTCGAAGAGCTCGCCAAATGGCCTGCCGACACGCTCGACAGCTTCCGCAAAGCCGCCGCCGAGGCCGATGAGCACTACCGCCTCGGCGCACTGCCGCTTTCGACCTACACCGAGCTTCAGCGCCAATACATCGACAGCGTCAAAGCCGTCCTCGAGTCCCAGCTCGGTGCCGTCGATGCACGTCTCCAGCTTGAGCAGCTCACCGGATCGAAACTCAACTAATCCAACACGACCATGCTCAATTTCCTGTTGGAGTTCTCCGTCCGGCAGCGCGCACTCGTGCTGCTCGGCGCCTTCTGCCTGCTTGGTGGAGGGTTGTATTCACTCATGCATCTGCCCATCGATGCGGTGCCGGATCTCACCGGGCCGCAGGTGCAGGTGAATGTCGCCGTGCCGGCGCTCGCGCCCGAGGAATCGGAACGCGCCATCACGCGACCGATTGAAATGGCGCTCAGCGGCATGCCCGGCGTGCTCGACTCGCGTTCCATCACCAAATTCGGCCTCAGCCAGGTCACCGTCGAGTTTGAGGACGGCACGGACATCTTCCGCGCACGGCAGCTTGTTACAGAACGCCTCACCGCCGTCATGCAGGATCTGCCGCCCGGCAGCGAGCTCAGCCTCGCGCCGATCAGCACCGGCCTCGGCGAGATCTTCTACTACACGCTGCATTGGAAGAAGGATGCCAAGGAGAAGCCCGCCGATGAACGCGAAGGCCTCATGCGCCTCTGGGAAACGCACGAGTACATCGTCAAACCCATGCTGCGCACCGTGCAGGGCGTCGCAGAGATCAACAGCAACGGCGGCCATCAGCGCCAAGTCACCGTCGAGCCCATGCTCGACAAGCTCAAGGCCGCCAACATGACCGTTGGCGAACTCGCCGACATCATTCGCGGCAACGTCGAAAACGCCGGTGGTGGCATCATCAACCGCGATGGCGAGCAGCTCACCATCCGCAGCGTCGGCCGCGTGAGCACCGCGGAGGAAATCGCCAAGTTGCCGATCAAATTCGGTGCCGCCGTGCAACCGATGAAAGTCGAAGACGTCGCCAAAGTGCAGTGGGGAGCCGGATTTCGCGGCGGTGCGGCCACGATGGATGGCGAGGAGGTCGTGCTCGGCACCGTCATGATGCTCATGGGGCAAAACGCCCGCATCGTTTGCCATCGCGTGGCACCGCGACTCGAGGAAGTGCGCGAAAAACTCCCGCCGGGCATGGATGTGACCATCGTTTATGAACGCAGCGACCTCGTCGAGGCCACCGTGAGCACGGTGGAGAAAAATCTCGTCGAAGGTGCCATCCTCGTCGTCGTCGTGCTGCTCGTGCTGCTGGGAAACTGGCGTGCGGCGCTCATCGTCGCGCTCGCCATCCCGCTTTCCTTCCTCTTTGCCATCAGCGGCATGGTGCAGGGCGGCTGGTCCGGCAATCTCATGAGCCTTGGAGCAGTCGATTTCGGCCTCATCATCGACGGCGCGGTCGTCATGGTCGAAAACATCGTCCGCAGGCTTGGCATCAAGCAACACCACCTCGGCCGAGTTTTGACGCGTGAAGAGCGTTCACGCGAAGTTTTGGCCGCGAGCAAGCAAATGGCCTCGCCGATGTTTTTCGGCGTTTTGATCATCACCATCGTCTATCTGCCCATTTTGACGCTCACAGGCATCGAAGGGAAAATGTTCCGCCCGATGGCGGTGACGGTCATTTTCGCCCTCGCAGGCGCTTTGCTGCTCGCGCTGACGTTGATGCCCGCCATGTGCTCGTTCTTCCTCGGCGGAAACATTGCCGAGAAGGAGAATTTCATCATCAAAGGCCTCAACGCCATCTTCCAGCCGCTGCTGCGCATCTCGATGAAGCTCCGCTGGCTCGTCGTGCTCTGCGCCGTCGGCTTCTTCGCCTTCTGCGGCTGGAAATTCACCACGCTCGGTGCCGAGTTCGTGCCAAAACTCGATGAAGGCAGCATCGCAGCCATGATTTACCGCAAGGTCGGCATGAACCTCAAGGAGTCGCTCCACGAGGACCTCGAGCTCGGCAAAATGGTGCGTGAGAAGTTCCCGATGGTGACGCGCTTCTTCACCCGCAGCGGCACCAGCGAGGTCGCCACCGACCCCATGCCGCCGAACGAGACCGACTTCTACGTCTTCTACAAACCGCTCAGCGAATGGCCCAAAGGCCCCGGCCTGCCGACGACGAAAGAGGAACTCTGCGCCGCCATCGAAGAAGAAGCCCTGCGCGAACACGACGGCCAGACGATCGAGTTCGGCCAGCCCATCGAAACGCGCTTCAATGAGATGATGGAAGGCACGAAGGCCGAGCTCGCCGTGCGCATCTACGGCACTGAATTCGACACGCTCGAAAAACTCGCCAATCAGGTCAAAGACATCATCAACGATACGCCCGGCGGCGAGGCCGAGCTCGAAACCGACGGCCGTCCGAGCACCGTGGTGCTCCAGGTGAAGCGCGATGTGCTCACCAAATACAACGTGCCGCTTTCCGAAGTGAACCGCGCCGTCTCTGCCGGTCTCGGTGGCGAGGTCGCCGGTCAGGTCGTCGAAGGCAACCGCAAGCGCGACATCGTCGTGCGTCTTCCCGAAGAAGATCGCTCCAAGGAAGAGATGATGAAATCACTGCCACTGCGTGTCGGTGATTACGGCATGATTCCACTTGGCGATGCCGTGGACATCCGCACCGAAAAAGCCGTCGATCCCATCCGCCAC
Organism: Prosthecobacter sp.; assembly: GCF_044236155.1. Classification (GTDB taxonomy): domain Bacteria; phylum Verrucomicrobiota; class Verrucomicrobiia; order Verrucomicrobiales; family Verrucomicrobiaceae; genus Prosthecobacter. The sequence continues at coordinate 65,762 of NZ_JBIIHA010000007.1, forward strand.
AGCCGCACGCAACGCCGCGCTGCCTTGCTCGTCGGCGTCAAAGGCCGCGACATGGAAGGCTTTGTCAACGAAGCCACCGCCCGCATCAAAAAGGAGGTCAAATTCCCCGAAGGCTACGACTTCGAGTTCGGCGGCACCTTTGAGAACCTCCAGGAAGCCCGCGCCCGCCTCGCCATCGTCGTGCCGACGGCCTTGGTGCTCATCTTGATGCTCATCTTCTTCGCCTTCGGCAGTGTGCGGCAGACCCTGCTCGTTGCCACCGGCATCCCGCTCGCCCTCACCGGCGGCATCATCGCCCTCGGTCTGCGCGGCATGCCCTTCAGCATCACCGCTGCCGTCGGTTTCATCGCCCTCAGCGGCGTCGCCGTGCTCAACGGCCTCGTGCTCGTGAACTACTTCAACGAACTGCGCGAGGAAGGCATGAACGTCCGCGATGCCGTGCTCAACGGCGTCGCCACGCGACTGCGCCCCGTGATGATGACCGCCCTCGTCGCGGCCCTCGGCTTCGTGCCCATGGCCCTCGCCCACGGTGCCGGCGCCGAAGTCCAGCGCCCCCTCGCCACCGTTGTCATCGGCGGCATCATCAGCTCCACGATCCTCACGCTGATCCTGCTGCCGGTGCTCTATGACTGGATCGAGCGGGCGGTGAAGAAAGAGGCAGAACTGTCCGCAGGTTGAGCCCGCATCTGAGCGGGTCTGGCCGTCATTGCGCGGATCACCGGCGGTAATCACTGCCGGTGATCCTGACCGGATGTCAGGAGTCGATGAATTCCGATCCGCTGGTGCCGGCACGGCTACCCCACACGCCGGCGAAATGATGCGCGAGGCGGAGCTTCCGGACGGCGGGGGGTGAGATGATGTAGGGATACAACAGAGGAGCGCCGAAACTTCGGGAGACTTCGTTCATCACGGTGACGAGGGAGAGCCAGCGCTGAAGCAGATCGTGAAAAGCGCTGTCCTCGCGTTGCGTGGATGAGGCGAGCGCCGTCGGAAGCGTGCAGGAGTCCGGCAGCGGGGCGGGGGAAACCGCGCCGCTCCGGATGCCAAACTGCCCGCCCGTCTCCAGGCCATCGACGATCTGGAGGTAATGCGCCCAAGTCTCCGCCCAGTCTTCCCAGGGATGCGCGGCGGCGTAAGGCGTGATGAAACGTTGCTGCCAGTCGGCGGGTGGGCCTTGCCGGTAGTAGCGCTGGAGGGCGTCGCTGTAGCTGAAGGACTCGTTGCCGAAGACCTCGCGGAAGGCGAAGCGCGCGGGGTTCATCCACTCGAGCCGGGACAGAAAACGATCCCACAAATAGTGGCCGCTTTCATGGCGGAAGTGGCCGAGGAGCGTGCGCGAGGCCTCGCCGAGCTGCTGGCGGTTGATCTGTCGCCAGGTGTCGTCGGCTTCTTCGAGGCTGACGGTGATGACACCGCCGAGATGCCCCATGGTGACACGGGGATCGAGCGTCGTGCTGACGATGTCAAAGGCGAGGCCGTTTTGCGGATCTTCCGCCAGTGAAGGAAGGGGGATGCGCAGGGCATGCAGGGTGTGGATGAGACGCCGCTTCGCAGCCTCCATGAGGCCCCAGTGCCTGCGGTTTTGCTCCGTGCCCAGGTCGGGAATGGTGCGGGTCAGCCGGCAGGAGCGGCAGAACGCCGCGCTGGAGGCGGCGGGCAGCAGCCAGTTGCACACGCCATGCCGCGCGCCGTTGGCGCAGCGCTTCAGATGGGCGTCGAGAGGACGCATGAGGTCCTGCATGGGATCGTAGCCCACCTCGAGACCGCAGCGCAGGCACTGGGAGCTTTCAAAGTAAAGCGCGTTGCCGCAGGTGCAGTGAAAGGACTTCATGCCCGTCCTCCCTCCACCGTCATGGAACCAAGCGCGAGCGTGTCGAATGTGTCATTGGCGCGCATGTCACGCCGCCGAGGTATAGCCGCCCGTCTCACAAAGAAGGGCAGGGGTTTGCTCGCATGACGCAGCAGACACCGTCCGCATCGCAAAAGCAAACGACGAATCGCCGCGACAATGGTGCAGGGATCGCCTCAGACGAAGGCCGGAATCGGCACCCCGCGCTTCGCGCCTGTGCCGCCGTAGATGTTGAAGCTGCCGCTGCCGGCGGGAATGAGGTCGTGCGGGGAGACGCCCATGAGTTTTCCGATCGTGGCGTGGAAGTCGAGCACGGTGACGGGGTTCTCGACGACGCGAGTGCCGGTCTCGTCGGTCTTGCCATACGTCTGGCCGCCTTTGACGCCGCCGCCGGCGATGAACGATGAAAACGCGATGGGATGATGATCGCGGCCGCTGCCGTTGATCTTGGGCGAACGCCCGAACTCGGTGGTGAGCACCACCAGCGTGCTTTCCAGCAGGCCGCGTGCTTCGAGATCTTCGAGCAGTGTGGAGACGGCATTGTCCACGACCTGGGCGAGCGCCTCGACGGTGGCGAAGTTGTTGGAATGCGTGTCCCAGCCACCGAGCTCGATTTCGACGAACTTCGTGCCGCGCTCGACGAGCCTGCGGGCCAGCAGCACGCCCTGGCCGAAGTAGTTTTCGCCGTAGTCGCTAACCAGCCTGCCTTTCTCCTGCGTGATGTCGAAGGCGTCGAGATCCTTGCTCGTCATGAGCTTGATCGCGTCGGCAAAGACATCCGCGTGCGCCTTCACCTCGGCCATGGGGTAGCGCTTGAGAAAGTCGTTGTTGAGCTTGTCGGCGAGTCCGGTGCGTTTGCGCAGATTCGCCATGGAGTCGCCTTGCTGAAGCTGCGTGTGCTCCAGTCCCTTGCTGGCATCGAGCACGGGCACGGGCGCAAAGCGCGCGTCCATGAAGCCCGCGCCGGGATGGCCGGCGAGATCGGCGAGACGGATGTAAGGCGGCAGCGTGGAGGCACCTTGCGTGACCTGCCGCGCCACCCAGGAGCCGAGCGCGGGATGCCTCATGGAGGGGGAGACCTCGTAGCCGGTGAGCACCTTGTACATGCCCGGTTCGTGCGCGCCCTGCGTGTGGTGCATGGAGCGCACGACGGCGATCTTGTCGCCATGCTCCGCGAGCTTCGGGAAGAAGCCGGAGATCTGCAGATCAGGCGACTTCGTCTTAATGGTGCGCGTGGAGCCTTGATAACCGGCGGGCGCGTCCGGCTTCGTGTCAAAGGTGTCGAGGTGGCTCATGCCGCCGCGCATGTAGAGGTAGATGACATGACCGGCGAACTTCGGCGCGCTCGTCTCCACGGCGCGCGCGAGCATGGCGGGCGGCAAGAGGCTGACTCCGAGGCAGGTTTTGGCCATGCGCGTGATGAATTCACGGCGTGCGAGGTCATCGAGCTGGTTGAGGGGATGTTTCATGGTGTGGCGGTTACTTTTGAAAGATGAACTCGGCGGTGGAGAGCAGCATGCGGGCGAGCGCCTTCGCGTTGCGCGTCTCGCCCAATGTTTCCTGGCACGCGTCGGTCTCCTCCTTGGTGGGTTCGCGTGTCAGCACGGCGAGGAAGGCGGCGCGGGCGGCATCGCGGATGTTATTGGCGTTCCGGAGGCTTTCAGCGAGCGGACTGCCGGAGCGGGCGACGTGATCAAAGAAGCTGCTGTTCAGCATGAGCAGCGCCTGCGGCACGGTGGAGGCGCTCCAGGCGTCGCCGATGAAGTCGCGGTTGCCCTGGCCGAACATGCGCAGGAAATGGCCGTCCGGCGTGGGCTGCGGCAGCTCCGAGGCACGCTCCAGGCCGCCACCGGCGAATTCCTTCGCCATTTCCTTGCGCAGACGTGCGCGGCGGTCCTCGGCCTTCATCTCGCGCTCCTCCTCGCCGGCCATCTTGCGCGCCACGCCGGTGACATCGCTGGCCTTTTTTGCATCCACGGCGGCTTCGAGAGCCTCGACCCCCGGCGGGTCGAAATTGAGCTTCACATCGAGGTCTTTGACCGCGAGCGCCATCATCGAGTCCCACACCTGCTCCGCGCTCAAGCGTCGCACCACGGGGCCGGGGAAGCGATACACCGTCTCGGCGTCCTGCGGCGGCATTCCGGCCTCGCGTTGATAGGCTTTAGTCAGGCAGATGACGCGCAAAATCTGCCGGATGTCGTATTTCGACTCGCGCACAACATGCACGAGGTATTGCGCGAGGTCGGGGTTCGCGCAGTCGGCGATTTCCCGCACTTGATCGACGCGTCCGGCGAAGGGCAGGCCGAAAAGCTTCGCCCAGAGCCGGTTTGCGAGCGTGAGGCTGAAGCGTGTGTTTTGCGGCGAGGTGACCCACGCGGCCAATGTTTCCGCCGGACGCGCGCCTGCGGGTGGTGCCTCGCCATAAAGCACGGCGGCGCGAATGACATCGCCGGGCTTGGCGTCGGGATACTGGTAGTCATCCGGCAGCGTGGCGGGGATGCCCATGTCGTTCACGACACCAGCGCCGCCGGCGGCGCGCTGGAGCGCGAGCAGGGCGTTTTTGATGCGCTCGTATTTCTGCTGCCGTTCATAGCTCATGCCGGCCATCGCCAGGCGGTCGTAGCGCTCCGCAGCTTCGCGGATTTTGTCCGCTTCCACGGTGCCGACGGTTTCCTCCTTCGACGCGGTGCGTATGCCGGAGGTCCAGGCGAGGAACTGGTGGTAATCCTTCCGCGTCCAGCGGTTGTAGGGATGGTCGTGGCATTGCGCGCAGGAAATCTGCGTGCCGAGGAAGAGCGTGGCCGTGCTCTCGATGTTCGCGGCGTGGTTCTCGCCATCGCGCAGGTAATAACCTGCCGCGGGCGCCCGCCAGCCGTAGCCCTCAGGGCTGAGCAGTTCACGCGTCCACACGTCGAAGGGTTTGTTGTCCCGCACGCTCTGCTTGATCCAGGCGAGGTAAAAATCTCCCTGCACACCCTCGGCGAGGTCGTCCTTCGCGCGCAGCAGGTCGCACCAGTAGTTGAACATGTGGCTGACGTGGCCGCTGGAGGCGAGCAGCTCGTCGATCAGGCGGGAGCGTTTGTCCGGCTCCTTCGCGCTCAGGAAGCGTTTGGCTTCGTCGCTGGTCGGAATGCGGCCGACGAGGTCGAGATAGACACGGCGCAGCCAGGTGGCGTCGCTGGCAAGCGGACGCGGCTCCTGCGCGTGCCTGGTGAGGTCGGCTTCGATGAGTTGATCAATGCGCGCGGCCACGGCCTGCGATTTGGAAATGTCCACGGCCTCGTTTTGCGTCGCGATGATGACCTCCTTCGCCCGCGTCGAGGTCCAGGAGCCGAAATTCGCGCCTTCATCGACCCAGCGGCGGATAAGGGCGATCTCGTCGGCGCTGAGCGGCTTGCCCTCGTTCGGCGGCGGCATGAGATCGTCGTCGTCCTTCTTGAGGGAGATGGATTTCACCAGCGTGCTTTTGTCCGGCTTGTGCGGCAGCACGAGGTTGTCCGAGCGGCTCTTGTCCCGGATGAGCTCGAGGTCGTCGAGCCGCACGCCGCCCTTCGGCTTCTTCAGCTTGCCGCTGTGGCATTCAAAGCACGAGCGCTCGAGGATGGGCAGCACATGCTTCTCGAAATCGACTTTCGTGGAGGCGTCGGGGATGACCACGGCCAACTCGCCTGTGGATTTGGAGGCGAGGTTCATCGGCGCCGGCAGCGTGGACTCGGCCATCGCCGGAGGCGCGGGCTTCGCTTCCGGCGGTTTCACCGGCTCCGGCGCTTTTTCTACAATCATGGGTGGCGGGGCAGGGGGCGTCACGTTCGCCACAGGCTGCGGCTTGGGCTTCTCAGGGGCCGCCGGTGCTGCCGGGGCGGCGGGTTTGAGCGATGGAAATGAAAAGGTGATGACCGGGGCGGGCTTCGGCGGCTCGGCGATGATGTGGCCGTGCAGGATGACGCGTTTGCCGGTGCGCTGGGCGACGGTGGGGCCGAGATCGAGCCAGAGAAACACATCCGGCCACGCGAAACTGCCGCTGAGGAGGCCGATGAGCACCGCGGCGGCGGCCGTGGTCCATTTCGGCAGCGCGGTGAACCAGCGCCGCCGCTTGCGCGTGCCGATGGTGGTCGCCTCGATGCTGAGCATCAGGTCCTCGACGGGCGACACGCCCACGCTTGCCTCGATGGCCTCCGCCAGCGCCTCGGGCGTGCCAATTTTTTCCAAATGCACACGCAGCAGCGCGTCCATGCCGAGCTGCTGCTCCAGTTCCTTGAGCGTGTCAGGATCGGCGGCCAGCGCCTGCCATTCCTCGTTGGAAAGCACGCCCTCAAGGGCCTTGTCGATGGCTTCGTCGTGGTTCATGCCGGTTTTTGCTGCATCTGGGATTCAATGCAATGGCGCAACTGCTGCCGCACGCGCATGAGCAGCGTGCGCACGGCCAGCACGCTGCGTCCGGTGCGCTGGGCGATCTCCTCGCTGCTGAGCTGCTGCTCGTAGCGCAAGTCGAGGACGGTGCGCTGGTGGTGCCGCAGCTTTTCCAGGCATGTGGCGAGATGATCGGACTCATCGCTCACCGGCTTCTCCGCGGCCTCCAGCGCCATCTCCCAGCGCACCATCTCGGAGTAGCGCTCGTGCTTGATGGATTCGCGGGCGTAAGCCTTCAGGCGGTCGCGTAGCAGGTTGTGCGCGATGCTGCGCAGCCACGGCTGCATGTTTCCTTCCGTGAAATCAGCGATGTTTTGATAGGCGAAGACAAACGTGTCATGCGCCACCTCGTCGATGAGGTCCGGAACCGGAGCGCGCAGCGCGAGGAACGAGCGCAGACGCTGCAGATGCCGCTCCATGAGTGAACGAAACGCCTGTTCGTGACCCTGGCTGACCTCTCTGGCTAGCTCAGGATCGGTGGGGGCGTGGGAATCGATCGGCAGTGGCATATGCTGATGATATGGACTGCCACGAAGGTAGTGTGGCGGAAAATTTTACCACACAGGCATTTACCGCAGGTCCGGCGGTGTGCTGGTGCCGTAACCCGGTGGTGGCGGTGGGATTCCCGAGGGCGGAGCCGTAGTGCCGTAGCCTGCCGGCGGGGCACCATAACTCGCCGGAGGTGCTCCATAGCCAGCGGGAGGCGGGGCGCCGTAGTTCGCCGGGGGCGCTCCATAGCTCGGCGGCGGAGGCGCCGGCGCGTTCTGGCTGAATCCGCCGGAGGACTGCGGCTGCTGGCCGGGAATGGTCTTCGCCGTCACGGTCACATCCGCCATCTGCATGTAGGGGATCTGGATGTGCTCCGCCGCGGCGCGGGAGAGATTGATCACGCGGCCCGGATAGTGGGGGAAGCGGTCGTTCACGATGACCTTCACGCTGCGGCCGCTGTAGTTGTTCTTCACCTTCACCTCGGTGCCAAAGGGCAGCGAGTTGTGCGCGGCGGTCCAGCCTTGCGGGGAATACACCTGGCCGGAGCTGGTCATGTGGCCCGCGTAATGATCCGCCACATAGGAGGCGTATCCGCGCGCCTCGTAGGCGGGCTTGGCGCAGCTCGCCAGCAGGGCGGCCATGGCGGGGAGGACCAGTCGGGAGAACGCGTGATGATTCATGTGCGGCTGGACGGAGATATACCCGCGATTGGCAGGCGGCACAATCACCGTCTGAGCTCTGCGGAAAAGAGGATGCGAAAGCCGGCCGCCGCCCCGGAGCCGCTGTTCGCCCGTTAGGATCCGTTGCCGGTCATGACGAGCCGAGTCAGAAAGCACAGACAAAGCCGCGCCAGCGTCCTGGAGTGCGCTGGCCCTCCAGCGCTTTCGCGGGCGTCCTTGGGATTGCGCAAGCTCCCACGCCGTCGGGCAGGCCGTCGAGGTTGATGACTTCGATGTCGCTGACGGGTGCGTCGCTGGTGCATAGCCTGGACCGCAGGTCACTCGTCTTTTACGTGATTCCCCGACTCCTGGCTTGCCCGTCGGCTGAATGGATGAACCTTGGTGTCATGTCAGCCGTCATCAGCATCTCCAAACGTGGCACGCTCACATTGCCGAAAGAATTCTGGACGCAGCTGGGCCTCTTCTCCTCGGGTCGCATCGTGGCGCAGGAAACAAAGCACGGCATCTTGCTCCGCCCTGAATCCAGCCCGGCCACCAAAACCTACAGCAAGGCCAAGGTCGCGCGCATCGCCAGGGCCGCCGTCCAAAGGCGGTCCCCGCTCACTTCGCTTCCAGCACGACGCGGAAGCCGTGGTTGAGGAAGCGTGCTTCGGGCAGGTAACGGTTGCGGTAGGTGATGTGCAGCGTCTTGGGATCGCTGTCCTGGGAGGAGCCGCCGCGCAGGACGCGGGTTTTTTGCGAGGCATCCGCCCAGTCCTCGCACCACTGCCAAACATTGCCCGTCATGTCGTGCAGGCCCAGGCGGCTGGCCGGGAAGCTGCCGACGGGGGAGGTGTTCACAAAGCCGTCCTTGTAGCTTGCGATCACGGCTTTGACGTTGGGGTATTTCCCGGCGGCCAGGGCGGGCTGCATCTCCTCCCCGGCGAAGTTCCCCGCGTCCTTCGGCGGCGGCCATTGCGTGCCCCAGGGAAAAAGCCCCGGGATGCCCAGATGCTTCTCCGCCGGGGGCTTGTTCACATCCTCACGCGCCCCGATCTCCAGTGCGCAGCTCCATTCATGATCCGAGGGCAGGCGATAAGCCGCCTCCGCGCCGAGTTTCCCCGCCGTGCGCTCCCGCGTGGTCAGCCAGGCGCAGAATGCCTGTGCGTCGAACCAGTTGATGCCAATGGCGGGATGCGCGGGGCCTTCCTCAAAGCCCGTCTTCGGCCGCGTCTGGGCCTGTTCCTTCAAAAAAGCGTCAAAGTCCTGCGCCCGCACCGGCCACACGCTGAAGAGCACCCGCTTCCCAGTCGTCGGCCCGCCGGTGATGGGCACCGGCACGAACTTCATGCCGAGGGAGTTGGTGAAGGGGGCGTCTTTCGTCGCTGTTGCGGCGGAAGACTTGGACCCGCCCGCATCGCTACGCGAAGCGTTGCGGGCGGGGACAGGGAGATTGGGAGAGGAGGAGACGGCGGCAGGCTCGTCCAGCGGCACATAGACGATGTCACGGAAGTAGGCGTTGGCCGTGGCCCCGAAGTGCGTGAGGCCACGGTTCGGCAGCGTGGCGTCATGCACGGTTTCCAGCGGCTGGCCGTCCAGAGACACGGTGAAGTCATCGCCGACCGAGCGCAGTTCCACGCGCAGCCATTCCTCCGGCGCATACGGACGCGGCAGCGGTTTGGACAACAACACCCGTTCCGTGTCGCCGTTAGCGACCAGGAACTTGATGACGCCGGTGGGTGGATGGATGCTGAGCTTGTATTGCCGGGGAGCGGCCGGGGTGCCCGCGTCACGCACAATCACGTTGGCCCATTGCGCGTCGCGATTCATGCGCAGGGAGAAGCGGACGATGGAGTCGCGGTGGGTCAGCGGCTTGTTGTCCACCCGCACGGCCATCACCGAGGAATGAATGAGGAGCGCATCATCCTTCCAACTGATGCCCTTGGGAGTGCTGGTGAGTTTCTCCGGCGCATCCCAGAGGCGGATGGCACCGGGTTCGAGGGGGGCGGCTTTGGTTGCAGACGAAGGAGAAGAGGAGACCGGGAGACTTGGAGAGGGGGGGACGGCACCAGTCTTCCCTCTCAAATCCTTCACCTTCTCATCCACGCCCAGCAGGCGCAGGGCCTCAGCCTCGGGCAGGCCGTCGAGGTTGAGGACTTCGATGTTTCGGACGCTGCCCGCGCCAGTGAACGCGACACCGCCAGCCTGGAGGACTTGAGTGCTGGTGCCTGCCGGGAACGGCACGCCACGCACCTTGCCAAAAGACCGCTCCCCGATCACGGCAAACTCGACCGGCACCCACTCGCCCGGCTGAATGAGCTGCTTCGGAAACTGAAGCAAGGCCAAGGTGGGCATTTGATTCTGGGCCGGGAGTTGGATCTGGAGCCGTGCGTCGTTGGCAAAGAACTCCATCTGACGGCTGCCTTCCTTGCTCCAGCGGAGCTTGGCGGGAAAGAATTTACCCTCCGCTTTCCTCATTTCCGCCCGGACGGCGATGTTGCGCGCCTGGATGCCAGGCAGGTTGAAGGCACCGTCAATGCTCACACTTCCGTCGGCCTCCAACTGTGCTTTCTGGGAGGATGCTTCTGCAGCTGTGAAGAGAAGTTTCTGCCATGTGGGCTGAGCGGTGGAGGCGAGAGCAGCCGCTGGGAGCGGCTGGACTTCGACGGACTCGAACCAGGCGTCAGTCGCGTGGATGCCCCATTCACCAGCGACCTCGATTTGTTGGTCTTTCGCCTCGATCACGGTTTTGCCATCAAGCAAACAGGTGAGATTGCCGCCTTGGATGCGCAGTTCGAGCCGTAACTTATCGCCCTCCTTGAGCGGTCGTGGCAGGTTGTGCAGACCCAGTCGTTTCGGTGCCGAGGTGCCGCCTCCTGTATAGTAAAGATGAACGGCCTTTGCATCCGCAGCGGGACCAAACTTATAGTAGGTGCCAGCCTTGGCGGAGCGCATGATGACACCGCCGGTATGACTGTGCTGCCGAATCACAACCACCGAGCGGATGGCACCATCTGGACCAGGCTGCGGGCGTGTATTGGCCCAGTTGGTCATATGGACAAGCCCGTCTTTGAACTCACGCATCACCCCAGGTGATGGACCTTGCGCACTGTTTTCCCATTCCTGCTTCGCAAACAGCGGCTTCCAGCCAGACTCGGGGAGCGGCGGGGCAAGGAGCGGCGTGTTTTGAACCGCCGGGGTGGGGGCTGGCGGGGCAAAGCCTGGGGTGGGGGCTGGCGGGGCAAAGCCTGGGGTGGGTGATGATCCTGGGGAGGTGGCGGCAGCCTGGGACGGCGGTTGCAAACCGCCGCTCCTTGGGGCGGTGTCGCGCAGCATGTAGAACGCGCCGACAGCGATGACGACCGCGCCGCCGATGAGGACGAGGAGGAGCGGGGTGCGGGATTTGGGTAGGGCGCTTTGTCCCAAAGCGCCGGACGGGGGCGTGGCGGGTGACGGCTGCTTCGGAGAAGCAGCCCTACCTGAATGCAGTGGAATACTGCTGAGCTCGGTCTTCACCTCGCTGGCCTTTTGATAGCGCTCCGCGGGATCGTTCTGCATGGCGCGGCTGACGACGGCGTCCCACTGCGTGGAAACCGGGGCGCGCTGCGAGGGCGGACGCCAGACGCCGCGTGGCAGGGCACCGGTGATCATCTGGTAGATCATGACGCCAAGCGCATAGATGTCGGCGCGGTGGTCCACGGGCGTGGTGGGGTCGAACTGCTCGGGCGCGGCGTAGTCCGGCGTGCCCATGCCGGTGCCGGTCTGGGTGCGGAAGCCGGTCTCCGCGTGGTCAAAGTGCTTCGCGAGGCCGAAGTCGGCCATCTTCACGCGGCCATCGCGCGTGAGCATGATGTTGCTGGGCTTGATGTCGCGATGGACGATGCCGTGGTCGTGCGCGAACTGGAGCGCATCGCATATCTGCGGCAGCAGCGTGAGCGCCATCTCCTGCGTCATCTGCTTGCTGCGGATGACGTCCATGAGGTCGGTGCCATCGACCAGCTCCATGACGATGAAGAGGTAGTCCGGCCCGGCCTCGCCGAAGTCGATGACGCTGATGATGTTCGGGTGGTTCAGCTTCGCCATGGCCTGCGCCTCGCGCTCGAAGCGGGCCTCGAAGTCGTGGTCCTTCCCGACATCACGCCGCATGATCTTGATGGCGACGGGGCGCTTCAGCCGGACCTGCATGCCTTTGTAAACCGCGCCCATGCCGCCCGCGCCGAGGAAGTCGGTCACTTCATAAGCACCGGCGGGCAGCAGCTTCGCCAACTCCTCCGGCAGTGGCAGATCGACATTGCCGCCGGACAAGGTCGGCCGCGGACCCGAAAGCGGGATCGTGGCGGAGTCGGGATCGAAATTCGGATCGGGGGAGTCCGGCATGCAGCGGGATGTTTAACGCGGAGTGGACGCAGGAGTCAAGCTGCGTGGAATCAGTGCCAGGCTTGTGGATGAATGGAGAGGCGGTGCTCGTTTAGTTGTGGGGCGCTCCAGTTGAGACTTCGAGGGCGACTCGCATGCCTCTCATTGGGGCACGGTTGTTGGGAGTGTCGCTGCTGCGGGCTCCGATCTTGACTCTGGCAGCGGTGACAAAAGTGCTGCCACGGAAGGTGCGGCGTTGTTTGTCTCCCGGTTCGTCGGTTTGGTAGTAAAGGTCGTCACACCATTCAGCCACATTACCCGCCATGTCATAAAGACCGAGCGGGTTCGAAAGGAAGGATGCGACGGGGGCTGTGTACGGGTGGTCGTCGCGGTGGTTTTCCATCGCCATTTGATTTGCGAACATCTTTTTGTCAGCCGTCTCAGCCCCGCTGAAATTTGCGGTGGCGGGTTCATCGGCCAGTGCGTGCGCGCCCCGGTTTTTGTAGCTTGGGGACTTGGAGCCGTCCTCCAAGCCGCCAATTCCTGCCGCGCAGCTCCATTCGTGATCACTTGGGAGGCGATACTTGTCCTGCGGGCCGATCGTCCCGGCCGCGCGCTCTTTGTTGGTGAGCCAGGTGCAGAAAATGCCAGCATCTTGCCAACTGATATTGACGGCCGGATGCGCCGGCCCTTGCTCGAAAGGAGTCTTGGGCCACTCGTGCTTCCTCTCCTTCACAAACACCTCGTAATCCTGCACCCGCGTCTCCCACACGCTGAAGAGCACGCGCTTTCCGTCCGCCGGTCCGCCGGTGATGGGGACGGGGACGAACCGCATGCCAAGAGAGTTTACGAAGGGGGCTTCTTTCGTGGCGGTGGCGACGGAAGACGATGAGACTTGCTGACTTGGAGGGGGAGAGACGGCGGCGGTAGAACCTGAGGGCGCAATCACGCAGCGAAAACCCAGGATGATGTTTTGAAAGCTGGGCGGGTGTTTGTCGCGAAAGGCCAACGACAGCTCATTGCGCAAATTTTTGCCCCAGGAGGCTCCTCTCGTGACCCGGCTTTTCTGCGTCGCATCATACCAGTCCTCGCAATACTCCGAGACGTTTCCACTGAGATCGAAAAGACCCAGCGAGTTGGGCGGAAAAGATCCTGTCGGTGCCGTCCGGGCAAAGCCATCCCAGTAGCCCTTCAGAATCCCCTGAGTCTTGAAGAACAGGACCCCATCCATTTCTTCGCCGTGGAAATTGCCCGCTCCAGGAGGAGGGGGCCATTCACTACCCCAAAGAAAAACATCCGCCAGATTGTGGGTTTTTTGCTGGGGTGGACTCGCCGCGTCCTCACGCCCACCCATGCCCGCCGCGCAGCTCCATTCGTGATCGCTGGGAAGACGATAGACCTCTTGCGTGCCGAGTCTGCCCGCTGTGCGCTCGCGCCCTGTCAGCCAAGCGCAGAAAGCGACCGCATCCAGCCAGTTCACGTTCACCGCAGGATGCGTCAGGTCTTGGTCGAAGGGCGGCTTCATCCACGTGCGTTTCGTTTCTTTAACAAACATCTCGTAATCCTGCACCCGCGTCTCCCACACACTGAAGAGCAACCGTTTCCCATCCGTCGGCCCTCCGGTGATCGGCACGGGAACGAACTTCATGCCGAGGGAGTTGATGAAGGGAGTGTCTTTGGTGGCGGGTGTGGAAGCAGATGCGGATGCATTGGTTTCGCTGACGCGCCGCATCTCGATGCTGTGGAAAGTGGCGTGGCAGTCGTAAACACCGACGCCAAAAATCGTCTCGCCGGTCAGGTCGCCGAATCGCATCTTTCCGATGCCGCCACCCTGGCCCAGCCGCGACCAGTCCGCTGGAGTGCGGAAGACCTCCTCGTCATCGAGAAAGACGATCACTTCCTTGTCGCGCACCTGGAGGAGCACGGTGCAGGTCTTGCCTCGCGGCAGCCACTCCTTGCGCTTGGCCTTGAGGTTTGCGGGGTTGCCTTCCATCCTGAGCCACCGCTGGCCGTCGGCAAATTCAGGCAGTGCTGGATTGATGTAATCGATTGCGACATTAGCGCCGGTGTCTCCTTTTTCGAAGAAGAAGAACATCGCCCGGTGGTCTCCCTCACCACGGGTGATGCGGTAGCGCAGGTCGTAGTCGGTGCCGGGATCCTGCACCGGAAGGCGGCAGACGGCCCACGGAGCACGCTGAGGCTGCCGCCATCCATCGTCCACTCTCCGCGCATGGCATCGCGCTCCGGTTTGATGTGGGGGATGATGTCGGTCCACTCGGTGCCGATGGCGATCGCGGGTGTGGACCAGGTTCGCAACCCAGCAGCGTTTGAACTGGTGATCGGAGCCGGCTTGAGCTTGTCCCACGCCAAATAACCGCCCGCGAGCAGCACGCACGCGGCGGCGACGAGCAGCGGTGCGCGGCTCCGACTGTTCTTGCCTGGCTGAACGTCATCCTGTGAAGCGGATGACTTGATTTTCGTCACCGGTCGTCCTCCCGCCTGCGTGAGCGCCGTGGTCGAGCCTTTGGCGACGGTCATGCCTGCTGTTTTGCCGACCTGGGTGCCGTCTGCGGCCAGACGCGGCGCACCGATCGTGGGCGTGATGCCGCCGAGGTCCGTTTTGATCTCGCTGACGCTCGCGTAGCGGTCATGCGGGTCGGTTTGCAGCGCGCGGGCCACGATGTGGTCCCAAAACGCATCCACCGCCGCCTTTTCCGATGGCGGCTTCCACGCGCCGCGTGGCAGCGTACCGGTGATCATCTGGTAGATCATCACGCCCAGCGCATAAATGTCCGCGCGATGGTCCACACTCGCGTCTCCCATGAACTGCTCCGGCGCGGCGTAGTCCGGCGTGCCCATGCCATAGCCGGACTGTGTGCGGTAGCTGTTCTCCGCGTCGAAACGCTTCGCCAGGCCAAAGTCGGCCATCTTGATGCGGCCGTCGCGAGTGAGGAGGATGTTCGCCGGCTTGATGTCGCGATGCACGATGCCGTGGTCGTGCGCGAATTGGAGCGCGTCACAAATCTGTGGCAGCAGCTTCAGCGCCGTCTCCTGCGTCATCTGACCGCTGCGGATGACGTTCACCAAGTCGGTACCGTCAATGAACTCCATCACGATGTAGAGGTAATCCTGCCCCGCTTCGCCGTAGTCGATGACATTGACGATGTTCGGGTGGTTGAGCTGCGCCATGGCCAGCGCCTCGCGGCGGAAGCGCTCCTCGAAGCCCTGGTCCTTCGCACGGTCGCGCCGCATGATCTTGATGGCCACCTTGCGTTGCAGACGCACCTGGGTGCCACGATACACCGCGCCCATGCCGCCCGCGCCGAGGAAGCTCTCGACGGTGTAGTTGTCGCCCGGCAGCAGCGCGGCCAGTTCCTCCGGCTGCGGGATGTCGGGCTCCTGTCGGGTTCCCGTGGCCGGATTAGGGGCCGCCACCCGGATGGTGGCGTCGAGATCGGGCGCGTGATCAGGATCCGGCATGCGGTGGAAGTTTTAGCCCGGGAGCGACACAGGCGTCAAGCTGCGCGGCGAGGAATGCGCCGCGGTTTTCTATGAAGCTCGCTTCTGCTCAAAGAGCCACTTCCAGAATTCGGGATTCGCATATGTCTGCGTCCATGAATCGTGGCCGACACCGGGATAGATGGTGAGTTTGACCGGAGCGCCGATCTTCTTGAGCGCGTCGTGGATCTTGTGGCTGTTTTCGACCGGCACCGCGCCGTCCTTATCGCCGTGGAAGATCCACGCGGGCAGATGCTGGATGCGTTTGGTCATGATCCAGCGCACGCCGGCGCCGCCGCAAATGGGCGCGATGGCCGCGTAGGTGTCCGGGTACTCAAACGCGGTGTCCCAAGTGCCGAAGCCGCCCATGCTGAGGCCGGTGAGATACACGCGGCTGGCGTCGATGCGCTCCGTTTTGATGAGATGATCAGTGACGGCCTTCACGCCGTGCGGATTCCACAGATTGTCCGGCTCGCACTGCAAGCTGGCGATGACGGCGGGAAACTTCTGCCCGGCGGCGATGAGTTTTGGCGGGCCGTGCTTCTTCAGCATTTCGAGGTCGTTGCCACGCTCGCCGCTGCCGTGCAGGAAGATGACGAGCGGCCATTTCTTCTTTGCATCGGCTTCGTAGCCCTCGGGTTTGCTCAGCAGGTAGCTGTAATTGACCTTGATGACAAAATCACCGCTGAAGTTCTGCGGCGTCTGCGTATCAGCGAGAGCGAAAGCGGCGGTGGCGAGGAGAAAAGCAATCGTTTTGACCATGCGAGCCAAACGAAGCGCGTGAACGAGCACTTACGACGGTCGTGATTTTCCGGTGCCGGGCAGGGCGCTGAGGAAGAAGTAGCGCGGGGAGCTGAGCAGGTCGCCGGTTTCACGCAGGGCCATGCAGAAGAGCAGTTCGTTGATGCGTTCGTGCGCTTGGCCGTGGTTTTTGAGGTGATCTTCGAGGAAGTGGCGCAGACGTTTGTTGGCGTTGAACTCCGTGGGCACGCTGCCGAGGTTCAGCAGTAAAATGAGCAGCAGGACTCCGGCGGCGATGAAGATGGCGTTGCGCGGGATGAGGATCTTGAACGCCGTGAGCGCGATGATGACCAGCACGGCGAGCGTGGGCAGGTAGCGGCTGATGCGGATGCAGCTTTGCCGCCACTTCAGCTCGCCGAGACTGTCGCCGGTCTGCAAGGCGTGCGCGGCCTCATGCAAGGCGATGGCCCAGGCGCTGAGCGTGGTGTCTTTGGCGATATCACTGCGCAGAAACAGGCGGCGGCGCACGGGATCGAAGTAATTGGTGACGAGGGCGTCGTGCTCGACGATCTGCACGTCCTCGATGCCCTCGGATTTGAGGAAGATGAGGGCGATCTCGCCGCCGGTGTGCGCCGTGGGCGCGTTTACCCGCGAGCCTTTGCTCATCATGCCGTCATGCCGTCCCTGCGCCCAGCGGACGAGGGCAAGACCGGCGAACAAGACGACTCCGATGAGCAGGAACGGCATGCGTGGACACTGGCAGCCAATCGAGCGTCAGGCAAATCGTGTGTGCGGTGTTCTTGCGGGAGGCGTGGGCGCATGGTTGGATGGCTGCATGAGCCGTTTCGCCGTCCTGTCCGCCGTTTGTCTTTGGAGCACCACCGTTCTTGCCGAGGACATTCTCGGGCAGGGTGAGTTCCGCTATCGCGTGGTGCCAAACTGGGGACGCGAGGCTTTGGCGCAGGTGAGCGTGAAGAACGGCCACGCCGTCGCGATTGATGCTCAAGGACGGCTGCTCTTCCTGACCGACGATGCGCGGAACAATGTGGTCATTCTGGATGCGAAAAGCGGTGCGTTGATCAAACACTGGACGGCCCGCATGCCTGGAGCACACGGGATGAGTCTCGTGAAGGAGGGGGAGCGCGAGGTATTGTTCATCACCGACACGCAACTGAATGAAGTGCGCAAGCTGACGCTCGATGGCGAGGAGTTGGCGGTGTTTCCCTGGCCTGCAAACGCGAAGCTGCATGCGGATGCGAAGGAATACCGGCCCTCGAAGACGATTCACTTTCCAAATGGCGAGTTCGCGGTCTTCGACGGCTACGGGAAGGATTACATCTTCCATTACAATGCCGATGGCACGCTGATCCGCGCCTGGGGTGGCAACATCGGCGATCCAAAGGACCAATTGAAGCACTGGGGGCCGCATGGCGGCGCGTTTGATGATCGCGACGGCACGCCGCGTGTGGTCATCGGCATGAGCGATCAGCAGGAGATCAGACGCTTCACCCCGGAGGGCCGTTTCATCGACCAGAGGCCGTTTCCCGGCGGCAATCCGCGCGACATCGTTATCTTCGGCAAATTCACAATCATCCCGCATCTCGGTGATCAGTGGCCCAAGGACAAAAACGCGCCAGGATTCATCTCCATCCTCGATTCGCAGTGGAAAGTCGTCTCAAACATCGGCGCACCGCCCGCAGTGTATGCAAACGGTGCATTGCAGCCGATGAGGAGTGATGGCAAAACATTCATCCATCCGCATGGCGTGGCGGCGGATGCGACTGGGAATCTTTATGTGGCACAGTTTGCCTCGCCTGCGGCCCCGTTGCTCAAGCTGGAGCGGGTGAAGTAGCTGCAACTTCCCGCCTGCAGGCTGGTTATTTAAACCCGATGAAAACAGAGCCCAGCCCCAAGGTTGCCAAACCAGCGCAGCAGCGGAAAATCCCCGCCATGCGCCTCCTGGCCCTTGTCTCCGTCCTTGCCGTCACCGCCGCCGCCCAGCAGCCGGAAGGTGACAAGCCGCCGCCGCCCAAGCCGGGCGAGGGTGGCCCGCCAAGGCGTGAAGGGGAACATCGCGGTCCTGGTGGACCGGGAATGCTGCCGGGCATCGGTGGCAAGCCACGAGGTTTCGATGGCTTCGAAAAACTGTCCGAGGATGAGCGTGCCAAGGTGCGCGCCGCTTTTGAAAAGGCCTGGCAGCGTCCTGAAGTCATCGAATCTCGCGACAAGGCGATGAAGGCCAACGAGGACATGCGTGAAAAACTGCGTGTGGCCGTGCAGGAAATCGATCCCGAGGTGGCGAAGATTCTCGAAAAGGTGAAGCCGCCGTTTCCGATGGACCAGCGCGGCCTGCCGGAGATGCCAAAACCCGACTCTCCCGAGTTTGCGCGCATGGCGGCAATCCGCCTCGGCGCGGAGATGTTGTCCATGTCGAGGCCGGAACGCCGTGAGGAGACGCGTCGTTTTCATGACCGCATCATTCAACTGCCGCGTGTGAAGGAAGCGCTGGCCAAGCTGGAGCAGATGCCGCCCGCCGAACGTCTGGAGGGTCTCAAGAAACTGCGTGAGGTCTATCGCGAGGTGACCGGCGAGGAGTTCAGGAAGCTGCGCGAGAAGTTCACAGAACCCAGAGAGGGCAAGGATGGAGGCGGTGGATTCCGTCGTCCGCCAGTGGACGTCCCCCAGCCGTCTGAGCCTGTGAAGAACTGAAACGGGTGCGCATTCCCTTCATGCGTCTGTTGGCTTTCATCCTGCTGCTCGTCGGCGCGGAAGTTTTTGCCGGAGACTTTCGCGTCCACGGCTCTATTGCAGGTCGTGTTGAAAACGACGGCACCGTTCGTGTCGGCGGCAGCATCGCCGGCAAGTTCGAAAACGGCGGAGACATCCGCGTGCGTGGCAGTCTCACAGGCCGCATCGAAAGCGACGGCTCGATCCGCAAGAACGGCAGTTTGATCGGCAAGGTCGAAAACAACGGCGATGTCCGTAAAAGCGGCAGCATCGTCGGGCGCATCGAGTCGAATGGGGATGTGCGTGACCACGGCAGCATCGTGGGGCGCGTAGAGGGCATGACGAAGGAGCAGGCGGCTGCGCTGTTCTTCTTCGACTTCTTTGACATCCGCTGACAAAAAAGCCCGGCTTATTCGGCCGGGCTTTCTCAGTCAATCAACACGCGAGGCTCAATCCCCGCCACCAGCGACCTTCGGCGAGTTGCCGAGGGCTTCTTTGACGGCGGCGACGGCGTAGTCGCGGTTGAGCTTGGTGATCCAGCGGACGCTGATCTCCTTCGGGCAGGCGGCTTCGCACTCGTATTGGTTGGTGCAGTTGCCGAAGCCTTCCTTGTCCATCTGGCGGACCATGCCGAGCGTGCGGCGGTCCTTCTCGGGCTTGCCTTGGGGCAGAAGGTTGAGTTGACCAGCTTTCGCGGAGACGAAGAGCATGGCGCTGGCGTTTTTGCACGCGGCCACGCAGGCGCCGCAGCCGATGCACGCCGCAGCGTCCATCGCAGCGTCGGCGACTTCTTTGCCGATGGGCAGGGCGTTCGCATCCTGCGGGGCACCGGTGCGCACGGTGACGAAACCACCGGCCTGCTGGATGCGATCAAAGGCACCGCGATCGACGACGAGGTCTTTGACGACGGGGAAGGCCTTCGCACGGAAGGGCTCGATCCAGATCGTGTCGCCCGTGCGGAACTTGCGCATGTGAAGCTGGCAGGTCGTGGTGGCCTTTTCGGGGCCGTGCGGGACGCCGTTGATCTGCATGGAGCACATGCCGCAGATGCCTTCGCGACAGTCGTGGTCAAAAGCCACGGGTTCCTGGCCCTTCGAGATGAGGCGCTCGTTCACGATGTCCATCATTTCGAGGAAGGAGGCATGATCCGGAATGTCCGGAGCATCGATGTCCTGGAAATGACCGGGCTGGCCTGCGTTCTGACGCCAGACTTTGAGGTGAAGATTGAGTTGGGACATGGGACGTTGAAAAAGGCGTTATTTGTAGCTGCGGACGGCGAGGTGGACTTCTTCGAAGGTCAGCGGCTCTTTGTTGAGCGTGGGCTTGCTGAAGTCGCCGGTGTATTCCCAAGCGGCGGCGTAGCAGAAGTTTTCGTCGTCGCGTTTCGCCTCGCCATCGGGGTATTGGTGCTCGGTGCGGAAGTGGCCGCCGCAGCTTTCCTCGCGGTTCAGGGCGTCGATGCAAAGCAGCTCGGCGAACTCCATGAAGTCGGCCACGCGACCGGCTTTTTCGAGCTCGGGGTTGCAGGCGTCACCGCTGCCGGGGACGACGACATTCGTTTTGAACTCCTCGCGCAGCTCGGGGATGCGCTTGAGCGCCTCGGTGAGGCCGGCGCGGTCGCGGGCCATGCCGCATTTGTCCCAGACGAGGAGGCCGAGCTCGCGGTGGAAGCTGTCCACGCTGCGTTTGCCCTTGCTGTTGAGGAAGCCCTTCGTCTGCGCGGTGCAGACTTCGAGCGCCTTCTTGAACTCCGGATGCTCGGCGGTGACGCTGCCGGGCTTCTGATGCACGAGATAGTTCGCGATGGTCGTCGGGATGACGAAATAACCATCCGCGAGACCCTGCATGAGCGCCGAGGCACCGAGACGGTTCGCGCCGTGATCAGAGAAGTTCGCCTCGCCGAGCACGTGCAGGCCAGGGAGGTTGCTCATGAGGTTGTAGTCCACCCACAGGCCGCCCATCGTGTAGTGCACGGCAGGGTAGATGCGCATCGGCTGCTTGTAGGCGCTCTCGCCGGTGATGCGCTCATACATGTCGAACAGATTGCCATAGCGCTCGGCGATGGTCTTCGCGCCGAACTGCTGGATCGCCTCCGCGAAGTCGAGATACACGCCGCGACCACCGGGGCCGACACCGCGTCCGTCATCGCAGGCTTCTTTGGCTGCGCGGGAGGAAATGTCGCGCGGGGCGAGGTTGCCGAAGCTTGGATATTTGCGCTCCAGGATGTAGTCGCGGTCCGCCTCGGGGATTTGCGCGGGCGGCTTGCCGATGTCGGCCTTGTTTTTAGGCACCCACACGCGACCGTCGTTGCGGAGCGACTCGGACATGAGCGTGAGCTTGCTCTGGTAATCGCCGCTCACCGGGATGCAGGTCGGGTGGATCTGCGTGTAGCAGGGGTTCGCGAAGTAAGCGCCCTTTTTGTGCGCACGCCACGTCGCGGTGACGTTGCAGCCCATCGCATTGGTGGAGAGGTAGAAAACATTGCCGTAGCCGCCGGTGCAAAGCAGCACTGCATCGCCCGCGTGCGCCTCGATTTTGCCGGTGACGAGATTGCGCGTGATGATGCCCTTCGCGTGACCATCGACGGTCACCACATCGAGCATTTCCGTGCGCGGATACATCTGCACGCCGCCTGCGGCGATTTCCTTGTTCAAAGCCGAGTAAGCACCAAGGAGCAATTGCTGGCCAGTTTGACCGCGAGCATAAAAAGTGCGGCTCACCTGAGCGCCGCCGAAGGAGCGGTTCGCCAGCATGCCGCCGTATTCGCGGGCGAATGGCACGCCCTGCGCCACGCACTGGTCGATGATGTTCACGCTGACCTCGGCGAGACGATGCACGTTGGCCTCGCGAGCGCGGAAGTCGCCGCCTTTGACCGTGTCATAAAAGAGGCGATGCACGCTGTCGCCGTCGTTTTGGTAGTTCTTCGCCGCGTTGATGCCGCCCTGGGCCGCGATGGAGTGCGCACGACGAGGCGAGTCCTGAAAGCAGAAGCACTTTACCTTGTAGCCAAGCTCCGAGAGCGTCGCCGCAGCCGAGGCACCGGCCAGGCCGCTGCCCACGACGAGCACGGTGAACTTGCGCTTGTTCTTCGGATTGATGAGCTTCGAGTCCTGCTTGTGCTTGGACCACTTCATGGCCATTGGGCCGGAGGGAATGTGGGAGTCGAGTGGCATGGCGAGAGTAAAAGATCGAATGGCGAATGCAGAATGACGAAGAAATCAGCGGCCGTAGCCGAAGAGCCAGATGGAGAGGACGATGGCGGCGTTTCCGGCGAAGATGAGGCCCGCGAAGGCATAACCGGCCTTTTTGAAGAGCGGCTCAGACTTGTCCGTGCTGATGCCGAGCGTCTGGAAGAGGCTGGAGAAGCCGTGGCTCAGGTGGCTGCACAGCAGCGCCATGGCGATGAGGTAGAAAATGGACGCAGGGGTCCAAGAGAAGCCTGCGATGACCATGCGATACACGTCATGCACTGTCTCGCCGTGGAGCGTGGTCTTGTAAGTCGCGTAGTCATTGCCTGCGCGCACGGTGAAATGAAGCAGGTGGTAAACGATGAAAGCCAGGATCGTCAGGCCGCTCCAGATCATCGTGTGGGAGGATTTGCTGCTCACCTGGGCCTTGTGGCGACCATACTTTTCCGGGCGGGCCGCGTTGTTCTGTTTCGTCAGCGATACCGTCGCGACGATGTGGATCAAAACCGCCGCCAGCAGGCCGATGCGTGCGATCCAAACCCCGCCGCCATGCAGCGCGGTCTGGAGCATGTGGCCGTATTCGTTGATCGCATCCTTGCCTGCGAAAATCAGCAGATTGCCGATCATGTGGCCGAAGACGAAGCCGATCAGCACAAGGCCCGTCAGTGCGACGAGGATCTTCTTGCCGATGGAGGAGGCGTAAAACCGTGAAAAGGAGTCAAAAACAGCGCTCATGTGGGGAGTGATCGTTCATCATGGACATACGCTGCCGACACGCAAGCCGGGCGTGCATTTTTCCTGCCGGATCACTGCTGCGATCTTGTCTCAAGCCCGCTCCACCGCCATCGCGATGCCCATGCCGCCGCCGATGCAGAGGCTGGCGATGCCGCGCTTCAACCCGTGATCTTCGAGGTGATGCAGCAGCGTGACTAAAACTCGGGCACCGCTGGCTCCGATCGGGTGCCCGAGGGCGATAGCTCCTCCACGTGGGTTAACCTTGGCCGTGTCGAGGCCGAGTTCCCTCAGGCAGCCGAGGGTTTGGACAGCGAACGCCTCATTAATTTCGATGGCATCGACCTCATCGAGACTCCAACCAGTTTGAACGCACACTTTCTGAATCGCACCGACAGGACCGAGGCCCATCAGCGCCGGATCGCAGCCGACTGCGGCGCTGGCGATGATGCGGGCCTTCGGTTTCATGCCGTGACGCGAAACGGCCTCTTCGCTCGCCAGCAGGACCAAGGCAGCGCCGTCATTGATGCCGGAGGCATTTCCAGCAGTCACCGTGCCGTCTTTGCGGAAGGCGGGCTTGAGTTTGGCGAGCGATTCGACGGTCGTGTCGGCACGCGGGTGCTCATCTTCGGTCAAATCACCTGCGGGGATGATTTCGCGGCTCAAGGCGGCACGACTCGCGGCGACACGGCTTTGGCTAAGTGCTGCGAAGATGTCTTGCTCCTGACGTGTGATGCCGTGTTTGTCGGCGACGCGCTCGGCAGTCTCGCCCATGCCGATTTTGAGCAGGGGATCGGTGAGGCCATCGACGAACATGGCATCTTGAAGGGATGAATCGCCGAGTTTTTTGCCGAAACGCAGATCCATCGCATAATGCGGGGCCCGGCTCATCATTTCGACGCCACCGGCGAGCACGAGATCGTTTTCGCCACTGCGGATGGCATCGGCGGCGAGTGCGACGGCTTTCAGGGAAGAGCCGCAGGCCATGTTCACGGTGAAGGCGGGTATTAACTCAGTTTCACCGAGCTTGAGCAGAATCTGGCGTGCGACGTTCATACCGCTTCCCGCCTGAAGCACTTGCCCGATGATGACCTGGTCTATCTTTGTTCGCAGTTCCCAAGGAACGATGGCGTCGGCAACTGCAAAGCCGAGTTCAGCAGCGGTGAGGGCCTTCAAGCCGCCGCCGAACCGGCCGATGGGGGTGCGCTTGGCTTCGATGATGTAAACAGGTCTCATGGGATGTTGCGGATGGTTTCGGCGAGTTGCGGGGCGAATTGCATGTGATCGAGCACGTCGCGCTGCAAATCGAGCCCGGCGGCGATTTCGATGAGGCGCAGGCCTCGCGGCGTGAGTTCAAACACGGCGCGTTCGGTGACGTAGATCACCTGCTGGCCGTTTTTCAGCGCGGTGGGACCGTGGAAGCAGACGTGCTGGAGTTTGCGAACGAATTTCGCATTCCCCTTTGCCTGGAAGGTGCAGCAGAAGACGAGGCGGCGGGCGCTTTGAGCGATGTTCACGAAACCACCGACGCCAGCGAAGCGATCTGCGAAGCTGGCGACGTTCACACTGCCCTCGGCATCAATTTCGACGGCACCGAGCACGGCGATGTCGAGGCCGCCGCCGTCGTAGAAATCGAATTGCGAGGGCTGGTCGATGACGGCTTCGGGGAAGTGGCTGCATCCGAAACTGAGGCCCGATGCCGGCACGCCGCCCGTGGGGCCGCTTTCGACGGTGAGTGTGAACTCCTGCAAGCGTCCAGTTTCTGCGGCGACCATCGCCACCGCCTCGGGCAAACCGATGCCGAGGTTCACGATGTCGCCTTCACGGATTTCGCGCAGCGCTCGTGTGCCGATGCGTTTGCGCTCGGACTCAGGCATGACGGGCAGTTCGAAGTTCCCGTCGCCAGTGACGACGAAGTCCTCGTTAAAGACTTCTCCGAAGGTCTGGTCATGCTGCACACCTGATGACGTGACGAGGTAATCCACGAGGATGCCCGGAACTCGAACGGCCTTCGGATCGGGCAGTTGATCGACTATGCTTTCGACCTGTGCGATGACGATGCCGCCGTGGTTTTTCGCCGCCTGGGCCATGGGCAGCACCTCGCTGATCAAGCCTTCGCATTCCATGCTCAGGTTGCCGCCGTGGTCCGCATATGTTGCACGGATGAGTGCCACATGGATTGGCATCGGCTTGTAGCGCAGCCACGTTTCGCCATCCAGCTCGATGCGCTCGACGAGCGGCTCGGTGGTGCGCGCGTTGAGTCTGCCGCCGCCGTGGATTGGGTCGATGAAGGTGTTCAAGCCGACCTTGGTGATCAAACCGGGCCGTTTGGCCGCGATTTCACGCGTCAGCACGCTCAGCACACCCTGCGGCAGGTTGTAAGCCTCGACTTCATTCGCCAAGGCGAGTGCGCCGAGTTTCGGCGCGAGGTTCCAATGTCCGCCGACGATGCGTTTGAGCATGCCGCGATGCGCGAGGTGGTTCATGCCGCGCTCAGCGCGATCCCCCTGGCCCGCACAATAATAAAGCGTGAGATCGGTGGGCGTGCCGGTTTGAAGAAAACGGCGCTCCAGAGCGGCGGTGAGCATCTCCGCATGCCCGGCACCGACGAAGCCGCTTACTGCCACCGTGGCACCGCTCGGAATGGCGGCGACGGCTTCGTCGGCAGTGGCGATGATAGCGGAGGAACGCATAATTCTTTGTGGAGGGCGGACGATTCGTCCGCAGTCAAAAAATGCCGACGAATTGTCGGCGCTCCATGTTATCCGCGCCAACCACCATTGATCTCAATCGTCTGCCCCGTCACGTAACTGGCGAGCGGCGAGCAGAGGAAGAGCACGACGTTCGCAACCTCCTCCGTGGTGCCGAAGCGGGCGAGGGGGACGTTTTTGAGCATCTCGGCGCGGACGTTTTCGGGAATGGTGGCGGCCATGGCGGTGTCGATGACGCCGGGGGCGATGGCGTTGGCGCGGATCTGCTTGCGGGCGGCTTCGCGGCTGAGGACGCGCATCATCGCCTGCACGCCGGATTTGGCCGCAGCGTAGTTCGCCTGGCCGAAAAAGCCCTGAATGGCGGCGATGCTCCCGAAGCTGACGATGGCTCCGTGATCGCGCATGATTTCGAGCGCGTATTTGCAGCAGTAGAAGACGCCGGAGAGGTTCACGTTGATGACGGCGTCCCATTCATCGAGTCCCATCTTCGCGATGGTGCGGTCCTTGATGATGGCGGCGTTGTTGATGAGGTGATCGAGGCCACCATGGCGTGCCTGAATTTCGCCCATCATGGTTTGGACCTGCTCAGGCTGCGAAACGTCGGCGGCGATGAGGCTGGCGCTGTCGGTGCGGGCGAGATTGAGCTCGTCTGCGAGTGATTGTGCATCCACCGTGGTTCCGGGCGTGCCGAGGTGATTGAGCACGACCGTGGCTCCAGCACGGTGAAATGTTCGGGCGACTTGAGCGCCGATGCCCTGCGATGCGCCGGTGATGAGGGCGACTTTGCCTTTGAGGTCGATGTTGATCATGGATGGATGGTTAAACGGGCATTCGCTGTTTGTCATTACCGGCGGGCTGTGGCATAGAAAACGCAGCCATGGTCAAAAAACTCCTCCACACCCGCTACCGGGTGAATGATCTCGAAAAGACGATCAACTTTTACACCCAAGTGCTCGGCCTGAAGGAAATCCGCCGCCACAAGTCGCCTCGTGGTTCGGAACTTGTGTTCTTGCAGACACCGAACAGCGACGAACTCATCGAGATCTGCAGCTATCCCGCCAGCGGGCCGGTGACGTTTTGCAGCGACCTGACGCATCTGGCCTTTGAGGTGGAGAGCATCGAGGAGTTTGCGAAACACTCCGCCGCGCTGGGCTATCCGCTCTCCGACGGACCGACTCAGAGTTCCAGCGGAGTGTTTGCGTTTATTGACGCTCCCGAGGGGTATGAGATAGAACTGATCGAATACCGGAAATAACCCACCCAACACGACCTCATGGACTTCGACTGGATCGGCGCTGCCTTTGACCTGACGCAACTTCCGCCGAAGGACATCGAGGAATCGTTTGAGGATCCGTTTTCGATCAAGCTGCTGCCGGACGGCCAGCACGAGGAGGCCGAGGCCCGCTACTACAACCTGGGCAAATCACTCCAGGGCAGGCCGGTTTTCAGCGTTTTCTGGACAGACGGTAAAAAATACCGCGTCATCTTCGCGCGGCTCATGACCGCCTCAGAGCACGACTTTTTCGAGCGCAAGAAGGCGGAGGACATCTGAGTTTTCTCATCACGACCATGGAAACCCCGCCCGCCGACCTGAAACCGATCCGTCATTGGCGGGAAGTGCCCGCCTTCGAGTCCGACGAGGCGGAGGTGCGCTTCTGGAGGGCGCATCAGATCGACCCGCGCCTGATGCAGTCGTCGATTCACCGGGCGGACGTTCGTGAGTCCACCACGATCACGCTGCGTTTCGACCCGCGCATGCTCAGCCGCATCAAGCGCGTGGCACGCCGCCGCTACCTCAATTATCAAAGCATGATCAAGCAGTGGCTCAGCGAGCGGATGGAGCAGGAGCTGAAGGACTGAGCCGCCGCGGATAGCTCACGTCACAGCGTCTTCTTCAAAACCTCAGCGGCGGTGAAGCGCATGGTGTTCGAGGCGGGGATCTTCACCGCGATTTCCGGCTTCTTCGGGTTGCGGCCCATGCGCTCGTTCCGGTGCGCCAGCTTGAAGGTGCCGAACCCGACGATGAGAACGCGCCCGTGTTTTTTCACGCCCTGCGTGATCGATTCGAGCACAGCGTCGAGCGCCTCGCCCGCGGCGCGCTTGGAGGTGTCTCCACCGAGCTTCTTCTGCACTTCTTCGATGAGCTGGGCTTTGTTCATGGCAGGATGGGATTCGTTGCTGGTGAAAACGTGGTTTTGTTCCAAACTGAGGTCGATGCCTTTTTATGGCGTCGTCCCCGCGTTTCTCAAACACAAAACTCAGCACCGAATCCATGGACATTCTGAAAAGATTCTTGATTCCGGATGAAAATCCGTCTCTGGCGGAAGGCGTTTTCATAGCGCCGGGTGCCGTGGTGATCGGCGCGGTGGAGATGGGCGCGCAATCGAGCGTCTGGTATGGGTCGGTGCTGCGCGGCGACATCAACCGGATCGTGATCGGACCGCAGAGCAATGTGCAGGACGGCAGCGTGCTGCATGTGAGCGATGATTTTGCCTGCATTCTCGGCGAGCGCGTGAGCGTGGGGCATCGCGCAGTGGTCCACGCATGCACCGTGGACGACGAGGTGCTCGTGGGCATGGGGGCCATCATCATGGACGGCGCGCAGGTCGGTGCGCGCAGCGTCATCGCCGCAGGGAGCCTCGTGACGAAGGGAATGATCATTCCCGAAGGATCGCTTGTGGTCGGGGCGCCTGCGCGCGTGGCGCGCATGCTTACTCCGGAGGAGCGAGCGGCGAACGCCCGCCTCGCGCTCAAATATGTGGAGATTTCGCGGCGCTACCTGGCTCTTGGCCTCGGTGGCGCGCCGGTTGTCGTGTAAAATCAGCTTCGTGCATCTTGCCAGGGCCGCGCGGCGGCATTTATTCCAAGCATCATGAACAAAGATGTCGTCGAAGTGCAGGTGCGCGCGGTACTGCCGCTGGAGGGAAGCTTTGCCGTGTTCCTGGGCGATGAGGAGAAGGTCTTCGTCATCTACATCGACGAGTCCGTCGGCACGGCGATCTCCATGTTCATGCGGGGAGTGTCGAAGGAACGTCCGCTCACGCATGATCTCGTCGGTCATCTCCTCATGGCCTTCGGCGCGAAGGTGGAGCGCGTCATCATCAACAACATCAACGGCAGCGTCTTCCACGCCCGGTTGATCATCTCCGCCGAGAACGAGCTGCACACCTCGCGCAAAGTCATCGAGCTCGACGCACGGCCCAGCGACAGTATCGCGATGGCCGTGCAGCAGGGCGCGCCGATCTTTGTGGCGAAGAAAGTGTGGGACGAGGTCGAGGATGTGAGCGAGACGCTCGCGCAGATCGAAAAACGCGGCCTGGAGGCCCAGCAGGCCGCCGAGGCGACCAAAATCGAGGGGGAAGACGAAGAGGATGACGAACTTGAGGAGTTCAGCGATGAAGACATCAACTCCATCGCGGGCATCCCGGATGGTGATACCGAGGACGACGAATACGACGACGGTTTCGGCGGCGACGATGATGATGAGGAAGGCGAAGAGTGGAAAAAAGCCGACGACAAGTGACCAAGGTCCTCGTTCAACGACGCATCAAGGCGGAACGCAGTTGCAGTGCCTCTCCATAGCCGGGAGCGACAGCGAGAGCGCGGTCAATCGCCGCGATGGCTTCCTCGCGGCGGCCTTGCTGCGCCAAAATCGTGGCGCGGGCATAAGGAATGCCTGGATCGCGTGGATTGGCGAGTTCGCCGCGCTGGAGGGCCTCAAGCGCACCGGGAATGTCCTTCTGGCCGTTTTTGGCGAGGCCGAGATTGTACCAGGCACGTGCGAGCGAGGGATCGAGGCGCACCGCTTCTTGCAGTGACGCGATTACGCCGGCCATGTCGCCGGTTTCGGCGAGCGCGAGCCCGAGTTCATAGTGATACTCGGCGTGATTGGGGGCGAGCTTGATCGCGTCGCGCAATTTACGGATGGCGAGCGGTGTCTGCCCGGTGGCGCTGAACATCATGGCCAGATCGTGGTGGAATGGCGGCGAGTTTGGATCCCACTGAATGGCCGTTTCCATGTGCTTGATGGCCGCGGAGGTGTTGCGGCGGGAGAATTCAAGCTGCGCGAGCTGCATCTGGCCGCTTGGCTGGTCGGCGTTAAGCTCGAGCATGTGCCGCAGATCTTTTCCGGCGGCGGAGTCGAGATGGAGGGTGTCGCGAAGGGCCCATGCGGCGGCAACTCGCACGCCGCGCACCGGGTCGTTGAGAAGCGGCTCGATGCTGGAACGGATGGTGCCGTCCTGCAGCATCGGTTCGAGCGTTCGGACAGCGCTGGTGCGAACGATCGGGTGCGCGTGCTGCAATTGCGCCGTGACAGCGGCTTGAACTGACGGCTGGTCGATCCAGCGGTCGAGCAGCAGTGTGGCGCTGGCCTTCCAGTGCGGGATTTCATCGCTGCCGAGCAGATCGACGAGGCCGTCGCGCGCATCCGTGTCGCCCCGGCGTGCTTTGGCGATCAGCGTGGCCCGCGTGCGTGTTTTGCGGTTCATTTTGTCGCCCCACCACTTCTGGGTGGCTTCCAGCGCCCAGTCGGTGGTTTTGTCGGTGTGGCACTTGTTGCAGGCGTTCGGGACGTTGAACTCCTTCGTGAGCAGCGGATCGGGAATGGTGAAGCCGTGGTCGTGGCGCGGGTGGCGCTGCATGTAAACGGTCTGGGGCATGTGGCAGTTCACGCACTGGTTTCCTGTGCTGGTGGTTTGGTGGAAGCTGTGCGCCTCCGGCATGATGACCGGCGCGTTCGGGAAGCCGCCCTGCGTGTGGCAGCGCATGCAGAGCTGGTTGCCCGGCAGGATGGTTTTCATGCTGTGCATGTCGTGGCAGTCCATGCAGCGCACGCCGGCGTGGTGCATGCGGCTGCTGAAGAAGCTGCTGAACTCGTAGTTCTCGTCGCGAATCTGGCCGTCGGGATAAAACGTGTCGCTCTGGTCGGTGATGGTGAGGTGGTAGTGGTCCCAGAAGGACTCGCCGGGCACGAAGTCGCCGGTGATCTCACCGCGCCGTGCATGACAGCCGGCACAGTTTTCGATTTGCTGGTCACGCGACCATTTCACGAGCGTGGGATCGCCTTTGACGCCGCGATTGGCTTTCTGCCACTCGTTGTGTGATTTCATCGGGCCGTGGCAGGCCTCGCAGCTCACGGTCATCTCAGCCATCGTCGTTTGGTAGCCGTCCTTCGCGGCGTCGTAGTTTTTGCGCAGGCGTGTGTTGTGGCAGGTGGCGCACATCTGGTTCCACACCATGCCCCGGCCGGTCCAGTGACCCCATTCGCCGGGTTTGCGATCTTCGCTGCCATAGACGTTGAACCACTCGCCTTTGTGCGGATCAAAGCAGGCTTCCATCGCCTGGAGACGGCCATTGCCGCCATCGACGAGGAACTGCCGCAACGGATCGTGGCCGATCACGCGCTCGACCTTGTAAGGCGCCACCTTGTTGCCAAAGCCGAGCGCGGTGAGGATGTAATCCGCGTCTTGTTTGGCCGCCGTCGTGCTCTGCGAGCCGTGAGCGAACGTTTTGGCGGGAACGAACGCGGTGTCATCGTGTTTCGCGTCCGGTTTGCGTTCCGCGAGGCCATGGTGAGAGCTCTCCCACTTGGTGAACTGCTCGGGGTGGCATTCGCGGCAGGATGCCGAGCCGGCGTATTGCGCGAAGACGGCTTTTTCGTCCGGCAAGAGGAACGGCTCGGCCTTGGCCAGTGAAACGACGGCCGGGGCCGGCAGCGGAGTGAACGATCTGCCCGGCCACATGAACTTCACAAGCAGGGCGACCATGCCGAGGGCAATCGTCCCCATGATCACAGCTGCCTTCCACGATGACGCTGGCGGTTCAGGTGCTGGCGGGGACTTTTTCTTCATGCGTGCGCCAGACTAGGCGGACGCTGGAACGGCGCAAGACAGGCTGAAGAATCAGAAATCGAGGTAGATCTCCGCGCGGCGGTTGTGGCTGCGGCCTTCGGGGTCGTCGGAGCCGTCCGATTTTTTGTTCGGGCTGAGCGGCTGGGCTTTGCCGAGCGCGGCGGTTTCCACCTGCGTTTCAGGAACGCCGAGGGCGACGAGCTGCTTTTTCACGGTTTCAGCGCGGTTGCGGGAGAGGTTGATGTTGTAGTCGTCGGCGCCTTTTTCGTCGGTGTGGCCGGCGATGCGGAGTTTTTTCGACGGGTCGGCCTTCATGAGCGCGGCGATGACATCGATCTGCTTTTGCGCGCGCGGATGCAGTTCGGCGCGGTCGTATTCAAAGTAGAGCGCGAGCGATTCGCCGCCTTTCGGGTTCTTCACGATGGGCGTGTAGGGTACGCCGAGTTTCGAGGCGTTTTTCGCAAAGGAGCCGAGGATATCGGAGAGGTTGAGGCCGGCGACCTTCCAGGACTGCGCGATGTCGGCGCGCTTCAATTCGACGCCGAACTCGGTGTTTTGCTGGAGCGTCTCGGACTGCACCTGGGCGATGACCCAGGAAACTTCGGGATTGGCAATGGTGACGATGAGCGGCTTGCCGGGGTTGAGGGAGTACTGGCCTTCCTCGAAGACAATGCAGAGGCCGACGAGGCGCTCGACAGGCACCTTGGTTTCATCCACAAACTTGCGGGCGGCCGTGAAATCGTGCTTGAGCAGGTGGCTGACGAAGTCGCTGGCGAAGGCGAGCGCGTCGGTGCCCTCGTCCACTGCGAAAAGTTGCTTCATCGGCGCGAGCGTGCCTGGGGCGGGCGGCGTGGTGCCCGGCGCGGTTGGCGCGGACGGGGCGGCGGGCATGGCGGCGACGGCGCTGCTCATTTCCTTGGGGAAGGTGGCTTTCGCGATCTTCCAGCCCATGCGTTCGTCACGTTCCAGGTCGAGTTGGATGCGGACGGACTCGCCCGTGCCGGGTTTCGTGAAGGGGATGGCGATGCGGGTGCGGTTCTCGACGAGGCCGAGCAGCGCCACCTGGTCCTCCGCGCCCGGCTTGAAACCCATTTCGGCGAGTTTTTGGAAGAGCTTGGCGGCGCTTTCAGACTGCGCGGTGTCACCGGCGGCGGCGAGGCGTCCCGCATTTGCAAAATCGCCAGTGGTGAGGCTGCGCACGAGCTGACGGCCCAAGTCGATGGGCCGTGCAAAGGCGAAGGAAACAGGCGGCGGGGCAGGAACGGGCGGCGGCTCGATTTTCGGCGACGGGGCGGGCGTTGCCGGCATCGGTGCGGCAGGTTTGGTGGCCGCCGTTTCGCTTTTGGCCTGATTGTCGGCAGTTTTTACGGTCTCGGAGGCCGCTGCCTGCTCCTGAGCCATCATCTTTTTCTTGGTGAAGAGGAAAAAGATCGCGGTGCTGAGGGCAAGGGCTGCGACGACGATGAGGATGGGTACGATGCTGCCGCCGTGAGTGGAACGGACAGGGTGGGGACGGGGCGGAGGATGCATGGCCGGGAGGAGGCTGTCCTGTGACAGCAGCAAAGATGCCACCACGGGCGGTGTTGAATCAAGGCTTATTATGCGTCCCGGTTTGCTCAGCGTTTCTCCTCGGTGCCGGGAGTGACCTGGCCGCCACGCATCTTGGATTTCAGGCGGGACCAGAAGTCGTCGCCGTCCTTGGGCTCGTCCTTGGTGCCGGAGGTGGTGGTGTTGAAGGAAGGCACATCGACGCTGGCGGTGCGCGTCCCATCGCTGCTCGTGTCGGCGAGGGCGCGGCCGTAGGGGGCGAAGTTGTTCACCGGCACGTCGTATTTTTGCGTGCTGGAGGAAAGGACGCGGCGCGCGTTGATGAAGGCGGTGGGGCTGTAATAATTCGACGAATCGCGGGCGAAGGAGCTGCGGTTCATGCCGATGTGGAGGTTTTTGCGCACCTCGAAGTGCAGATGGACGGGATACATGCCGTTGTTGCCGCCCATCGTGCCGACGAGCTGTCCTTTTTCGACCAGTTCATGCAATTTGACCTTCCGCTCATGCAGATGCGCGTAGAGGGAGTCCACCATGGCGAGCCTGCCGTCGGCTTCGCGGAAAATGTGGCGCACGAGGATGCAGTTTCCCCAGCCCACACCGATGTTTTGGGAAAAAATGACCACGCCGCGTCCCATCGCATAAATCGGAGCGCCGAGGTCGCTGTCACCACCACCGCGGCCGTTCCAGTCCTCGCCGAGATGGCCGTTGGGCCAGTAACCACGCGCCTTGTAGTAGCCGTCGGCGTCCGGTTTGCCGACTGGGAAGTCGAAACCGTCTGCCAACCGCACGCGGATGGTGGAGCCGGACTGCGCGCTGACACCGGAAGGCAGGAGCAGGGCGGCGCAGGCGCAGGCCATGACGGTTCGCCAGGCGGAAGAGACGCGCCGTGAGGTCAGGGGTGGGTTGGAGGCATTGGCTGGCATGCCGGAAAGGGCAGGGATGGTAGCCGAAATCGTCGCAAAGGCCAGCTTGAAAACCCTTCGCATGCAAGAGATGTCCGTCAGGGCTCGAAATTTCCACAGTCAATGCAGCGACTGAAGTGTGACCGCTTGCAAAGCAACACACCGCGTCCGACAGTCTTTTTTTTCCGCTCACTACTTTCTCCAACCTGCTCATGCCTGACTGGCTCGCGATCATCCTCCTCGGCATCATCGAAGGTGTCACCGAATTTCTGCCCATCTCCTCCACCGGGCACCTGCTCATTCCGCAAAACCTCGGCCTGCTGCCTGCGAAGAGCGATTTGTTCAACGTGGTGATCCAGAGCGGCGCGGTGCTCGCCGTGCTGGCTGTTTTCACCGAGCGAGTGAAGCAGCTCGCCACCACGCTCGGAGATGCCAGCACGCGGGATTATCTCGCCAAGCTGGCCGTTTCCTTTTTCATCACCGCCGTCGGCGGTCTGGTCGTCAAAAAGCTCGACATCGAGCTGCCGGAGACCATTCCGCCCGTGGCCTGGGCCACGCTGGCCGGCGGCGTGATCATCCTGGTGCTGGAGTTTTTGCACAAGGACAAGCCCGGCACGCCGGACATCACCTGGACGGTGGTGGTGGCCGTGGCGCTGGCGCAACTTCTCGCCGCGGTGTTTCCCGGCACTTCACGATCCGGGGCTAGCATCCTGATGGCGATGGCGTTTGGTGTGGCGCGGCCTGCGGCGACTGAATTTTCATTTCTGCTCGGCATCCCCACGCTCATGGCGGCCGGCGGCTTCAAAATCCTCTCCGCCATCAAGGACGGCGAGGCCGGCAACGAAGACTGGGCCATGGTCGTCCTCGGCACGGTGGTTTCCGCCGTCTCCGCGTTCATCGTGGTGAAGTGGCTCATCCGATTCTTGCAGGGGCACACGTTCAATGGCTTCGCCTGGTATCGCATCGTCCTCGGCGTGGCCTTGCTGGCCTGGGCGGGCACCGGAGGAGGACGTTGAGATGATGGCGATGCTCCAGGGCTGGTTCCGGCGCACGGTCTTCAAGACCATCCGCTTCCTCAAGCATCCGCGCAAACTGCGGGAGAGGCCGGTCATGCGCTGGTTTGCTCGTCACTTCCTCGACAAGCGCGTGTGGAAGCCCACGCAGCACACGCTCGCCGGCGGCATGGCCGTCGGCACCTTCATCACGCTGCAACTGCTGCCCATCCAGATGCCCACGGCCACGATCCTGGCCGCCATCTTCCGTGTGAACATCCCCGTGGCCCTGGTGCTGTGCTGGTTGAGCAATCCCTTCACCATTCCCTTCATCGCCTGGCTGGAGTACACCATCGGGAAGTGGTTCCTGGCGCTCTACACCAAAGTGCCCGCCACGCCTTTTCCCACCGAGCTGCCTGAGTCGATGGTGGATGCCTGGCTGGTGCTCAAGGAGCATGCGCCCGTCATGCTCGTGGGTGGCGTCATTCTTGGCGCGGCCGTTGCTCTGGCCGGCTACATCGCCACGTGGGGTGCGTGGGAGGTCACCGCGCGCGTGGAGGCGGCGAAAAAATTGCGGGCTGCGCGCCCGGCGTGATCTTTTGGAAGATCACGGCTGGAAGGCATGAAAAACCTTGTTCAGGCGCGTGCTTTGCGTTCTCATGGGCGCATCAAACGCAAAATGACCGAGGCTGAACGCAGAATCATCGCCGCCCAGGGCTATGTGGAGCTGGGGCTCTTTGACGAGGCCCGGGAGGAGCTCGCTCCGCTCCCGCCGGAGATGCATGATCGTGTGGATGTCATCGAGATCACGCTGCTCTGCCTCATGGGCGGGCACCGCTGGGCGGAGGCGCTGGCGCTGGCCACAAAACTCTGCGCACAGGAGCCGGGCGGTTACATTCACGCGGCCTTCTGCCTGCATGAGCTCGGCCGCACCGCCGAGGCGGTGGACGTCCTCTCCCGCGGACCGGCCACGCTGCGCACGAAATCCGTCTATTACTACAACATGGGCTGCTATCACGCCCGCCTCGGCCTGCATGACAAGGCGCTGGCTTACCTTGACCGCGCTTTTCAAATGGACGGCGAGCTGCGGCACCATGCGAAAAAGGACCGCGACCTCGACTGCCTCCGCGCGCAACTAGAGACCCACCCCGCATGAGCACGCCGGCCAGTCCTGCGAACCTCCAGGCCGTGCGCGCCTGGTTTGAGGAGAGCTTTCGCACACGCTGGGAGATGGGCGCTTCGGTTTCCATCTGGCAGCATGGGCGCGAGGTCTTGAGCCTGGCGCATGGACATTGCGACCGCGCCCGTTCGCGCGTTTGGAATGAAAACACGCTCGTTCCTGTCTGGTCCGCCACCAAGGGCCCCGCCGCCGTGTGCTGCCTCCTCGCGCTGGAAGAGGCGGGCATACCGCTCGAGTGCCCGGTGGCCGAGGTGTGGCCAGAGTTCGTCGGCGGTGGCAAATCGAACGTCGCCTTCATCCATCTGCTCACGCACACGGCGGGTTTGTGCGCCCTCGACCAGCGCACGCCGATCTACAACTACGAGGCCGTCGTCGAGGCGCTGGAGCGCCAGCATCCGCTGTGGGAGCCGGGCACTCGCCAGGGCTATCACGCGCGCACCTTCGGCTTTCTGCTGGATGAAATCGTGCGCCGTCTCACCGAGGCGGAGTCGCTCGGCGAGTACTTCCGCGAGGTCTTCGGCAGTCCCATGGCGCTCGATTTCTGGATCGGCCTGCCCAGCGCGCAGTGGGACCGTGTTTCGCCGATTTATCCTGGCAAAATCAGCATCGCCAACAGCGACCAGCCGTTCATCAAAGCCTTCAACACCGCCGGCACGCTCACGCAGCGCACGTTCACCTCGCCCTTCGGTCTGAACGCGGTGAGCGACTTCAACCAAAGCGAAACATGGGCGCGTGGCTATGCCAGCATGGGCGGCGTCGGCAGCGCGCGCGGACTGGCGCAATTTTACAGCATGCTCGCGCAGGGCGGGCGCTGGAACGGCGCGCAGATCATTCCTGAATCGGTCACCCGGCGCTTTGAGCAGACGCTCACCCAGGAGAACGACTCCGTGCTGCTCACCCCCGTCGCCTTCTCCAACGGCATGATGCAGGATCCGATCGATGAAGATCCGGAGTCCGCGAACCATGGGGGCAAGCTGCGCCAGCTCTACGGTCCGAGCTTGAAAGCCTACGGTCATCCCGGCGCCGGCGGCAGCCTCGCCTTCGCCGATCCGGAGAACGGCATCTCATTCGCCTACGTCATGAATCAAATGGAAGTCGGCGCTCTTCCCGGAGAACGCGTGCAGGGGTTGGTGAAGGCTCTGTACGGCGGCTGATCAATCGGCGACGTCGTGTTTGCCCTCGATGACGGCGATGTTTTTTCCGCCGCTGCCGGTGATTTTGTTTCCTTTCACCACATGCGCTTCGCCCAAGAGGTGAATGCCATCGTCGGCGCTGCCGCTGATTTCGTTCTGAATCACGGAGTTCTTCTGCGTGCGTGCGTTGATCTGAACCGCGTTTTTCAGGCTGCCAGTGATGGCGTTGAGCGCCACCACGTTGCCTTGCTCGATGATTTTAACCTCCGTGGCGGCGGTGATGAGCACGCCCGTGCCACAGGCGCTGATTTCATTGCTGGCGACGAGGCAGCGCTGCGAACCGGCAAGCTCGATGCCAGTCTGGCAGCGCGTCACATGGTTGTGCGTGATCGAGCAGCCGCTCATCCTTTCTCCAAACACCACCACCGTGCCTGCGATGTCACGAAACGTGCAATCCTCGATCTCCAGCGCCTCGATGGCGGCCTTTGGCAGCAGAACGGCAGAGCGACGTTGATTTTGGAAAAAGCAGCGCCCCACACGCACCTTCGCCAGCTTGTTCGCCAAGCCCGTCTCCGCCATTTCCGACACAGCATCCTGACCGCCGTCGAGGGTTAGCTTCTCAATCCGCACTTCCTCGCAGGTCCCGCCCAGCAAAAACAGCGAGACCGCCTTCGGGGCGGCCTTCAGCACCGTCTCCTCCGCATCCAGGCCGACAATCCGCAGCTTTTTGGCATCTTTGATCATCAGACCGCGCTCGATCACATGCACTCCGTGCGGAATGACCACCTCGCCGCCACCCGCCTTGATAGCGTCATCGATGAACTTCTGAATCGCCGCCTCAGGGAGGGCATGAGCGGGTTGGCTGAGCAAAAGGAGCGGTAGGAGAAGCAGGAGCCGGTTCATGAAGGAGTTGTGTTTGATTGAATCGCTCCGCTGCTGGCTTTTTTCGCCTTCTTTCGTTTCTTTCCGCCACTCTCATGAAGTTTCTATCCCGCCCCGGCTTCTACATCATCGCGCTGCTCATCGCCGCGATGGCGCTGCTCACGCTGTGGATGCAGTGGAAGCTCGATTCACTGCCCAAACGCAAACTGAAACAAGAAACGCCTCCCGCTGCCGTTCCCACCTCGCCATGAAGCTCCTGACCAGCCTTTTCATCCTTGCGTGCGCTCTCGCCGCCCACGCCCGCGAGCCGAACGTCATCTTCATTCTCGCCGATGACCTCGGCCCCGGCGATCTCGGCTGCTACGGCCAGAAGTACATCAAGACGCCTAATCTCGACCGCATGGCGGCGGAGGGCATGCGCCTCACGCAGCATTACACTGGCAACGCGGTCTGTGCTCCCTCGCGTTGCGTGCTCATGACCGGCCTGCATCCTGGACACGCCTTCATTCGCGACAACCGCCAGGCCGACAACGCCAAGGGACTGCCGAAAATGGGCAAACCGGAGCATGAAGGTCAGTTTCCGATTCCAGACGCCGCCATCACACTCGCCGAGGTCTTCAAGTCGATGGGCCACACCACCGGCGGTTTCGGCAAATGGGGCCTGGGCGGTCCGGGATCGACCGGCGAGCCGCTGAAGCAGGGGTTTGACCGCTGGTTCGGCTACAACTGCCAGGGCGTCGCGCACAATTTCTATCCCACCTATCTGTGGGACAACGACAAGACCATCGAGCTGAAGAACCCGCCGTTCCCCTCCAACGACAAGCTCAAGCCCGACGAGGACCCGAACAAGCCGGAGAGCTACCGGCGCTTCCAAGGCACCGAATACTCCGCCGACCTCATCGCGGAGCAGGCGCTCAAGTTCGCCCGCGACAACAAGGACAAGCCCTTCTTCCTCTACTGGCCCACCACCGCGCCGCATGTCGCGCTCCAGGTGCCGGATGACTCGTTGCAGGAATACCTCGGCAAGTTTGACGATCCGCCCTATCCCGGCGGCAAAGGCTACCTGCCGCACTTCAAGCCCAAGGCCGCTTACGCCGCCATGATCACCCGCATGGACCGCGAGATCGGCCGGATGATGACGCTCATCGCCGAACTCGGTCTCGATGAGGACACCATCTTCGTCTTCACCAGCGACAACGGCCCTGTCAGCGGCACGCATCAAGGACTCGCCGGCACTGACTGCGCCTTCTTCAATTCCAACCAAGGCCTGCGCGATGGCAAAGGCACGCTCTACGAAGGCGGTTTCCGCTCCCCCGGCATCGTGCGCTGGAAAGGAAAGATCAAGGCCGGCGCGACCAGCGACCGCGTCACCGGCTTCGAGGACTGGATGCCCACGCTCGCCGAACTCATCGGCGCGAAGGACAAAACACCGAAAACCGACGGCATCAGCTTCGCGCCGACGCTGCTCGGTGAGAAGCAACCGGCGCGTGAGTTCTTGTATCGCGAGTTCCCCGGCTACGGCGGCCAACAGATCCTGCGCATGGGCGATTGGAAGCTCGTGCGCCGCCAACTCAGCGGCAAAGGCGCGAAAGCCAGGGCCTCCGCTCCAAGCGAGGAGCTCTTCAACATCACCACCGATCCCGCCGAGACAAAAAACGTCGCGGCTGAGCATCCTGACATCATCACCCAGATGAAGACCATCATGGCCGCACAGCACACCACCAGCGCTGATTTTCCGATGGCGGCGCTGGATCAGTGAGCTAAATCACAGCAGCCGCTTGCGCTTGAAGAACCAGATCGGCAGCACAGCGGAGAGCACGATGACCACCATGACGATGAAGAAGGCCCAGCCGTGGCCCTGCGCGGGCAGGCCGACGTTCATTCCGTAGATGCTGGCGAT
Organism: Prosthecobacter sp.; assembly: GCF_044236155.1. Classification (GTDB taxonomy): domain Bacteria; phylum Verrucomicrobiota; class Verrucomicrobiia; order Verrucomicrobiales; family Verrucomicrobiaceae; genus Prosthecobacter. The sequence continues at coordinate 105,511 of NZ_JBIIHA010000007.1, forward strand.
CAAAGTCGGCGGCATGAAGAGCACGCTGGCGACAGTGAAGATCTTGATGATCTGGTTCTGCTGGATGTTGATGAGGCCGAGAGTGGACTCCAGCAGGAAGGTCATCTCCTGCGTCTGCTGGTTGGTGTAATCGTCCAGGCTCTTGATGTCGCGCATGACGCTGCGGAACTGCGCGGCGAGATCCCCGCGCATCCAGGTGGCGGCGTTGTTGAGGAAATACTGCAGCATGCGGCTGAGGCTGAGCAGGCTCTCGCGCAGGTTCGCGACGAGGGCGCTGCGGCGGCCGAGGAGCTTCACCACGTCGCTGAGATCCTTTTCCACGCGGGCGTGCGCCTTGTGCGGGTCGAGGCTGAAAATGTCACGGCAGATTTTTTTCATGTCGCCCTCGACGCTTTGCAGCGCGTCGGCGATGCGGGCGACGATGAGCTCCAGCAGCAGGAGGAAGACCGCGTCGCTGCTCAGCGGCATGCTGCACTGGCGCTTCGCCTGATCCACGAGCACGCGGAAGGCCATCGGGTCGGCATAGCGCACGGTCGTGAGACAGTCGGGCGCGATGACGAATGAGATCGCGGTGCTGTCGGGATCCGGCGTGTCGAGACCGACGGGCAGCCACGCGGTCATGTAAAGCGCGCCTTTCTCCATATACAGGCGGCTGGATTCCTCGATCTCCTGCATTTCCTCACGCGTGGGGAGCTGGTATTCGAGCCACTTTTCCGCCTCCAGCTCTTCGCCACGTCCCGGATTCAGCAGGTCGAGGAAGACAAGATTGTCCGGGAACGGATGCGATTTCTCGTCGTTCCAGTCGATGAGTTGTCCTTGCTGGGTGAGAAGGCGGACCATGCGTGCGGTTTGAGGGCGTGCATGGTAGTCGTCATGCATCAACGTGCCACCGCAAAGTCCGCAGCATGTGATTTAATAACGCGGCATTTCAGGATCGACGAGGTCGGCCCACGCGTCGATGCCGCCGCGCATGCTCTGCGCGTGAATGAAGCCATATTCCCGCAGCCACTGCGCCGCACGGAGGCTGCGCATGCCATGATGGCAGTAGATGATGAGATGCTCCTGGGTGTTCGCGAAAACCTGCGGCGCCAGCTCGCCGAAACGGGAGAGCGGGACGAGCTGAGCGTCCGGCAGATGGCAGACGTGCCATTCGCTTTCCTCGCGGCAGTCGATCAGGCGGAAGGTGCGCTCGCCAGGGCGTCCCATGAGATAGCTGACATCGGTGGGGCTGATTTCAATCGGCGTTTCCGGTGTCATGACGGCGGCGGGCTGGGATCAGGGACGCACGGTGACGGGCGTGCCTTTGACGACGTTGTGGTAAAAAATGGCCGCCATGTGGCCGGGCATGCGCACGCAGCCGTGGGAGGCGGGATAGCCGGGCAGGAAGCCCTCATGCATGCCGATGCCGCCGGTGAAGCGCATGAAGTGATGCATCTTCGAGCCCTCGAAGCGTGTGCCGGGCGGCGGCTTGTCCTTGGTGATGTCGATGTTCGCCACGACCACGTTTCCGGCGTAGTCCACAAAGTCGCCGTACAGGTTGGATTTATGCCACTGGTCTTTTTCGATGACCTTGAAGTTTCCGGTCTTGGTCGGGTGTTTTTCGTCACCCGTCGAAAGGGCGGAGACGCCCGCCAGCGTGCCTCCCTTGTAAAAGTAGGCCTTCTGATCACTGAGATCGATGGTGATGCTGGCCGCGCCGCTGATGCCGTCGCCGTCCCAGTAGGAGACCTGGTCGGCGTTGTACATCGCGGAATGCGGCACGCTGCCGGGATTGAAGGCTTCGAGGTACTGCGTCTGTCCGCGTGAAGCGACATTCTGGCAGGACACCAGCAGGGCGACGGCGGAGAAAAGGGCGAGGCGGATGATCTTTGAGGTCTCCAGATGGCTCATGCGTGGGGAAATCGGGCGCGTTTTTTCGCCGCGACACATGCCGTGCCACGGGCATCTGTCCAGCGTCAATCAATGCACGCCTTTGTCCGCGAGATAGCGTTCAGCCTCCAGCCCTGCGGCGCAGCCCTGGCCGGCGGCGGTAATGGCCTGGCGATAGACATGATCCGCCACGTCACCGGCGGCGAAGAGGCCCTCCGTTTTCGTGCGTGTGCCCTGGGTTTGCAGGATGTAGCCGTTCTCATCGGTATCGACGAGATCGCCGAGGAAGGCCGCGTTCGGAATGTGGCCGATGGCGACGAAGACGCACTTCAGCTCCAGTTCGCTCTTTTCGCCGGTGACGAGGTTTTGCAGCGTCACAGCACGCATCTCGCCTTTTTCATCGGTCAGGTACTCGCTGACGGTACTGTTCCAGACCGGCTTGATCTTCGGATTGGCGAGTGTGCGGTCGGCCATGATCTTCGAGGCGCGGAGGGTGTCGCGGCGGTGGATCAAATAGATCGTGCTGGCGAATTTGGTGAGGAAACCGGCCTCCTCGCAGGCGCTGTCACCGCCGCCGATGACGCAGACGGGCACGTTGCGGTAGAAAGCGCCATCGCAGGTGGCGCAACTGGTCAAACCGTGGCCGATGAGGGCTTTTTCGTTCGGCAGGCCGAGATGCTTCGGTGAGGCACCGGTGGCGATGATGACGCTGTGCGCCTCATAGACCGTGCCGCTTTCTGTGACGACCTCAAAATGGCCCGCAGCGGTCTTTTTGACGCTGCTGACGAGCGAGTACTCGATGCGCGCGCCGAATTTCTCCGCCTGCGCCTGCATGTTCATCATGAGCTCGGGGCCCATGATGCCGTTCGGGAAGCCGGGGAAGTTTTCCACCTCGGTCGTGGTCGTGAGCTGGCCGCCGGGGAGGTTGCCGGAGAGGATCAGGGGCTTCAAATTCGCGCGGCCGGTGTAAATCGCTGCCGTGTAGCCGGCGCAGCCGGTGCCGATGATGATGACGTTTTCCATGGGAGAAAGGGGTTGGGCGGGAGAAAGGTCGCGGAAGATGGAAAGGCGGACCGGAGGCGCAAGGAGCGCTTTTTCCAATCCCGCGATTGGAGTTTGAGGAAGTCGCGTTTATTCCAAGAACGATGCCCGCCCCCGACCCGGACGCCAAAGCCAGCCGCCGCACGCTCGCGACGCTGTTTTTCTGCACGGCGATGCCGATGGGCATGTGGGGCGTGCCGCTGGCGAACGTCTTCACCGCGCACGGCCGTGGTCATCTCGTGCCGCTGGTGTTTTCCACCACGGCCGTCGCCGCCTTCATCTCGCCGCTGTTTGTCGGGGCGATGGCGGACCAGAAGCATTCGCCGGTGCTGCTGCTGCGCTGGCTCACGGCGGCCACCAGCGCCGCGCTGCTGCTCACCTGCGGCTCGCTGGCATGGGGATGGAGCGACACAGCGGTGCTGGCCTGCGCGCAGGTGCAGGCGCTCGTTGCCACGCCGGTGTGGAGCGTGGCCAGCAGCATTGTTTTCTCCCAATTGCATGATGCGAAGCGGCAGTTCGGCCCGTTACGGGCCTGGGCCACGGGCGGATGGATGGTGGGATGCTGGATCATCAGCTTTGTGCTGAAGGCGGACGCCTCGCTCCTCGGTGGTCTCACAGCCGCGTGCCTGTGGCTGGTGGTGATGACCCTGACATGGCGTCTGCCGGACATTCCGCCCGGTGAAGTTGTCCAGCATCGCACCTGGCGGCAGATTCTAGGCCTGGATGCGCTCGAGCTGCTCAAAAACCGCGATCACCGCGTCGTGTTCATCACAGCGGCGCTGTACTGCATCCCGCTGGCAGCATTTTATCCCTACACCTCGCGGCATCTCGGTGATCTCGGTGTGAAAAACATCTCCGCCGTGATTTCGCTCGGGCAGACGACGGAAATCCTCGTCATGATGGTTCTTGCGGGCGTGCTGGCCCGTGTGCGTTTGAAATGGGTCTTCCTTTCAGGCATCGCGATCTGCGTGGTGCGCTATTCCTTCAACGCGCTCGCCACCACGGGCTGGGTGATGTTCGGCACGCTGATGCATGGATTTGCATTCACGCTCTACTTCATCACCACGCAGATTTATCTGGAGGAACGCATCGATCCCAAATGGCGCGTGCGCGCCCAGGCCTTGCTGGCGCTGCTGATGAGCGGCGTGGGGAACTTGTGCGGCTATCTCGGCGGCGGCTGGTGGTACGATGCCTGCACAAAGGACGGCGCCACCGACTGGTCGCGCTTCTGGTGGGGCGAGACGGCGCTCACCGCGGCGGTGTGCGTGTTCTTTGCGCTCGCATATCGCGGACGCCGGCACCATGAGGAAACCAGAATGACAAATGCAGAATGAATGACCAAGTCCGAATGATTGGACCATCCGTCATAAGCCATTCTGGTTCCGACATTCCTGCCGTCAGGCAAGCCCGGCGCGCACGAGCAGCGCCATCGCGTCGGGATCGCGGCCCATGAAGTCGTGGTAGAGCTTCGCGGGGTCCTCGGAGTTGCCTTTGCTAAGGATGGTGTCGCGAAACTCACGGCCGACGGCGGGATTGAGCACGCCTTCCTTCTGGAAACGCGTGAACGCGTCGGCGTCGAGCACCTCGGCCCACTTGTAGCTGTAGTAGCCGGCGGCGTAGCCGACAGGATTGCTGAAAAGATGGCCGAAACGGCGCGCCATCGTCGGCGGCTCGGTTTTCAGCGGCATGACGTAACCTTCGAGCAGCTTGCGGGCGAGCTTGTCGAGGTCCGCGCCCTCGTCGGTGGAGTGGTGCATGTGCAACTCGAGGTCCAGCTTTCCGAAGGCGAGCTGACGCATGATGTCGCTGGCGCTGCGGTAGTTTTTCGCGGCGAGCATCTTCTTGAAGAGCTTCGCGGGGATCGCCTCGCCGGTCTCGTGATGGCGCGCGAAGAGATCGAGGCTTTCGCGCTCCCAGCAGAAGTTTTCCAGCAGTTGCGAGGGCAGCTCGACAAAATCCCAGTAAACGCTGACGCCGTTGAGCGAGGGGATTTCTACATTGCCGCAGATCTGGTGCAGCAGGTGGCCGAACTCGTGAAACACGGTGCAGACCTCGTCGTGCGTCAGCAGAGCGGGCTTGCCGTCGACGGGCGGTGTCATGTTGCCGCAGATGAGGCCGAGGTGCAGGCGGCGGTCACGCTCGCCGCTCGGCGGCACGCCCATCTTGAGGTAGTTCATCCACGCGCCGCCGCGTTTCGAGTCACGCGGATGCCAGTCGGCATAGAAGGAGCCGATGTGGACATCCTTCTCATTGCGCACCTCATAAAATTTCACCTCGGGGTGCCAGACCTCAACAGGGCCGGCTTTTCCGGGCTGGGGGCTGACGTTTGCGGGAGCCTCCGTGCCTGGCGCGACGTAAACGACCTCGCGCGGCGTGATGCGCAGGTCGAACACCTTCTCCGCGAGCTGGAACATGCCGGCGAGCACCTTGTCGAGCGGGAAGTAAGGGCGCAGCTCCTCCTCGTCGAAGTCATACTTGGCCTTGCGCTGTTTTTCGGCCCAGAAAGCGACCTCCCACGGCTCGAACAAATCGACGGGCTGATGACCTGCGTCGGCGCGGTATTCCTGCAGTTCGATCGTTTCGCGCTGGAAGGCCTCCTGAATGCGCGAATAGAGATCCTCGATAAAGCGCAGCGCGCTGCGGCCGGTCTTTGCCATGCGATGGGCGAGAATGTGGTCGGCGAAGTTCGCCTTGCCCATGATTTGCGCCTTTTCATGGCGCAGGCGGAGGATTTTCCAGACAAGTTCCGTGTTGTCGTGCTCGCCGCCGCGCCCGATGCTGCCGGTGCCTTCCCAAACCTGTTTGCGGATGGACTCGTCCTCCAGGTATTCCATGACCGGGATCATGGAGGGTGCTTTCAACGTGAAGCGCCATGCGGGCTTCTCCGGAGTGCCGTGATTTTTGGCCGCGGCATCAGCACGGGCTGACTCGATGGCCGAGGGCGGCAGGCCTTGCAGGCGGGCAGGGTCGTCAATGATGAGCTCCCACTTGTTCGTCGAGTCGAGCACGTTCTCGGAATACTTCTGGGTGAGCTGTGAAAGCTCGGTGGAGAGTTCCTCCATCCGCTTCTTCTGCTCCGGCGGCAGGTCGGCACCGGCCTCGATGAAGCCCTGCATCTCCTCTTCCAGCGCGCGTTTGCGCACTGGTCCGAGTTTTTTCGCATCCTCGGTGGTGCTGTAGGTGACGAGCAAGTCCCACAGGTGCTCGTTGAGCGGGATTTTGGCGAAGAAGGCGCTCACTTCAGGCAGCATCTTGTTGTGCGCCTCGCGCAGGGCGGGGGAGTTGCACAGCGAGTCGAGATGCGTCACGAGGCCCCAGGCTTCGTTCAGGCCGCGTGTGACCTCGTCGAGGCCGAGCACGACGGATTCAAAGCTCAATTTGCCGCGGTCCTGGTCGATGAGCGCGTCGAGATCCGCCTGGGCCTTTTCAAGGGCGGCGCGGATGTCGGCTTCGATGTGATCCGGGGTCAGCGATGACCAGCGGATGTGAAAATCCTGGGTGAGAAATGGTGCTGCCATGGTGGGGGTTGGCGGGCGCGACTATGGAGGGTTTGAGTGGCGAGGCAAACGACATCACCGCGTTGTTCTTCGCTCAAAATGGCGCGTGCATTGACAAAGTGGCGGTGCTTCACACCATGCGCGCACCATGTCCGACTCCGCTCCCCTCCGCCGCACTCCGCTGCACTCCGTGCATGTCGAGATGGGAGCGCGGATGGTGCCCTTTGCAGGTTGGGACATGCCGGTTCAATACACGGGCATCGTCGAGGAGCACAAGGCCGTGCGTCAAAGCGTCGGCGTGTTCGACATCTCGCACATGGGGCAGTTCATCGTGAGTGGAAAGGGCGCGGAGGCCTTTCTGAACCGCATTTTGACGAACGACATCGCCAAGCTCGCCCCTGGACAAGGCCAGTACACGCTGCTGCTGAACAGGAATGGCGGCGTGATCGATGATTTGATCGCCTACCGCACGAGCGAGCGCGAATTCTTCCTCGTGGTGAACGCCTCGCGCATCGACGCCGACTGGGCGCACATCGAGTCGCTGCTCACGAATGAGGACGACGTGATGATGGCCAATGCGAGCGACTTCACCGCCGGTCTCGCCATCCAGGGGCCGAAATCACGCGAAGTCGCCGCCGCGATCTTCGGCAGCCACGATTCCTTCCCCGCGCACAACACGATCCTCGTCACCATGACCGAAACAGGCCCGATGTGGCTCTGCGGCACCGGCTACACAGGCGAGGAAGGCTTTGAGTTCTTCATGCCGATGGAAACGGCCGATACGTGGTTCCGCAAGATCGTGGATGCCGTAAAAGCCGCAGGTGGTCTCCCATGCGGCCTCGGCGCGCGTGACACGCTGCGTCTCGAAATGGGCTACCCGCTCAATGGCAATGATCTGTCTGAAACCCGTACGCCGCTGCAGGCTGGGCTTGGCTTCTTTGTGGCTCTCGAGAAAGACGGTTTTGTTGGTCGTGAGGCGCTGCTGGCGCAAAAAGCCGCAGGGTTGTCCGACAAATTGGCGGCCTTCCGCATGACCGGAACCGCGCCGCCGCCACGTCCGCATTATCCTGTGGTGCATGACGGTCAAATCGTCGGCGAGGTGTGCAGCGGCACGCAATCCCCCAGCCTCGGCACCGGCATTGGCATGGCCTATCTGCCGTTGGACGCGGCGAAGATCGGCGCGACCATCGAGATCGAAATTCGTGGCCGACGTTTTCCTGCGGAGATCGTGAAGAAGCCGTTTTACCGCAAGCCCGTCGATTGATTTCCAACCAAGCATTCCCATGAGCAACGTTCCCGACAATCTCCGCTACCGCGAATCCCACGAATGGATCGACCCCATGCAGAACCCGTCCCCCGTGGGCATCACGGACCACGCGCAGGCCGAGCTGACGGATGTTGTCTTCGTTGATCCTCCCAAAATCGGTGCGCAGGTCAGCGCCGGGCAGCAGGTGTGCGTGATTGAGTCGGTGAAAGCGGCCAGTGACATCTACGCGCCTGTTTCGGGCGAGATCGTCGAGGTCAATGAGACGCTGAGCAACGATCCCGGCCTGCTCAACCGCGATCCCTATCTCGGCGGCTGGATTTTCAAGATCAAGGCCTCGAACCCGGCCGAGGCGGACGCGTTGATGAACGCTGAGGCGTATCGCAAGCACATTGGTTGAAGCTCCGCGTCTTGCAGGAACGCCGCACGCAAGATTCGCACGCAGTTTTTGGCTGCATCAGGTGACGGATTCGTTACTCATCACGGACAATTCGAGCCATGCCCCCCGAAGCATCTTCTCCAGTCGCCACTGTCCCCGCCGGTTTTCAACTCAAGCCCATCGACGCCTACCACAGGCGTCATCGCACCTTTCCAGCCAAAGGGTTGGCCGAAAAAATCGTCAACAAGCTGCAAGATGTCATCGAGGCCGCGATCGCCCACTGCTCGGTGCATGGTGATCCGCCGATCTACGACTCGAAACATTTCCCATGGGTCACGCAGATCGAGGCGGACTGGAAGAAAGTGCGCGCCGAGCTCGACGCGGTGATGAAATACCGCGACGCCATACCCAGCTTCCAGGACATCGTGAAGGAGGTCGGCATGATCCAGGGCGACGATCAATGGAAGACCTTTTTTCTCAAAGGTGTCGGCATGGACTGCCAGGAGAACGCCCGTCACTGTCCGGAGACGATGAAGGTGCTCGACATGATCCCCGGCTGCACCACGGGCTTCTTTTCGATCCTTTCGCCGCGGAAGCACATCCCCGAGCATCGCGGCCCCTGGGCGGGCGTGCTGCGCATGCATCTCGGCCTGCTCGTGCCCGAGCCGCGTCATCAATGCCGCATCCGCATCGCGAACGAAGTGTATGCCTGGGAGGAGGGAAAAGCGGTCATCTTTGACGACACCTACAATCACGAGGTCTGGAACGACACCAATGGTTACCGCGTGGTGCTGTTTGTCGATTTCGCGCGTCCGCTGCGCTTCCCCTTCAATCTGATCAACCACTGGATCATGAACCTCGCCGCGCTCGCGCCCTTCCTCCGCGAGGCCAAGGGCAAGCAGAAGGCGTCCGAGAAAAAATTCTGGGCGCTCTTTGGCAAGTGACACCCGCTTCCGGCTGGCTAGCGTACGGCTTCCAAAACCGCCCCGCTAGCGATGCCCACGAATTTCTCCCGCCGCCACATTGGTCCATCCGCCGTCGAGGCGGAGAGCATGCTGCAAACGCTCGGTTTCAAAACACTCGACGCGCTGATTGACAAGGTGGTGCCTGAAAGCATTCGCATGCGCGAGGAACTCAATCTTCCCAATCCTTTGAGCGAGGAGCAGGCGCTTCGCCGCATGCGCCAGATCATGAGCCGGAACAAGGTCCTGCGCTCCTTCATCGGCCTTGGCTTTCACGACACCTTCACTCCTCCGGTCATCCAGCGGAACATCCTCGAAAATCCCGGCTGGTACACGGCCTACACGCCGTATCAGGCCGAGATCGCGCAGGGCCGTCTGGAGGCGCTGATCAATTTCCAGACGATGATCCGCGATCTCACCGCGCTGGATGTCGCGAATGCCTCGCTGCTCGATGAAGGCACCGCTTGTGCCGAGGCGCTGGGGCTGGCCGTGGCGCAGGTCACCGGTTCCTCGCGAGTGTTTGTCTCTGACAAATGCCATCCGCACTGCATCGAGGTCGTGCGCACGCGCATGGACGCGCTGGGCATCCGCGTGGAGGTCGGCGATGTCATGAAATGGAAGCACGATGGCACCAAGGGGCTCGCTGCCGTGCTTGTGCAGTATCCGGACACGCTCGGTGTCATCCACGACTACTCCGATCTCGCCAACGAGGTGCATGAGGCTGGCGCGCTGCTTGTGGTGAGCGCCGACCTGCTCTCGCTCACCGTGCTGCGTGCTCCGGGCGAGTTTGGGGCGGACATTTGTGTGGGCAACAGCCAGCGCTTCGGTGTTCCGCTCGGCTTCGGCGGCCCGCACGCGGCGTTCATGGCGGTGAAGGACGCGCTGAAGCGACGCCTGCCGGGAAGATTGATCGGCGTGTCGAAGGATGCGTCCGGTAAACCCGCCTACCGTCTTTCACTGCAAACACGCGAGCAGCACATCCGCCGCGAAAAAGCCACCAGCAACATCTGCACCGCGCAGGTGCTGCTCGCGGTCATGGCATCGATGTACGCCGTTTATCATGGTCCGCAGGGACTCAAAGCCATCGCCCGCCGTGTGCATGGTGCGGCCGTCTGGCTCGCCGGCGAGTTGCTGCGTGGCGGCATCGACGTGCTGAGCGATGATTTCTTCGATACCATCAGCGTGCGCGTGCCGAACGCCGACGATCTGCTCAAGCGCGCCCTGCTCTTCGGCATCAACCTGCGCAAAATCGACGCCACCACCGTCGGTGTGGCCCTCGACGAGCGTGTGCGCGAGGAGGAACTGCTCAACCTCATCACCGCGTTTGGCATCTCGAAGCCTCAGCAGCCGCCGGCGCTCAATCAAGAGCATCCGCTGCACTGCTCCGCGCTGCATCATCGCATTTCTGAGTTTCTCAAGCATCCGGTCTTCAACTCGTATCACTCCGAGACGGAAATGATGCGCTATCTGCACCGTCTGGAGTCGAAGGACATCGCGCTGAACCGCAGCATGATCCCGCTCGGCTCCTGCACGATGAAACTGAACGCCGCCGCGGAGATGATGCCGCTGAGCTGGCCGGAAGTGAACGGGCTTCATCCCTTCTGTCCGCATGACCAGTCCGAGGGCTATCGCACCATGTTTGGCGATCTCGAGGCCTGGCTGGCCGAATGCACCGGCTTTGACGCCGTTTCCCTCCAGCCGAACGCCGGATCGCAGGGCGAATATGCCGGCCTTCTTGCGATCAAACGTTTCCATGCGTCCCGTGGCGAGGATTTTCGCGATGTCTGCCTGATCCCGACTTCCGCGCACGGTACAAATCCCGCCAGTGCCGTCATGTGCGGCTTCAAGGTGGTGCCCGTCGCTTGTGACAACCAGGGCAACGTGGCGCTCGACGATCTCAAGGCCAAGCTCGACGCTCACAAGGACAAGGTGGCCGCCCTGATGATCACCTATCCCTCCACGCACGGTGTCTTCGAGGAGTCCATCATCGAGATTTGTCAGATCACGCATGATCATGGCGGCCAGGTTTACATGGACGGCGCGAACATGAACGCGCAGGTCGGTCTCACCTCGCCGGGGCGCATCGGTGCCGATGTCTGCCATCTGAATCTGCACAAGACCTTCTGCATCCCGCATGGCGGCGGCGGACCGGGTGTCGGTCCCATCGCCGTGGCCGCGCATCTTCGCCCGCATCTACCGGGACATCACACCTGGGCGGAAGAACGCCGCGAAGGCGCGGTGTGCTCCGCTCCATGGGGCAGCGCTAGCATTTGCACCATCTCGTGGATGTACGTCGCCATGATGGGGCCGCGTCTCGTGGACGCCACGAAGTTCGCCATCCTGAACGCTAACTACGTCGCCAAAAAGCTCGAGACAAACTTCCCCACGCTCTACAAGGGCGCGAACGGCCTCGTTGCGCACGAGTGCATCCTCGACTTCAGCCATTTCCACAAGGTCACTGTCGAGGACGTGGCGAAGCGTCTCATGGACTTCGGCTATCACGCGCCGACGATGAGCTGGCCCGTCGCCGGCACGCTGATGATCGAGCCGACCGAAAGCGAGAGCAAAGCCGAGCTGGATCGTTTCATCGAGACCATGCAGTGCATCCATGCCGAGATGATCGGCGTCGAAAGCAGCCAGTATCATGCCACGGACAGCACGCTCAAGCAGGCGCCGCACACCGCAGCCTTCGTCATGAAAAGTAACTGGCCGCACGCCTACACTCGCGAAGCCGCGGCCTTCCCGCTACCCTGGGTGCAGGAAGCCAAATACTGGCCGCCCGTCTCCCGTGTGGACAATGTTTATGGCGACCGCCATCTCGTCTGCACCTGCGTAAGTGTGGAGGAGGCGGCGACTGCAAGTTGATGGTGTCCTGCGCGTTTCAGCGCGCATGAAACTGCCATTGCGTCTTCTCGCCCTGATTTTCGTTCTCGTTTCCATGGCGCATGCCGCCGGGGCTCCGCGTCCGAACATCCTCTTCATCATCTTCGACGACTGGGGCTGGCAGCATGCCGGCGCGTATGGCTGCGACTGGGTGAAGACGCCCAACTTCGACCGCATCGCGAAGGAAGGCGTGCTTTTTAAAAACGCTTTCACTTCGAACCCCAAATGCAGCCCCTGCCGCGCCACGATTCTCACCGGTCGCAACAGTTGGCAGCTTGAGGAGGCCGTCTGCCACGGCGGTCTTTTCCCGCCGAAATTCGCCGTGTATCCCGATCTGCTCGAAAAAAGCGGCTACACCGTCGGTTTGACCGGCAAGGGCTGGGGGCCGGGCGAATTCAAGCTGGAGGGCCGCACGCGCAATCCCGCCGGTCCTTCGTTCGACGAGTTCACGCAAAAAGCCCCTGCCAAGGGCATCGGAACGAACGATTACTCGCGCAACCTCGAGGCCTTTCTCACGCAGCGTGACAAAGTGCAGCCCTTCTGCTTCTGGATGGGCTTCAAGGAGCCTCATCGCGGTTACGAACTCGATTCCGGCGTCCGACTTGGGAAAAAACTCGAGGATGTGAAGGTGCCCGGCTACTTGCCTGACAATCCGACGGTGCGTGGCGATCTCGCCGACTATGCCATCGAGGTCGAGTGGGCTGATCAACAAATCGGCCGCACACTCACCCTGCTGGAGAAGCAGGGGCTGCTCGAAGACACGCTCATCGTCGTCACCTCCGACCATGGGATGCCATTTCCTCGCGTGAAGGGGCAGATTTACGAAGATGGCTATCATCTGCCACTGGCGATGCGTTGGGGCAAAGGCATCAAGCCGGGCCGGGTCGTTGAAGATTTCATCAACGTGCGTGATCTCGCGCCGACTTACCTCGAACTCGCCGGACTGCCCGTTCATGAGCAGATGAGCGGCAAAAGCCTGGTGAACATTCTGCGCAGCGAGAAGAGTGGCTTCATCGAAGATCGCAAAATCATGCTCGCAGGTAAGGAACGTCACGACATCGGTCGTCCGAACGATTGGGGCTATCCTGTGCGTGCTATCCGCACCCCTGAGTTTTTCTACACCCACAACTACCACCCGGAGCGCTGGCCGGCATGCAATCCAGAGACCGGCTTCCGCAATTGCGACGATGGGCCGACGAAATCGTGGATCGTCGAGAATAAAGGTCCGTTCTTCGATCTGGCCTTCGCGTATCGCGCCGAGGAGGAGCTGTTTGACATCGCCAACGACCCCGAATGCCTGAAAAACCTCGCCACCGATCCCCAGTTCGCCGCCACGAAGAAAGAACTGCGTGAAAAGATGGAGGCCGTCCTCAAGGAAGAAAAAGATCCGCGCGTGCTCGGAAACGCCGCGATCTTCGACACCTACAAGTACCTCGGCAGCCGCAAAAACAAAGGCTACGCCGAATGGGAGGCCGCGCAGAAAGGCCAGCCACTGCCGGAGGAACCGAAAAAGAAGAAGCCAGGCAAATGACAGACGCCTCGACTTTGGCAGTTCTTCGGCGATAGCAGCCGCATGCGTGCCTTTTCGCTGCTCCTGCTGTTCGTTGTCTTCGGCCTGAACCTTTCCGCCGCGGACCAGGCGGTGACTCCCGAGGCTTTGGTGGCAAAGCTCTATAAGGCGCATGACGCGGAGAAGTCCCCCTTCTTCCAGGACAAGGATCGCGCGCTGGTGGATCACTACTTCGCCAAGGAACTGGCCGATCTGATCTGGCAGGATGTGAAAACCACACCTGAAGGCGAGCTTGGCGCTCTTGATTTCGATCCGCTGTACAACGCCCAGGACACGGAGATTAAAAACTTCGCCGTCAACAAAGCCAAGGTCGATGGTGCCAAGGCCACGGTGGCGGCCAGCTTCGTAAATTTCGACAAGAAGACCCGCGTCACCTTCAAGCTCGTGCAAGTCGGCGACGCCTGGAAGATCAGCGACATTCAATACCCCGAAGGACATGCACTTTTGAAGCTCTTCAGGGCTGCTGACGGGAATTGAGGATGGACATCGGCTGTCATCCTTTTATTCTGCCCATGGGTCGGCCGGAGTGATCGCTGGTGTTTCGCCGCAAGGCTTGAATCCAGAGGAAAGTCCGGACACCACAGGGCAGCATGCCACGTGAAAGCGTGGGGGCTGCGGTGCAAGCCGCGGTCACAGACAGTGTCACAGAAAACAAACCGCCCTTCTTCGCTCTCACGAGCTACGAAGGGTAAGGGTGAAACGGCGGGGTAAGAGCCCACCGCCCCAACCGCGAGGAAGGGGGCACGACAAACCTCATGCGGTGCAAGACAGAACAGGAGAAACGGCCCGCCTGGCCGCAAGTCCCGCAAGGGATGGATAGCTCCGGGTAATAGTCGCACCACTGCGCAAGCAGGGGCGGGCTGGTCGCTCAGCCTGACAGATAAATGATCACAGCCAGGCACCGCAAGGCGTCGGGGACACAGAATCCGGCTTATGAGGGCCGATCCACATGAAGGCGTCGGGGGAAACCCCGGCGCCTTCGCCTTTTCACGATTCCAGCGAGCAACTTGGCGGCAGGACTTCCTGTTGCGGCTTCAGAAACTCATCCTTCTTCACCAACGCATAGATGAAGAAGAAAAGGCCGAAGGGGAAGAAGTGGCTGAAGGACATCAGGCCGCCGTAGATGCAGAGGAACCAGAACATCCAAGCTGAACGGTAACGGCAGGCGGTGATGGCGATGATGACAAGCACGATGCCGATCAATGACAATGCGATGCCGATGAAGGTGGAGATCAACATGCCGCCGATCGCCTCGTTCAAAATGGATGGATCACTGCGACCGCTTTCGCTCAGCACTTTGAATGATTTCATCATGCCTATGACCGTTCCACCGAAGCCGATGACTTGAGCAAGTTGCAGCCACGCACCGAGTTTGGCGATGAAGGCTCCGTTGTTCGATGGTGGATCGTTCATGACTTAGTCAACATACACGAACTCATTTGAGTTCAGCAAGGCCAGGCAGTAGTCAGCGAGCGCGGCTTGGAAGTTGGGTGTCAGCGAGGTTTGCTTGTGGAGAAATTTTTGGCCGGCTTCGATCTCCTCCTTGGTTGGCTGGCGTGCCAGGCAGCGCAAAGCGGCCTCTGTGATGAGCGCGGTGGCATCGGAACCGTGCGCTGCATTCAATTCAGCGGCCAGTTTTGTGGCGATGCTGTGAGCGAACGCGGAATTGAGCAGCATGAGCGCCTGCGGGGCGGTGGTGGACTCGTTGCGGCGGGCGCAGCTCATTTGCGCGTCGGGACGGTCGAACAACTCGAAGAGCGGGTTGCGCAGGTTTCGGCGTGCGAAGGTGTAAATGCTGCGGCGGTTGTGCTCGGTGGCATCAGGATTCACCTCGTGCTGCTTCTTGAGCAGTGTGTCGCTGATCTCCTTTGGCAGCGGCAGCTTCACGCCGGGCCCGCCGGTTTTGAGATTGAGCTGGCCGCTGACGCTGAGCATCGCATCCCGCAACATCTCGCCAGTGAGGCGTTTGCGCGGCGCAACGGCCTGCTGGTAATGTTTCGATATCACGATGACCTTGTGCAGCTTTTTGAGGCTCCAGTTTTGTCGCGGCAGCTCGGCGGCGAGCCAGTCGAGCAGGGCGGGATTGGTCGGAGCTTCGCCTTGATGGCCGAGATCGCCGGGAATGGCGGCGAGCGGCCTGCCAAAATGCTGCTGCCAGAGGCGATTAGCCGTCGCACGCAGGAAGATCGCGTTGTCCTTGTTGGTGATCCATTTCGCAAGCGCGAGGCGGTCCGCGTTGGCGGGTGTGCTGCCGAAAAGGCGTGGGAAGGCTGGCTGAATGGCGGGGCCGGGCCGGTTGAAGTCACCGCGCACGAACACGGTGCTCGCGGGCACGCCTTCGGTGAAGACGCGAACGAAAGGACCGAGCGGCTTGCGCTCGTTTGGCAGCACGGTGTTGTCGAAGAAGGCCCGCAGGCGGTAAAAGTCGGCCTGGCTGATGGGATCGTAGGGATGGTCGTGACATTGCGCGCAGCCAACCGTGAGGCCAAGGCATGCCGAACCGACGGCGGTGGTGATGTCGTTGAGCAGCACATGCCGGCGCTCGTCCTGCTTGTTGAGGTCGGGCATGTCCGGCGCGGCAAAGAGGAAGCCGGTGGCCGTTTCATCGCCCATCAGGTCGCCCGCGATCTGCTTTTGCACGAACTCATCGAAGTGCATGTCGCGGTTCAGCGCGTCGATCACCCAGTCACGATACTGCCAGGCGCGGCCGCGCTCGGCATCGTATTCGAAACCGTCGGTTTCAGCGAAGCGGGCGAGATCAAGCCACCACTGCGCCCAATGTTCGCCGTAGCGAGGGCTTGCAAGCAGTTGGTCCACGACGGACTCGAAAGATGAAGGATGAAGGACAAAAGCTGAAACCTCCTCCGGCGTGGGTGGTAGACCGGTGAGATCGAAGGTGACACGACGAATCAGCGTGGCGGGATCGGCTTTCGGCTGAGGAGCGGCGAAATCGTCGAGGCTGGTTTTGCCAGGAGTGGTTTGCAACGGCTTGAAAGCCCAGTGGTCGCGATCTTTCTCGGTGATCTGCGGTTCATCCTTCACTGGATCGGCGGAGGCATGAATCGCGACGCCATGTGCGTGATTCACGAACAGCAGCAGCGTGAAGGCAATGCAGACGGCTTTCATGCGAGAATGCTTTTCACCACATGGCATTCTGCCACGCCGGTGAGCTTCTGGTCGAGGCCATTGAGGCGGAAAGTGAGGCGTTCGTGATCCAGGCCGAGCGTGTGCAGGATCGTGGCATGCAGGTCGTGGATGTGGACTTTGTCCTCGGCGGCTCGCAGGCCGAACTCGTCGGTGGCTCCGTGCACATGGCCGTGCTTCACGCCGGCACCCATCAGCACGGTGGTGAAGCCCCAGGGATTGTGATCGCGGCCCACGCCTTTCTCGCTCATCGGCATGCGGCCGAATTCGCCGCCCCAGATGACGAGTGTGTCCTCCAGCAGGCCGCGCTGCTTCAAATCCGTGATCAAACCGGCCACAGGCAGGTCTGTGCGGGCGCAGAGGTCGCTGTGGTTTTTCATCACGTTCTCATGCGCGTCCCAGCCGTTGGTGTCGCCGGAGTAAATCTGCACAAAACGCACACCGCGCTCGATCATGCGTCGTGCGAGCAGACAGCGTGTGCCGAACTCCTTCATCTGCGCATGATCGAGGCCATAAAGGCGCTTGGTGGCCTCGGTTTCACGGGAGATGTCCACCACTTCCGGAGCAGCGCTTTGCATTCGGAAAGCCAGCTCGTAGGCGCGGATGCGGGCGTCGAGTTCGCTGTCCGCTTTATGCCTTGCTTGATGCTGTGCATTCATCTGCTGGATGAGGTCGAGCGTCGCACGCTGGCGTGCGGTGCTTTGCGGTCCGTGAAGATGAAGAATGGGGCTCCCACCGGCCTGCATGGTGGTGCCTTGATACGTCGCCGGAAGGTAGCCGCTGCCCCAGGCCGGGGGGCCGCCCTTCAAACCACCACCGGGATCAGGCAACACGACAAATGCGGGCATGTCCGCGTTCTCGGAGCCGAGTCCATAGGAGACCCAACTTCCCATACTGGGCTTTCCCATCTGAATGGAGCCGGTGTTCATCTGATAGACCGACTGCGGGTGGTTCACGCTGTCGCCATGGCAACTGCGGATCACGCACATCTCATCGACGAGCTGCGCCATGTTTGGCAGGAAGTCGCTCACTTCGATACCGCTCTGCCCGTGCTTCCGAAACGGCTTCACCGGTGCCAGCAGCGGGTTCTGCGCGACTTTGCGCCGCGTTTCGACGGTGCCGTAGCTCTCTGGCAAGGGTTTGCCCGCGTGGCGGATGAGTTCAGGCTTCGGATCGAACAGATCGACATGACTCGGCCCGCCGTGCATGAAGAGCCAGATCACGCGCTTCGCCTTGGCAGGAAAGTGCGAGCGCGATTCGGCCATGAGGGACGAAAGCGCAACGCCGGACAGTCCCATTGCTGTCGCACCGAGAAGGCGGCGGCGGGAGAGCGTGGCGGGGTCCATTGGCATGGCGTCAAGACGTTGGCTGGGCCACGGTTCTAGCGGGTTCGACTGCAAACGTCAATGCTGACCGAAGGCCAGTCGGATGAAGCAACTTTAGACTTCGCAGGCACCTTCGGAACCGTCGAAGAAGGATTGCAACAAAGCAATCAAAGCTGCCAAATCGGTGCCTGAGGCCGTGCGCCAGACTTGGTCAAGATCCACGTCACCATAGTCGTGGGCGATAATGTTTCGCATGCCGCGCATCTGGCGGAAGGGCAGGCAGGGAAAGAGCGCCTGTGTTTCGGGTGCGAGCCGGCTGGAGGCTTCGCCGATGATTTCAAAACGCCGCAGCACCGCATCCTGCTTTTCGGAGTTCGCCATGAAGTCGAGCTGTGAAACGCCTGCGAGGTAAGTCCTGATGACCTTGGCGGAGTCGAGGATGTCCCGCAGCAGGCCGTGTTGTTTTTCACTGAGCATACACGGTGACAGGTGCGGCCAGGATGGCGCGGCGGCGGTAAGGATTGCGACTGCGCTCCACCGCCGGGCGGCTGAGTAAATCAACGGGATGTCCCAACTGCTGTTCGAGATCCTCCTTCAAGCCACCCATTTCCAGCAGCCCCGCGTTCGCCTGAGGGAGGAATTCGACGAGAAAATCAAAGTCGCTTCCGCTGTGCTCCTGTCCGGTGGCGCGCGAACCAAACAACTCCAAGCGTGCGACCGCGTGACGTTGGCAGACAGGGCGGATTACCGCTCTGATACGCGGCAAGTCGAACGGTGCTGGCGGTGACTGGATCACAGCAGAACGATAGTCGCACACCTCGCTAGTGCAACCGAGCAAAACTTCATGGCTACAGCATCTTCTGCATCCAGATCACATCGAGCCAGCGGCCGTGCTTGTGGCCGACTTCCTTGAGATGGGAGACTTTGATGAAGCCGAATTTCGCATGGAGCGCGATGCTGGCCTGCTGATCGGCGTCGATGCCGCCGAGGACGGTGTGGTGACCGATTTGCTGGGCAAGTTCAACGAGTTTGCCCAACAGCAGTGTGCCGAGGCCTTTGCCCTGGTGTTCATGATGGATGTACACCGAGTCTTCGACGCTGTGGCAGTAGGCCTGACGCGGATGAAAACGGCTGAGCGAGCCCCAGCCGACGATCTGTCCGTTTTCCTCGGCCACGATCACTGGATGCTCCGGTCCATGCGCATCAAACCAGTCGCGGCGCTCCTGCGCGGTGCTGGGAACAGTTTGATAGGTGCAGGTGCTGTGCTCGACGTAGTGATTGTAAATCGCGTTGATGGCGTCGAGATCGGCGATTGTGGCTGGGCGGGTGGTGACGGGCATGAGGGCAGGAAACGTGGCTTGGATAGAGAAGGAAGCCTCCAAATGACGAATGTCGAAATCCTAATGACGAAACCTTCGGCGGCGCTGGGGCTCCTCGCTTTCATTCTTGACGATCTCTCCCGCGCCCGACATTCTCGCGCCGGATTTTTATCCTATAACACTTAACACATCACGTTTTATGGCCATCAAAGTCGGAATCATCGGAGCAGGCGGCATGTTGCAGTATCACGCGGCGGGTTTCCGCCAGGCAGGCGCGGAAATCGTGGCCGTGGCGGACGCCGCGCCCGGCGCTGCGAAGCGTGCCGCTGAAAAATGGGGCATCGCCAAGTCCTACGAGTCCGTCAGCGCCATGTTGAAAGGCAGCCCGGAGATCAAGGCCGTCAGCGTCATCGTCCCGAACAAGTTTCACAAGCCACTCACCGTCCAGTGCCTCAAGGCCGGCAAGCATGTCTTCTCTGAAAAACCCCCGGCGATGAATGCCAAGGAGGTCAAAGAGATCATCGACGCCGCCAAGGCCGCGAAGAAGAAAGTGCTCTTCAACTTCAACAACCGCGCCCGCCCCGAATCGCAGGCCATGATGAAGTACATCACCGATGGCACCGTGGGCAAAATCAACTCCGCGCAGGCCAAGTGGATTCGCCGCACCGGCATCCCCGGCTTCGGCGGCTGGTTCACCACCAAGGCCCTTTCCGGCGGCGGTCCGCTCATCGACCTGCTGCACATGATCGACCTCGCCATGTACTTCATGGGCTATCCCGAGCCCGCGCACGTGCTCGGCCAGACCTTCTCCGATTTCATCACCGACAAGCAGTTCAAAGGCCCCTGGGGCATTCCTGACCGCGCCGATGGCACCACCGACGTGGAAAACGCGGCGCACGGCTTCGTCACCTTCAAAGGCGGCCAGGTGCTCAGCCTCCAAGTCTCCTGGGCGGAGATGGTGAAACGTGAAGAAGTCTCCGTCGTCTTCCAAGGCACGAAGGCGGGTGGCAAGGTCGAGCGCCTCTTCGGCATCGACGGCCTCGACAACACCGCCATCGACACCTGCGAGCTCTACGTCCAGGAAAACGGCAACAGCGTGAACCGCAGCATCGTCACCCCTGCCTGCGAAGACATGGGCCGCATCGGCTCCGCCGCGAACTTCATCCACGCCATCGAAGGCAAAGCCGCACCGCTCAACACCCCCGAGCAGGCCCTCCGCCTCATGCAGGTCATCGACGCCATCTACGCCTCCGCGAAGACGAAGAAGCCGGTGTCGATCTAATCTCGATGTTTTGACAAGAAAAAGGCGCAGGCGGTATCGCCTGCGCCTTTTTTGTGGTCGAGAACTTAGCTCAAACCGCCGCGATCGCTGTTCAGCGAGGCGTCGCCATACTTGGCACGCGGCGACGGGGTGAAGTCGAGCGGGGTCCAGGCGGCGTTGTTGGCTGAGGATTTCACGACAGCCTCGATGAAGGCCATGCCGGCCACGCCGTCCTCGATGGTGGGGTAATCCATGTCGAGCGGGTTGGCAGGAGCGCCGGTTTCGAAGGCGCGGACGTGGTTGACGAAGTTCTTGTAGAGGTTCGCGAAGCCTTCGAGGTAGCCCTCGGGATGGCCGGCGGGCGTGCGGGAGGCCGCGGCGGCAGCGGAGCCGAGGAAGCCAGTGCTGGTGCGCAGGACCTGCTTCGGCTGGTCGAGCCAGGTGACGATGAGCGTGTTGGGATCGAGCTGGCTCCATTCGATGCCGCCCAGCTCGCCATAGACGCGGAGGGTGAGGTTGTTTTCGCAGCCGACGCTGATCTGGCTGGAGTGCAGCACGCCCTTCGCGCCATTGGTGAAGCGCAGCAGCACATTGCCATCGTCTTCAAGGCGGCGGCCCTGATCACCGAGGAAGTGCGTGAGGTCGGCGGCGAGCTCTTTGACATGCAGGCCGGTGACATACTCGGCGAGGTTCATCGCGTGCGTGCCGATGTCGCCCATGCAGCCGGCGGCACCGCAGATCGCAGGATCGACACGCCAGGAGGCCTGCTTCTGGCCGGTGTTTTCGAGCATCGTGGCCAGCCAGCCCTGCGGGTATTCGGCGACGACTTTGCGGATCTTGCCCAGCTTGCCCTGCTCGATCATCTGGCGGGCGTGGCGGATCAAAGGATAGCCGGTGTAGTTGTAAGTCACGCCGTAGAGACGGCCGCTCTTCTTCACGATCTGCGCGAGTTCCTTCGCCTGGGCGAGGTCAAAGGTGGCGGGCTTGTCGGAGAGCACGTGGAAGCCGCTTTCGAGCGCCAGCTTCGCAGCGGGGAAGTGCATGTGGTTCGGCGTCACGATGCTGACGAAGTCCATGCGCTTGTCCGCGGGCAGGGCGGCCTCCGCCTTGATCATCTCCTCAAAGGTGCCGTAGCAACGGTCCGGCGGCAGATAGAAATCCGCGCCGCTGGCCTTCGACTTCTCCGGGTTCGATGAAAAAGCGCCGCAGACGAGTTCTGTCTGCTGGTCGATAGCTGCCGCGATGCGATGAACGCCGCCGATGAAGGCGCCGCGTCCGCCGCCGATCATGCCATAACGAATTTTCCGGCTCATAAACAAATGTTCTGGGTTCTTGGTTCCTGGTTCTGGGTTGGGGGGATGAGGGCGCGAGTGTGCGCAGAGCCGGTAGGTGGGTCAAGTCCGCATGCGCGTCCCGTCAGGGCACAAAAAACCCCGGAGAGTGTCACCCAACGCGCTCAGGTTCGTCTCTCCGGGGCTATTGTCGTCGAAACATCGCGATGCGATGCGCATGGCGACAAATTTTTATGCGGCCAGCAGGGCAGGTGCGCCGTTCTTCATGCGGCTGCGGAATTCCGTGGGGGATTCGTCAGCGATGCGGCGGAAGCTGCGGTTGAAATGGGACAGGCTCTGGAAGCCGACGTCGTAGGCCACCTCGGTGATGCGGGCGGCGGGCTTCATCAGCATGCGTTTGGCCTTTTCCACACGGGCGCGGTTCACGAAGTCCGTGAAGGTGAGGCCGGTGGCGCGCTTGAAGAGCTTGCAGAAATGGAAGGGACTCACATTCACCGCACGGGCGACGGCTTCGAGCGACATCGGCTCGGCGAGGTGCTGGTGGATGAAGGCCTTGGCGTTGCGCACGGCCTCGGGCTCGTGCGTGGCATTCGCAAACAGCAGACGGTGGGCGCTTTCGCCGAGCTGGAGGGCAAAGGACTGCAAAATGGCGATCGCAGCGTCATAACGCTCCGGCTGCATCACCGGCACATGCTCGAACTGAACTTTCGCGCTGCGCACCTCGGCGGCGGAGCGGCCTTCATCAAGCAAGGCTTTCGCGACCGGGGCGAAAGTGTCGGCGTTTGCCGGCTGGAGGCGCACCCCGCCGGTTAGCATCACGGCGATGGTGTTCTTGCCCACACGGACCGGCACATGGGTTTCCACGACACCGGCAACTCCGGTGCGGGTGGCGACATGGTCGATATGCACATCCTCGCCCACGGACTCCAGATTCAGCGGCAGGCTGGTCAGGGTGTGAAACGCCTTCTGGTAGTGCTGGAACAACTCGCTTTCGGCGAGGTTCTGGATAAAACGTTGGCGGGCGGTGGTGTGGGTGGTGGTGTTGTTGTTCATGGCGCGTTCGTGGTTTGCTTTCACGACGCGATCATGCCATGCCGCGATTGTTCCGATATTGTCGTCCACTACGGTTCGTGCCGTCATGCACGACCGCAATCCACGCATAGTGGAATCCATTAGCCCTCTGGTGCCGATGGCCGGACTCGAACCGGCAAGGGCGTTTCCGCCCAGCGGATTTTAAGTCCGCTGTGTTTACCATTTCACCACATCGGCGTGGGAAGGACGTGCCGGGAGCCTAGCGCGACTTGGTTCAGCCTCAATAGCTGAAAAGCTCGCCGTGATGGAAGAAGCGCTCGATCTCGACGGCGGCGGCTTCGGGCGAATCGGACGCATGCACGACGTTCGTCATCTTGTCCGTGCCGAAATCGCCGCGAATCGTGCCTTTCGGTGCTGTTTTGGAATCTGTCGGGCCCAGCAGGTCGCGCACGTGGGCGATCACATTCTCACCGGTGAGGGCGATGGCGATGACCGGCTTGCTCTTCATGAAATCAGCAACGGTCGGGAAGAATGGACGATCAGCGATGTGCGCGTAGTGCTCCTTCAGCAGCTCGTCGGTGAGCTTGATCATCTTGCAGCCGCGGATGCGGAAGCCCTCGTCTTCGAAGCGCTTGATGACTTCGCCGTTGATGCCGCGTTCGACGCAGTCGGGCTTGAGCAGGATGAGGGTGGTTTCTTGGGCCATGGGGAAATTTGGGGGAAGGGGCGCGCACAGTGCCGTTCACGCCTGCATCCGTCAAGGCTGGGAATCTTTTGCCAGAAGGAAACGCGGGCGCTAGGCTCCGCCGCGCATGCCCGCACGCTCGTTCGCCTTTTTCGACCTCGACCACACCCTGCTGCCCTTCGACACGCAGGCGCTGTTCTGCAATTTCGTCCTCAGGCGCGAGCCCTGGCGTGTCTTCCTGCACGGCTTGTTCATTCCCGTCGCTCTTGCGCGCGCCTGCCGTCTCGCCAGCACCGCGACGGCCAAACGCGCCTTCTTGAGCTACCTCCGCGGCATGCCGCGGGAGCGACTCGCGAAGTACGCCCACGAATTCGCCGAGGTCTGCGTGCCCAAGTGGGCCTACCAGGACCTGCGCGCCGAAATCCTACGCCACCGGCACCAAGGCCGCGTTTTGGTGCTGAACACGGCCAGCCCCGACTTTTACGCGCACGAGATCGCGCACGCGCTCGGCTTCGACTACTGCATCGCCACGCAGTTCGAGGTCGGCGAAACCTTTCCCGGCATGCCGCGCCTCGTCACCGGCAACAACAAGCACGAGGCCAAGATTGTCGCGATGGAGGAAGGCGTTCCCGGCGTGGCCGAGCTCACTGAAAAGGAGCGCGCCAACTGCTGGAGCTACTCCGACAGCGCCGCCGACCTCCCCCTGCTCGAAT
Source organism: Prosthecobacter sp. (assembly GCF_044236155.1). Lineage (GTDB taxonomy): Bacteria > Verrucomicrobiota > Verrucomicrobiia > Verrucomicrobiales > Verrucomicrobiaceae > Prosthecobacter. The sequence goes on from NZ_JBIIHA010000007.1 coordinate 129,747, forward strand.
ACGCAGGCTACGCTGTGCTCATCCATCCCTCAAAACGCCTCGCCGAGATCGGCCGGCTTCGCGACTGGGCCATCCTGCATCCGCCGCGTCCGTATCGCACGAAGGCGGGCGACATGTTTCGTGTCGTCCTGCAAATGTTCGGCCTGCATCCCGAGTGAGTGCGCTCTTGCTCATCCGGCGGACGGAACTATGATCCGCGCACGTTTTGCGAGGCACCTGTAGCTCAGTGGACTAGAGCAGCGGATTTCTAATCCGTAGGTCGCAGGTTCGATCCCTGCCAGGTGCGCCAACGCAGTCAAAAAGTGCTCCCGGTGGGATTCGAACCCGCAACCAAGGGATTATGAGTCCCCTGCTCTAACCGTTGAGCTACAGGAGCGTGCGCACGGAGTGTGCGGAGTATGCACGTGGCGTGATTCGCGGCAAGGGATGATCTTGCTGCTGTTACGAAGCGCGCTCCGCCTCGATGTCGAAGAGGAATTCGAAGTCTTCGCGTTGCAGCAGGTTGGTGAATCCGCCTTCGCCGAGGACGTTGCTGACCATGAGGTTCTTCTTGTGCTGCAGGGTCATGATCTTCTCCTCGATCGTGCTGCGTGTGAGCATGCGGTAGGCCATGACGGGCTGCGTCTGGCCGATGCGGTGGGCGCGGTCGATGGCCTGGTTCTCCACGGCGGGATTCCACCACGGATCGTAGAGGATGACATACGACGCGGCGGTGAGATTGAGACCGCTGCCGCCGGCTTTGAGCGAAAGCAGGAACACGCTGGCCTTTTCGTCATCCTGGAAGGCCTTCACGATGCCCGCACGATCCGTGCTGGCACCGGTGAGCCAGTGGTAGGGAAGTTTCATCTCCTCCAGCTTCGTGCGGATGATTTTCAGCATGGTGACGAACTGGCTGAAGAGCAGCACCTTGTGCCCTTCCGCATTCAGTTCCTGGATGAGCTCGAGCGTGGCGGTGAGCTTGGCGCTTTCCTCGTTCTCGGCGGTTTTGTCGATGAGGCCGGGATGGCAGCAGATCTGCCGCAGCCGGGTCAAAGCCTGCAAAATGGCGAAACGGCGGCGGTTCACCATGTCGAAGCCGGAACTGCTGAGCACGAGATGCTGAGCACGGGCGAGTTCTTCCTTGTAAAGCTCGGCCTGGCGGCCGCTCATCTCGCAGAGCATGTTTTCCTCGCTGCGGGAGGGGAGATCGCGGGCGACCTGCGATTTGGTTCGGCGCAGCAGGAAGGGACGCAGACGCGCCGCGAGGCGTTCGGAGGCGCGCGAGTCTTTACGACGATCGAAGTGGCGGTGGAAATACGCGCGTTCGCCCAGCGCTCCCGGCGTGGCAAAGGTCATGAGGCTCCAGAGGTCGAGCAGGCGGTTTTCAAGCGGAGTGCCGGTGAGGACGATGCGGTTGTCCGCACGAAGCTGCCGCGCGGCACGGGCGGTCTGCGAATCAGGATTCTTGATCTGCTGGCCTTCATCGAGGATCGCCGCGAGCCAGCGGATGGTGCCCAGTTCCTCGATGACATTGCGCATCTGAGTGTAGTTGATGACAAGCACGTCGATCTGGTTTTGCACGAGCGTGAGATCAAAGAGATCGCGGTCATGGAGCACGAGCACACGCAGTTTCGGCGCGGCCTTGTTGAACTCCAGCGCCCACACGTCCAGCACGGACTTCGGACACACCACAAGCACTGGTAGATGCGGTCCGTCGGCTTTTTTGCGTGAACGCAGCCACAAGACCCACGCGATGCTCTGCAACGTCTTCCCGAGACCCATGTCATCCGCCAGGATGCCGCCGAAGCGGTTCGAGGTGAGATAGGTGAGGAACTGATAGCCCTCGACCTGGTAAGGACGCAGCGTCACGGTCAGCTCCTCGGGCACAGGCGGGCGCACATCGAGCTTCGCGGACTCCATGCGCTCCACGATTTTCCCCCAGGCCTTTGGATTGACGATCTCCACCGCCTTTTCCATCGCCAACTGACGCCAGTGCAGGCGGTGTGCCTCATCGCTGTGCTCGTCGAGGTCGATGCCGAGGCTGTCGAGCATCGCCATCTGCTCCTCGCTGAGCTCCAGCTTCACTCGACGCCATGATCCGTCCGCCAGCCGCACGAAATCGCCCTTCGCGGCGATCAATCGGCGGATGTCGGCCGGCTTGAGGTCCGCGCCCTCGATGTCGAACACGAGCTTCAAGTCGAGCCAGTCGATGTTCGCTGTCTGCGTGGCCTCCAGGCGCACGCGGGCGATCAGCGGGTCGGCGAGGATCGTCTGCAAGCGCTCGTCAGTCGTGAGCGAGATGTTTTCCGGCAGATGTGTGGCCCAGCGGTGGAAAAGATCCGGGAAATCCTTTGCCATGCGCACGCGCCAGCCGTCCGTTTCGTGGTCCCAGGTGCGACGGAGCTGGTTCAGCAACTCCTCGGCGTCGCGGAGGGCACGGCGGTCGCGGCAGATGATGGCATCGCTGCTTTCAGCCTTTTTTTTTTCGTCCACGGGCTGCCAGCCGGTGACGCGCAGCTTTTCACGCAACTGGCCCTCGCCATCGACCGCCTCGGCCTTGAAAGTGACAAACTCCGCGCCGCCGGAATGCGGCAGCTTGGCGACGCATGCGGCGCTGATCTTCACACGCAAATCCTCATGACGCACGCGGCTGCGCAGCGACTCCGGCAGTTCGATGGCGATCTCGCGGGTAAAGGCGACTCCTTCCGGCGTGGCGAGAGCCTCCAGCGGCATGACCACGGCGGATTCGATGCGTGATTCGTCATGCAGCCAGATCGGCCCGCGGAACAGCGTGTCAGCGCTTAAATAAAACGTCTCCGCGCCCCGCAGGATGCGCAGCGGCAGCGGCGCGGCCATGCCGTCCGCTGTTTCGAGCTGCAAGGTCAGCGTGAGGCCGTCCGCGCTGAGTTTTGTTCCCCAGCGGAGCGGCTCCGCAGCGCGGTGAAACGGCGTTTCATCCAGCGTGACGATCTTCTCATGCAGCGCCGGCTGCTGGAGCAGGGTTGAGAGCCATTGCGCGTGGTGTTTCGTCTCCAGACGGAAGGAATCATGCCAGTCCTCCTCGCTTTGGGCCAGGGAGGAGACGAGCAGCAGCTCCGACGGCCCGGAGGTCACGATCAAGCCGTCGCGATGATCGTGGCGCAGGTTGTCCAGCAGCGCGGCGTCCACCGTCGTGAAAGCCGAAGGCGTGTCGCCTGTGAGCTGGATCTGCAGTTTCACCTCATTCACGGTGACGAGAAGACGGAACTCGCAGCGACGTTGCGCACGCCGCTGTCCGCGGTCCACGTCCTGCCGTGCATCAATGAACTCGCGGATGCGCTTCCGCCAAGTCGGCACCGTGCTGGCGTGACGCCACTCACGCAGCGCCTCACGCGTCGCGCTCAGGTCGGCCATGCCGCGCAGAAAAGCCGGCGGGGCCAGCCCTTTGTCCGCCAGGGCCAGCGCGATGTAGTTCCAGAACTCACGCAGCGTCTTCGGCGCTTCCGGCCAAAGGGCGACCGGCTCCAAGCTCTGGATGGCCCACTTCGGATGCAGGCGCACCATGTCCTGGTCGAAGATTTTGCCCGTCAGGCGCACACGTTCGTAGCGTTTTTCGAGCTTGCTCAGGTAGTTCTCCTCATCGGGGGTGAGCTGGCGGCCTAGCTTCGTCGTGAGGAGATGCTCGAAGTCCTCCTCCTCCACTGGAGTCTGTGGCAGCGTGCCGCGTGATTCCTTCCGCTGCACCGCCACGAGGCTGGCGCAGAGCGCGAGATTCTCCAATTCCTCGTCGTCATCCACGTCCGATTCCCCATGCCAGCCGCGTTCACCGCGGAGCCAGCGCACCTGCGCGGCGCGGTCATCGAGCCGCACCTCGGCCATCATCTCGTCCTCCATCAGCTCCAGTCCCATCACCGCATCGTCATCCACGAGACGCTCCGCCTCCTGGCGGGTGCGTTCATCGTAGTGGCGGAGCAGAACGGGAAGATCGGAGACGAGACTGGTCATGCGCGGGATTGAAACGCACGCCGTCAGCGGCGGGCGAACCGGCACGGTAGCAAGTCAATGCGGCTTGGAAAGTGCTGCCGCGTTGTTTTTTCCTCCCAGAGGGCTGCCAGGTGGTTGCCGGAGCCTTGAAGCTGACCGAAAAGCCGCTTTATGCTCGCCCCTGCCATCACTCCTGAAGGTGTCCTGATCCTGGAAGGTGACGCCGCCTCCAGTGACGAGCGGAGGCTGATGGATGCCGCACAGCCGCTTGCTGTGCTGGCCACCGATCTTCTGACGGCTGAACTCACGCCTCCGTTTCGCTGGCTGCGTGACATCAGCCGGCTGTTTTTTACTAGGCTGTGCCAGGCGAAGGAGGTTGCGAAGGTGCCATGCCTGTCGGTTGAGGAGAAAACAACGCTGATCACCGCCGCGCCGCCTTTTCCTGGAGTCGAGCATCTTGCTCCAGAAGTCCTGGAGCGATGGTGGCTCGATCTCGCGGCGCGCATCGCGCAGATCGCCACGCAGGGTGTCGAGGCGTGGTTGCGTGAGAAATGCCCGGCGTGGCATGTCGTCGGGCGCGTGAGTTTTCACCTCGCGGAGAACAAGACGGACACGCAGCGGCCTTTTGCGTTTCTGGCGACCTTCACGGAGAAACTCAGCGCTACCGGCCAGCCGCAGCATCTGCCGCTGGCGCGGGCGCTTCAGCTTTATGCCGGGCAAAAGGATCAAACAGCGCTCAATGCCCTGCTGGAGCCCGTGAGGCTCGCCGCAGACAAATCGAAGCTCCTTCGCGAGTGGCTGGAGTCGAAGCGGCTCTTCCAACCGATGGCGATGTCGCCTCAGGAGGCGTATCGCGTGCTGCGTGAGACCGCCGTGTTTCAGGAAAGCGGCATCATCATGAAGCTGCCGGACTGGTGGAAGGCCGGCAAGACCACGCGGCCCACCGTCGCCGTCACCATTGATGCGCCGAAGAAGACCTCGCTCCATGCGGGCACGCTGCTGAGCTTCAAAATCGAGCAAAGCCTCGATGGCGAGCCGCTGACGCCTGCGGAGCTCGAAAAGCTCCTCAGCGCCGATACGGGCCTCGTTTCGCTGCGCGGAAAGTGGGTCGAGGTGAATGGCGAGCGACTCCACCAAGTGATGGAGCATTGGAGACGCGTGCAAAACGCCACGGGCGAGGGCGGCATCGGCTTTCTCGATGGCATGAGGCTCCTCGCGGGCTTTGGCAATGCCAAAACGGCCGCTGAGGCCGAGCAGCTCGAAACCGTGAGCGAGTGGAGCGATGTCATCGCCGGCAAGCAGCTCGCCGAAGTGCTCGAAAAGCTCACCCAGCCCTCCGAAGCTCCTCCGCCCGAAAATCTGCGTGCCACACTGCGCCCGTATCAGCGCCAAGGTTTCGCGTGGTTGAAGTTCATGATGCAGCTCTGCCTCGGCGCCTGCCTCGCCGACGACATGGGCCTCGGGAAGACGATTCAGGTGATTGCTTTGCTGCTGAGTCGCCAACGCGAAACCAAATCCCCCGCGCTGCTCATCGTTCCCGCCTCACTCGTCGGAAACTGGAAGGCCGAGGTCGCCAAGTTCGCGCCCGATTTGCGACTCTTCATCGCGCATCCTTCCCAGACCTCTCGCGAGCAGCTCGATCTCGCCATTCAGCATCCCGCCGAGGCTCTGCGCGGCTACGATGTGATGCTCACGACCTATCAGTTTCTCCAGCGCACGGAGTCCTGGCAGCTTCATCCTTGGAGCCTCGTCATCCTTGATGAAGCGCAGGCCATCAAAAACAGCGGTAGCAGCTCCGCGAAGGCCGTGAAGCGTCTGCAAGCCCCCGCTCGCATTGCTTTGACCGGCACACCCGTCGAGAATCGCCCCGGCGATCTCTGGAGCCTCTTCGACTTCCTCAATCCCGGCCTGCTCGGCGGCAGCGCGTCGTTTGCCGAGGCCGTGAAACGCTGCGCCAAATCCAGCGAGGGCTTCGCACCGCTGCGCCGGCTGGTGAAGCCTTACATTCTGCGCCGCATGAAGACGGATCGACGCATCATCACCGATCTGCCGGATAAAATTGAGCTCAAAGCCTTCTGCGGCCTCACCAAACGCCAGGCCACCATCTACGCGAAGCTCGTCGATCAACTCGCCAAAATGCTCGCCGACAAAGAGATGGAGCCCATCAAGCGACAGGGCCTCGTGCTCGGCTTCCTGCTGAAGTTCAAGCAAGTGTGCAACCACCCCAGCCACTGGAATGGCGATGGTGCGTGGGCTCCCGCCGATAGCGGCAAATTCGCCCGCCTCGCCGAGATCTGCGGCGAGCTGGCCGAGAAACGCGAACGCGCCCTCATCTTCACCCAGTTCGCCGAGACCTGCGACCCGCTCGCTCGTTACTTGAGCACCGTTTTCGGCCGCGAAGGCCTCATCTTGCACGGCGGCACCAGCGTGAAGAAGCGCCCCCAGCTCGTCGAAGCCTTCCAGCAGCCCGGCGGCCCGCCCTTCATGGTCATAAGCGTGAAAGCCGGCGGCACCGGTCTCAATCTCACCGCCGCCAGCCACGTCATCCACTTCGACCGCTGGTGGAACCCCGCCGTCGAAAACCAGGCCACCGACCGCGCCTTCCGCATCGGCCAGCAGAAGAACGTCATCGTTCACAAATTCGTCTGCCAAGGCACCATCGAGCAACGCATCGATTCCCTCATCGAAGACAAACTCGCCCTCGCCCAAGACCTCATCGGCGACGGCTCCGGCGCAGAAAAGATGCTCACCGACATGAGCAGCGAGGAGTTGCTCGATTTCGTGAAGCTGGACGTGAATACTGCCATCGTTTAAAGCACCGCCATGTGGTGGTCTTACGAAGACGTTCAGGAGCAAAAAGAGCGGCTGCAGCGCGAGATCGCGAAGCGGACGAAGCGTGGCGAGACATTCGAGCCACTGGCGGCTCCGGCGGGGCAGAAAAAGCTCTGTGCCACGTTCTGGGGGCAGGCGTGGTGCCGGAATCTGGAGTCCTATCAGGTGTATGAGTCGCGGCTGCCGCGCGGGCGGAGCTATTTGCGCCAAGGGAATGTGTACAACCTCGAAATCGAGGCCGGGAAGCTGAGCGCCGTGGTGGCGGGTTCGGAGCTGTACGAGACTGGCATCCACATCCAGCCGCTGCCGAAAAAGCAGTGGCAGACGATCGTGGAGCAAGGATCGGGACAGGTCGGCTCAATGCTCGATCTGCTCGCGGGAAAACTGGGTGATGGGCTGATGCGCCTGCTGACTGATCCGCAGGACGGATTGTTCCCGAAGCCGAAGGAGATCCGCTTTGACTGCTCCTGCCCGGATCACGCGGACATGTGCAAGCATGTGTCCGCCGTGCTCTACGGCGTGGGTGTGCTGCTGGACACGCGGCCGGAGCTGCTTTTCACGCTGCGCGGCGTGGATCAGGCGGAACTGCTCTCAAATGCGAGCAGCGCAACGATCACCGACTTGTCCGCAGGCGCGGGTGATCTGGCCGGGGCGGACCTTTCTGCCATCTTCGGCATCGATCTGGCCGTGGATGTGCAGCCTGTGGACGGCGAACCGGCCAAGCCGGTCAAAAAGAGATCCAGCAAGAAGCCATGATGCGTTGATGAGTCTGTGCTACCGAGAAAACGCCAACGGTCCTCTTTGTGATGCGTGTGATACGGCACCGTGACGTTCGAGCGGAGAGGGTGGGATTCGAACCCACGGTGACATTTCTGCCACGCCAGTTTTCAAGACTGGAGCCATAAACCACTCGACCACCTCTCCTGGTGCTGCGTTGCGGTGCGCGGACAGTATCCGTCCACAGCGGACTGCAAAGCGGAAGTTTGCCGGAGAATGCACCAAGGTCATGATTGATCAGGATGCTGGCGGCGTGCATGGTCGGCGCGCATGATCCATCCCACCGCCCTGATTGACCCGAAGGCCCAGATCGACCCCACGGCCGAGATCGGGGCCTATGTGGTTATCGACGGTGCTGCGGAAATCGCCGCCGGGTGCAAGGTCGAGGCGCATGCGCAGATCGTGGGGCATGTGGTGGTTGGGGAGGGGACGCGGATTGGTCGCGGTGCGGTCATCGGCGGGGAGCCACAGGACCTGGGGTTTGATCCCGCCACGGAAAGCAGCGTGATTTTGGGCAAAAAGAACGTCATCCGGGAGCACGTGACCATTCATCGCGGCAGCAAGCCGGGTGGTGTGACACGCATGGGCGATGGGAATTTCCTCATGGTCGGCAGCCATCTGGCGCACGATGTGGTGCTGGGCGACCGGAACATCATCGCCAATTCCGCGTTGCTGGCAGGCCACATCCATGTGGGAAACAACACCTTCATCGGCGGTGGGGCGGTGTTTCATCAGTTCCTCCGGATCGGGGATTTCTGTGTGGTGCAGGGAAACGGCAGTTTCAGCAAGGACATCCCGCATTATTGCGCTGCCCAGCGCGTCAATCGCATCACGGGACTGAATGTGATCGGCCTGAGGCGGCAGGGGTTTACCACGGAGGACCGGGGGGCGATCAAGGAGTTGTTCCAGCTTCTTTTTTGCGAGGGTTTGAATCTGTCCCAGGCTGTGGAGCAGGCGGCTGCTCGCGAGTGGCCGGAGAAGGCCCGGCGGCTGTTGGATTTCGTCCGATCGCCGAGCAAAAAAGGTGTCTGTCCAGTGCGTCCGGGACGAGAGGATGATTGATGGCTGCCGGGTGAAAAAATCAGGGCTTTTTCTTGTCACCGGGATGCGGGTGGCCTATGAAAGCCGGTTTAAAGAGCCTGCCAATGCGGGCACTTGTTTCAATTGTGATATGAACACTTTCCGAATCTGTGTGGCAGCCTTTGTCTGCGTTCTGGCAGCAGCCGGTACGGCGGGCGCGCAAGGCATTCTCGACAGTCTCACAACGGACCTGAACATCCGGGGGCTCACGACCACGATGGACCCTGAGACGGGCATCGCGACCGTGACAGGTGATGTGCATATTGTTTACGGTGGTGTGGAGATTCGGTGCGGCAGCGCGCAATACAACCAAACCACGGGCGAGGTCATGGCCCGTGATGGCGTGACCATCTGGAAGGAGGGGACGATCTACCGAGGGGATTCCATCACCTACAACTCGGTCACCGGTGCGATGTCGGGCCAGAATGTGATATCGAGCATGAACGCAGGGCCGGGGACCATCATTTACAAGGCCGCGAACTTTCAATCAAAAAGCAAACTTGAGAACCGCATCGACGCGAGCGGTGTGAGCCTCACCTCGCATGATGTGCAGAATCCAAATTTTCACCTTGAAGCGAAGAGCCTGACGGTACAACCCGGCGATAGCGTCATTTTGAGCGGGGTGAAGGTGTATGGAGGTGACACGCCGTTTTTCTACCTCCCTAAAGTTTCGCAGCAGATCCAAGAGGATACGAGTTACAGGATCAGTCCCGGTTACCAGAGCCGGTGGGGGGCCTTTCTTCTCACCCAATACACCTTCCTGTACGGCGACCATACCATCGCACGCTACAGGATCGATTTGCGCAGCAAACGCGGGATTGGTGGCGGCGTGGATTTCATCTCCCAGCGTCATCGCTGGAATCAGCAGAATTTCGGCACGCTCAGCCTCTACGCCGTCAATGATTCGGACAATTCGACCAACGTGGCGGGCTCGCAGCGCTTCCCGGTGCCCTCAAATCGCTATCGAGTGAACTTCAAGCATCGTGTCTATCTGCCAGGACCTGATGTGAGCACCTGGTACTTGGATTTCGACATCAACAAGATCAGTGACATCCACTTTTACGAAGACTTCTTCTTCAACGATTTCCGCACGGACCGCGAGCCGGACAACCAGGTTTCCTTGGTGCACACCAACGAGGCCTATGTCGCGACTTTGATGGCGAAGTTCAAGGCGAACAACTTCTACCGCACGACAACACGCCTCCCTGAGTTGTCGATCGACTTCACCCGACGTCCTCTTTGGGGTTCGGGCGTTTTCCACCAAGGGACGATCTCCGCGGGTCTCTACAATGAAGTGGTGGGCAATCAGGAGCAGGCGGAGCTCATCCGGTTGCAGGGATTGGGTCTTGCAGGACTCGGACCTCTTCCGGCGGGCACTGTATTGAGCGATCCACTCGGCACAGCGGCATCCTCCTATTTGGCACTTGTGGGCAAGCCTCGTAATGCCGGCCTGACAGCAGCCGATGTCACACAGGGATTAGGCTTCATCTCCAGCCGCCTGCAGGAGCCTGACTTTGCCCGCTTCCATACCTACCATGAGTTGTTGTACCCCAAGACCTACATGGGCTGGTTGAATGTGACGCCGCGCATCGGGGCCGGCGTTACCAGTTATGGCAGCATTGATGGCAGTATTACCGGCTTGCAGAGTTTTACCCGTGGTATCCTACATCTCGGGCTTGATGTCTCTTTTAAGCTCACCAAGACATGGAGCGATGCACGTTCGGAGACATTTGGCGTCAATGGACTGCGTCACGTCTTCCAGCCTTATGCGAACATCTCGTATCTAGACGCGAAGCAGGATGCCGGATTGCCAGCGATCGACAGGCTCTCACCCACCACGCGCCCGCGTTCGATAGATCCGTCTTTATTCACTGCCGTGGACAGCCTGCGCTCATGGAATGTGGCCCGCATCGGATTCCGCAACCTCCTGCAGACGAAGCGTGACTACATCACCAGCAACGGTCTTGGAGCCTTCCTTGAAACTCCTGATGGAGGCGATTCGCAAACATACACATTGGCCGGCATGAACACGTTTGTGGATGTCTTTGGGAAAGATCCGGAGTTCGGTCGTGATATATCCAACATGTATAACGAATTTTTCTGGCACCCCGTTCCATGGATCACTTTCCGTTCTGATCTGCAACTCCCGATCAGCGGCGGCGTGGGCAGTTTCACGGAAATCAACAACGCAATCGTCTGGCTGCCGTCCAGGCACACATCGCTTGAGTTCGGCCACCAATTCATTTCCGACCATCCGTTCTTCCAAGACAGCAGTCTGCTATACACACGCTTGTTCGCACGTCTGTCGGACAATTACGGGATCAGCACGAACCACATCTATGAAGCCGATGACGGGACGTTGGAGTTCCAAAGTTACAGTTTCTACCGGGATCTGAGCAGTTGGGTTGCCTCGATCGGGGTGATGGCTCGTGATAATCGAAACGGTGCCTCTGACATCGGTCTCCTCCTCTCCTTCACACTTAAAGACTTTCCGCAGCTAAACTTTGACCTCGATATTGACCCGAATCCCACGGGTCGAGGTGGCAGACAGTGATCTGTGATCACTTGATCTTGGAGTGCCTTTGGAGAGCTTGTGTCCGCGCATGTCTTTACCTATGACGCCTGCGCCATAAGAATCCGGGGTAAACCGGATGAGGTAAAAGTGGGCAAAATAGAATCCTTAACCTCACATCGCTCCACCGCTTTTGGCCAGGAAATTAAGGGCCAGAGTGGCGGCGGCGAGAAGGAAGACTAACCAGGCGAGGGGCATGACTTGATCAGATTGAAGTTTTTTCGAGCTTATCAACGCGAACGTCTCACGGGATAGGAAGGAGGGTATCCTTGAATTTGTTGGTCCAGACACCTGTGACCGCGTTGCGGTTTTCCCAGCTTTGTTTGCCCTCCGAGGGCACCATGATGGGAGACTCACCCGTTGGGTCAGATTTGACGGCATCTGCTCCAAACATCTGCACCACCATCAAAACGGCGGAGAGCACAAAACAAATGACCGAAAGCGGCACCAAACCTGCCTCGGGATCTTTTTCCTCATAAAACTGCTCTGCATCAGCGGCAGCGCTGCGTTTCACCGGCGCACTGGGAGGTGCGGAGATGGACGGACGCTGCATCGCCTGTGTCGGGGCGAGTTTCACGGTTGCCTTTGGCAGAGGGGCGGTCGGTCCTCCAGTCATTGGCCCTGTGCCAGCACCCGGCGCGCGAGGGGCGCCTGCGGTGGGCTTTTGCAGCGGAACCGTGGGGGCTCCGGTTTCTGTGCGTGGTGCTGGAGCGGCAGGATTCTGGCTGAGAGGACGAGTTGCTGCCGGCAAGCCCGCCATCGGAGGAGCCGCAGGACGTGGAGCGGTGGGGGCTCCGGGAGGCTTGGGGGCCGCGGGTGGAGCTGTTGGCCGGGCGGCGGGCGGCGGCATGGCCGCAGAAGGGGCAGGGGCGGCGGGTGGCGGTGATGAGGCCACTGGAATCGCCGAAGTGGTTTTCTTCGAAGGTGGGGCCACCGGAGGGGCTGGCAGCTTCACCGGTGAGGTGCTCGCCTTTGGAGCGGGCGGCGGCAGTGGAGCAGACGGCAGTTGGATGGGGGCAGTTGCCTTCTTGGCCATCATGGGCACCACGGAGGTGGTGTTGAGCGAGGCCGGGACGCTGCCGGTGGAAGGAGATACAGGGGCGGTGGTTTCACGAGGCTGGGTCACACCCGCGCCAGGACGCCCACGCAGGGTGATGCGCACAGTTTCTTTTTTCAGGGGCACAGCCGCCGTCTTGGGCGTTGATCCTGAGGGTGGTGGCGTGTTTTCGGCTTCGCTCATGAGATGGATGCGGGGAGATTCGTGAAATTCGCCTCCATTTAGCGAAATCCACGCCCTGGCGTCAATCCCTTTCTCCTGCCGTCTTGCTTTTGTCGAGGGACTGCCCGTAAATCGCGCTCATCATGAACATTCTCGTCACAGGCGGGGCCGGATTCATCGGCTCCCACACCGTAGAACGCCTCCTGCGCGACAATGCGGGCCAGATCACCATCCTAGACAGCCTCAACGACTACTACAATCCCGCCATCAAGCGCGAGAACCTCAAGGTCCTCGGCCCGAAGGTGAAATTCCGCGAAGGCGACATCACTGATCCGCTCTTTGTCGCCGAAGTGTTCAACGTGGGGCATTTCGACGCCGTCATCCACCTTGCCGCCCGTGCTGGCGTGCGTCCGTCCATCGAGCAGCCGGAGCTTTACATCGACACGAACATCAAGGGCACCTTCTACCTCCTTGAGGCCTGCCGCCGAACTGGCGTGAAGCACTTCGTCTGCGCCAGCAGTTCCTCCGTCTATGGCGTGAACAAAAAAGTGCCCTTCGTCGAGACGGATCCCATCCTGCAGACCATCAGCCCGTACGCGATGACGAAGATGGCCGGCGAGCAGATGTGCTCGAACTACGGCCACCTCTACGGCATCAAGACCGTCAATCTGCGCTTCTTCACCGTTTATGGCCCTCGCCAGCGCCCGGATCTTGCCATCTCCAAATTCACCCGCCTCATCGAGGATGGTAAACCCATCGACAAATACGGCGACGGCACCACCCGCCGCGATTACACCTACATCGACGACATCGTCGATGGCATCATCGGCGCGCTCAACTACCGCACCGGCCCGGTCAACGACATCTTCAACCTCGGCGGCTCGCAGAATGTCTCGCTCAACGACCTCATCGCCACCATCGAGCAGGCGCTTGGGAAAAAAGCCACCATCAACCAGCGTCCCGAGCAACCTGGCGACGTCCCGATCACCTCCGCCGATGTCAGCAAGGCGAAGGCGTTGATCGGCTTCAAGCCCACCACCTCCATCGCCCAAGGCGTGCCGAAATATGTCGAATGGTTCCGTGAGATGCGCTCACGCGGCATCGCGGTGAACTAAACTCAAAAATGCGGCGCTGACACGGTCCCTTCCTCGATCTCCTGGCGCTTCTTGCGCACGATGCCGTCGGCGATCTCCAGCACCATCTCCTCCAGCAGCAGGCGCAGGTGGCTGCCGGGGCGGTAATCGGCCGGTGCGATGTGTTTCACGCGGTCGGCGATACCTGTGAGCTGGTAGCATTTGCGGAAGCTGGCGCGGCTCTTCTCATCGGGATTGTAAACCGCCACCGCATGGCCGCCGTAGCGCTTCATCAGCGTGAAGCACGGCACGTCCGTGGGACCGTCGCCGACATAGATCATGTGCTGGAAGGGGATCGGCCGAAGCTCGGGGGCCATGTGGTCGTTCACGTCCTCATGCGGCTCCAGCATGCCTTTGTTGATGCGGAAGATGTACTGCGTCTTCGTCGTGTGGCTGATCACGCGCTTCGGGAAGGTGATCCGGCCGTTTTTGTCCTCGCCGAACTCGCAGCCGAAGATGCGTTTGATGTGTGGCGCGAGAGCCGAGCCATCGATCAGCGCCTTCAGGCCGCTGGAGACGATGTAATGCTCGATCTTCACGCCGAGCAGCCGGTGCTGGTCGTTGAGCACGGCGTTCAGTTCGTCAAAGAGCTCCGGCACGCCTTTGTAGAACTTCAGCTTCGCGCCCAGCTTCCGCAGGTCCTCGTTCGTAGGCCGGTCCATGTCCAGGTAGTCGAGCATGCACTTCAGGTAGGCCAGCTCGCCGTCGTAGCCCTCGGTGTCCACCAGCTCGCGGCTGCGCTTCCAGAACTGCCCTGGATTGATCCCGAAGTGCGGGAACAGCGTCTCATCCTGCATGTAGGTGGGGCTGAGCGTCTGGTCGTAATCGTAGATGATGCCGATGGTGGTCTGCTGCGAGGCCATGATGTGTTGCGGGTGTCAAAGCAGCGCCTTGAGGGCGCTGTCGAGAGTTGGATGGGCAAAAGTGTAGCCCATCTCCGTCGCAACGCGAGGAATCACTCGCTGCCCGCCCAGCAGCATCTCCTCCGCCATGCCGCGGAGCAGGAGTTTGAGCGCAAAGGCCGGCGCATGGAAAAACGCCGGACGTTTTAGCGCCGCGGCCAGCTTGCGCGTGAACTCCGCGTTCGTCACCGCCTCCGGCGCGCACAGGTTCACCGCTCCACGCACCGCCTCAGTTTGGAGCGCCTTCAGGATGATTTGAACGGCATCCTCGACGTGAATCCAGGACATCCATTGAGTTCCTGATCCGAGCCTGCCGCCAAGACCGAGACCAAACACACGCTTCAACAGCGGAAACGCGCCGCCGTCCGTTCCCAGCACCATGCCCGTGCGGAGCAGGATCACGCGTATGCCGAGCGCTTCGGCCTGCATGGCCGCCTTTTCCCAGCCTGCGCACACATCGGCCAAAAAACCTCCACCACGCGGCGAGCTCTCATCCACCGGAGTGCTTCCAAGGTTGCCATAAAACCCGGCGCCGGAGGCGCACACGAGCACCTTCGGCCTGTTTTCCGGCTTCCAGGTGCCGAGGTGGGCCACGAGCGCCGCGGTGAAATCCACACGGCTTTTCCAGATGCGTTCACGCTTCTCCGCCGTCCACAGCCCCATGAGCGATTCGCCGGAGAGATGCACCAGCGCGTCGAGTTTCGTCTCCGGCAGCGCATGCGGTGCCTGCTTCGGTTGATAAAGCGTCTCGTGCGAGACAGGCACGAAAGATCCAGGTTTGCGCGTGTAGGCTACCACCTCATGCCCGCTGCCCTGCGCGAACATGGCCAGATGCCCGCCAATGAATCCCGTCGCTCCTGTGATGCCGATGCGCATGAGTTTAGTCTGATTGAATCGGCACCAGAACCTCATTCCTCCGCATGAACCCCGGCGTCCATGGCGGGTCGTAGTAAGCGCTGAAAGGTGCTCCGGCTTCGGTGAGCTTGTTCTGTTTCATCCACGCCCGCAGCTTTTCCATGGCCTGCGGTTCGCTGTCCTTCGTGCGGGTGCCGCTGAAGCGGTAGGCGGCCACGCGTTGCGCCTTCAGCGTGTCCACGACCACCTGGGGCGAAGCGGGGGCGGGCGTGGCGGCCTTGTGCTTCTCGGGCACCACGAAGGCCATCTTCCCATCGACCATGAAGACTGGCGTGGTCATGGCGATCTTCTCTTTTTCCACATTTCCGCCGTCGATGTAGCGGAAGAGGCGCATGAAGCTCGAATTGTCCGCGTCCCGGTCCGTGGTGGCGATTTTGAGCTCGGGATACTGACGAATCTCGAACTCGCCATCGGCGCGGATGACCTTGTAAGGCGCGGTCTCGTAACCCGACCGCGAAGTGGCGCAGGCGGCGATGGTGAACGCAATAACGAGCAGACCGGCGATGACAGAAAACATCTTTTTCATATCTGAAGTACGTCCGGAAGCGATCAAGGAGCGGCTTTTTTCAGCATCAGGCACCGAAACGACCGCCCCATGAAGGCCGGATGCGTGAGGGACTGAAACTGGCGCATCGTGGCCGCGTCCAGAGACTGGCCTTCGAGACTCTTCAGCCACGGCATCGCCATCCGGCCTAGGACACGGCCTTGCAGATCGTATTCCATTTTCTTCAGGCCATGGCGCTCTGCTTCCTCGATGAGGCGCGTGAAGTTGATGTGCGTGGTCAGGTCGCACTCGCCGAGGTCTTCCAGCACGTTTCCATCCATGCGATGCTGCTTATAGCGGCGAAGGGTGCCTTCGGCGCGTGAGTCGGCATAGAACTCCTCCGCATCGAGGCCGTAGTCGGCGATGAAGATGGCTCCGCGAAACGCTGCATGCGCGAGATCACGAATCCACGCGAGCATGGCGAGGTTGATCTCGAGCGTGTGGCCAGGCTCAAGATCGCGGGGCAGGTGTTTGGCCTCCACGGCGAGTTCGGCGCAGGAAAAATCGCCTGTCACAAGGCGAAATGCCTCAGGGCCGTCTTCCTCGAGGTAGAGCTCGCGCCAGCGTTCGCCGCACCAGCGCACGAGATGCACGGGGAAGGCGTCAGGGAGCTCGTTGCAGAGAAAAAAGCCATGCTTCGGGCCGGTCTGCAGCGCGGCGAGGCTTTCCACCCACTGCACGCGATCACCGAGGCGTTTCGCCTGTGCTTCGCGGTAGCGAGGATTCGGCTCCACGATGAGGTAGCGCAACTTCCGGCCTTCGAGGGCGCTCAAAACATCCTCCGCGAGCTGTCCGTCGTGCGCGCCCTGCTCAATGATCGTGAAATCCTCCGGCTCGCCGAGCGCCTGCCATTCCTGGAGGGCACGCATGGCGAGCAGCTTCCCAAACAACGGCCCGACGCTCACGCTGGTGAAAAAATCACCCTGCCGGCCGAGTTTGCGCGGCCCTGCGCCATAATAACCATGCTCAGGATGATAAAGCGCCAGCTCCATGACCTGCGCGAAGGGCAGCCGCCCCGCCGGGGTGGCGGCGAGCTGGTCACGGAGAATCTGGGGCAGGGAAGACATCGGACGGGAAACAAGTGGCGCGGATTGTGAAGGGCGGGTAATTTCGCCGCCCAACTTCCTCCCCAGCCATGTTTCGCGATGATCCCGATCCCCAGCCCGTGCGCAACTGGCGCGGCGAAGCCGGCCTGAAACTGCCGTTTTACCGTCGTGGCTGGTTCAGCGCCCTGGTGGCCCTGTTCATCCTCGGTCTGGTGGCGGCGTTCGGCATTTACAGCGTGGTAGTGGCGCCGCTGCGGCGCGATTCGGAAAAATTCGACCTGGAGGAGCTTAAGAAGCTCGAGTCCGCCAGCATCATCTATGACCGCAATGGCGACGAGATGGCCCGTCTTTACGTGCTGAACCGCACCCCGGTGCCGATCACCGACGTGCCGCAGCATTTCATCGACGCGCTGGTGGCGCAGGAGGACAGCCGCTTTTTCAAACATGACGGCGTGGACTACATTGGCCTCATGCGCGCCGTTTGGCTGAACTTGCAGGCCGGGGAGGTGACGCAGGGCGCGAGCACGATCACGCAGCAGCTCGCCCGCCAGACCTTCAAACTCCTCGAAAAGAGCTACAAAAGAAAGATCCTGGAGGCCTTCATCGCCCAGCGCATCGAGAAGCAGTTCTCGAAGCCGGAAATCCTGGAGCTTTACCTGAACCGCATCTTCTTCGGTGCGAATTTTTACGGCGTGCAGGCCGCTGCACGCGGCTACTTCGGCAAGGACGTGAAGGAGCTCACCATCGAGGAGTCTGCAACCATCGTGGGCCTGATCAAAAGCCCGAACAACATTCAGCCGATCAAACACCCGCAGCGCGCCCTCAAGGAGCGCAACTACGTGCTCGAGCGCATGGCCATCGAGGGCACGCTGGCGCCTGAGGATGCGGAGAAGATCAAGCTCAAGCCGCTCATCACCGCGCCGCAGAGCAGCGACCCGCGGCTGAGTTATGTTTTCGACGCCGTGCGCCGCGAGGTCGTCGATCTCGTCGGGGAGGAGCGCGCCTCCATCGGCGGCTTCCGCATTTTCACCAGCATCGACCAGGATCTGCAAAAGACCGCCGAGACGGCCATGAGCAGGCACCTCGCCGAGGTCGAAAAGCGGCCGGGTTACGAGCATCAGACCTTCGACCAGTTCCGCGCCATCATCTCCGACTACCGAGGCAGGCTGAAGCGCGGCGAGATCGACCCCGCCACGCCGCGTCCGAAGCCGGAATACCTGCAAGGAGCCGCGCTCATGATCGACAACAAGGACGGCAGCATTTTGGCGATGGTGGGCGGCCGTGATTTCGGCGACAGCCAGTTCAACCGCGCCACCGACGGTCTGCGGCCGGTGGGCACGGCCTTCACGCCGCTCGTCTATGCCGCCGCGTTCAGCAGCCCCGGCGTTTATCCCGGCACGAAGGTCGATGACGCGCCGCTGGACAACCGCCGCGTGATGATCGGCGGCCTGACCGGCATTCTCGGCGAGTGGGGTGCGGAAGTGGACAATCCGAAATGGTCGCAGGCGCCGATGAGTTCCCGCGAGGCACTCGTGCAGGGCCGCAACTCCGCCACGGTCCGTCTCGGGGAGCGTGTGGGCGTGCCGATGGTGAAGCAGGTCGCGCAGAAGGCGGGTGTCACCTCCGAGATGCGCGACTATCCGTCCACCTTCCTCGGCGCGAGCGAGGCGAAGCTCAGCGAGATGTGCCTGGCTTACTCGAATTTCCCCACGCTCGGCAGCCGCCCGCAGAAGCTGCATCTCATTCAGCGCATCACCGACAGCAACGAAAAGGCTGTCTTCCAGATCGCCGAGTCCGCGCTGCAAAGCGTGCAGAGCATGGACCCCATCGCCGCGTATCAGACGCACACCTGCCTCGTCGATGCGCTGCATCGCGGCACCGGCAGTCCGGCGGTCACGGATTACAAGCTCGGTGATTTCGTCGCCGGCGGTAAAACCGGCACCCACTACGAGTTCAAGGATCTGTGGTTCCTCGGCTACACCTCCGGCGTGACCTGCGGCGTGTGGGCCGGTTTTGACAAGCAGAAGACCATCTTCCCCGGGGCCTTCTCAAACCGCATCCTGCTGCCCGCTTGGGTGGACATGGTAAATGCCAGCACCACACGCTTCGTGCCGCGCGAGATCACGCCGCCGCAAGTCGCGGAACGCGTGGAGATCTGCCAGCGCAGCGGCATGCGCGCCACCGACTACTGCTACGAAAAGGTCAAGGGGCCCGACGGTCGTGAAAAATCCGTGCGCGCCACCTACTTTGAGTACATCCGCCCCGGCACGCCGCTGGAGGGCTTCTGCAACGCGCACACCGGCGAGGGACTGCCGAAGGAGATCGCGCAATTCCAGCACCAGAACACCTTTGGCAACGTCGAGGCCGCGCCGATGATCGCCGACTCCGCGAAATGGGTCCACATCGAGCCCGTGCGCATGCAGGCGCTCACCGTCATCGGCGAGGATCCCTACAATTCCGAGCAGGCCGTCCCCCGCGCCCGCCCCGTGAACGACGACGGCTCACCCATTCGCAAGGCCATCCCCGTCGATGCTGTGAATGACGAGAAGGACGACGCCCCCGTC
This sequence comes from Prosthecobacter sp., assembly GCF_044236155.1. Classification (GTDB taxonomy): domain Bacteria; phylum Verrucomicrobiota; class Verrucomicrobiia; order Verrucomicrobiales; family Verrucomicrobiaceae; genus Prosthecobacter. The sequence continues at coordinate 149,273 of NZ_JBIIHA010000007.1, forward strand.
CTCAAGCTCGCTCCGCCGCCGCCGATGAAGATCGATCTGTGAGGTTGCGCCTCACTTCAGCATCATCGCACCCTTCTCCGGATCGAACTCCCTCTCCCACTTCGCCACGACGAGTGTGGCGACGGTATTGCCGACCAGATTGGTCAAAGCACGGATTTCGGACATGAAACGGTCGATTCCCACCAGCACGGCCAGTCCGGCAACGGGGATGCCGGTGTCCACGGTGGAAAGCGTCGCCACCAGCGTGATGAAACCCGCGCCGGTGACGCCCGCGGCGCCTTTCGAGGTCAGCAGCAGCACGCCGAGCAGTCCAAGCTGCTGCCAGAGCGACAGAGTCGTGTTCGTGGCCTGCGCGACGAACAACGCGGCGAGCGTTAGGTAGATGCAGGTGCCGTCGAGATTGAACGAGTAGCCGGAGGGGACGACCACGCCGACCACGGACTTGTCGCAGCCGGATTTCTCCAGCTTCTGCATGAGCTGCGGCAAGGCGGTCTCCGATGACGAGGTGCCGAGCACGAGCAGCAGCTCGTCCTTGATGTGCTTGATCACCCTCCAGATGCTGAAACCGTTCAGCCTGCACACCGCGCCCAGCACGACGAACACAAACAGACCGCAGGTCAGGTAGACGCAGCCGAGGACTTTCGCCAGCTTCACCAGCGTGTGCGGCCCCTCGGAGCCCACGGTGAACGCCATCGCGCCAAACGCGGCGATTGGGGCCACCCGGGTGATAATGGCGACGAGCTTGAAAAACACATCCGAGATCGCGTGCAGCAACTCCAGCACAACATGGCCTTTCTCGCCCATCTGGCACAGCGCCACGGCCACGAGGATCGCCAGAAACAGCGCTGGCAGCACCGATTCATCGGTGAAGGCTCCCACGAAGGTCTTCGGCACGATGTTCATGATGAAGGCCTTCGTGCTCGTGTCTTGAGCCTTGGCGGCGTAGTCGGACAGCTTGGTGGATTCCTTCGCGCTGGCGGCGATGTCCATGCCTGTGCCGGGTTGGGCGATGTTCGCCACCAGCAGGCCGATGATCAGTGCCAGCGTGGTCAGCACCTCAAAATACACCAGCGCCTTCCAGCCGACGCGGCCGACGCGTTTCAGGTCGCCCATGCTCGCGATGCCGGTGACGACCGTGCAGAAGATGATCGGCGCGATGAGCATCTTGATCGCCTTGATGAAAATCTCGGCCAGAGGCTGCATTTTTAAGCCCGTCTCCGGCCAGAAGAGCCCCAGCAGGACGCCCAAAACGATTCCGAGCAGCACCTGCACGTAGAGAATTTTCAGCCACTTCATGGCCGCCGATGCTGGCAGGTCTGCGGCAAAAGCCAAGAGGCTTTCTTGCACCTACCGCCGTGCGTGCTAGGCTCGTGGCCCTCAAACTTCAATTCGCACGCACATCATGGGCAAAACTCTCTTCGCCAAAGTCTGGGATTCGCACGTCACCGGCACGCTCGCCAATGGCCAGACGCAGCTTCTCATCGACACTCACCTCGTCCATGAAGTGACCAGCCCGCAGGCCTTCGGCATGCTGCGTGATTTGAACCTGAAGGTGGCCTACCCGCACCGCACTTTCGCCACCGTCGATCACATCGTCCCCACCGACGTGCAGACCGAGCCCTTCGCCGACCCGCTCGCGGCCGAGATGATCAAGGAACTGCGCAAAAATGCCGTCGAGTTCGGCATCACGTATTTCGATTTGAGCAGTGGCAAACAGGGCATCGTCCACGTCGTCGGACCCGAGCAGGGCATTACCCAGCCCGGCACCACGATTGCCTGCGGCGACAGCCACACCGCCACTCACGGCGCTTTCGGCGCGATCGCCTTCGGCATCGGCACCACGCAGGTGCGCGACATCCTCGCCACGCAGACCATGGCGCTCAGCAAGATGAAGGTCCGCCGCATCAATGTGGACGGCCAGCTTCGTCCGGGCGTTTACGCGAAGGACGTCATCCTCCACATCATCCGCCTGCTCGGCGCGAACGGCGGCATCGGCTACGCCTACGAATACGGCGGCAGCCTCTTCGACGCCATGTCGATGGAAGAGCGCATGACCGTCTGCAACATGTCCATCGAAGGCGGTGCCCGCTGCGGCTACGTCAATCCGGACGAAAAGACCTTCGAATACCTCAAAGGCCGCCCTTACTCGCCGAAAGGCACCGAATGGGATGCTACCGTCGAAAAGTGGCGTTCCGTCGCCTCCGACAAGGACGCCGTTTATGACGACGTGGTGAACATCAAGGCCGAGGATGTGCCTCCGACCGTCACCTGGGGCACCAGTCCCGACCAGGGCATCTCCGTCACCGAAAACGTGCCCACTCCCGACAGCGCCGCCAACGACGCGCAACGTGTCTCCATTCAAGACGCTCTCGCCTACATGAAACTGCCTGCCGGCAAGCCGATCAAAGGCACGAAGATCGACGTCGCTTTCATCGGCTCCTGCACCAACGGCCGCCTCAGTGACTTCCGCGAAGTGGCGAAGTTCATCAAAGGCCGCAAAGTCGCCGCCGGAGTCAAAGCCATCGCCGTTCCTGGTTCACAGATCGTCGATGTCCTCGCCCGTCAGGAAGGTCTCGACAAGGTCTTCAGCGAAGCCGGCTTTGAATGGCGCGGCGCAGGCTGCTCCATGTGCCTCGCGATGAATCCCGACAAGCTCGTCGGCGACCAGCTCTGCGCTTCCTCCTCGAACCGCAACTTCAAAGGCCGCCAGGGCAGCCCCACCGGCCGCACCGTCCTCATGAGCCCCGTCATGGTCGCCGCCGCTGCCCTCACCGGCAGCATCGCGGATGCCCGCGAGGTGTTCGCGATCGCTGGTTGATTGAAGTGAAGCGGGCACTCCTGCCCGCCTCTGGCAATGTTGTGATCTTTCTCCTGGCGGTTCTATCCCTGCTCGCGCTCAACGCGTGGGTCATGTCACGCAAGCGCTGGCAATGGCAGGCGCAGCTCTTCACCCAGGAGTTCGGTCACTGGCTCGCGCTGCTGGCACCTGCTTGTTCGGCGTTCTCAGACTCACGCTGGCTCGCATGTGGGTTCGTGCTGCTCGCGATTGTCTTCATGACTCCCGCGTTTCAGGCCTTCCGCATCGCCCGAGCCCAGAATCTGCCCTTCTCCTGGCTTCGTCTGTGGTTCCCGATTCGCCTCCATCAAACGCCCGTGCAATGCGAACGCCTCACCTATTGGCAAGAGGGCGACGAATCACTCGACATCGTCATTCACCGTCCAATTGAGGCGAAAAAGCCGCTGCCATGCCTCGTCATCGCCCACACCGGCGGCTGGGACAGCGGTGATCCGGGCGAATTCGAATGGGCCAACACCGAACTCGCCTCGCATGGCCATGTGCTGTGCTCCTTCGGCTATCGCCTCGCTCCGAAACACAAATGGCCCGCCCAGGCCGAAGACACACGACGTGCGTTCGCGTGGATTCGCGACCACGCTGCCGAATTCGGCATTGATACCACCCGCATCGTTCTCATGGGGCGCTCCGCAGGCGCTCAGATCGCCGCCGCGTGCGCCTTCAGCATGCCAGAACTCCGCGCAAGCGGCTGCATCATCGTTTACGGCACGCCGAACATGTACATTGCCCGCGAGTGGTCGTTGCCTGACGACTTGCTGAAATCACTCACGCTCGTCCGCCAATACATGGGCGGCGACCCGCATGAAGTGCCGGACGCCTACCGCACCGCGTCCGCCACCGAATTTCTCGACACGCATCATCTACCCACGCTGCTCATCCACGGCACGCTGGATTCACTCGTCGGCATCGGTCACAGCCGTCTCTTCAATGAGCGCCTCGCTCATCGCGACGATCATCACTTCATCGAGTTCCCCTGGGGCACGCATGGCACCGATTATTTCCCCAGCACGCCCGGCGGCCAGCTCTCCACCGCCGCCATCCTTCGCTTCATGGAACGATTTGCTTCTGGCGATCCGTAATCGGACGCCATGAATCGTGTTCTCTGTTTCTGCCTCGCCGCTGCCTCAGCTATCGCTGGTGACCTTCAACTCACCCTGCCTCCCGTCGTCTATGCCGCGCCGGACGTGCCGATGAGTATCTACCACGACAACATCGTCCTCACCGAGACACCGCAGGACTACCGCTTCGAATTCACCTGTGACATCGGCACGAACGAAGCCCGTCGCTGGACTGTGAACCCCGGCGACAACGACTTGGGCGATCATCCCATCGCCATCACCGTCAAGGACGCATCAGGGAAAGTGATCGAGCAAGGCAAAACCACGCTGCACGTCTCCCCACGCAAAGCAGGTGATGGCAAGACGCTGCGTCTCCTCATTGTTGGCGACAGCCTCACGCACGCGACCTTTTACCCGACCGAAATCGCCCGCCTGTTCGCCGAACCCGGCAATCCCACGGTTACACTTCTCGGCACGCACAAACCCACTGGTTCAAAACCCGGTATCGCACACGAAGGCTACGGCGGCTGGAAGTGGGCCGACTTTCTCACCAAATACACGGCGCCCACACCCGGCGCCACCGCCGGACCGCTCGCCCGCAAAGCCACCAGTCCCTTCATCTTTCCCGCCGCCGATGGCAAAACGGGCGTCTTCGACCTGCCGCGCTACTTCAAAGAGCACTGCGACAACCTGCCGCCCGACATCATCACCTTCCTGCTCGGCATCAACGATTGCTTCGCCGCCGATCCGAACAACCCCGACGCCAAGATCAACGAGGTGCTCGACAACGCTGACAAACTCCTTTCCGAGTTTCACAAGGCCGAGCCGAAAGCCATTCTCGCCGTTGGCTTGACCACGCCGCCGAATGCGCGTCAGGAAGGATTCACCGCCAACTACAAGGACAAATACCCGCGCTGGGGCTGGAAGCGCATCCAGCACCGCCTCGTCCAGCTCATGCTCAAGCGGCTTTCCAATCGCGAAAAGGAAGGCATTCACCTCGTCCCCACCGAACTCAACCTCGACCCCGTCGATGGCTACCCCAACAACAACGGCGTCCACCCCAACCCCGTCGGCTACGCCCAGATCGGCGCGAGTTTTTACTCGTGGATGAAGTCGCGGTTGTGATCCATTGCACAGTTCGTACCATTTTAAGCATGAAAATATTTCGAGTGCGCAGCGATCACGACTTTTGGGGGCTTCTTCCAGTGCAGAGGGAGGAGTTTGTCAAACATGCAAGATTCCAACTCATGAACATGCGTGACAGTTGGCCCTCTTTGTCTTTTTACGTGCGAGATCCAGTTCGTACTAAACGAGGTAATTTCTTCTATTTGGCCGGCGCGGGTTGTCTTGCTTACGACGAAGCTGTCTGCGATAGCGATCTTGGTGAAACTATCGAAAGATCTGGAGAGGTTTTGACAGCCACACTGGATGATACTGAGGAGAGGTTTTATGTTTTCAATGCTACTGCGTGTTATAACTGCTTTGACCGTCGCAACAGCATTGCGAGATGGACTCCAGATGGCACTGTGCCCATCGTAGTTCAGAAGTTCGTCTTCCATGTGGATCGGATCGGCGATTGCAACCTCTTCAAGATCCCCGAGATGAAAGAAGTTGGGCTGTTTGCACTCGTTGGTCGTGATGAGCCTGAAGACGAATTCTATGCACAATACCACGCGCTAGGGTTTACCGGACTCAAGTTTGAAGAAGTCTGGAGTGATGAAGCGAACTGAGTGGGTTGTTGAACTCCTCTATCTCGCCACACTCTTCCGCCACCCATTCGCCCCTTCGCGGAACAGCGCGTCCTTCAGCTTCGTCCCCAGACCCGTTCCCGTCGGCAACTGCGCCTTGCCGTTCACGATCACCGGCAACCTATAGACCAGCTTGTCGTAAAACGAGCGAATGTGCGCCGGCACCGTCTCCTGAAACACCACATTGGCCGAAGAAGCCGCGAGATGCAGGCACGCTACCGTCTTCTTATCACCTGGGTGCTCCGAATTTCATCGAGTAGCACATTCGACTCCTTCATGCAGGATTCACACAGGTCTTGAAACGCTTTCAAACGCGCCGCTTCACCTTCCAGAGCTTGATTCGGACGCATCGGCCCGCTGGCAAGCTGCCAAGTCGCCAGAGTCTCGATGTAATCGAGCCGCCTCTCAGACGGGATGAAAATAGGGAGCTGGCCTTTTTCGATGACGGGCAGATTGGCGAGCAGGCGCGCCATGCGGCCGTTGCCATCGGCGTAAGGGTGGATGCGGACGAAGGTGGCGTGGCTCCAGACATAGGCTTCCAGTGCGGAGGTGGTCTTGTCCTGCCGCCGCTGCTGAAAGCCTGCTAGCCAGTCATGCATGAGCGCGTCCACATGCTCGGGCATGGCATAGGTGTCGTTGATGATGGTCTTGCCACCTTGTTTGGCGAGCGTGGAGTTCGGCTCGCACTTCCAGGCACCCACAGGCTTCAAATAGTCCACCTCCACGCTGGTTTGCACGGCCTGATGCAGTGCGTGCAGATCCTTCGCCTCCAAAACGCGTCCTTTATCCAGCCAGCCATACAACAAGTCCAGTGCCCGACTGTGGCCGACGACTTCGTTGTGATGCGATAGCGGCTTCCCTGAAATGGTGAGGCCGTAGCGCAGCACGCCGAGCGTCTCACCTTCGGTCAGCGTGTTGCCTTCCAGCGCAGTCGAGGTGTGCGTCCAGCGCACGCGGAGCTTTTCTAGAAAAGCATCGCGCAGATCAGCATCCAGGTCGCTGAGTTCGGGAATGAATCGGGAGAACACGGCGCGAGCCTACGTCATTTCGCCACGCTCCGCAATGAAGCGAACACCAGGAGCGCGGACCTCCGCGCCTGCAACGCTATGCGTAGCATTGCGGGCAGGCGAACCCACAGCACTCCGCTATCTCGCCACACTCTTCCTCCGCCCATTCACCCCTTCGCGGAACTGCTCATCCTTCAATTTCGTCCCCAAACCCGTTCCCGTCGGCAGTTGCGCCTTGCCGTTCGTGATGACCGGCAGCGTATCGACGAGCTTGTCATAGAACGAGCGAATGTGAGCACGCACGGTTTCCTGAAACACGACATTGGCCGATGAAGCCGCGAGATGCAGGCCGCTGAACAACGTGAGAGGTCCCGTGCAGTCGTGAATCGTGGCGGGGACGTTGAAAGTCTGCGCCATGTCGATGACGCGGCGTGTTTCGCTGATGCCGCCGCTCCACGTCGGATCGACCATGCAGTAGTCGCAGGCCTGCGCTTGCAGCACGGCGAGGTATTCTTTGCGACCGAGCAGCATCTCGCTCGCCGCGATGGGCAGGCCGCTGCGTCGGCGGAAATCAGCCAGCGTGGCGGTGTTATCAACGCGCAGCACGTCTTCGAGCCACAGCGGCTTGATCTCACGCAGCGCCTCCGCGATGCGTTCAGCGGCGGGAAGCTGGAAGAACGCGTGCCCTTCGATGGCGATGTCCATTTTCATGCCCACACGCTCGCGAATCTCACGCAGCGGCCGCATCGCCTCCTCGACATCGGCCCACGAGATATGCAGTCCGCCATTGCGATGCGCGGCACGATCAAACGGCCACAACTTCATCGCGGTGATGCCCTCGGCGAGCAATTCCTCCGCCAGATCGCCTGCAGCGAAATGCGAGGCCCAGTTGTCCTGCAACGGGCCTTTTTGACCGATGTCGCCGTAGCCGGGCCAGCCGGGATGCCGAGGCACTCCTGTAGAACCGTTCAGCGCTCCATAGCTCGGTCCACCGCTCGTGTTATACACCGGAATCGCCTCACGCACGGGCCCGCCGAGCAAACGATACACCGGTTGCTTGCAGGCCTGTCCAAGAATGTCCCACAACGCCAGATCAATGGCCGACAACGCCCGCATTTCCGCGCCGGGATGCCCAAACGGCGTGCAGCGTTCATAGAGGAAGCGCCAGTGCGATTCGATGGCTAGCGCATCCGCGCCGAGCAGGCGCTCCGCCATCCAGTCATGAATCAGCGCGGCGATGGCATGCGGCGTGTAATACGTCTCCCCACAGCCGACGAAACCGTCCTCCGTGTGGATGCGGACGAGCAGCAGATTCGGCATGATGCCGGACGGGATGGCGGTTTCGATGGCGGTGATGCGTGACATGGCGTGGAACTGCACAAACAACGCGGTCCAGGCCGTAGTTTGCACATGGCCACCCGTTTCTTCGCTGCTTTCATCGTTCTTGTCGCCTCGCTTGCTGCCGCCGCTCCGCCTGGAGCCACACCGGAGTCGCCTCGGCAGCCGCCGAAGTCCGTCGCGCCGCAAGTTCCGGCGAATTGGAAGGCTGGCACGGCCACGCTGAAGGTCACACCGCAGAAGATGCTGTGGATGGCGGGCTACGCGGCACGCAAGAAGCCTGCGGAGGGCAGGGTGCAGGATCTTTTCGCCAAGGCGCTGGCCTTGCAGGACGAGCAGGGGAACAAACTCGTGTTTGTCACACTCGATCTCATCGGCGTGCCGCAGTTGATGCGCCGCGCGATCGCCGAGCGCGCCGAAAAGGAGTTCAAACTGCCGCAGGCGAATCTCGTCATGAACGCCTCGCACACGCACAGCGGCCCGTCGATGCGCACCACGCCCCTCACGGACAAGGATAAAGACGATCCGCGTGCGAAGGATGCTTGGGACTACACGCAGAAGCTGCAGAGCGATCTTGGCGACCTCGTTGGCAAGGCGCTCGCCAGCATGGAGCCCGCACGCCTCACCTGGAACAAGGCACGCTGCGGCTTCGCGATGAATCGTCGTCGTGACTACACGCTGCCGCCGGATCATCCGAATGCGAACAAGACGCCAAACCCGAACGGCCCCGTCGATCACGAGGTGCCTGCACTGCGTGTGGAAGCGCCGGACGGCACCTTGAAAGCCACGATGTTCGGTTACGCATGCCACAACACCTCGCTCGGCTTCTACAACTGGTGCGGCGACTACGCGGGCTTTGCGCAGGAGTTCCTGCAGGAGCACCGGCCGGGCTTCACCGCGTTGTTCTTGATGGGATGCGGCGGCGATCAGAATCCGTATCCGCGCCGCACGGATGTTGTGCCGGGTGTCACCGATCTCGAACTCGCCATGCAGCATGGTCGTTCGCTCTCCAATGCCGTGGAAGTCGCCCTGACGGCCAATCCGCGTCCGGTCGCCGGTCCCATCCGCGCCGCGTATGAGGAGATCAAGCTCAGCTACGCCAACAATAAGCGTCCGGACCACGATTACCCCGTGCAGGTGATCAAGATCGGAAACGACCTCACCTTCATCACACTTGGCAGCGAGGTGGTGGTGGACTACTCGCTACGCTTCAAGCGCGAGTTCGCCGGTAACGCGGGCGTGTGGGTCGCGGGCTACTCGAACGACTACACCGGCTACATGCCGAGCCATCGTGTGCTCAAGGAAGGCGGCTACGAGGCCGCCGCCGGATGGGCGGACGATGTGGAGGACCGAATCGCGAAGAAGGTGCATGAATTTCACCAAAAACTTTCTCAACAACCATGAAATCACTCGTCCTGCTCCTAACTCTCGTCGTTTCCAGCCTTCTCGCTGAAACGCCGCTCTCGCTCACTCTGCAATCTCGCACAGCCACGAACCGTCCAACGCTCGTGAAGGAGCAATGGCTGCCCTCCCGCACCGCCATCATCGTCTGTGACATGTGGGACCTGCATCACTGCAAGAACGCTGTGATCCGCGAGGGCGAGATGGCCCCGCGCTTCAATGAGGTGCTCGAAAAGGCGCGCAAGGAGGGTGTGTTCATCATTCATGCGCCCAGCTCGTGCATGAAGCCCTACGAGGGCACTCCGGCACGCGAACGTGCAAAGTCCGCACCGCCTGCCGCTCGTCTGCCAGATCACATTGCCGACTGGTGCAAGCAGATCCCCAGCGAGGAGTTGAACGTGTATCCGCTGGATCAAACCGATGGCGGCGAGGACGACGATCCGCAGGAGCATACGAAGTGGGCCGCCGAATTGACCGCCAAGGGCCTCAACCCGAAAGCACCGTGGACGAAGCAGATCGACACGCTGCGCATCGACCAGGAGAGGGACGCCATCAGCGACAGCGGCGTCGAGATTTGGAACCTGCTGGAGTCGAAGAACATCGACAACGTCATCCTCATGGGCGTGCACCTCAACATGTGCGTCTCCGGCCGCCCCTTCGGCCTGCGGCAGATGGGTAAGAACGGCAAGCACGTTGTTCTCATGCGCGACATGACCGACACGATGTACAATCCCGCCCGCTGGCCCTTCCTGAGCCACGTGCAGGGCACCGCACGCTTCGTCGAACATGTGGAGCGCCTCATCTGCCCCACGATCACCTCGGATCAGTTCATTGGCGGCAAGCCGTTTGCGTTCAGCGATGCCACCGCGGGCAAGAAGCGCCTTCAGATCATCCTGCTGGGCGACAGCACCACTGAGGCGAGCATTCCGAAGAAGATGGCCCCCTCCGAGCCGCAGCTTGAAGACACCGTGCGCATCCAGCTCGCACGACAGGGCGACCTACCGCCGTGCGACGTTTACAACGAGGGCGTGAGCGGCGAGTTCATCCGCCGCCTGCTCGACACGCGCTACGACAAGGCGGTGAAGACCAAGCCGCAGGCCGACTACATCTTCATCCGCTACGGCCTCAACGACGCGGCGAAGGTGAAGGACTTTAAAACCCAGTTCCCCAAGGACTTCCATGAACTGCTCGAGCGCCTGCGCAAAGACCACCCGAAGGCCATGCTCATCCCGATGACCGCCATTCCCTACGCGTTGAACAACCTGCACGAGGACATCAACGCGTTGATCAAGGAGATCGCCGCCAAGGAGAAGCTCACGCTCTTTGATATCGCGCCGCGCTACCTGGAGGAGCTGAAGAAGAACCCGGACGGCCTCAACTACCGCCGTTTCCCACTTTCGAAGATTCCCGAGGATCTACGTCCTTTCGCCACGCCCTACATCGTGCCGGAAGCCAACGACCCGAAGGTCGTCGTGCTCGACAATCGTCTCGACGGCATTTTCGGCCACATCCCTGGCTGGACGGGCGACCGCCACCCCAATCTCGCCGGCTACAACGTCATCGGCGACGAAACGGCCAAGTGGCTCGCGCCAGTGATTCGTCAGCGGAAGTAGATTCGATTGTTAATCGAATCGGTTTGGGCTTCGGCTTCGATGGCCAATCGAAGCTACTTTGCCCGAGTCTGGAACGTGCGTGAGTGCTTCTGTGACGGCACGTTCACCGTGTAGCTCTTCGCATCCGTGCTGACCGAGCAGTGGATGTGATGCGCGGCACAGCCCTCGGCCAGATCGCCATGATTGGCGATCATGGCCTTGTCGGATGTGTTCTCCTGATCGTCGCGGATGTTCTCGTGTACCTGATACATGGCCTGGACCGTCGGCGTGGACTTCAGGGCGTCCATGGCGCTCTTGCTCGTGCCTTTCTTCGGGCCGTTGTTCATCACGGAAACCGTCGGTTGCAGGCTGCGAACGAGGACGGGGTTGCTGCTGACGTCGAGGCCATGGTGGTTGACCTGATACAAATCGACGGTGCCGACGAGGTTGAAGGGCGTCACGAGCTTCTCCTCCACGTTCCAGGTCAAATCACCGCCATCAAAGAAGCGGAAGTCGCCGAACTCCAGCAGCAGCACGACGCTGTTCGCGTTGTCGGTTGGATCGGCCGCTTTCGGTGGCACGGAACCGGTGAGCGGGTTCTGCTGCTGATTGGGATACGGCGGGATGAACTTCTGATTTGCCGCGAGGCAGCGGAGTTTGAGCTTCGGGCCGCCATCGCTCTGTTTGAGTGGAATCACATCACCCGAGGCCAGCGTGACGCGTTTTTCCACCTTCGCGTCGCGATACGGCCGGCTCATCAACGTCCAGCGCATGTCCTTGCCACGGCCATCGGGACTGTCTTCGGTGATGCCTTTGTCATACAGCGCGCCCACGGGCATCAGCGCCGCCAGCTCGGCCAGACCGCCGAAGTGATCGCCGTGGAAGTGCGTGATCACGACATGATCAATGCGCTTCAGCCCCGCGATCTCCGTGGCGACCTTCTGAATGCGCTGCGGATCACGTCCGCCCGGATTGCCGGTGTCCACGAGCACGGACTCCCCCTCCGGCGTGACAATGAGCGTCGAGCCGCCGCCTTCGGAGTCGATCCAGTAGATGTCGAGCGTCTTGTCACGAGCAAAGGCGGTGAGAGTGAAGGCGAAGAGGACAATGAGAGCGCGGATCATGGCGGATGGTATGTTGTTCACGCTTTAGCGTGCCCTCTTCTCTCACAAACGCGCTGAAGCGTGAATCAAAAACTGCGCATCACCGCCCCGGCGGATCGACTTCCTTCACGGTGGCACCGTGCGTGTCGCTGAGCACCAGGACGGCGAGTTTTGTGACGTTGTTGAGCTCCGCAGGCTTTAGCATGGCGTAGTCGAGACCGTTGGTGGGCGTTTCGGCACCTGAAGCCTGCAGCACGGCGTTTTCAGGCGCATTGAGGCTGGCGTAGTCAAAGCGGCCGCGGAGGTCGGTGTAGCCGTCTTTGAAGAAGCGGACGGTGCCGTTGTTGAGCTTCGCATAGACCTTCACATAGGCCTTGGGCAGCGGTTTGTCGGTGGTGGCATCGCGGGTTTCGAGGCGGCCGTAGTTTTCGGTGAGAGCGAGCTTGAGCGTGTTGGCGTGATAGGCCTGCGTCTGGCGTTTTCCGGCCCCGATGACCTCCACGAGCACGTTCGCCTTCGCGAACTCGCCCGGCAGCGGGATGTCGAGCTTGGTGGCGTCTTTGGGAAGGGACTGCGTGGCCGTTTTGTTCGGCTTGATGATGCTGAAACGGCCCGCGTCCTGGCTGACGAACGGATTGCTGCTGAAGCTGAACTCCGGATCCATGAGGTAGTAGTTCAGCGTGACCTCGGAGAGGTTTTTCCAGTTGAGCGTGATCGTCTGTTTTTCGACCGTGAAGTTAAAACCGGGCTCCGTGGCGGCCAAAGCGCCTTGCTGGGCTTCGCGGTCGGGTTGGGCCGGTTTTTCAGGGTTGGTGGTTTTTCCATCCACCTCATCCGCTTGGGTGAGCACATCTTTGAATAGCGTTTTCCAGCGTGGGGGGAGATCGGTCGGATCAGACTGATCGGACCGATCATTGCCGGCGAGCCTCCGGCTCGCGATGCCACGCGCTGCGGCCACATCTCCCTCATAAAAGGCCGCGTAGCACTGGAAGTAGTCGTGCTGGAGGCGTGTGGGCAGTTTGGTGGCATCCACGGCCTTGAAGCGTGCCAGCGCCTCCTCCACGCGGTCTTGGAGGAAGAGGTAATAAACCACGCTCATGCTATCCATGGCATCGAGCTGCGGCTTGTGCGCCAGGGCGGTGAGTAGCTGCGTGTATTGCTGGAGCACCGCCGGATTCGCGATGCGCCACTCACTGCCGAGTCGATGGGCGCGTTGATTGACGAGCGGCGAGTATTCGAGGTGCTCGTAGGTGTGCAGTTCGATGGGTTCGATGCTGAGCAGTTTGCTGGCGAGATACGGGCCGCATTGCTGCATGAACCCGTTCATCACGTCCGTGAATTTCAACCACTCGCGGGAGGTGCTGCTGTCATTGTGGAGAAGCGCGTAACGGAAGACGGCCTCATTCACCACATGATGCTGATTCATGAAGCCGACGAGCTTCTTGTAGAAATCGCCCTGCTTGCAGCGCCACGCCACGCGTTCGAAGTCGAGCGCTTCGAGGTTGTTCTGCTCCAAAAACGCGAACACCTCGGCCTCGGTGCCGTTTTGCGACACGTAATCCCACGAGGCCTTGTCCACCTGCGTGAGTTTGGCCACGACGTTGAACTCCATCGGCTTCGCTGCCGCGCCGCCGACGTTCACGGGGAAGTGCGCGAACTTCACGCCCGCCTTCGCCGACACGGCAGGGAAGTAGAAGTGATACTCAAAGGTCTGCGTCGTGTAAGGCTCCAGACGCACCTGTTTGGAGTCGGTGGCCTTGCTGCCGAGCACGGGCAGAGCGCCCTGCGGGATTTGCAGCAGCACGGCGGCCTTCACGCGACTGCTCGTCGGGTTCGTGACGACCACATTCGCGCCGTAAGTCACGCCGGTGAGGAATTCGGCGCTCACATACTTCTCGAACTTCTCATTCCCCTCCATCCGGTAGCGGTCGCCATGCCGGAAGAAGCTCTGCGAGACGAGGAGCTGGCCCTGCGCGGTCTTGTCGCCCTCCACCGGCTTGATCTCCTTGTGGAAAAGGATGCACGGCCCGCCCGCCGCGAAGGTGAACTGGCCGTTCTCCGCCTTCGTCGTGTGTTTCGGTGCCTCAAACGGCAGATCGAGCACCGCCAGCGCCAGCATCATCTCCGTGAAGTTGCGATGCGCCTCCGCCACATTCGCCGAAACAAAGCCGCCCTTCGATCCCGCCGCCACCCACGCGGCATAATCCTGCCAGAACGCGTTCACCGTGACGAGTTCGGCATTCTGCTCGGTGATGCGCAGCTTGTAGTAATTGTTCTCCGCCCACTCCTTCGTTGGTCCGAGGGCTCGATAAAGCGCACGCACCTGCTGACGCGCCCTGGCTGAGACTTCCGTGCCAAAGTAGAGTGTGTTGAGTGTGCCACCGTTGACGGTTATCGCGCCGGTGTAGGTGTTTGCGCCTTCCATTTTGAAATTGCCGGCTCCAGACTTCTGAAGGGCCAACTGCCGCTCCTCTCCCAAGGCCTCCAGTTCTTTGCGGCCCGCCATGCGGTCTTCATCCTTGTCTTTCGCATCGCTGAGCCTTTTGAGTTCGCCCACGGTCACAGACCTGCGCAGGGCGACACCACTTTCCGCTGCGATCACACCACCCGTGCCCATGCCTTTTCCAAAACCACCACCAGCGGCAAAACCGTCTGCGGGAGCAGCCGCGGCCATCGGCGCTGGAGGTGGCGTTGCGGCAGCGGCCTGCTCCTTCGCCTTCTCCAAATCACCTAAGGCTCCGCGGGTCTCACTTTCCATCGCACGTCCACGCAGCGCCGTTTCAAACAGACGATCCGCTTCCTCGGGATTCGGCGGAATCATTTCCCACAGCTCGCGCACGTGCCGGGCTGCATTCGGGGCTTCGTTTTGAATGCGCTGCGCCAGCAGGATGCGCTCGACGATATTCAGGCGGGCGTAGGCCCAGGGTTCGAGGTGTTTGGCGAGGTCGAGGCCGAGCAGATACTCGTCCATGAAGGTTTTGTCCTTCTTGTTGGCGAGGTAGGGCTTCACGACCTTGTCGAAGAAAGCTTTGTCCTTGCGCTGGAGGAAGAGGTTCAGCTCGTGGCAGGCGTGTTTGCCGTAGTGGGTGAGTTTCTCGTCGTCTTTGAGCTTCGGCCAGTTCAGCAGGAAGGCGAACTCGGCGAGGTGGCCGTTGCCGCTGAGCGTGGTGAAGAGGCTGTGGACGCCGCCGAGGGTGTCGTAGGTCTCGAGTTCGCTGGTGAGGATGTCGGCGAGGGTGAGCGACTTGCCGGTGTCGAGCACGGTGATCTCTTTTTTCTGCGTGAAGGGCTTCGCGGGATCAAGATTCCGCGCGAGGCGCTGATCGGCGAATTTCGTGGGTACCTCCGGCAGCGTGAGCGTGCGCCACGAGGCATTTTGCAGGTCCTCGGCGTAGATTTGGATGTGCTGGCGGTCGCCAAGCATCTTGCGCTCGATGCGCACGACGCCGTCTTTGTCGGGAACGAGGTTGTAGATGACCGGCGCGGAGTTGGCGAGGAAGTCGAGGTTCGTGCCGCCTTGCGGGCCTGCTTGGGCTTTCATCTTCTTCGCGGGCATGGCTGCGGGAGCAGCCGTGCTGCCAACCGAGCCACCGCGTGTCATCGAAGCTCCTTCACCAGCTTGATTGCCGAGCGCATCGAGATCCGTGCTGCGAATCTCCCATGGATTCAGCAGTAGGCCGGGACGCGTGAGCATGTTGCCGGGGAAGAGCTTCGCGTAACGGCGTTCGAGGATGTAGCGGTATTCATCGCCGATCTCGCGGCCGGCGGAGTAGAGGTTTGGATTTCGCGCAGGCGTGCCGGAGGCCGCGCCGAAGCGTGTGAAGCCGCCGAGGCCATCGAAGAGGCTCTTCTCCGGCTCAAAACGCGATGCGGTGACGTGCACGCGGGCGAAGGGACTGCTGTGCGCGAGTTTGACGGTGATGAAGTCTTTGTCGGTGGTGGCTTCGGTGATGTGAAGAGGCGAGTTGCCTTTGAGTTCGAGTTGGCGGTGCTTGCCAAGTGCCCAACCGCCGATGGGGGTGCCTGCGGTGACTTTGAGCGTGATGAGTTGGTCGCCGAGCTGGAGTGAGTAATCGCCGGGCTTGAGGCCGGTGATGGTGAGGAAGCCGTTTTCGGATTTGAGGTTGGCGCTTTGGTCGGAAGTGAAGGTTCCGGCGGTTTGGGAGAGCAGGGAGATTCTTGCGCCCCGTTGGGGCTGAACAGGTTGAAAACCTGTTCCACTTTCTGGGACGCGAATTACTTCGCCTTCGATGGCTTGGATGGTCGTGCTGAGCGTGCTGTCGGCTTCTTCGAGCGTCCAGGAGCCGCTGCGCCCATTCGGAATCTTCGCGGCGAGTTGTTCGATGCCTTCGAGTTTGCCGAGGACGATGCGGCCCTTGTCGTCGGTTTTGAGGGCGTGGGTCTGCACGCGTGTGAAGTCGCGGTGCTTGAAGGTGAAGACGATTTGCTGGTCGGCGATGGGTTCGCCGTTTTTGCCGAGGAGTTCGAAGATGCGTTGTCCGTCGAAGGTGCTGAGGTGGCCGTCGCTGGTGGCTTCGGTTTTGTCGATGCCGTTGAGCGTCCAAGTGTGGCTGGCGTTGAGGTCGCGTTTTTCGCCGCCGTTGCTGAGGACTTCGACTTTGCCGCTGAGCGTCACCGCGAGTGTGGCGAGGCGTTCGGGCACGCTGAGCGTGTGCGTGAGCACGCTGCCGGCGCTGAGTTTGAGGTCTTTGACCTCACGGGTCGTCGAAATGCCGTCGTGGGTAGTGCTGGTGATGGTCAATTTGGGCTCGGTGAGTAGTTCAGGCGCGAGATGCGTCTCGCCGAGCATCAAGGCAGTGCGCACGGCCAGCGTGGCTTCGCGACGGGCGAGGAGTTGCTCGCGCTCGATGTGGAATTGCGCATCGAGGCGGTATTCCTCGGCGTGGTGGTTGAACTGCGTGAGCGTGGCGAAGGTGCCGGCGGCATCGCCGATGATGAGGTTCTTCGTGCCGGGCTGGTTCGTGAACGGAATGGCGATGCGGCCGAGTTTTTCATCGACGCTGAATTTGCGGCCCTCAAACCATGCGACGGCGCCTTTGACGGGCTGGTTCTTTTCATCGAGCACGAGGATCAAATCGCCTGCGGGGCCGGTTTGCTGTAAAATGTGCCACTGGCCGGCGCGGATGAGCGCACGGCTGCTGCGGCCGCCGCCGATGAATTCGATGATCCAGGCTCCGCGTTTGCCTTTGAGGTCGGGGAAGGCGAATTTTTGCCGTGTGCGGCCAAACGGGCCGCCGTCAAAGGCGTGCGTCTGCTCGCTATTCGCGACGAGGCCGTCGAGATTGAGATCGGTGTTGAGCTGGCGCTGCTGCGTCTGGAAGAAATTGAGCGTGTTGAGCTCGAAAATCTTCACGATGAGCTTCGGCGTGTTTTTGACGATCACATCGAACGCGATGTCGTCGCCCGGCAGGAACTGCGGCGCGTTCGTGGCGGGGAATTCGATGTCCACGCGGTCTTTGAGCGCCTGAAACTCCGTGGGCGTGATGAGCGAGGCCCAGCGCTCGGGATTGCCGATGCCATTCGTGATGAGCGCCTCGGCGAGGATGGGTTTGAGCCAGATGTCGCTCACATGCTCGATCCACGGCGCGAGGAGATCGCGTGGATTCGAGTCCGCTTTGGCAGATGTGGCAAAGAGATGCAGAAAGTAGTCGCGGACGAGTTCTTCGTCATTGTGAATGGGCGGCGAGCTGATGAGCGGATCGCTGAGGTCGGCGTCGAGGTCGCACCAGTCGGAATTGTAGGTGCGTAGGAACTCCTCATTAATATAAGGCATCCGGCGCGGGAGCTTGAGGTAGCTGAGGAAGCGCTCGCGATCATAGACGCCCTTTTTGCGGTCATGATCGAGACGCAGGTAGAGGATGCGGGCCTTGAGGGTTTTGTGCGATGTGAGGACTCTCGCAAAGTCCCACACGCGATCAAGCCAGGCCTCGCGCTCGGCTTCGTCTAATTCGAGGCTCACATCGGCGCTGGGGGCCAGTTTGCGCAGGTAAGTGTAGATGAAGCTCGTGCTGCCGAAGTTCTGGCCTCTCAGCTCATCGAGCTGCGAGATCAAAAGCTGCCGATGAATCGGCAAATCACCAAAACCGATGCTTGGCTCGGCTTGGAAGTCCGCTTTCACCGCCTCGATCAGATTCGGCACATCGGGGCGCTGGAGTTTTTGCAGCACGGCGCGGCGTTGATCCGGCGTGAGCGGCACCTGATCGCGAATGAGCGCGGCGAGAGCCTCCTGCGAGAGGCTTTGCAGGCCGCGGTCGTTGTTCAAAGCATCGCGCAGGAAGACCTCGCGGCTGATTTTGGCCGGATCGAGGCTCGTGGGCAGGTCGGGCTTCGCATCGGGCACCTGACGCTGGTGATCGTGGCGGATGCCGAGGCGTTCGATGAGGTATTTGAGCGTAAGGAGCGGCTCCTTCTCGTAGCCGAGAATGGCCTCGCGGTTCAAAATGACGCGGCAGGCCTCATTTTCGTCCGGCGTGCGCTTCCGCCACTCGTTGAGCAGGTTGTTCAGCTTCGCGGTGTCGCGGACGTTTTGATAATGGAGGGCGTGGAAGAAATAATACTCCTCCGAGCCGGGAACGAGCTCCCCGAGGGCTTTTTCACGATCCGCGGCTAGGGCGAAGCGCTCGATGAAGCCGATTTCGTTTTCGCCCGCCTGCGCCAAGGCTATGGAGGGCAGGGCGAGGGCCGTGAGCGGCAGGAGGAAGGAAAGGGCGAGCGTTTTCATGGCCGTGTGTGATGGTTGGAGAGGATGATGCGGCGAGCATCACGGCTGAGGCGAGCTTTTATTGTAAAGAGGCTGTCAATTCGCCGGACATGGGGTGTCCCGAGAGGCAGGGCAGGGTGCCAAAAAAGCGTTTGAAAGGAGGGGGCGGGGCACTACTATCCGCGCCCCTAACCCCCTGATACTCATGGCAGACGCAGCAAACAAATACGCCCAAAACGCAACCGGAGCTTATTATGTCGATGACCAGTGCATCGACTGCGACCTGTGCCGTGAGACCGCCCCGGCGAATTTCAAGCGCGATGACGACGGCGGGCATTCCTACGTTTACAAGCAGCCGGAGAACGATGAGGAGGTCAAGCTCTGCGAGGAAGCCCTGACCGGTTGCCCTGTGGAAGCGATCGGCCGCGACGGGGAGTGATTTCGCCCTTTCCGGCAAATTCCAGACAGTCTCACCGCAGAGAGAGCCAGCGGGGAGCCAGCACTTTTTCCAGACGGACGCATTGGTTCGATTGAGCGTTTGGCGGGAAAGAAACCTGAACCGTGTATCCTTTGAACCCGGAAGGGCCGGTGCCTGACAGGTCGCGTTCGAGCCAATTGGCGAGTTTTGTGCCCCGCTCGCAGTAAGCGTAGATGGAGCTTTCACCGTTTTCGGAAGTCAGCTTGATGCAGAGGTATTTGGCGGTGTCTGAGAACTCGAAATTGAAGTACTCAAACAGCCTCACGTAGGTTCGCAGCGTGACTGGTTTGGATTGGCGTTGCTCGCGGAAATCCCGAAAGGACATCTCGCCGTAGCCGGTGAGGCTTTCCCAGTCGATGAGGAATTTGCCATCAGGACCACGAAGCATGGCGACCTCAAGCGTGCCGTTCGGCCGGCTGCTGGAGTAGCTGAAGTAGAGAATCTCGACGCCATCGATTTCATAACGAGCCTTGTTGATGAGGCCTCCCGGCATGGGGTCCGTGCCCTTTTGGATTTCGTAAAAGTCCTTCATCAGTCCGGCAACACGGCTGGAGTGGGCCACGAGAGCCACCTTGTCCTGCCAGTTTTCTGTTTTCCAATACTTGTCCAGCAGCGCAACGGCCTGCGACACATCCTCGCCGGTCTCCACCAAGGGGAGCTCCCGGATGGATGATTCCGCCGGCAGAGCGCCATCGTCGTTGATTTTGACCTTGGCGGTAGTGACAGATGAGGGCGTGGTAGAGACTGGCTCGGCGATACGTTGCAATACGGATGGCGGATCGGGCTCCCTGCTTGCCGCTTCGATGGAGAGCCCCATTTTTTCCAAGCCTTGGGCTCTCATCTCGGCCTTTTTTGCCAGATCGATCAATAACTTGCGGCTGGAAAGGCTCTCGAAATACCATTTCCATCCCACGAACAGCGTCAGCACCAGGCAGGTGCAAATAGTGACGCAGACGCCCATAAAGGCGCGGTGTGAACCGATGGAACCGGAGGACATTGACATACGATGCTGATTATGAGCGGCTGAGGCAGTCATCATGGCCGGGAAATCTCTCAGGCTCAAGCACTTGGTTGCCGCTTCTCAGTCTCCGTCTAAAGTCCGCGTTTCATGAATTATCCGGAAAAAGCCCGCCGCGTCATCCAGCTCGAAATCGAGGAACTGCAGCGGCTGCATGCTCGCATCGACGGCGGCTTTACCCAGGCCATCGAGCTGCTGCTGGCCTGCTTGCGCGGCAAGGGCAAGCTCGTTGTGTGCGGTGTGGGCAAAAGCGGGAACATCGGCCGCAAGCTGGCCGCCACGCTGAACAGTACCGGCGCTACCACTGTGCTGCTGAATGTCGGCGACGCGCTGCACGGCGACCTCGGCGTCGTCGATCCCGGCGACCTGGCGATCATGCTCAGCTACAGCGGCGAGACCTCGGAGCTGCTCGATCTGCTGCCGCATTTCAAGCGCTTCGGCATCCCGATGATTGCCATCACAGGCGGCTTGCAGTCCACGCTCGCAAAAAACGCCGATGTCGTGCTCGATGTTCACGTCACGCAGGAGGCCTGCCCGCTGAATCTCGCGCCGACCTCCAGCACGACGACGATGCTCGTGCTCTGTGATGCGCTGGCTATGGCGCTGCTCGAAGCACGCGGTTTTCAGGCCGAGGACTTTGCCAAGCTGCATCCCGGCGGCTCGCTTGGCCGTGCGCTGCTCACACGTGTGAGCGATGTCATGCGCAGCGGCGAGCAGCTCGCGACCATCATGCCCGAAACCACCGTGCGGGAGGCCTTGCAAGCCATGACAAAGGCGCGCAGCGGCGCTGCCGTCGTCGTGAATGCGGACGGCACGCTCGCCGGTGTCTTCACGCATGGCGACTTCGTCCGGGCCTTCCAAAAAGACAACGCCATCGCCGACAGGGCGGTGCGTGAGTTCATGACGCCGCGTCCCATCAGCATTCAGGCCGGCAAGCTCGCCGCCGAGGTGCTCGCCACGCTCGAGAAGTGCCGCGTGGATGACATCGTCGTCGTGGATGACGCGGGCAAACCCGTCGGCATGGTGGACACGCAGGACCTCACGCGCCTGCGGCTGATCTAGAGTTCCCAGTTTTGAACTGAGACGGATTGAAACATTCGACCCGAAGCCCGGCGCCTCAGAGATCCGTGACTTCGCGATAATGACGCACGCGGTAGCCGCGCTTGCGCATCAGTTCGATCAATCCGCTGTCTCCGGTGAAGTGGCCTGTGCCGACGAGCACCATCACCTTCTCGCCTCTTTTGAGCATCGCCTCCAGCTTGTCCATCCACGAGAGATTTCGCGCGATGAGGAAGAGGTTCATCAAGTCGGGATACTTTTCCGCCTCGCGGAAGAGCATCTCCTGCAGCGCCGGCAGGTCTCCGTGGCGCCAGGCGCGGATCATTTTCTCAAATTCCTCCGCCACGCTGCTGATCTCCCCAAGCGTCTGCTCGAGCAGTTCGCGTTGTTGCTTGTCGCTGAGCGCCGCGAACAGCTGGATCTGAAACTCCACCGTCTCAAGACCCTCGGCGGGCTTGCCGTCCTTCTTCGCTCGCGCCTCGAAGTGCGCGTCCACGCCCTGGTCCGGCCTCGCGCCCAGCGCCGCGTATTCCATGGAGGTGATCATCAGCGCCATGAACCACGGGCGGAAGCGGTTCATCGAGGAAATCTCCAGTCCGCGCTTCTCCGTCCACTTTTTCACCGCCTCCCACGTTTCCTTGCTCACGTTCGCCTCCAGCGAGGTGTCCGCCGAATACATGCCGAGTTGGGACATCCGGCTGGTCAGCTCCGGCCCCGAGGCCGCGCCCGGCGGCAGTTCCAGCACGAGCTTGTTTGAATACATGTAAGCCGCCTCGTAAGCGGGCGCGAGCGGGTAGTCCTTCTCGCGCAGGATGTGAATCGTGCCGCAGAGGAACAATCGTCCGCCATTCGGCCCGTCCACCACCCACACGCTGCCATCGCCTGCGCCATCAGAGACAAAGGCCGCCGCATCCGGCTTTCCATTCGTCTTTTCCTCCTCACGTCCACACGCAACGGCGCACACGATCAGTGCGAGGGCGGATATCAGGCGGAAGACAAGCATTCAATGATTCAAACACGCGGCGCTAGCCTGATGCAACCGCCAACTCAAGCCAGCACCGGCCTCACCACGCTGCCATGCACGTCTGTTAGCCGGAACTGGCGGCCCTGGAAGCGGAAGGTGAAGCGTTCGTGGTCGATGCCGAGCAGATGCATCAGCGTGGCCTGGAAATCGTGCACGTGAACGCCGTCCTTCGCCACGTTGAAGCCGAACTCGTCGCTCTCGCCGTAGGTCATGCCAGATTTCACGCCGCCACCGGCCATCCAGATCGTGAACACATACGGATGATGATCGCGGCCCCATTGTTTTGTGTCCTCGATCTTGCCCTGCAAAAAAGGCGTGCGGCCGAATTCACCGCCCCAGATGACCAGCGTGTCCTCCAGCAGGCCACGTTGCTTGAGGTCCTTTACCAGCGCGGCGCTCGGCGCGTCGGTGTCGGTGGCTTGGATCTTGAGCTGCGTGTTCAGATTGCGATGCTGGTCCCAGCCCGCGTGCATGAGTTGCAGGAAGCGCACGCCACGTTCGGCGAGTCGCCGCGCCATGAGGCAGTTGTAGGCAAAGCTGCCCTGCCGCATCACGTCCGGGCCGTACATGTCGAGAATGTGCTTCGGTTCGGTGGAGAAGTTCGTCAGCTCCGGCACGCTGGCCTGCATCTTGTAGGCCATCTCGTATTGTGCGATGCGCGTGGCGATTTCGGGGTCGCCGTAGTCCTTCAGCTTCATCTCGTTCAAGCCGGCAATGCCGTCGAGAATCGTGCGCTTCACCTCGCGGCTCATGCCGTCAGGATTGCTCAGATACAAAACGGGATCGCCGCTGCCGCGGAATTTCACGCCCTGATACTTCGACGGCAGAAAGCCGCTGCCCCAGTAGAAGTCATAAAAAATTTGGCCGCAGCTCGCCTCCTTGTCACGCGAGGTCATCACCACAAAGGCCGGTAGATCGTCGCACTCGCTGCCGAGGCCGTAGCTGAGCCACGAACCAATCGATGGACGTCCCGCCTGCTCGCTGCCCGTCATGAAAAACGTGATCGCCGGCGCATGGTTCACCTGAGCCGTGTGCATCGATTTGATAAAGCACAGCTCGTCCGCGATCGCCGCCGTGTGCGGCATGAAATCGCTCACCGTCGCGCCGCTCTGGCCATGGCGTGAGAACTTCGTGATCTCACCGAGCACAGGCCGCGCCGTCTGGCCTCCCGTCATCGTGCTGAAGCGCCTCCCTCCCACGATGCTGTCCGGAATCTGCGTGCCGTGCATCTTCTTGAGCATCGGCTTGTGATCAAACAGGTCCACATGCGACGGCGCGCCGTTTTGCAGCAGGTAGATCACCCGTTTCGCCTTGGGCGCGAAGTGCGGCAGCGCAGGAGCCATCGCATCCGCCATCTGCGCCGCGAAACCGCCCCGCGTCAGCAGCGATCCCAGCGCCGCGCCACCAAGACCCAGCGCCGTCTTGCCGAACAGGGCGCGGCGGGTCAGGTGCAGGCGGTTGGCGTCGATTGGATGCATCAGCATTGATCTCTACGAGTGACAAATCACCGCCTTTCCTTCATCATGCCGCTGTCTCCATGAAACCGCTGCTTTTCATCCTCTTCCTTGCCGCAGGTCTGCGGGCCGCCGAGCCGCTTGAACTCAAGCTCTGGCCTGATGGTGCTCCGGGAGCCATGCTGCCGCATTCCAAGGCCACCGAGGACTTCATCCGCACCAAGGCCGGCAAAAGCACCATCACGGACATCCACGAACCGACAATCGCGATCTACCGTCCCGAAAAGCCGAACGGCACCAGCGTCATCGTCGCCCCAGGCGGCGGCTACGTTTTCCTCTCCGCCGTTCATGAGGGCACCCAGGTCTGCGAATGGCTCAACACCCTCGGCGTCACCGGCATTCTCCTCAAATACCGCACGCCCACCCGCGACGAGGTCGCACCGCATGAAAAACCCGTCCAAGATGCCGCTCAGGCGATCTTGCTCGTCCGAAAGCACTCGGAAGAGTGGGGACTCAATCCGGCTCGCGTCGGCCTCCTCGGCTTCAGCGCAGGCGGGAACTTGCTCGCGCACATCGCCTGCGATCGCGTCACCAAAAGCGAGCAGCCGAACTTTGGTGTCATGATCTACGGCGGAGGTTTCGTGGATTTCAAAGAGCCCACCAAGCTCAAAGAAGGCTTCACTGTGCCTGCGGATGCTCCACCCATGTTCCTCGCCTGCGCCCACGACGACGGCCAGAATCCGCTTGCGGCGACAGTTCTCTACCTCGAATACAAGAAACACAGTATCCCCTGCGAGCTCCACCTCTTCGCCAAAGGCGGTCATGGCTTCGGCATGCGAAAGTCTGGAAACCCTATCAACGACTGGCCGCAACGCTGCGCGGATTGGATGAAGGCGATGGGTTGGCTTGCGCCCGAGTCATGATACTAAGGGGTCATTTTCTCAAAATCTTCGCTCATGTGCTGTGTTTTGGCGGCACCAATTTCATACTATGAATGCATCAGCCTTCCGTCCCGCCCAAAGCCGCCGTCGCTTCTTCGCCCTCGCAGCCGGGACATGCGGAGCGTGGATGACCAATTGTTCCCGCCAAGGCGGTGTGCGTAGGTTCTCCCAGTCCTCGAAAGCGCTTGGGGCGACAGTGACGATGACGGTCCTGCATGGGGATGAACGAGCAGCCGGCGCGGCGTTCGACGCGGCCTTCGCGGAATTGGAGCGCATTGAGTCTGTGATGAGCCTCTACAGACCGGAGAGCCAGATTTCGCGTTTGAATCGCGAAGGCGTGCTCGAAACGCCAGATGCCTCGTTCGTCGAGGTGCTGCGTTTTGCCGCTGAGGTCGCCGGGAAATCCGCCGGAGCCTTTGATGTGACGGTGCAGCCGCTGTGGGCGCTCAAAGGCGCAAAACCGGACGCGGCCACGCTCGCGCTCGTGGAATGGCGGAAGATCGAATTCAGTGAAAAGCGCATCAAACTCGCTCCCGGCATGGCGATCACGCTGAATGGCATCGCGCAAGGATTTGCCGCGGACGCGGCGATGCGCGTGATACGTGCTCATGGAGTGGAGAATGCCCTGATTGACGCGGGTGAGTTCAGCGCGCGCGGCTTGAACGCGGAGAACGCCCCGTGGCGCATCGGTATTCAACATCCACGACAGCGCGATGCCTTTGCCGCGCTCACGCAGCTCGAAAACCGCTGCCTGGCCACCTCGGGCGACTACGAAACGGCTTTCAGCGATGATTTCAGACGCCATCACATCCTCGATCCTCACACGGGCGAGTCGCCTGGCGAACTGGCGAGCGTTTCGGTGCTGGCACCGACGGCGATGACCGCCGATGCGCTCTCCACGGCGCTTTTCGTGCTCGGTGCTGAACGTGGACTGGATTTCCTCCGCCATTATCCGGACACCGACGCTTTCTTGATCCTCAAAGACGGTCATGAGTTGCGGACAAAGAACTTTCCCGTCTGCGTTTAAGCCTCATGAAATCCATCGTTTCCGCTCTTTTCGTCGCTTCCTCGCTCTTTGCCGCCGACGTGGCCTCGCTCACGAAAGCGGAGCTGCCGTCCCTGGTGTCGCTCTACAAGGAGTTGCATGCCAATCCCGAGCTTTCGATGCACGAGGTCGAAACGGCGGCGCGCATCGCCAAAGAACTGCGCGCGGTCGGATTGGAAGTCACGGAGAAGGTTGGTGGGAATGGCATCGTCGGCGTTTTGAAGAATGGCGACGGGCCGGTGATCCTTGTGCGCACGGATTTGGACGCGCTGCCGGTCAAGGAGCAGACTGGCGCGCCTTATGCGAGCACGAAGGTGGTGAAGGACGATCTTGGCCGTGAGGTGAATGTGATGCACGCCTGCGGGCACGACATCCACATGACCAGTTTCGTCGGCACGGCGCGCGTCCTGGCAAAGACACGCGACCAATGGAAAGGCACGGTCGTCATGATCGGACAGCATGCCGAGGAGCGTGTGCTCGGCGCGCGTCTCATGCTGCGCGCGGGGCTTTTTTCCAAGTTTCCAAAGCCGGACAAGGCCCTCGCGCTGCATTGCGCCTCCGACATGGCGCATGGACAGGTCGGCATCGTCGAAGGCTATGCGCTGGCGAATGTGGATAGCGTCGAGATTGTCGTCAAAGGCGTCGGCGGCCACGGCTCCATGCCGCATCTGTGCAAGGACCCCATTGTGCTGGCCTCCCAGATCGTGCTGGCCTTGCAGACCATCGTCAGCCGCGAGGTCAAGCCTGGTGATCCGGCCGTCGTCACCGTCGGCAGCATCCATGGCGGAACAAAGAGCAACATCATTTCCGACGAAGTCCGCCTCCAGCTCACGCTGCGCAGTTACAAGACCGAAACGCGCAAGCACCTCATCTATTCCATCAAACGCATCGTGAAAGCCCAGGCCGAGTCGGCCAACATGCCGGCCGAAAAGATGCCGGAGGTCATCGTCTCCGATGATCAAGCCCCGGCGCTCTACAACCAACCTGCTCTCTGTGCCGAGGTGCGCCAGCACATCGGCGCGGTGCTCGGCGCGGAGAACGTCCTCGCCCGCGAACCCGTGATGGGAGCCGAGGATTTCGCCGAATATGGCCTGACCAAAGAAAAGGTGCCGCTGTGCATGTTCTGGCTCGGTACCCAGCCGCCTGAGGCCGTGGCCGAGGCCAAAGCGAAGGGCACCACGCTTCCCTCGCTGCATTCTCCGTTCTTCAAACCGATCCCCGGACCCAGCATCGAAACCGGCGTGAAGGCGATGGCCTCGGCGGTGATCGGATTGATGAAGCCGTAGCCGCTACTTCCGGCTCAGTTTGTAGAATAACCAGCCGCCGATGCCCAGGAAGAGGACGTTCGGCACCCACATGATGAGATGGGGCATCGCTGCGGGCGTGTCATTCAAGGTGTCGGCCAGAATGATGAACACGAGGTAAACCGTCGCCGTGGCAAGGCTGAGCGCGAAACCAGAGGAGGTCTCACGTCTTTGGGCGGTCACACCGAGCGGGACGCCCACCAGCGCGAAGGTGAAACACGCGAGCGAAAAACTGTAGCGCTTGCTCAGCTCCGTCAGCGAAAGCGAGCGCGTCACATCCGTGAGATGCTCGCCGGTAAACGTGTCCTTCCATGTCCGCACCTCCTCAGCGAGCGCGGAGGTGGACTTCATGCTCGCGTTCACGCGCACCGCGTCCTTCTGCATGTCGGAGAGAGGAAACTCGATGGGGAACTCTGCAAGGGTGAGGGGTTTTGGCGCGACAGGCTGACCTTCCGCAGGCTGCGGCGGGAGGTGCTCAATTCCCACGTTTTTGAGCAGCATCGTGAAGTCCAGCTTTCCTTCGACCGTCTGGATGGTTCCGCCTTCGGCGCGGATGTAGCTGGCCGCGTTGCCATTGTTCTCGAGCTTGATGATGTGCAGATCCTTGAGCTCCTTGTTGTCGCGTTTGCCGGTGTAGATGCGATAGCCTGGCACACGTTCCAGCACCTGGCCCTCCTGGAACAAGGTTTCAGGATTCTTGACCGCCACCTGGTAAAACAGCCGCTTCATGTGGTCCTTCGCGGCGGGCGCGAGACTGACATTCACCCAAAGGCAGACGGCGCTGAGCGCGATCGCCAGCGCAAACACCGGCGCGCAGATGCGTGCCATCGACATGCCGGTCATGCGCAGCGACACCAGTTCGTTGTCGGCGGAAAGACGGCCAAAAACCAGCAGGATCGCCGTCAGAAAAGCCCATGGGATCGTGAAGATGAGTGAGAACGGGATCACCATTGCCACGAACTCCAGGATGACCGAAATCGGCAGCTCCGTGTTGCCGAGCAGCTCGTCGAGCTTCTTGTAAACATTTCCCAGCACCATCACGCCACTGAGCAGCGCCACGCCGATCAGCGTGGCGGAGCCAACCTGGCGGCCGAGGTAGCGGTCAAAGATGCGGGGAAACATGTGCGCGCGAGGCTAGCGAGATGTCAGCACACGGCAAGTAGAGCGGGCATCGCTGCCAGCATTTATGCACGCTATACCACGGCCTTCCGAACCTTGCCGAAGTCGGTGCCGAGGAAGCGCTTCGCGAGGTTCTCGGCCTGCTCGGAGTGGTCGGTTAGATAAATCTCGAGCGAGGGCTTGGATTTCGTCGTCCGCAGCAGGACGGACTGTTCGAGCTTCGCCTTCACATGCGCGGCGCAGGTGCTGGCGGAGTCCACGAGGCGCACTTTCTGCCCAAGCATGCGCTTCAGCACCGGCACGAGTAGCGGGTAGTGCGTGCAGCCGAGCACGAGGGTGTCGATGCCCTTGTCGAGCATCGGTTTCAAATACTCCCGCAGCACGGACTTGAGCGCCGGATGATCCGTCCAGCCCTCTTCGACAAACGGCACTAGCAACGGCGTCGCCCGCGCCTCGATCATGATGTCCGGCCGCCGCATGGCGATCTCGTGCTGATACGCATGACTCCGAATTGTCCCCGCCGTGCCGATGATGCCGACGCGTTCGCAATTCGGCTCCGAAAGGGTCGCCTCGACCCCTGGCCCAAGCACGCCAATCACTGGCACGCGAAACGTGGCCTGCAAAACCGGCAGCGCATGTGCCGTGGCCGTGTTGCACGCCACCACGACCACCTTCACACCGTGCGAGACGAGAAACTGCGTATCCTCCATCGAGAATCGCCGGATCGTGTCCGGCGATTTCGAGCCGTAAGGCACGCGAGCGGTGTCGCCAAGATAGATGATGGACTCGTTCGGCAACAGGTCCCGCAACGCCCGGACGACTGTCAATCCACCCACTCCGGAGTCAAAGACGCCGAGAGGGCTGTTGGCAGTGACGGGAGTGCTCATGAAATGACGAATGATGAATGATGAAGGGCGAATCAATGACGAAATCCAAATTCATCATTCCTCATTCTGGTTTCGTCATTTTCTCGTGATCTGCACGATCACCGCCTTCTGCGCATGCAGGCGGTTTTCGGCTTGGTCGAAGATGACGTCGGCGTTGGCTTCCATGACTTCGTCGGTGATTTCCTTGCCGCGGTAGGCGGGGAGGCAGTGCATGACGATGGCGTTCGGTTTGGCGTGCTTCAGCAGCGCGCCGTTGATCTGCCAGGGCTTCAAAATTTCGATACGGTCGGCGCTTTCGGCTTCTTTGCCCATGCTGACCCACACGTCGGTGTAGAGCACGTCGCACCCTTTCACGGCCTCGGCGGGATCATCGACGATGCGGATGGTTCCAGCGGGCACGTTGCGCATGAAGCTCTCCTGCGGCTGGAAAGCCTTCGGAGCGCCGATGACGAGCTCAAAGCCGAGTCGGGCCGATGCCCAGATCCACGAGCGGGCCACGTTGCAATCGCCATCGCCGAGGAAGCAAACGCGTTTGCCGGCCCAGCCGCCGAGGCGTTCCTGGATGGTCTGCAAATCGGCCAAAATCTGGCAGGGATGCTCGTCATCGGTCAAAGCGTTGATCGTGGGAATGCCGCTGAGTTTGGCGAAATCGACCACGTCCTGCTGGGCAAAGGTGCGGATGACCGCGCCGTGAATCATGCGGCCCAACACGCGAGCGGTGTCCTTAATGGGCTCACCGCGACCGAGCTGGATGTCCGCACCGGAGAGGAACATGACCTGCCCGCCGAGCTCGCGAATGCCCACCTCGAAGCTCACGCGGGTGCGTGTGGATGATTTCGTGAAGATCAGCGCCCACTGCTGCCCCGTGAGCACCTGCGGCGACGACGTGCGGTCCTTTTTCAGCACGCAGGCAAGGTCGGCGATCTTTTCGATCTGCTCCTTGGAGAGTTCTTCGATGGACAAAAGATGATTCATAAAGCGGGGGGGGCGTAGTGCGAAGAGCCAAGGGTCAAGAGTCGGAGTCACTTCCGTCCTTTTCGTCCCTTTTGTCCTTCGCGGGAGGGTTCACAAAAGCGCATCCAGCACACTTTTGAAAATGGAAAGTCCTTCTTCGGCGTGCGCGGCCGTGATGTTCAGCGGCGAGAGCCAGCGCACAACGTTCGGGCCGGCGGGGGTGACCATCATGCCAGCATCGAGGAGCTTTTGCGCGAGGAAGATGGAGGCAGGTTTGTTACCGGCCGTGGCTTTGAAGGCCTCCGCGTTGAGTTCCCAGCCAATGAAGAGGCCGAGCTGGCGCACTTCTTTGATGAGCGGGTGATTCCACGCGCGTCCGGCAGCGGCAATGGCCGCGCCACGGGTCTTGGCGTTGTCGCAGAGTTTTTCGTCGAGGATCGTCCGCAGCGTGGCAATGCCGACGGCGCAGGCGAGCGGCGAGCCGCCGTAGGTCGTGCCATGCGTGCCGGGGCCGAGCACTTTGCCCGGTTCGCGGCGGTCATTGATCCAGAACGAGCCGAGCGGGAAGCCGCTGCCGATCGCTTTGGCCCAACTGATGCCATCGGGCTGAATTTCATCGCCGGGGATGATGCTGCGCCAGCCAGCCATCTCGCCCGCACGACCAAAACCGACCTGCACTTCGTCCAAAAGCAGCAGCAGATCCTTTTCGCGGCACAAGGCCTGCGCTCCGCGCAAAAACTCGGCAGTGACTGCATTCACGCCGCTCTCGCCCTGCACGGGCTCGACGAGGATGGCGACCGTTTTGTCCGTGATCGCGGCTTTGAGAGCTTCGAGATCATTGAACGGCACATAAACGAATCCGGGCGGCAGCGGGCCAAAGCCGCCGTGGATCTTTTCCTGCGCCGTGGCGGTCATCGCGCCGAAGGTGCGACCATGGAAGCTGCCGGTGAAGGTGATGATCTCAAAGCGACCGCCGGTCTGCTGACCGTATTTGCGGGCGAATTTGATGAGGCCCTCGTTCGCCTCCGCGCCGCTGTTGCAGAAGAAGCACTTCCCGGGAATCTGAACGCATTCCTCGACGATGAGACGCGCCAGCTCGGCCTGCTTGTCGATGCAATACCAGTTCGACACATGGATCAGCGTGCTCGCCTGCTCGGCGAGCGCCTTCACCACCGGCGGCGGGCAATGCCCCAGCGGGCACACGGCCACACCGCCCGCAAAATCGAGATACTTCTTCCCATCGCGATCCCAAACATACGCGCCCTCACCTCGCACCGGCCACACGTCATAACGGCCGTAGTTGCCGAGCACGTATTGCGAGAGCCATTGGGTTTCAGGGGGCGTCGTGGACATGGAAGTATGGAGTCGTGGAGTGATGTTTGAAGGTGGCGGCTACAGATGAATCTCCGTGCCGATGCCGCCATCGGTGAAGATTTCGAGGATCAAGGCATGGGGCAGACGGCCGTCGATGAGGTGCACTTTGCCGACGCCGCCGCGCAAGGAATCGAGGGAGCTGTCCACTTTCGGAATCATGCCGCCGCTGATGACTTTTTCGGCTTTCAGCTTGGCGATGCTGGCCTCGTCGAGGCTCGGAATGAGCGTGCTGTCGTCTTTCGGATCGCGCATGACGCCGCGCACGTCGCTGAGGAAGATGAGCTTGGTGGCTTTGAGGCGTTTGGCGAGGGCGCAGGCGGCGAGATCGGCGTTCACGTTGAGCGTTTTGCCGCTGGCGAGTTCACGGGCGACGGGTGACACGACGGGAACGAACTCGCCAGCCACCGCAGCCTGGATGAGGCCGAGTTTGCAATCGCTCACCTCGCCGACCCAGCCGAGGTCGCCCTTCATTTTCTCGCCGAGGAAGACTTCCGTGCCGGGAATGCCGACGGCTTTGCCGCCGAAGGCATTGATCTTGTTCACGATCTCCGGGTTGATCACACGGGCGAGTGTCTCCTCGACAATCTTGATCGTCTCATCATCCGTGACGCGCATTCCATTGATGAATTTGGCCTCGAGGCCGGATTCGATCATCGCTTTCGAGATCGCCTTGCCGCCGCCGTGCACGATGACGGGATTGATGCCCACGGCTTCGAGGAAAACGACATCGCGCAGGAACGAATCGACCTGCACCGGGTCCTCCATGGCACTGCCGCCGACTTTGATGAGGAAGGTGCAGCCGCGGAAGGACTGCATGTAAGGCAGTGCTTCGAGCAGCACCGCGGATTTTTGGATTTGGTCGGTCATGCCAGTCCTTTTTGGCGTTTCGCGTGAATGGCGGCGGAGTATTCGGCGCTGTTGAAGTCCACGTATTCCTCGGAGAGGTCGCTGGTGTAAACGGTGTAGCCGCTGGTGCCGCTGTTGAGGTCGATGGTGACGGTGAACTTCGGCTCCTTCACGACCTTCTCCATCTCGGTGACAGGCGTTTTGGTGGCAAGGCCGCCTTTGCAGGCCAGCAGGCCGCCGAAGTAGATGTCGATGAGCTCCTCGCGGATCTTCGCGCCGCTGTAACCGACAGCGTGAATGATGCGGCCCCAGTTGGGATCGCAGCCGTGGAAGCTGCATTTCACGAGCAAGCTCTTCGCGACGGTTTCGGCGACCTTGCGGGCATCGCCGAGGGTGCGGGCATTGCGGACGCGGATCTCGACGAACTTCGTCACGCGTTCGCCATCGCACACGATCATCTTGGCGAGCTCGAGCATGACTTTGTGCAAAGCGCAGCGGAAGAGCTCGGCCTCGGGCGTGTTGCGCTTGATGGTGGGCACGTTGCTCTGGCCGTTGCTCATCACGATGACGGTGTCGTTCGTGGAGGTGTCGCCGTCGATGGTGATGCAGTTGAAGCTCTTCTCGACCGCGTAGCGCATGCTGCGCTTCATCTCGTCCTTGGCTACTTTGGCATCGGTGGTGATGAAGCAGAGCATGGTGGCCATGTTCGGGCAGATCATGCCGGCACCTTTGCAGATGCCGCCGATGCGGAAGCTGCCATTTTTGCCCACGGGCACCTCGACGGCGAAGGTCTTCGGCCGCGTGTCGCTCGTCATGATGGCACGCATGGCGTCGTCGCTGCCCTTGTCGTTCAGCTTGGCGACGGCGTCGGGCACTTTGGGAAGGATGCGCTCAATCGGCAGCGGCATGCCGATGATACCCGTGGAGCAAACAAGCACCTGGCGCATCTTCACACCGATCTCCTCAGCCACAGCCTTGGTCATGGCCTTGGCATCCTGGATGCCTTGGATGCCTGTGCAGGCGTTCGCATTGCCGCTGTTGGCGATGATGGCACGTGTGTCGCTCTCCTTGATGTGCTGCTGGCACACGCGGACGCAACCAGCGCGGACCTTGTTCGTCGTGAAGACGGCGTCGGTGACAGTCGGGCTGTCGGAAACAATGAGCGCGAGGTCGAGACGGGTCGCCTCGGGATTTTTGATGCCGCAGGTCACGGCGGAGGCGCGGAAGCCCTTCGCGGCGGTGACACCGCCTTCGACGATTTTAAATGGCACGCGGCATTCGCGCTCTTCGGTGACTTTGGCAGGCATAAGGATCAGATGTTGAGAAGTCCGGCGGTCGTTTCAAACCCGCAAATGAGGTTCATGTTTTGCACAGCCTGTCCGGAGGCACCTTTGCCGATGTTGTCCTCGGTGCTCATCAGGATGAGCTGACCGGCACGGGCGTCGTAGGCCCAGCCGATATCGACGAAGTTGGTGCCGGTGACGTTTTTGGTGTCTGGAGACTGGTTCACCCCCAGCAAACGCACGAAGGGCTGCGAATCATAGGCGGCATGCAAGGCCGCGCCGACCTGCTCGATCGTCGCGCCGGGCTTGAGCTGCGCAAAGGTCGTGGTGCAGATGCCGGAGTGCGTGGGCATGAGATGCGGGACAAAGGAAAGCTTCACTTCGCGACCTGCGGCGAGACCAAGTTCCTGGCCGATTTCGCTCAGGTGGCGATGCATCGGCACGGAGTAGCTGCGCACGCTGTTTTGAACCTCGCAGAATAGCAGCGGAATGCTTTCCTTCCGCCCGGCACCGCTCGCACCGCTCATGCTGGCGACAGCGAGAGGCGAATCGGCAAGCAATCCGGCCTTAAGCAGCGGAATGAGCGGCAAAAGAATGCTTGTCGGATAGCAGCCCGGGCAGGCGATGAGCCGTGCTGTCTTGATTTGATCCGCACGGACCTCAGGAAGCGCGTAAACCGCCTCGTCGAGAAACTCGGGCGCCGGATGCGCATGGCCGTAAAACTCCTCATACAACGCGGCGCTGCGCAGACGGAAGTCGGCGCTGAGGTCGATGACCTTCAAGCCGAGTTCGAGCAAGGGTTTCGCATACTCCGAGGCCACGCCATGCGGCACGGCGAGGAAGGCGATCTCTGCACCGGCGGCTTTGAGCGCATTCGCATCCGGGGCCGTGAAGGTGAGCGAATCTGCCACGCCGACACCGCGGAAGCGCGGGAACTCCTTCGACAGCGCCTTCGCCGCGAGCGAGCGCGAGGTGACGGCGACGAGCTCCACATTCGGGTGACGCAGCAGCAGGCGTAGCAGTTCTGCTCCAGAATAACCACTGGCTCCAACGACGGCGACTTTGACGGGTGCGGACATATTTGCGGGGGGGGGGGGCGGAGTATGGGATGTCACCCGTCCCGCGCAACCCTGAAAAAGGGCCGATTTCCATGCTGCCAGGGCATGCATCGTGCCGCTTGTCAGCGGGCCTCGCCTCGCGCACTGTCGGCACCCCCAATGAGCGACTCAACGCCTGAAAATCCCGAAGCCGACAAGCCGAAGACGCCCGCCACGCCGGAGGAGGTCACGCGCAAGCTGGAGGACTTCATCAAAAACACGCTGGGGGGGCAGGTGTTGTTCACTCGGGTCGAAGGTCCGGGGATTCGCCGCCCACAGGAAAGCGGAGATGAAAAAGACACCGAAGCACCCGAGGAGGACAACAGCGCCGCGTTTGAGTTCACCTACAAACCCGCCGACATCAAAGCGCACCTCGACCGCTTCGTGATCCGGCAGGACGAGGCGAAAAAAGTGCTCGCCACCGCGGTGTGTGATCACTACCACCATGCGCGCATGCTGCGCGAGGATCGCGAGTCCGACCGGCCCGGCCCGCGTCTCGAATTCTCGAAGCAGAACGTCATCATCATCGGCCCCACCGGCGTGGGAAAAACGTACCTCGTCAAACACATCGCCGATCTCATCGGCGTGCCGTTTGTGAAAGCCGACGCGACCAAATTCAGCGAAACCGGCTACGTCGGCGCGGATGTCGATGATCTGGTGCGTGACCTTGTGGCGAAGGCGAATGGCGACATCGAGCTGGCCGAGCACGGGATCATCTACCTCGACGAAATCGACAAGCTGAGCAGCGGCCCGGAGAAACTGGGCCGCGACGTGAGCGGCCGCGGCGTTCAAACCGCGCTGCTAAAGCTCATGGAGGAGACCGAGGTGCCGCTTTACGCCCCCAACGACATTCGCAGCCAGATGCAGATGATGTTCGACACACGCAAAGGCCGCACGGGCCGCGAGGTGGTGAACACGCGCAACATTCTCTTCATTGTCAGTGGTGCATTCAGCGGACTCGACAAGATCATCGAGAAGCGCACGAACCGGAAGTCCATCGGCTTTGTCGCCGCGGATACGAAAGCCACCGCGCCTGAGCACCTGTTCCGCGAAGTGCGCACAAAGGACTTCATCGACTACGGCTTCGAGGCGGAGTTCATCGGCCGCCTGCCGGTGCGCGTCGTGTGTGATCCGCTCAGCGCGGACGACATGTTCCAGATCATGAAAAACTCCGAGGGCAGCCTCATCCGCCAGTATGAGCGCGAGTTTGCTGCTTATGGAGTGAAGGCCGTCTTTGAAGACGACGCACTGCGCGAGATCGCCAGCCGTGCCGAGGAGGAAAAAACCGGCGCACGCGGCCTCGTGACCGCCTGGGAGCGTGTGCTGCGTGATTTCAAATTCGAAATGCCCAGCCTGGGTCTGCCGGAGCTGCGCATTGACGGCGAACTGGCGAAGGATCCCGAATCGGTGCTCGCCAGGTGCCGTAGTGATGCAGCGAGCCTCGCCGTCGAACTTGGCGTCGCGCATGCGGGCGAGATCAAAGCCTACACCGAACGTTTTCAGCGTGAGCATGGCTTTCTGCTGGATTTCGACGCCTCGGCCATCGCCGCAATCGCCGCCAGGGCGCAGCGCGAGGGCATGAGTGTCGAGACGATGTGCGCGAAGCTCTTCAAGGACTATCCCTTCGGTCTGAAGCTAGTCACCCGCAGCACAGAGGAAACGCGCTTCGCGATTTCTGCTGATGCGATCGCCAATCCCGACAAGTTTGTCAGCGAGCTTGTCGTCAGCGCCTGCCGCCAGCATCCTGAAGCCACGACTTCTAAAATCATCGACATCACCCCCGACTCTACTGCCCATGAATCGTAACCACGCTGCCGCCATGTTCATCGGCGTGCTCGTCTGCATCCCGCTGCTGGCCCTTTATCATTTCGGCTTCTTCAAAAGCACGGCCGAATGGTTCGCGGCGCTTTACGCTCGCGGGTTCATCCTGCCGCAGGGCGGTTTGAAGCAACTGGTCTGGCTTCAATACGGTTATTACACCGTGCTGGCCTTCGTCAGCGCCTGGGTGTGCATCGAGATGCTCTCGCAGTGGCGGCGCTTCGCGTTTTTGCTCGGCGGCACGTTCCTGACAGCGACGCTGGGCTGCATTCTGGCGATGAGCGGCGTTTTGTTCGAGCCTGTTTCGGGCTCGCTTGCGCTGTGGCTTGCCGGGATCGCCGGAATCGCGGTCGGAGGATCCGTGGATGGGTATCGCCGTCATGTGATGCGCGAGTATTTCGTCGGCAGACTGTCCACGCGGCTCTTTGAAGAGCTGGCTGACCAAAACACGCCCTCAAAGCTGACGGAGCGCCGGGAGATCACCGTGCTGACCTGCCGCCTGCTCAATCACGTCGAGATCGCCACCAGCGTGGAGCCAAGGTTCTTCGAGGAGCAGGCCACCTACTTCCAGCGCAGCGTGTCGGAGTTCCTCATCGCCCGTGGTGCCTACCTGGACGACTGCGACGCGCGTCAGGTGCGCGTGTTCTTTGGCTTCCCGCTCACGGACGAGCATCATGCGGTGCACGCCGTGCAGGTGGCCGCCGTGCTGCGGGCGCATCTGACAGCGCTGGCACGCGAGATGGAGATGCGTTTTGGCAAAAAAGCGCAGTTTGGCGTGGCCTTCGGCAGCGGACCTGCCGTCTGCGGTCTGTATGGCGCGAGCCATTTTGAAAGCTTCAGCGCCGTGGGCGACGTCATCGACTTCACCACACGACTCTGCAATCTGAACTCCGAATACGGCAGCAAGGTCCTGCTCAGCGCGCGCACCTATACGCTCGTCAAAGACACCGCCGAGGTGCGGCCGATGGAAATGGTCAGCGTCTCCGGCTCGAACCAGATGAGCGAGGTCTATGAACTGCTGGCCGAAAAAGGCACGCTCACCGAGCAGGAGACCCGTGCTCGCGACGCCTTCTGGCAGGGGGTGGTGCAGTATCGTAAAGGCGACCTGCAGCAGGCGCTCGAAAGCTTCAAGAACGCGGCCATCGAAGATCGGGAAGATCCGCCGCTCAAATACTTCATGGAGCGCGTGGAGGCGGCGATTCAAGAAAAGGCCGCGCCTGAGAAGGAAACGCCCAAACATTCCCGCAAGCTCGCCGCCATCTGATATCACCCGCCGTGCGCATCGATTATCCGCCTGCCATCCAGCGCCTCGTGGCCCAGCTCAAGGCGTTGCCCGGCCTCGGCCCCCGCAGCGCGGAGCGCCTGATGCTCTGGCTGCTTCAGATGCGTGAGGAAAGAATCTCCTTGCTCATCCAATCGCTGGGGGAGGCGAAGGAGCGCATCGTCGCATGCGGCGACTGTGGGTTTTTCATCGAGAATGACAGTGCCTGCCTTCTTTGCCACGATCCGCGCCGCCAGCGGAAGCTGCTCTGTGTTGTCGAACAGGCCGCGGACGTTTTGAGGCTGGAGCGCAGCGGCGCGTTTCAGGGGCTGTATCACGTCCTTGGTGGCCGTCTCTCACCACTCGACAATGTCACGCCCGAAGACTTGCGCATGGACTCGCTGCTGCGGCGAGTGGACGAACTCGGGGCGGAGGAGGTCATTCTCGCGCTCGGTTCCGATGTCGAGGGCGAGGCGACGGCCAGTTACATCGCTGATTTGCTGCGTCCTTCCGGAATTGCAGTCACCAGGCTCGCGCAGGGCATGCCTGCGGGTGGCGGGCTCGACCATGTGGACGAGCTGACACTGTATCAAGCCTTGCACGGCCGGCGGAGGCTGGGCTAATTACCGTTTATTCGCTCTCATGAACCACCACATCGCACGCAACGGCCAGCAGCTCGGCGTCTTTGCCGAGGAGGAAATCCAGCCGGGCCTCGTCACCGGCCGCTTTTTCCCGGACGACCTCTTTTGGACCGAGGGAATGGCCGACTGGCAGCCGCTGGGCTCGAAGTTCAGTGCTCCGGCCGCGGCTTCCACGCCAGTGTTCTCGGCCGCCGCTGCCGCGCCATTCAATCCTTACACCGCGCCGCAGGCGAACATCGTCACGCCGGCGATGATGCCGCGGCTCAAGCTCGCTTCCCGCGGAGCGCGACTCGGCGCGGCCATCATTGACACGCTCATTGTCATGTTTGCCATCGCGGTGCCTGTGGTGATCGGCGTGATGCTGATGGGGCAGGCGGAAAAGTCCGGCGGAGATGATGTGCCGGTGGCCGCGATTTCCTTCTTCGTGCTCGCAGGCGTGGTCATGCTCGGCCTGCTCGTCTGGAATGCCGTGTGGCTGACGAAATACGGCCAAACCATCGCCAAACGCATGCTGAAGATCCGCGTCGTCTCGTTTCCAGACGGCCAGAACGCCGGTTTTGTGAAGGCGTTCCTGCTGCGCGCCGTGGTCAACGCCATCATCAACCAGTTCGTGCCGCTCTACGGCATCGTCGATGCGTGCTTCATCTTCCGTGAGGACCAGCGCTGCCTGCACGACCTCATCGCCGACACCACGGTGGTCGAGTGCGAGCCAGGCACCTGATTCACTCCAGCCCCAGCGCCGCCACCTGGTCCTCGTCGAGGCCCAGGTAGTGTCCCAGCTCGTGGAGGAGCGTGATGCGCACCTCTTCGCGGAACGTCTTCAAATTGCCGCCGCAGTCATCCCACAGATTGTCGAGGAACAGTCGGATGCGCGGCATCTCGTCCGGCGCGGAGGGCAGGGGATCGCAGCGCGCGTTGCCCTCGAACAAGCCGAGAAGATCGGGGTCTAGATCCGTCTCGATGTCGAGCAGCACGGCCATTTCCGCGAACTCAATCGTGCAATCCGCCGCCTCGTCACGAATCACCGGCGGCAACGAGGCGAGCGTGGACTTCACGACGCTGGCGGCGATGGATTCGAGACGTTCAAAGCGCATGCAGGTCACTTCTTCGCCGTCTGCGGCTTCTTTTTGAGGGCTTCGATCTCCTTCGCCTGGTCTTCGCTCTTCTTTTGGAGCTGCTGCACGCGGTCCCAGAGGTTTTTGAGGTCGGCCGGGCTTTCGAGGGAGGCGCGGATGTCTTGTGCGGCTTTCGCGGCGGCTTCGCGGACCGGGTCGATGCGGTCGCCGCCGCTGATGGCGAGAGTGAGGTCGAGCAGGCCGAGCGCTTTCGGATCACGCAGCGTGCCGAGCGCCTTCGCGGCGGCGATGCGCCAGTCGCGGCGTGGATCGCTGAGTTTTTCGCCGAGGAAATCACGCACGGCATCGCGGTTCGTGTTGGTGGGGCGGCGAGTCAGGAAGGCGAGTGCGTCGAAGGCGGTTCCGATGTCCCGACCGCGCAGGTCGTGAGGCTGTTGCAGTCGTGCGAGCACGAGCGGGGCGGCGGATTCGTCGTCATGAGCGCGCAGGGCCTTGATGGCGGCGAGTTCGAGCGTGCTTTGATAGCTGGTGCCAGCGAGATGCTTCTTCAGCGCCGCGCTGACTTCTGCTTCGCCCGGACGCGCGCCCCAGGTTTCGATGATGGCGGCGAGGATGTCGGGGTTTTTCTCGGTCTGGGCCATTTTCCACAGCGTTTCGCGGCTTTCGGGCGTGTGAAGGCTGGCAAGCGCGCGGACGACTTCGCGCCTCGCATGGGCGTGTTTTTGATTCGCGCTGCTTTGGATGAGTTCGGCTCGTGACTCGGGCTCTTCGAGCTTCGCGAGCATTTTGGCGGCCTCGGCGCGCACGGCGTGAAATGGGTCTTCACGGAGAATCTGGCCGAGTTTCGCGATGTGGGAGTGATTGAGGTTCCGCACGGCCAAAAGTCGGCCGATCATGTCGGAGGACAGTTGTTTTTCCAGCATCGGTCCCGGCGGCGTGAAGGCGATTTTCGCCAAAACGGTGTAATCCGGGTCGATGCGGACGAGTACCGGCTGCGCTGGCAGCGTGAAGTGAAAATCCTCGACCTCCTGGCTAACATCCATCGTGAAACGCAGCGGTTCCTTCTGGCCGGCCATGGCGAAACTCACCGGCAGCGGCACGCGGAAGAGGCGCACCTGCTCGCTGAGTTTCTGTGTCTGCCGCACGGTGATTTTCGCCATTTTGGCGGCGGAATCCCATGTGTAATCGACTTTGAACTCCGGCACACCGCCGTGGTGCAGCCACTGGTCGAAAAACTGGTCGAATGAGAGGCCGCTGACCTCCTCGATGACATCCTGAAGGTCGTCCGTG
Source organism: Prosthecobacter sp. (assembly GCF_044236155.1). Lineage (GTDB taxonomy): Bacteria > Verrucomicrobiota > Verrucomicrobiia > Verrucomicrobiales > Verrucomicrobiaceae > Prosthecobacter. The sequence continues at coordinate 190,064 of NZ_JBIIHA010000007.1, forward strand.
CTCACGATGCCGCTGCGATGGCGCTCGAGGTAGGTTTTCACGCACTTGCGGAACAAATCCGCGCCGAGCTGGCTGCGCAGCATGTGCAGGATCCACGCGCCCTTCGGGTAAACTCGGTTGTCGAACTGCTGCATCGGATCGCTGTAATCACGCCAGACGGTGGGGCGCATGTCATTCGCCCCGAAAACTTCCTGCGCTTCGAGCCAGAGCGAATACTTCATCGCGTCCGCGCCGAGCTTCTGTTCTTCGTAGAGGATGGTATAATAGCTGGCGAAGCCTTCGTTGAGCCACAGATGCGACCAGTCACGGCAGGTGACGAGATCACCGAACCACTGATGCGCCGTTTCGTGCGCGTCCAGGCGGTGCAGCGTGCGCAGTTCCTCCGTGTCGGAGTTGAAGAGCATTCCAGCGGCTTCGAACGTGCAGCTCGTGTTCTCCATGCCGCCGGCGATGAAGTCGAGGCAATAGACCTGCCAGTATTTGTCCCACGCGAAGGGCACACCGATCTCCTTCTCGTAGAAGTCGATGATCTTCCGCGTGTCGGCGAAGGCGTTCGCTGCCTGCTTTTCATGCGAAGGCGGCACCAGCAGCGCCAGCGGAAGTTTTCCGGCCTTGTCCTCGAGCTTGTGGAAGTGACCGGCGGCCAGCGCGATGAGGTAATTCACATGCGGCTTGTCCTGCAGCCAGTGAAAGGTCACGAGGCCGTTCGGGCCGGGCTTTTCACTTTGCAGCGTGCCGTTCGAGACGGCGGTCATGCCCTTTGGCACATGGCAGATGACCTCGCTGGTGAAGCGTTCGTTTGGGTAATCGTAGCTCGGAAACCAGAAGCGGTGCAGCTCCGCTTCCCCCTGGCTCCAGACCTGCGTGTCCCCCTGTTTGTAGCCCATTTCGGGCGTGCGGAAATAGAGACCGTGCTCCGGCTGCGCGGAATGCTTGATTATGAGCGTGACCTCCGCGTCGGGCGCGACGGCGGAGGCGAAGGTGATGACGAGTTTTTCATGCGTGACCTCGTGCTCGGCCACTTTCGCGCCCTCCGTCTTCACTTCCGCGATGTTCAAATCGACGGCATCGAGTTCCAGCTTCTCCAGCGGCAGCGCGATGGGTTTGAACTTCATCGTCGTCGTTCCCGCGACGGTGCGCTTCGCGAAATCCGGCGTCACATCGAGTTTGATGTGCATGATGTCAATTCGGCGGTCGCGCGCGTATTTGCGGCCTGCGACGAGCTTGATCGGCTGCGGCAGCAGATGCTTCTCACAGTGGCGGCAGTCGAAGGAATCGGCCGAGGCGAAGGAAATGACGGCGAGGAAGGCAAGAACAGGGCGCATGATGAGCACGAGCATCTTGAACGCTGCGTCGAAAGGCAAGCGCAAAGCGGAAGGAGAGGCGGTCCGGCGTCGTATTGGCCCCGTCATGCTTACTTTCTCCGACCAGGGCCACGGATCGTCACGCCTCCAGCGGCGTGACTTTCTGCGCATCGGTGGTCTGGGGCTGGGCGGGCTCGGGTTGGGCGATTTGATGGCGGCTTCGCAGAAAAAGCTGATCAAGGACAAGTCGGTCATCTTTCTCTTCATGCACGGCGGGCCGTCGCAGTTCGAGACTTTTGACCCGAAGATGGACGCGCCGTCGGAAATCCGCAGCGTGACGGGAGAGATCAAAACGGCGCTGCCGGGCATCACCTTCGGCGGCACTTTTGAGCGGCTGGCGAAGCTGGCAGACAAGTTCAGCATCGTGCGCTCCTTCGTCACCGGCGACGCGGTGCACGACATCAAGACCATCGTCGGCAAAGACACGCTCAAGGCCAACCTGGGATCGCTTTATTCGCGTATCGCCGGTCCGCTGCGTCAGGGCAGCGCGATGCCGACGAATGTGGCGCTCTTTCCGCAGGCCGTGGACGCGAAGACGGGGCCGGTGATCAAGCAGTTCGGCGATTTCACCTCCAGCGGCGAACTGGGTGCGACATTTCAGCCGTTTGTGCCCGGAGCGAGCGGCGGAGCGCAGGCGGACATGACGCTGAGCATGCCGATGGTCCGGCTCGACGACCGTCGCGCGCTGCTGGCCTCGCTGGATCAATGGAAACGAAAGATGGACGGCAGCGCGACAGTGGGAGGCATGTCGGAATTTCAAACGCAGGCCTTCGACGTGCTGCGCCGTGGTGTTTCGGACGCGTTTGACCTTTCGAAGGAAGATCCGCGCCTCATCGAGCGCTACGACACTGCCCCGCTGCTGCCCAAGGACCGCATCAGCACCGAGTGGAGAAACCGCGAGCACTACGCCGACAACGCGGCCACGCTCGGCAAGCTGCTTCTCCTTGCGCGCCGCCTTTGCGAGCGCGGCTGCGGCTTTGTCACCGTGACGACGAGCTTCGTGTGGGACATGCACGCGGACATCAACAACGCCCCGGTGCGCACTGGCATGGATTATGTCGGGCGTCCGTTCGATCATGCGGTGTCCGCATTGATCGAGGACATCGAGGCACGCGGACTGGGCGAAAAAATCATGCTGGTGTGCTGCGGCGAGATGGGCCGCTCGCCCAAGCTCAACGCCAAGGGCGGCCGCGATCACTGGGGCGGGCTCGCGCCGCTCATGATTTACGGCGGCGGGCTGAAAATGGGCCAGGTCATCGGTCAGAGCGCCCGCAACGGCGGCGAGCCGTCCTCCCAGCCGGTCACGATTCCTGATTTGATCGCCACGATCATGCACACGCTCGTGGATGTGGCCGAGGCGCGTGTCACGGACGGGCTGCCGGCGAACCTCCTGAACCTGCTGTCCCGGGGCGAGCCGATCCGCGGCCTTGTTTGATTTTCCATGCGTCACATCATTCCCGCTTTTTTCCTCTCCATTTCATGGCTGACGGCCGCAGAGCCGGTCACGCGCACGTTTTACGTCTCCGGCATTGAGTGCGGGAGCTGTGTTTACATGGTGCAGCAGTCCGTGGCGGAAACGAAAGGCGTGGAGGATGTCACCGTCGTGCAGATCATCGACAACTACGCGAACGTCACCTTCGATCCTGCGGTGGTCACCGACCACCAGATCGCGCAGGCTGTGCGCGAGGCGTATCCGCTGCATGGCATGCCGTATCTGGCGACGCTGAAGCTGCGAGTGGCGGATTACGCGAAAAACTCGGCAAAGGTGGACGGCTTGTTCGCGGCGTGGAAGGGCTTCTTGAAACTGGAAGTCATCGACAAGGCCAAGGGAGAGCTGGAGGTGCATTTTCTGCCGCTGGAGGCGGACGAGAAAAAGGCGGGGCCCCAGGGATGGAAGTTCACGCAATGGGCCGAGGCGGCCAAACGCGACGGCATTGAATTCACTTTGGAGCAGGAGGGGCGGTGAGCAGAGGGATCATTCCTCCGTCTTCTTTTTCTTCCCCTTGCCCTCGCCTTTCTTGTTACCGCCAGCGGTTGGTTTGACCTCTTCCTTTGGCAGGGCGGCACCGAGTTTTGACTTTATGTCGCTCATGCCAGCTTCACCAGCGAGGTTTGTCCACTCGTAAGGGTCCTTGGAGTGATCGTAGAGCTCCTCACTGCCGTCGGCGTAGCGAATGTAGCGCCATTGCGCGTCACGCACGGCATGGTTCCCCTTTCCGTGTGTGCAGACGGCCACGCCCTCCCATTTTGCCGTTGGATCCTTGAGCAGCGGCATCAGGCTCGCGCCTTTGACATGTTCCGGCACGGGCAGGCCGGTGAGTTCGCAGATCGTGGGGTAAATGTTCGTGTAATCGACCGGCGCTGCGGTCTTGCTGCCCGGTTTTGTCACGCCGGGAGCCACGATGGCCATGCTGGTGCGTGTGGCCTCCTCCCAGAGCGCAAACTTTCGCCAGTGCTCCTTCTCGCCGAGGTGCCAGCCGTGGTCCGTCCACCAGACAATGATCGTCTTGTCCTTGCGCGGGCTTTGATCGAGTCCGTCGAGCAAACGGCCCACCTGGTCGTCGAGGAATGAAATGGTCACGAGATAAGCCTGCACGCCTTTTTTCCACTGGTCGCCTTTGATGACGGCGGCGTGATCGCCCTCGGGGCCGGCCATTTTCACGCCTGCTTTTGGCACGTCATCGAGGTCATGCTCTTTAGTCACTGGCAGCTTGATGTCGGCGAGCGGGAAACGGTCAAAGTATTCCTTCGGCACATACCAGGGCAGATGCGGCTTGATGTAGCCGAGGGCGAGGAAGAGCGGTTTGTCGGTCGGAGCATTCTTGAGATGGTCGATGGCCCAATCAGTGGCCTTGTGATCGCCCATGTCGCTCGGTTTGGCATTCACCGGACCCCAGTCGAAATGACCGCGACCCAGGCCGGTCATGTTTTCCTCATGTTCCGGGATGCCTGGGAACAATCCGGCCCACTTTGTCCACGAATCAGCGCGGCCCTCGGCATTGAAGTTGTGGTAAATCTTCCCGCCGCCCAGGGTGGTGTAGCCGTTGGCGAGGAAATGACGGTTGATGGTGATCACATCCTTCAGCACGCCCTGTGCTGGATCGCCATTCGTGTAGATGCCGGTCTGCCACGGACGCAGGCCGCTCATCAGCGCCGCACGCGAGGGATTGCAGGCCGGCGCGGCGCAGTGCGAGTTCGTGAATGCCGTGCCGCGTGCCACAAGGCGGTCGATGTTCGGCGTTTTCGTCTGCGGATGGCCGCCGAGGTAGCTCGTCCAGTCGTTCAAATCATCGACGGCGATAAAAAGAACGTCCGGCTTCGAACCTGCGGCGCAAACCGGGATCGCAAGGAGCACGAGGGCGATTAGAGGCTTCATGGTGCGCGCTGGAACGTGAGGATGTGCAAGGTCTTGCACCCCTTCTATCAGTCTCCAAGACATGCGCTCAAGATGGCGGACGAACGCCATCTTGGATTGCTGCTGAAAGACGCCGGAGGCCTTCCCGGTCGATCACCCCAAAAAGTTGGTCGGGGTGTAACCTTCCCGACTGCTCTCCTGAATAAGGAGATGTTCACCATCTTACCCATGACCGAAACCATCTCCCTCATTCTGCAAGGCCTTGTTGTTCTCCTGGCTGTCGATTTTGCTGCTGGAATCGTTCATTGGGCCGAAGATGCCTACGTCAGAGAGAACACACCCTGGCTTGGTCGTTGGGTCGGAATTCCAAACATTTTGCATCATCACCTGCCCCGGCACATGACGCGAAACACCTGGTGGCAGAGCAACAAAGTGTTGATGATCGCGATGGGCATAATGTTGGTCATCGCCGGATTGCTGGACTGCCTCACATGGCATGCATGGCTTTTCGCGATCGTGGGTGGAAACGCGAACGAGGTCCACAAGTGGTCTCATCGCACACATAGAGAAAACGGAAAGATCATCACCTTTTTCCAACGCTTGCGTCTGCTGCAAACCGCCCAGCATCATGCGGTTCATCACACGAATCCCAAAGACGTTCGCTACTGCCCCGTCACCAACATGCTGAACCCCGTGCTCGATACATTGCGGTTCTGGAGCGTCCTCGAATGGCTGCTGGCCTGCATGTTTGGCCTGCGCCGCCAGCCTGACACGTCCATTCCCGGCCAGGGTGTCGTGCCTGAATGGATCAACGAGATCCGGTATGCTCGCTGAAGCATCGATTGAATGAGATGTCAGGCTGGCTTCCGCGTTTAAGCAAATGTGATCTCTCACCTCCTCCGCTCCACCCTGCATGGCTGTCTCGGCTTCGGCCTGGTCAGCGTCGCCGCTTACTCGATCTGGGCCTTCGTGCCACGCATCGCGGGCAGCGAGGCCGGCATGTATGCGCTGATCGCGCTGGTTTATCTCGGTGGTGCGGGCTTGGCGCTGTGCGGGCTGTTGCATGGGGAAGGCCGGCTGGGCCGCTTCTACCGCATGTTTTTGCCCGCGTTCTTCGGATATGCGCTGCTGTGGAGCTTGGCGTGGTTTTTGATCAAAGATCCGCCGGGAATGAAGTTGCGCGAGTGGCTTGGTGCGGCGGCTGGAACGCTGTTTTTCTCCTGGGTGTGCTGGAAATCGCTGAAAAAGCCAGCTGGCTTCTGGATCGCGGCGTTCATTTTGTTCGCGCTGCACACAGCGGGCTATTTTATCGGCGGGAAGTGGATGTATGGCGTTCTCGGCAGCGGGATCGAGGGCTGGACGAAGCCGCAGGTCGCCATCGCGGCAAAGCTGGGCTGGGGGCTGTTTCACGGCCTCGGTTTTGGCGCGGGGATCGGTTTTGCTCTGGGCTGGTGGCAGCGGAGGGCGCGCTGATGCGTTGTGAATAACAATCGATGCGAAAATCCGTGCAGAGAAAGTCATTCCGCCGGTTGCACTCCCCGCGTGACTAGCCATGTATGGGCGCTCCTTCCTGAATGAGCGATCCGATCCGGCACGAGTGCGGCATAGCCGTGGTGCGGCTGAAAAAGCCGCTGGGCTACTACTATCAAAAATACGGCAACGCGCTTTACGGCCTCGACGCCCTGCAGGCGCTCATGACAAAGCAGCGCAACCGCGGCCAGGACGGCTTCGGCATCGGCTGCTGCAAGCTCGGCATGCCGCCCGGCCTGCCCTACATGTTCCGCGAGCGCAGCACGGAAAGTGTGGAACGCATCGGCCAGGTGTTTGACGAGATGCGCAAAGACATGAAGCGCATAGCCCGCCGCATTGACAAGCAGCGCAAGGACGAGCGCGACCAGGAGGGCAAGGACTTCGTGCCCTTCGAAGAGGATCCCGAGGCCATCAAGCGCGAGTTTGAGATGGCCGGGGAGATTTATATCGGCCACCTGCGCTACGGCACCAGCGGTGACTTCGGCAAAGGCGCGCTGCATCCCTACATGCGCCGCACGACGTGGCCCACGCGCACGCTCATGGTGATGGGAAATTTTAACCTCACCAACACTCGCGAGCTCAACGAGATCATGATGAAGCGCGGGCAGCATCCCGTCTTCGGCACGGACACGCAGAGCGTGCTCGAGGAGATGGGCTTCCAGCTCGACGAGGCGCACACGCGGCTCTACCACTCCATCCGTGACGCGGGTGTGCCCGGGGTCGAGATCCCCGCGCACATCAGCCAGCAGCTCGATGTCACCCAGGTCGTCCGTGATTCCGCGAAGCTCTGGGACGGCGGCTATGCCATCATCGGCGTCATCGGCAACGGCGATCTCTTCGCCATGCGCGATCCCAGCGGCATCCGCCCCTGCTGCTACTACGAGAACGACGAGATCTTCGCCATCGCCTCGGAGCGCGTTGCTTTGATGTCCGTCTTCGGTGTGACCGAGGACGACGTCAAAAAACTGCCGCCTGCGCATGTGGCGGTGGTCAAGGCGGACGGCACGATGACCATCCAGCCCTTCACCGAGCCGCGTGAGTTCAAGCCCTGCTCCTTCGAGCGCATCTACTTCTCCCGTGGGAACGACTCCGTCATCTACAAGCAGCGCAAGTCGCTCGGAGAGCAACTCGTGCCCCAGGTCGTGAAGGCCATCGACAACGACTTCGAGCACACCGTGCTCAGCTTCATCCCGAACACCGCAGAGACGGCCTACTTCGGTTTCCTCGACGGTCTGCGCAAGGCGCGCCGCGTCATGGTGAAAGAGGCGCTCGTCGAGATGCTCAAGGACGGCAAGTTTGACGCAGAGGACGAGGCCCGTCTCGACGATCTCGTGCTGCGCAACTGGCCGCGGGCCGAGAAGATCGCGCTCAAGGACATCAAGATGCGCACTTTCATCGCGCAGGAGACCGGGCGCGACGCGCTCGTCTCCGGCAGCTACGACATCACCTACGGGGTCGTCACGCCGAAGGACAACCTCGTAGTGATCGACGACTCCATCGTCCGCGGCACCACGCTGAAGAAAAGCCTGCTGCGCATCCTCGCCCGCACCAATCCGAAACGCATCATCGTCTGCTCCACCGCGCCGCAGATCCGCTATCCCGACTGCTATGGCATCGACATGGCCGAACTGGGCAAGTTCATCGCCTTCCAGGCAGCCGTCGCCCTGCTCCGGGAGCGCGGCATGTCGCACATCGTGCAAAAGACCTACGACGCCTGCAAACTTGAGCTGAAAAAGCCGAAGGAGGAGATGCGCAACGCCGTGAAGGCCATTTACGCCCCGTTCACCGACGAGGAGATCTCCGCTAAGATCGCCCAGATGATCAGCCCTGAGGAAACCTCGTGGCATGGTGCGGTCGAGGTCATCTACCAGACCATTCCTGGACTCCATCAGGCCTTGGGAGCCGAGTTTGGCGATTGGTATTTCAGCGGCGACTATCCGACGCCCGGAGGCTATGCCGTTGTGAACAATTCGTTTGTTCTCTACTGCGAGGCCAAGGGTGGTCGTGCGCACGAGGCGCTGCTGTAAGCCGAAGGGCAGGGCTCCGGCGTTGCCCGATACGGCAAGGCGGCAGCCTTGCGCTTCTCAAACAACCCCGAACGCGCACACCTCGTTCTTGTTTGCGCACAGCCGCAGCAGATGAAACTCCGCGCACAGTGGAGGTGCCTCGCGTTTCAGCGTCTCCAGCAGCGCATACTCGTCTTGTCCTTTGAATTTGATCGTTACGATGAAGTTCCGCATGCGCCTCTCCCGCAGCCATTCGAGCAGGAGGTCGATGCTGCGCTGAGGCGCTGCGATGACATCGCACACCAGCCAGTTCACGGTCTGCGGCGGCTTGTATTTGAAGGCATCGGCCGTTTCAAAGCGCAGACGCGGATTGCGCATCAAATCCTCCCGCAATTCAGAGCGGTCCACGGCGATGACATGCGCCCCACGTTGAATCGCGACGTAGCTCCAGCTTCCGGGGGACGCGCCGAGATCAACGCAGGTCTGCCCGCGCTCGATGAAGCGGCCGAGGCGCTGCTCGGACTCGACGAGCTTGGTGAAAGCGCGCGAAGGAGCGCTTTTATCATCCGCCAGCGGCACTTCGCCGCGTGGAAACGATGAAATCAAATGGCGGTGCGCATGTGCCTGCGGCGCGATGCTTGCGGAGAGCCAGCCGGTTTCGGGGGAGGTGAGCAAGCACTGCAGGAGGGAGGTTTCGGGGTCGAACGGAGCGATGATGTCGGATGAGTCGTCATCTCTCACCAACGACCGCAGCAGATGTCTGCGCCGCTTCTTCAAGCGCTCGACCAAGCTCGCGCGAATCAGCTCGCACCGGTTCACACCCGCCTTTCCCTCGCCATACTGCGGCCAGAGATGCAGACGCCATGGTTGATCGTCTGGGAAATGACCGGCGATGGCGTCGATGATGCGGTCCGCCCACGCATTGATCGAAACGGCGGTCATTTCGACCGCATCCGGCAAAGTCTGCCGTGCAAACGCAAGCCAAAGGCCGTCGAGCTTTGCATCCGAGGCGATGCCGACGCTTTCGATCTCACGTTGCATCGCCTCCGGCGCGCCACGACGCAATTCATCCGCGAGGAACGGGATTGAATCGGGATCGGCGAGGAAAAGATGCACGCGTGGCTCGTTCGATCATGGTTTCGCAGGCACGTTTTCCTTGAAGGGCGAGACGACACCGAGCGTGGACGGCAGGAAGTCGTCCGTGCGGAAGCACGAGGCTGGCAGGCCTTCCGCGTTCATGAGATTCGCGCCTTCGGGCCAGCTCGCCCATGCGTAACGCACGCCGACGGGCTGCGGCACGGATTCGCTCCAGACGACAACTTCATTGCCTTCGATCTTTGCCTTGGCCCAGACCCATTTTTTGTCCGCGCCGGCGATCTGGAAGTGTTTCGGCTCGCCACCGTCGCGTGTTTTCAGTCCTGTGCCGGTGTGGGTGAACTGGATGCGCACCTTGTCGGCTTGGATGACAGAGGACTGGTAAAGCGGGCCGCAGTATTCGGCGCCTTCCTTGCCGTAGTCCTTCGCCAGCGCCCACAGCGCGAGCCGCCGGCCGACCTCCTGCTTGTTTTTCGGATGAATATCGTTTTGCTCGCCGATGTCGTTGATGATGGCGATGCCGCATTTGTCGAGCGTCTGCGCGGTGAGCGTCTGCGCCTCCTGAAGTTCGGCCCAGGTGTCGGCGACACCCGGATCCTTCGTCACCGGCTTGCCGTTGCCGAAATTCGCGAGCTGCACGATGTAGAATGAAAACGCGTCCGTCCATTGCTTGCGCCAGTCGTTGATCAGAGTGGGCAGCAGTTCCTGATATTGGAAGGCTCGCTTCTGGTTCGACTCGCCCTGATACCAGATCGCTCCCTTGATGCCGTAAGGCACGAGCGGGGCGACCATGCCGTTGAACAGCACGCTGGGATGATGCGGTGTCTTGGCCGGGTCATCGGGCGGACGCGGAGCCTGCGGCTTGGTCTTCTTTTTGTCGGCGGGCAGTTTGGCGTTTTCCTCGTCCATTTTCTTTACCAGCGCCTGCCAGTCGGTCTTGCGCTTCTCGAACGCGGCCTGCTCCTTCGCGGCGTCCCATTTGCCGACATGATCCTTCCAGTCGGCGAGCAAATCCTGCGCACATGGGCGCTCGGCGAGGGAATCATGGCTCGTCCACGCCTCGATGCGCGTGCCGCCCCAGGAGGTGTTGATCAGGCCAACAGGGACTTTGAGCACCTGATGCAGATGACGGCCGAAGAAGTAGCCGACGGCGGAGAAGTCGCCCACGTTCCCGCTTGTCGCCTCCTTCCATGCGCCTTTGCAATCGGCCTGCGGCGTCATGCTGGGACTGCGCTCGACATTGAACATGCGGATGTGCGGATGTTTCGCGGCGGCGATCTCGACCTCGGCGTTCCCGGCCTGTTTCACGGTCCATTGCATGTTTGACTGGCCGGAGCAGATCCACACCTCGCCGACGAGCACGTTCTTGATCGTGATGGTGTTTTTGCCCATGACAACGAGGTCGGCTGGAGTGGCGTTCGCGTTCATCGGGTTCAGCGTGATCGACCATTTGCCGTTCGGGTCGGTCACGCTGTTGTGTGACTGGTCGCCAAAGGTCACTTTCACGTCCTCGCCGACCTCGCCGGTCCCCCAGACGCGCACGAGCTGCTGTTGTTGCAGGACCATGCCGTCGGTGAAGATGGACGGCAGCTTGACCTCGGCCCGCAGGGTGGTGGCGGCGAGGAGGAGGCAGAGTAGGTGGCGGTTCATTTCAAAATGTCGTGTTCGGCCAGGTGTCGGGCAAGTAAGCCAAATGTCACAGAAGTGTGCTGTCGTCGGCTCGCTCGAGGCGGCCGATCTTCTTTTTGATTGTCTCCAGCAGCACGGTCATCTCGTGAACGCAGCGGAAGCATTCCTTCTGCGTCTCCTCGTCCGCCAGGCCGGGCACGGCGGGATGAATCTTCATGAACTGAAGGGCGATGTTTTTGCAGGCTTCGCGGATCTGGGCGATGGCGGCGGGGCGTTCCATGCCCGCAGCCTAAAGCGTGCCGCCGTCCGTGCAAGACGCTGATCAGTCCTCGTGGCGCTTCCGTACGCGGAGCGAGTCCTTCAGGCTCACAAAGTCGGACAGCAGGAAGATCACGGTGAAAAAGGCCAGCAAGATCTCCATCATCGTCACCAGCTTCGCAGGAATGGTCAGAGGCGTCACGTCACCGAAGCCGAAGAAGGAGAAGTTCAGCACGCTGAAGAAGAAAAACTCAAAGATCAGCTCCGCGCGGCCCCAGGTGGCCTCGATGGAGCTAAAACTCGCCGGTTCAGCCGTCTCCAGGCACCAGAAGTCCAGCGCAAAGCTCAGTGTGATCTGCGCCATGTTCACACCCATGAGCCCCAGCACCTTGTGGTAGGCCATGTTGTCCCGCGTGGCCATGAGGATGTGCGTGAGGTTCTCCACGAAGAAAAACACCGTCTTCGCAAACGCCACCGTCAGCACCACGAGGCAGAAGGCATGCGCGCCCAGCCAGTTCTGAAACCACAGTGCCTGCAAAAGCACTCCCACAATGATGATGACCGTGACCTCGCCGCCCTGGCGAATGATTTGCCCGATGATGCGCGGCTCGTTGCTCATGTCTTGGATTTGAAACGGTCCGCCGCCTTCCGTCGAGCGTAATTTCGTCGTTCGCCATTCCGCATTCGTCATTTACTCTCCTTCATGCCCGTCGTCTCCACCACGCTCCGCTACTCCACCTTCATCCTCGCCATCGCCGGTGTGCTGGCGATGGGCGTGGTGCTGCAAAAAATCCGCAGCCAGGAGTCGTCCATCCCGCCTCCGCCGGTGAGTCCCCCGAAAAAGGATGCCCCGGATGACATCGCCGCCACTGGCATTCTGGAGGCACGCGGCGAAAACGTCGCCATCGGCGTGCCGGTGCCAGGGCTGGTCGAATCCGTCAAAGTTGAGGTCAATCAAACCGTCAAGGCCGGCGATCCTCTGCTCATCCTCGATGATCGTGAGCTGCGCGCATCGCTGTTGAAGCAAAAAGCCGCCATCGCCGTTGCCGACGCGAACCTGGTCGTCGCGCAGGCCCAGCTCGCGAAGGTGCAGGACATGCTCGACCGCCTGAAATCGGTGCCCGACCAGCGTGCCATCAGCCAGGATGACCTGCGCAATCGCACCAACGACGTTCTCGTCGCCAAGGCGCAGCAGCAGGCCGCTTCGGCGCAACTCGCCGCCGCCAAGGCCGATGTGGAGCAAACGCAGCTCCTCATCGACCGCTTCACCGTCAAAGCGCCGCGTGACGGCACCATCCTCCAGGTGAACATCCGTGCTGGCGAATACGCCTCGCCGCAAAACAAGCAGCCCGCCCTCGTGCTGGGCGACATCCAGACACTGCACGTGCGCGCCGATGTCGATGAGCAGAACGCCATGAGAATCGCCCCCGGCAAGGACGCCAGCCTCTACCTCAAAAGCGACTCCACCAAAAAATACGCTATCAAGTTCGTCCGCGTGGAGCCCTACGTGATCCCCAAGGTCTCCCTCACCGGTGCCAGCACCGAACGCGTGGACACCCGCGTGCTCCAGGTGATCTACGAACTCGAAAAACCGAAGGGGGACAGCCTTTACGTCGGCCAGCAGGTGGATGTGTTTATCCCGAGAAAGTAGTCCTGCCTCGATAGGCCTTGCTTACGGTTTGTAGGGCGTGGTGAGGTAAAGCTTTGGCAGTTGAGTGAGGACATGTTTGTCATCAGGATCGTCACTCAAAAAGTTGTTCATCGTCGCATCCGAGCCCCATTGTGCGACGACCGTATCCTTGCCGTGAACTACCCGGATGACGGCTCCTCGATACTTTGTTTCAGTGGCAGCCCGTCGTTTGTCCTTGGGCGGGAGTTCGTCGAGATCATCGGCACGGTTGTTGTAGTGGGACTCTGGCTTCGGCGTGCGAAACTCGTGTTGCTGCACACCAGCACTGCGCAATTGCACCTTCTGTGCCCCTTCACCGAGAATGTAATAGAGGTTTTTGATCTCGGTGATGCCGAGGAGCGTCCATTCCACTGTGACCTCAGTTGGCAGCGCGGAGGTATTGCGGAGTTCGATGCCATAGCACCATGTGTATCCGTTGCGCTTCATCGGCGTCTCGACCAGTCGTCCCAAAAGGTTGAGACTGCGCGGTTGCTTCGCGGCCTCGCCGGCACGGTCCATGTCCAGCTTGAACAAGCGGGCCTGTTCCTCCGCGGTTTCGCCCATTTTATTTCGTGGCACCTCTTTTTTCACCGGCGCATCGGCTTCCATTTTCTTCAGCTCTTTCCGGCCCTCGATCTCATCTTCCACCATCTTGAGCTGTTGCAGGAACGCCAGGTCGTGATTTTTATCATCCCCCCCGTTTTCACGGCTTTTTGAGGGGGTGACCAGGCGCACATTCGCAATATCAAGTGACATGCGCGGCGCCAGCTCCAGGGGAACGATGTGCTCGAATACGGCCTGCTTGCCGCTGTCGCGACCGCGTGTGATGAAGCCTGTGAAGTTATGGTCTTCATCATAGCACCCCAATGCCGAGGCCTCTTTCCACATCTGCACCAGATTGCCGGTTAACGCGGCCCGGTGCGTGCCGCCGATATCCGGCAAAAAATCCAGAGCTCGTTTCACCAGTGCTCCGCCATCCGGGCCGCCGGTTTTATAGCTCCGCTGCATTGAGGTGAGAATGCGCATGAGTTGTCCGCGGGTTTTGGCCAGGCCCTGAGGGTCGGCCTTCGCAGTCAACCCCGGCGGTTTAAGCAATGCAGCCAGTGCCTTGGCCTGAGGATTGTTTACAGCCATGGTGGGACTTATTCCTCCAAACACAAGCAATGCCGCCATTGCGAAGGGAGCACTATTTTTCCGGCCAATAACACGCATTTCGAGACACTGACAGAGGGCAGAAATTCTAACAAGCCTAAATCATGCGGGACGGATTACTTGAGCAACGTCAAATCCATCACAGAATGCGCGCCCCGATTGATTCCGCCCATGCATTACATTTCCACCCGCGGCCAGACGAGGCCGCATACGTTCTCTGAAGCCGTTGAAGCCGGACTGGCGCCGGATGGCGGGCTGTTTTTGCCGGAGAAACTGCCGGGCATCGCCGACAAGCTGCCTGCATGGTCAAAGCTGACCTATCCGCAGCTCGCGGCGGAGTTTTTTACGCTCTTTGCGCCGGAGATCAGCAACGCGGAGTGGCATCAGCTCACGGCGGAGGCTTATCGGCGCTTCGATTCGCCGGATGTGGCCCCGCTGAGGAAGATCACGGACAAAACCTACATCCTGGAGTTGTTTCACGGCCCCACGCTCGCGTTCAAAGACTTCGCGCTCCAACTGCTGGGCCTGCTTTACAAGCGGCAGGTAGCCAAGAGCGGCAAACGCCTCGCCGTGCTCGGCGCGACCTCGGGTGACACCGGTTCGGCGGCGATTCATGGCTGCATGGGCCAGGATGGCATCACGATTTTCATTCTTTATCCGAACGGCCGCGTCGCACCGCTGCAGGAGCGGCAGATGGCCTGCACGGGCGCGGAAAACGTGTTCGCCATCCCGGTCCCCGGCACCTTCGACGACGCGCAGCGTGTGGTGAAGGACATCTTTGGCGACACTGAGTTCGCCAGTGCGGTGAATCTCTCCGCCGTAAACTCGATCAACATCGCCCGCGTGCTGGCGCAGTGCGTCTATTACATCTGGGCCTGCTTGAGACTGCCGGAAGAAGCGCGTGCGACGGCCGAATACGTCGTGCCCACTGGAAATTTTGGCAACGTCCTCGCCGGCTGGCTGGCGCAGCAGATGGGCATGCCCGCAGGCAGCTTCCGCGTGGCGACCAACCAGAACGACATTCTGCATCGGTTCTTCAGCAGCGGAGAATACCGCCAGGAGGACGTGCATCCCAGCCACGCGCCGAGCATGGACATCCAGGCCGCATCGAACTTCGAGCGCTTCCTCTATTACATCCTAGATCAAAGCCCGGAGCGCGTGCGCGAGGTGATGGTGAAGATCAAATCCGGCGCGCCGCTGCAAATCACGCTGCCAAAGACCAGCATGCACTCCACGCGCATGGACGACGCGCAGATCGAGCGCGTCATTGCCCAGATGTGGCAGGACTGGCAGTATGTTCTCGATCCGCACACCGCCTGCGCCTTCACCGACATGGCGCAGGATCGCATCAGCGTGGTGCTTTCCACCGCGAGTCCGGCGAAATTTCCCGACGTGGTCAAGCAGGCCACGGGT
This sequence comes from Prosthecobacter sp., assembly GCF_044236155.1. Taxonomy (GTDB): domain Bacteria; phylum Verrucomicrobiota; class Verrucomicrobiia; order Verrucomicrobiales; family Verrucomicrobiaceae; genus Prosthecobacter. The sequence goes on from NZ_JBIIHA010000007.1 coordinate 205,535, forward strand.
AACGAGCCGACGCACCCCACGCTGGAGGCCCTGAAATCAAAGCCGCTGAAGACTTGGCCGATGAACGCCGATCCAGCGGAGGTGAAGGCTTTCATCCGGCGGCACAAATGTGACGGAAGCGAGGCTTGACGGGCGTGTCACCGGCTTGGTTAAATCAATTAGCAGTCATGAATTCATCCCCGACGCTCCTCGCCGTCCTGCCCCTGCCGGACATCTCCCCGTTTCTCACCAAGGCGGCTGATTCGGGTGACGGGGTCACCTTGCTGATCGGGGACATGTACACCTGGGGCCTGCTCGGCGGCGGGCCTCTGCTGATCATCGCGGGAATCGCGATGGTGAAGATCATGTTCACCCGGGTGAAGTTTTTCGCGCTGGAATACGGCAACGGCAGTTTTTTTGGCCGCGTGAAGGTCATCGGGCCGTTCGTCGTTCTGGGCGCGTTGCTGCTGCTGGTCGGAGGCGCGGCCTCCTGGCTGGGATGGCAGGCGAAGGGCTATTCCGCCACGTTGAGCGCCGGCGGCGTGACCGAGGTGCTGTTTGGCGAAACACGACGCTACGAATGGGCCGACGTGAGCGGCAAGGCGGACCACATCAAATCAACAGACTTCTGGCTCGCTTTCTCGAAGGACGGGCGTCGCTGCCGCCTGCAGTTCCAGCAGCGCTACATCGGCGAAAAACTTCAGGACAAGGCCATCGCGATCGCGGAGGTCGGCATCAGCAACTCGCCGCTTCGCTGAGCTATTTCAGAGATTTGACCAGCACCTTCGAGTTCCGGCCGCTCTTGTCGTATTTTTCGCGGCGGCTCGCGGGCAGGGCGTCAGGATCGGCCACGGCATAGCCCATCTTTTCCTCAAAAAAGCGGAACGCCTGCGTGCTGAGGGCGAAAATCACCTCGCTGCCACGCTGCCTCGCGGTTTCCTCCGCGAAGGCGACCAGTTTGCGGCCATGATTCTTGTTCTTGTGCGAGCGGCGGACGAACAGGCAGGCCAGCTCGGCGATTTTCCTGCCGTCCTCCTCATACGAATGCACGGCGACTGAGCCGATCGGATTCCCGTCGAGCTCTAGCACGAAGAAGTCTTTGATCTTCGACTGGATCTGGTCGCGTGTGCGCGGCACGAGCGCGGCGTCGTCCACGCTCTGCTGCATCATGGAAAGCAGCGCGGGCACGTCGCTGGCGCGTGCCTTGCGGATCTGCTGGTAGTCATCGGCATGGATCATGGTGCCGACGCCTTCATTGGAGAACAATTCGGCCAGCAGCGCCTCGTCCTGCGTGCCATCGACGATGTGGACGCGCGGCACGCCCTCCTGGCAGGCTAGCGAGGCGTAGCGCAGCTTCGATAGCAGGCTCACATCGTATTTCCCGTCCTTCTTTTTGTACATCTCCTTCGCATCGGCGACGGACATTTGCGCGAGGCGCGTGCCATCCGCGGCGGTGATGCCGGATTCGGCCACAAAGATGACTTTCGCGGCCTGGAGGGCGATGGCGACCTCAACGGCGACCGCGTCAGAGTTCAGGCGCAAGGTCGCGCCTTTGCCGTCGTAACCGAGCGGCGGCAGAATCGGGATGATGTCGGCCTTGAGCAGCGCGCGCAGCGATTCCTCGTCCACCCGCTCGATCCGGCCGGTAAATTCGAGATCCACGCCGTCAATCACGCCCGCCGGGTGCACCGCGAGCGCGTTGGAAACGGCCACCGGCATCTCCAGCGCGGTCAGATCGGCCACGAGATCGCTGCATTGCCGCATGATGGCATCCTTGGCGATCTCGATGCCTGCCGCGTCCGTCCGGCCCATGCCGTCGTCATTGTAAAGAGTGATGCCGCGTTTTTCCGCGAGCGCGCGGACCTGGGCACGCGCGCCGAATACGAGGACGACCTCGATGTTCAGCGACTGAAGCACCGCCACGTCCTGCAAAAGGCTGGCAAAGCCCGGCTGAGTCATCAGCGCTCCATCGAACGCGATCACGAAGACGCGTTGACGGAACTGCGGCACATAGCGCAGGATGCCGCGGAGGTCTTCGAAGCGTTGCTGGGGCTTGGCGGGGTCGTTGTTCAAGGTGGTAAGCTTCAAGATAGCACAACACCGGCGATTTCGTCCCAAAGTTTGTCGATCTCCTTCGGTCCGTGCGAGGGTTTGCCTGCCTTGGCAAACCAGTAGTCCGCGTTCCATTGATCTCCCTCGATCACGTGCAGCAGCGCGTGAATCCACGAGCCCATTTTCGTGTGGATGTCCTGCGCGATGTTGTGCGCGGAATCCCAATCGCCATTTTTGATCTGCCACAGGGCATGGGCCTCTGGCGAGAGCGCGGACGGGTCTTTGAGGACGATGAGTTCGGCGGGAGACATGACGAAATGACGAGTGAAGAATGTCGAATGACGAATGAATGACGAAGCGATTCGGCCTTCGTCATTCTGGTTTCGTCATGACCGCGAAGCGGTTCAGTCTTCCGGCATCGGACGGCCTTTGGTCTCGGGGAGGAAGGCGAGAGCGACGAGGCCGAGGAGGAAGATGGCGCTCATGTAGGTGCAGGCGGTGCGGAAGGCTTCCAGCTTCGCTTCGGGCGTGGTGGCACCAGCTTTCAGAGCCGCCTGGAGGCTGCCAAGGGTGAAGGGACCGCTGGCGGCAACGAAGCGGCCGACGTTGTAGCAGAAGCTCGTGCCGGTGCTGCGCAGGCTGGTGGGGAAGAGCTCAGGAAGATAGATGGCGAAGCCCGCGAAGAGGGCGAGCTGGCAGGCACCCATCACGGCGCTCATCCAGATGTCGCCGCGACCATCGAAGAATTGGAAGAAACCAATGGTAGCGATCATGGCGGCGACGTAGGCCATCGCGAAGGCAGGCTTGCGGCCGCGGCCCTGGGCGATTTTTGTCATCAGCAGCATGCCAAAGAACGCGCCGAGGTTCTGCACGATCGAGTTCACACCGATCCAGTAGGTCTTTTCACCGGCGATCTTCTCCGGAGCCACGCCTTCAGCCTTCAGCGAGCGTTCCATCACATCGCCCACAAGCTCAGGACTGAAGAAACCGATGCCCCACAGGCCGATCACGCCCGCCACGCAGAGCACCATGCCAAGCAGGGCGGACTTCCGCCAGCGCACATCACCGAGCAGCGAGGAGTAGGAGCCAAACTTCACACCAGCCGCCTTACCAGCAGCGCGTGCCTTGACCCATTTCTCGGGTTCTTTGAGGCGGATCTGGATGAAGACGCAGAGGAAGGCGGGAAGGGCGCCGACGAGGAACATGTACTTCCACGCGGTTCCGGGCTCGATGGCCTTAGAGGCTTCCAAACTGCCCATGTACATGCTGGTAAGGCCCGCGGCGATGTTTCCGACCGCGGAGAGCGCTTGCAAGGTGCCGAGCGCACCCGCGCGGGCCGTATCCGGCAGCGTGTCTGCCACGAGAGCGACCGCGAGGCCGAAGACACCACCGACACCGAGACCGGTGAGAAAACGGTAGATCGCAAAGTCGATCCAGCCTTTGGAGAACGCCGAAAGCCCGGTGCACACCGAGTAAATGAGCACGGTGAGCGTGAGTGTCTTCGCGCGGCCGATACGGTCGCCGACGGAGCCGAAGATGAGACCGCCGGTGGCCCAGCCTGCGACGAAGATCGAGGTGGCATAGCCGCCATACTTGATCGGGTCCATATCCGGCGGCAACAGGGCCTTCATGGCCGAGTTGCGAGCCAGGAGGAAGAGCTGCTGGTCGAGGCAGTCAAACAACCACGCCAGCGAAGCCACGATGAAGACGAACCAGTGGTAGCTTGTCATCTGCTTGTACCAAGGGGCGGAGGCGTCGGAAGTGGCGGAGGTGCTCATGAGAAGCGCGGATGTTGAATGACTCGGAGGTGGATGACAATCGCGAAATCGCGGGAATCATGCCGCCGCATGGCATCAGGTTCTTTCAAGGTCGTCGGCATCGGCGCGGAGACGCGGGACGAGTTTTTCGTCGTGCCGGAATTCAGCGCGCAGGAGCAGGTGACGCAGGCGCTGGCCTCCTGCGTGGACGCCGGGGGGCCGGTGGCTACGGCGCTGGCCGTTTTGCGGGCGCATGGGCATGAATGTGTGCTACTGGACGGCGAACCGGCCCATGCGGTGATTCTGGTGCGCCAGCGGGACGGGGCGCGGCAGATCGTTTTCATGCCCGCATCGGCCCCGGAGCCGTTTTTTGAGCCGAAACTGCTCGCAGGAGCTCGCCTGCTCCACATCAACGGCCGTCATGAAAATGCCTGCCGAGCCGCGATCGAGGCCGCGAAGGCGCAAAACATCGGAATCTCGTTCGATGGCGGCGCGGGACGCTGGCGCGAGTCAATTCGTGATTTGTTCGAGGCGAGTCATGTGCGCGTTGTCTCGCGTGATTTCGCGGAAAAGTGCTCGGGGAAGACGGATCTGGCAGAAATGGCCGCCGCCTTGCTCCGATCACCGGCGCGGCTGCTGGTCATCACCGAAGGTATTGGTGGCAGTCATGGCTGGACACCTGACGGCGTGTATTTTCACAAGCCTGCCTTCAAAGCGGAGCCTTTGATCGACACAACGGGATGCGGGGATGTATTTCACGGCGCTTTTTTGCACGGCTGGATGTCTGGCTGGCCGCTGGAGCGGAGCATGGAACATGCGGCGCGGCTGGCGGCAAAAAACGCCGAAGGTCTCGGCGGCCGGCACGTCTTAAAGCGCGGTTTGGCCGCCTTGAACCTTGAACTTTGACCTCTGGAACGTAAAGAGAGCCATGCGCCGACACGTTGCCCTTGTCCTCCCAGTGATTCTTGCCGTGATGGTCGTGGCCTGCGCCACTTACGACGGGTCACGCATCGCCCGGTGGGAGTCGCGGTTCAACAACGGGCCGCCCGGCCCGGTCACGCCGGACCAGCTTCTCGCCGAGGCACGCGTCAAACTGGACCTCATCCCCGCCGGCACGGTGGGCCGTCGTTATTACCGGCCGATGAAGCCGCGCTACATCACGATTCACAGCACGCAGAATTACAGCGGTGACGCATATCAGCATGCGCTGGCGCTGAAGCGCGGCGCGTTGCGTGCCACAAAGCGCAAGGGCGGCAACCGCATCGGCTTCCTCACCTGGCACTTCACCGTGCAGGAAAATGTCGCCATCCAGCACCTGCCTTGCCGTGAGCAGGGCGAGCACGCCGACTTTGACGGACCGGGAAACAATTACAGCATCGGCATCGAGATGTGCGAGCACAGCGGCAACGACATCGGCGCGACGATCGACCGAACGGCGCGTCTCGCGGCTTATTTGATGCGCGCCTACGATATTCCATTGGGCAATGTGGTACCGCACTATCACTGGCCGCGCCGCGGCGTCAGCCCCGCGCACAAGGACTGCCCGCATTTCCTGCTCGAGCGCGGGCGTCCTGGCTACACTTGGCGCTGGTTCCTCAACCGGGTGAATTTTCACCACAGTCGCATGCTCTCGGGTCCCGCCACTCCGCTGGGTTGAGCCATGAAAGCTTTCTTTCTTCTCATCCTCTGCGCAGCGCATGCCTGCGCTCAGACCGCGTGGCCGGAGAAGCCCGTGCCGAGCACGAGCGAGCGCGTGGCCATCCTCGATGACAAGCGCATCAAGGAAAGCTCCGGCCTGTGCCTCAGCGGGCGTGATCCGTCCATTTTCTGGACGCTGAATGACTCCGGCGGCGAGCCGTGTGTGTTTGCGATTGATCGGAATGGCAAAACCCGCGCCAAGGTGCGCGTTCGCGACGCGGCGAATTTTGACTGGGAGGACATCGCCCTCGGCAAGGATGAGAAGGGCGGGCCTGCGTTGTTCATCGGCGACATCGGGGACAACTTCCAGATGCGGCCGACGATCCAGATTTATCAAATTCCCGAGCCGCAAATCAGCGAGCCGGGAAAGGTGGTCGAGGAGACGATCAGCGCCACGCCGGTCATCTGGCGCGTGAGTTATCCTGACGGCAAGCACAACGCCGAGAGCCTGTTGGTGCATCCGCTGACAAACAGGCTTCACATTCTCACGAAAAGCGAGGAAGGGCGGAGCGCCCTCTACATTTTCCCGCAGCTCATGCGGATGGACGCCAGCATGACGCTGGAGAAAGTCGCCGACATCACCTTCCCGAAGCTGATCCGCGCCGGGAAGCGCCCTCATGACAACTGCATGACCACCGCCGCCGGATTTTCGCCTGATGGCACCCGCATGGTTGTCGCCACCTATAGCAGCCTCTACGAGTGGAAACTCCCGCCCGAACAGCCGCTCGCGGATACCTTGAAGCAACCGCCTGCGCGCATCGAGCCGGAACTGCTGCGCCAGGTCGAGGGCGTCTGCTATGAAGGTGACAACCTCACTCTCTGGCTGACCAGCGAGCATCTGCCTGCGCCGCTGCTGCGGGTGAGGCGTGATGGATAATTTTTCGCAACATGGCGTGTTTGGGCGAGTTTTTTGACCCATGCGCCTCGGCTTCTTCTTTCTTCTCCTTGCCACCGTTCGTGCCGACGACTGGCCCCAGTGGCTCGGCCCTCAGCGGGATGCGGTGTGGCGAGAGACCGGCATCGTGGAAAAATTTCCCGAGGGCGGCCCGATAGTGCTGTGGCGTGCGAAGATCGGCGGAGGCTACACCGGACCCGCTGTGGCCGATGGCAAGGTCTTCGTGATGGACCGCCAGATTGCCGACAAAGCCAGCGTGCCCGCGAACGCCTTCGCCCGCGGCCTCATTCCGGGCAGTGAACGCGTGCTTTGTCTCGATGCTAAAAGTGGCGCCCAGCTTTGGGAGCATCGCTACGACTGCACCTACACCATGAGCTACTCCACCGGCCCGCGTGCCACGCCGCTGCTGCGTGATGGCAAGGTTTGGACGTATGGAGCTGAGGCGAATCTCCACTGCCTCGACGCCGCCACTGGCAAAGTGCTTTGGGCGCACGATTTGAAGCAGGAATACGAAGCCAAAACGCCGCAGTGGGGGTTCGCCGGTCAGTTACTGCTCGATGGCAACCGTCTCGTCTGCCTCTGCGGCGGACCGGGCAGCATCGTGGTGGCCTTTGACAAGGATTCGGGCAAGGAACTCTGGCGCGCGCTCGATGCCCGAGAACCGGGTTACGGCGTTCCGACATTGATCGAAAACGGCGGAGCGAAACAACTCCTCATCTGGCATCCGCAGTCCGTGAACTTGCTCGATCCGGCCACCGGGAAGGTGTTTTGGTCCTATCCATGGGAGGTGCGCTTCGGGCTGACGATTCCGACGCCTCGTGTCGCGGGCGACCTGCTGTTCCTGACCTCCTTCTACACCAGCTCGAAGTGCTTCAAGCTTGATACCGCCAAACCTGCCGCCGAGCTGATGTGGGAAGGAAAAAGCATCAGCGAAAAGAATTCGGACACGCTGCACAGCATCATGAGCACGCCCTTCATCGAGGACGGCCATATCTACGGTGTGTGCAGCTACGGCCAGCTCCGCTGTCTGAAGCTTCAAACCGGCGAGCGTGTGTGGGAAACCTTCGCCGCGACGACTGGCGGTGGCGAAGTGCGCTGGGCGAACGCTTTCATCATCAAACACGAGGACCGCTTCTTTCTCGCCAACGAACTCGGCGATCTCATCATCGCGAAGATGACGCCAAAAGGCTACGAGGAGATCAGCCGTGCTCATCTCCTGAAGCCGACCACCACTGACCCCCGCCGCGCCGTTGTGTGGTCACACCCGGCTTTCGCGAATCAATGCGTCTTCATGCGCAACGACGAGGAGATCGTGTGCGTGTCTTTGGCGAAGTAGCCGCTCACAGCCCCTTCGGCATCCACGCTTCCAGTTTGCTCACTTCCGTCTTCGCGGAGCTGCTGACGGGGATGCCCCAGAAGTCGAAGAAGGGGCCGAGGTTCTTGTTGGCGATCTTGGAGTAGCGGATGAGGAACTGGTCGCGGGCTTCGTCGTCGCCTTTGGGCTCGGGGCCGAATTCGGTGCCGTCGAAGCTGTGCAGATACTTGCGCCAGCTTTCCCAGCCGAACTCCTGGATGAGCTGGATGTAGGTCGTCAAAGCGAGGAAGGGATCGCTCTTCCACGTCTGCCATTTGTCCTTCGCGGCCTTGATCTTCTTGATGTGGTCCTTGCGCGATTCCTCGGTGATGCCGCCGTGGCCGATGAGCCAGTCTTTCTTCAAGACGGCGTCGTAGCAATACATGCCGATGACGTTGTTCGTGACCTCGCCGGTGCCATCGAAGGTGAAGGTGCCGCGCTGGTGGTTGTGGCCGATTTCGTGGTAGAAGCCCCAGCCGGGAAATTTCAAACGCGTGAGCGTAGTCATCTCCGGCGCGGCGCTCGTGGGGATCATGATGGGATAGCCGCTGTGCATGTAACCGGCGCTGATCTGCACATCAGCAACGATGCGCTCGGGCCGTTTCCGCTCGGTGGCCTGGTTGGTGATCTCATCCTGGGCCTCGACAACGGCTTTCCAGAACTGCATGAGCTCGGTGGGATTGTTGATGGCCTGCGCGACTTCGCGCGGGAAGCTGATGATCATCTTGTCGCAGGCCATTTCCGCCCACGGCGCTGGGCGCTGGCGGATTGCCTTCCAACTCGCATCGTCATCTTTGCCGAGGACGAAGAGCGGCGCGGCGATGGCGTCTTTGATGGCGGCGGTGAAGGGTTCGTCGTCCTTCGCTCGTCCTGGCACCTCGATGTAGATGAGTCCGCCGAAGGCGGAGGTCGTTTTCGTCGTGGTGGTGGCCAAGGTGTCGCTGCGGGTGATGTCGGGAGCGCGTTCCCATTTGTCGAGATGGTAAAGCGTGTCGCTGTGGCAGCCGATGCGCACGGCGTAGCCTTTGTCGGCGTATTTTTCGGGAATGGTCACCGTGATGGGCTCGCCCGCGACCGCGTAAAGGCCGGTGCTGTGCCAGCCGGAGATGCTCGGTGTGATGGCGATCTCCGCGCCGGTGCGCGGGGCGTTCTCAGGGGCCTTGCCGGGGAATTCGATGTGCGCGGGATGCGCCTTGATGCCTTCCGCGCTCATGAGGCGGAGCATGCGTGTCTCCATGCCGAGACGCAGCCGTGCGGCGGCGTGCTGCGTGTCATTGAGCGGAGCTTTGGCGGTCGGGATGGGAGCGTCGGAGCCGGCGTTGCCGAGCGCGGCGGCGACGGCGTTCTTCAAATTGCTGCGGTCCGGCGGTTGCGCGGCCATGGCGATCTGAATGGCATTCATGCCCTGCTTCATCTGCTCAGGCGTGAGCGCCGGGCCGCCTTCGCGTTGTTTTTTGATCGCGGTGATGGCCTCGGAGGCATTCATCATCGCTGGAAGCTCCACGCGGGCCTCAAACGAGCGCAATTGGTCAAAGGCACTCATGTCTGTGTTCGCCACGCCTGCGGCCATGATAGCCTGATTCACGCCGTGGGAGGTGGTGAGGTCCTTTCCGCCGCTGGTTTGACCATAAGCCCAGCCCGTCATGCCGCCGATGAAGCCGCCACCGCCTTTGATGTAGTCGATGAGTGCCTCGCCCTCTTCTTTGCCGACGACGCCCTGTGTATTGATGATGACCACGTCGAAGTCCGTGAGGTTTTTCTTCTCCACTGTGTCGAACTCCTTCGCATCGATGCCTGCGAGGCCGCGCACGCCTTTCACGCCGACGCGAGGCTTCGCTTTGTTGCCGGTCCACTTCACGCAGTTCTCGATGAGCTTTGCGTGATCCCCGCCACCTGCTCCATTGAGGTAGGAATTCTGGCCGAAAAGGATCACGCGGCCTTTCCCAAACGCCGCAGCCGCCGCGACGGCGATTTCCACGCCGTCTTTGTCCGGCGCCGAAAGGATCGGAAACGCGATCTGGCCCCAAATCCCCACCGGACCGGGTGCGCCGAGCTTTGGCACCGATTTGACGCCTTCGAGGATTTTGGCGCGTTCCGCATTCACGAGCGCGGGAGGCATCTGCGCTTGGGCGACGGCGCAAAACAGGAGGGACAGGAGGATGGTTGGCTTCATGGTTGGTTGGAAAAAATGCTCAGCGATAAATCACGACGAGAAATACCAGCGCATCGGCCTTGCCGGTGTTCACGATGGCGTGCGGTACATCGGCGCGGTAGGTGCCCGAGTCGCCTTTGGTGAGTTCGTCGGTGTCCTGGTCGGATTCGATGCGGACACTGCCTTCCTCGACGGTGAGGAACTCGCGCGTGCCTTCAAAGTGCGGCTGTGAGCGAAGTGCTCCGCCGGGGCGAAGGCGGACTTCGTAAAACTCGACATCCTTCTCCAGATTCAGCGGCGAAAGCGTGCGGATCTCATGCTGCTTGTCACTGCGGAAGACCTGGGCGCGGTCGCTGGCGCGGATGACTTGGATTTTCGATGCGCTGGCCTCCGCGCTCTCGATCAGCTCCTGCAAAGTGAGCCCAAAAGCTCGCGCGATGCGGAAGGTGACGGTCAGCGTGGGATTCGCCTTCTCGCGCTCGATTTCGCTGAGCATGCTGCGACTCACCCCGCTGGCATTCGCCAGTTCCTCCAGAGACCAGCCGCGATCCGCGCGGAGCTTCTTCACGCGCTTGCCGAGGTTCTCATTGAGGGCCTCAGGGCTGGCTTCGGGCATGCTGGTTTTGCGTTTGGCGGACATGTGCGCCGATATAACGGATTGCTGTCCTGTAAATTAGAATCGTGATCACATCCTCAAATCATGATGCGTTGATGCGAAGGGTTGACCCTTCGCGGCCTTTGGGTAGTCTTTGACCATGCCCGCACGTCCTAACTGCCGCCCTGAACTCGAAGCCGCCATGCGCCAGCGTATCCTGGTGATCGACGGGGCCATGGGCACGACGATTCGCGAGTACAAAGCCAAAGGCGTGCTCGACGAGGCCTCGGCACGCGGCGAGCGCTTCCGCGACAACGAGAAGGACATCCTGAACAACGGCGACATCCTCTCGATCACGCGCCCCGATATTATTGAGGACATCCACAAGCGCTTCCTCGAAGCCGGGGCGGACATCATCGAGACGAACACGTTTTCCGGCACGAGCATCGCGCAGGCGGAATTCTTCCGGGAAGGCAAAAAGTGCCCGGAATTCTTCCAAGGCATCATTGAGGACACGTTTTTGAATGACCTCGCGTGGGAGATCAATTTCGAGTCCGCCCGTCAGTGCCGCAAATGGGCGGACATCATCGGCGAGCAGACGGGACGGAAGCGCTACGTCGCTGGAGCCATCGGGCCGATGACGGTGTCGCTCTCGCAGTTCCCGGATTTGACCGATTTGAGCTTCCGCTACGTCACCTTCGATCAGGTGAAGGCCGCGTATAAGCATCAAATCCGCGCCTTGATCGCCGGTGGAGTCGATACGCTGCTCGTGGAGACGATTTTCGATTCGTTGAACGCGAAGACGGCCCTCGTGGCGATCCGCGAGGTGTTTGAAGAGGACAAAATCGAGCTGCCGGTGCAGATCAGCGCCGCCGTCGGCCCCGGTGGCGAGACGATGATCTCCGGGCAGATCACGGAGGCGTATTTGAATGCCATGCGGCATGTGAAGCCGCTGTCCATCGGTCTGAATTGCTCGCTCGGCCCGGACAAGATGCGCCCCTTCCTCGAAGAACTCGCCGCGAAGGCGGATTGCTTCGTTTCCGCGTATCCGAATGCCGGGATGCCGAACCCGCTGGCACCGACGGGCTTCGATTTGCTGCCGCCGGACATGGCGGGCTACGCGAAGGATTTCGCCGGCAGCGGCTTCGTGAACATCATGGGCGGTTGCTGCGGCAACACGCCTGCGCACATCGCCGCCATCGCAAAGGCCGTGGAAGGTCTCGCGCCGCGTGAAGTGCCCGCCGATCCACACACGATGCGCCTCAGCGGCTCGCAGCCGTATGTGCTCAGCCCCGGCTCGAACTACCTCATGATCGGCGAGCGCACGAACGTGGCCGGCTCGCCGAAATTCGCGAAGCTCATCAAGGAAAACAAACTCGAGGAAGCCGTCGCCATCGCGCGTCAGCAGGTCGAGAGCGGCGCGAACGTCATCGACGTCTGCATGGACGAGGGCCTCATCGACGGCGTGCCGA